>NZ_JADDYH010000028.1:98603-186320 GCF_015163595.1 Vibrio sp. OPT41 | reverse complement strand
TCTCGCATTGGTGTGTGGCTGGTCCAGAGCGTCGTTTGCTGGAAGATTTTGGTTATTGGTATGAACCTGATGGGCGAACAGCAGAAGTTCAAGCGGAGTTTGAGAAAGTTGAAGTGCGACCTCAAGCTTATGAATGGATTCTGGCACAAAGCGCTGGCTTCCCTTTTACGGTGAGTTGTGACAATCTACACGGCGATTTTGAACCAGATAGGCTCGGCTTTATGAAAAAAGTGCATAAAGAAGTGCTAGGTATTTTGGACGTTGGCTTGCCTTTGCGAGTGAAAATGCTTTCTGATGCCCTGCGCGCATTTTATCAAACTAAGCCATTGGAAGCGTCGGACTTTTGCGTTAAATAACCACTAATAACCTCAGAGATACACCATGATTATTGAATTTGAAGAAAAACTACTGGAACTGATTGATGCTCGAATTGAAACAGCATCTGACGATGAATTGTTTGCTGGTGGTTATTTACGTGGTCACATCTCTTTATCCGCGGCGTCTTGTGAAGAAGAAGGGATTAGCGATATTACTGAGCTGAAGTCACGCATTGAGAGCAGCTTAGAAGATGCGCGTACCGAGTTAAGCCCGGCCGATCGCGTGATTGTCAGTGATTTGTGGCAAGAGCTCCAGGCTCAGGCTTAATCCCTAAGCAGCGTTCTCCCTTTATTTAATCCTAGCAATTTACTACTTCGAAAAATTCGAACCTTTCCATAAAATTTTTGTGGTTGTAGCGAAACTGTTCAACTTTTATTCTGATCAGCATAAAACGTGAACAAAGGATTACAACCATGAAAATTGTCGCATTTGGTGCATCTACCAGCTCTACCTCAATCAACAAACTACTTGCTACATACGCAGCAAATCAAGTCGAAGGCGCTCAAGTGAATGTTCTAGACTTAAACGATTATCAAGCGCCAATGTTTAGCGAGGACAAAGAGAAAGAAATAGGTCAAGCTGAAGGGGCTGTCGCGTTTTTACGTGACTTGGCGAAGGCTGACGCTATCGTTGTTTCCTTCGCAGAGCATAACGGTTCGTACCCAGCGGCCTATAAAAACTTGTTCGATTGGGCGACGCGCATTGAGCGTAATGTATTTCAAAACAAACCTGTCGTTTATTTAGCAACTTCCCCAGGTCCCGGTGGTGCACAAAGTGTTCTTGCGGCGGCGACAGGTTCTGCTCAATTTTTTGGCGCGGATGTAAAGGCATCGTTATCTGTGCCGAGCTTCTACGAAAATTTTGACGTGGAATCGGGTAAGGTTGTAAACCCAGAAGTGGCAGAGCAAGTGAAACAGGCAGTTGCACTGCTGAAGTAATCTCAGTACGAGCGACTTAATGAGTTAGCGATTCCCGACACGTATCTGTGTCGGGAATTAAAACGAGAGAATACTCTTACAGCTCGGTAATGGCTTTGCCTTTTCTTAGTTTACGAACCCACATTCGACTTGGGTGAAGTTCGGTCAATATATCAACAGGTAATGGCAGCGGGTCCCCACAGATCTGGGAGGCCAACACTTCAGCTAATAATGGTGCAGAGCTCAGTCCACGAGATCCTAAACCTAAGAAGCAGAATAGGTTAGGGTACTGATGAATGGTTTCTACCTCTTCTTCTTTTTGATTTTGTAAGTTGGCGTATTGCGTTTTGATCGTCTCAAAGTCACCCACATTCCCGACAAATGGTAAGTGATCTCGGCTAACACAACGAATACCTTGGCGAGATTGATTATCAGTGATATCTACCTCTTTTGCCCATGTTTGATTCGGTACACATTTCACTAGCTTTTCCGCATTATCTTTTTGGGCGTTTTCATCAAATTCGTAGTCAAGGTGACTGCGGTCGTAGCTTGCACCGATACACAAGTGTTGATTACTTGGGTTAACAGGTGTCATGTAACCGTCGTAACACAACACCGTTTTCAGCTGACTCAGCGTTTCGGTTGCTGGCGCGTGACTGACTTGTCCTTTCACTTGTCCCATAGGTAGGGAAGCGGTTTGACTCAATGTCTGGAACTCATGGCCGTTCGCAATCACAACCGTTGAGTGCTCAAATGTTTGACCACTCGCCGTTAGTAGCCAGAGCTGACGCTTTTCATCCCAATCTAATGCCTCAACATGGTGTTCAAACTTCGTTGAGAGTAACGACGTCTGCTCCAATTGTTTAATTAACCCACGAGTTAACTCGGCAGGGCACAGCCACCCTCCCATTGGGTAGTGCACAGATGCCATATCAATAGGTAACCCGATAGTGTTCGCAGTCTCCTCGGCGGACAGCTTTTGAATGAGCTCTGGTGTGAAGTTACCCGTAAGTATTTTCTCCAGTTTGTCTGTGGATTTGTCATCCCACATCAACTGAGTCACGCCACACCAGTCATGATCAAAATCGATCTCTTGTGCTGCTTGTTCAACAAACTGACGTGCGAACAAAAATGCAGGAGCAAACACTCGTGAAACACCCGTGTGCGGGCCATTAAGCAGTGGATAAACGGCTCCTTGTCGATTGCCTGAAGCTCCTTTGGCTGGTTGTTTGTCTTTACAGTAAAGGGTGACGTTTTGGCCACGACGAACTAACGTTTTCGCTAACGCCGCGCTAGCTATACCACCACCAATGATGGCAATCGAATCAAGATTGCTAGATGCTGAGCGATTGAACCAAGGGAGATGGTTCGACTGCTTTTCACGTTGCTCCATAGAGCCGGCGATCATTTCTCGCTTAGTGCCGAAACCTTTCACCTTTTTCATTGTAAAGCCAGCTTCGTTCAAACCACGACGTACAAAGCCTGCTGCGGTAAACGTGGCAACTGTACAATCTTGCTTGGCTAGCTTTGCCATGTTGTTGAACAGGCCTTGGTTCCACATTTCTGGGTTTTTGCTTGGCGCGAATCCATCTAAGAACCAAGCATCAATCAAACCTTGTTCGTTGTATGGAACTTGCGGCATGCAGTCTTTAATGTCACCAAACCAAAGGTCGAGTGTGATTGCGCCGTCTTCTAAAACAATGCGATGACACTCCGGCACAGCGGCAGGGTAGTGCTTTTGTAACTTTTCCGCGTACTCAGCTAGCTCAGGCCAAGCTTCATGCGCCTTCTTTAAATCGGCTTTGCTTAATGGGTATTTTTCAAAGCTAATAAAATGCAGCTCTTTCAATGTTGCGTCCGGATGCTGACGACGAAACTCACTAAACCACTGGCATACTGCTAAGAAGTTTAATCCCGTGCCAAATCCTGTTTCACCAATGACAAAACGTCTTTGGTCAAATTCCTGCCATCTTTCTGGGAGATGATTTTGTTTTAAGAAAACGTAGCGTGTCTCTTCAAGACCGTTTACGTTAGAGAAGTAAACATCATCAAATTGGTCTGAAACCGGAGTACCAGCTTCGTTCCAACCAAGTTCTGCGTTTTTTATTGAAGTCATAATGGTGCAAATTTGTGATTTGGCGCGGTAAGAATGGGGCGATTGTACGAATTTATGGGAAAGCTGACCACTTTTGTTGACTATCTTAGTTATCATCTAGCGGATTTTTGAATTATAGGAATGTCATAATGAAACGAGTCGTAATCACCGGTATGGGTATTGTTTCAAGTATCGGTAACAACGTCGAAGAAGTTCTAGCGTCTCTTAAAGCGGGCAAATCTGGCATCACTGCATCTGAGCAGTTCAAAGAACACGGTCTTCGTTCGCAAGTATGGGGTGACCTAAAAATCAACCCGGCGGAACACATCGACCGTAAGCAGATGCGCTTTATGGGTGATGCGGCTGCTTATGCATACCTATCAATGGAGCAGGCAATCGCAGACGCTGGTCTTACAGAAGAGCAGGTTTCAAACGATCGTACCGGTATCGTTGCAGGTTCTGGCGGTGCTTCTGCATACAATCAAACGGTAGCGACAGACACGATGCGTGCAAAAGGCGTAAAGCGAGTTGGTCCTTACATGGTTCCTCGTACTATGTCTTCTACTGTTTCTGCTTGTCTTGCTACGCCATTTAAGATTCGTGGCGTGAACTACTCAATGAGCTCTGCATGTGCAACATCTGCACACTGTATCGGCCATGCTATGGAGCTTATTCAACTAGGCAAACAAGATATTGTTTTTGCTGGTGGCGGCGAAGAGCTAGATTGGTCTCAAACTATGATGTTTGATGCGATGGGCGCACTGTCAACCAAATACAATGACACGCCAGACAAAGCATCTCGCACATACGATTCAGACCGTGACGGTTTTGTTATCTCGGGCGGCGGCGGCATGCTGGTTATTGAAGAACTAGAGCACGCACTGGCACGTGGCGCGAAAATCTACGGTGAAATCGTAGGTTACGGTGCGACATCAGATGGCTACGACATGGTAGCGCCATCAGGTGAAGGCGCAATTCGTTGTATGAAGATGGCGATGCAAAACGTTGATGGTGTGGATTACATCAACACGCACGGTACATCGACACCAGTTGGTGACGTGAAAGAGCTTGGTGCTATCCAACAATTGTTTGGTGAGAACAGCCCTGCAATCTCTGCAACAAAAGCAATGACTGGCCACGCACTCGGCGCAGCGGGCGTGCACGAAGCAATTTACTCAACACTTATGCTAGACAAAAACTTCATTGCTCCAAGCATCAATATTTCAAACTTGGACGAAGCAGCACAAGGTCTGGACATAGTGACAGAAGCACGTGATGCAGAGTTAACGACCGTAATGTCAAACAGCTTTGGCTTTGGCGGCACAAACGCAACTTTGGTTATTAAAAAGTACCAAGGTTAACTGAATTTGTTGGCGCCTTGCGAGAGTACTGTAAACGCCAACAATCCAGTTTCCAGAGCTTGATCAGTCACACTGATCGAACAGACGCAGACTCTATCCCATGGAGAGCGGGATAGGATCCTTTTGTTCTGGAACTTTGCCCGGCTATTTAGCCGGGCTTTTTCTTTTCTCTGTTTCTGCTTTTCTCTAGGCTTCCCGGCAATCGATTCTATAGGAGTTACCTCCTTGAGGTTTATTGGTGTTATATCTTGAGATTTTTCGGGAAAAGGGCACAATCGCTTTAGTTTCGCATCTTGCGAATAAACGAACTCTTACAAATGGATGTTAGAACGCTGGCGCTATGAAAATTATTGTTGATGAAAATATGCCGTATGCTGAAGAGCTATTCAGCCAACTCGGTAACGTAATTCTAAAACCAGGTCGTACACTGACCGCCGATGATTTAGTGGATGTTGATGCCCTAATGATTCGCTCAGTCACCAAAGTGAATGCTGACCTGATCAGCAAAGCAAACAAGCTGAAGTTTGTTGGTACGGCCACGGCAGGCATGGATCATGTTGACCAAGCACTCTTAAAAGAGAAAGGCATTTTCTTCACTGCGGCGCCAGGGTGTAACAAAGTGGGTGTGGCGGAATACGCGTTCAGCGTGATGATGGTGCTCGCTCAGCAACAAGGTTTCTCGGTATTTGACAAGACGGTAGGTATTATTGGTGCAGGCCAAGTAGGTAGCTACCTAGAGAAATGTTTGAAAGGCATGGGTATTAAAGTTCTCATCAATGACCCATTCAAACAAGAGGCTGGTGATCCTCGTAGCTTTACTCCGTTGACAGAACTGATTGAAAGCTCAGACATCATTACACTACATACGCCAATCACCAAAGATGGCCCATACCCAACGCATCATTTGATTGATGAGAAGGTATTAAATGGTCTCCGCAGCGATCAAATTTTGATTAACGCGGCTCGAGGTCCCATCGTTGACAACGCTGCTTTGAAGCAACGTCTTTTGAAAAATGATGGCTTTACAGCGGCACTCGACGTATTTGAATTTGAACCAGAGGTTGATATGGAGCTTCTGCCTCTGCTAGCATTCGCAACCCCTCACGTTGCAGGCTACGGCTTGGAAGGGAAAGCTCGCGGTACAACGATGATTTTCAACAGCTATTGTGAGTTCTTAAATAACGAATTACGTGCGCATGCCAGCGATTTACTGCCAACCGCGCCTGTTCCTACTATGGTATTGGACAGAGCTTGGGACGAAGCAACACTGCATAACATCACGCAGTTAATCTATGATGTGCGTAGAGATGACGCTCTTTTCCGCCGTGAAATCAGTAAGCCAGGCGCTTTTGACCTGATGCGTAAAAACTACTGGGATCGCCGTGAATACAGCGCTGTCACGCTAGTGGGTAACAAAACATGTAACCTTGCTCCATTAGCAGAACTAGGTTTTCAGATTGAGGTAAGTCAATGAGCCAGCAATATAATGTTGCCATTTTAGGTGCGACCGGTGCGGTCGGTGAAACAATTTTGGATGTGCTTCAAGAGCGCAAATTCCCAGTAGGCGAAATCTTCCTACTCGCGAGTGAGCGCAGCGAAGGCAAGACTTACCGCTTCAATGGTAAAACGGTACGCGTTCAAAACGTAGAAGAGTTTGATTGGTCTCAAGCGCATATCGCACTGTTTTCTGCTGGTGGTGAGCTATCAGCCAAGTGGGCTCCAATTGCCGCTGATGAAGGCGTGATTGTTATCGACAATACATCACACTTCCGTTACGAGTACGACATTCCTCTTGTTGTGCCTGAAGTAAACCCAGAAGCGATTGCAGAGTTTCGTAACCGTAACATCATTGCGAACCCGAACTGTTCAACCATCCAAATGCTGGTGGCACTAAAACCAATTCACGATGCGGTGGGTATTGAGCGTATTAACGTATCAACTTACCAATCGGTGTCTGGTGCAGGCAAAGCGGGTATCGATGAGCTAGCAGGTCAAACGGCGAAGCTGCTAAACGGTCTGCCTGCAGACAAGAAGCAATTCTCTCAACAGATCGCGTTTAACTGTATTCCACAAATCGATCAAATGATGGAAAACGGCTACACCAAAGAAGAAATGAAAATGGTGTGGGAAACACAGAAGATCTTTAACGATCCATCAATCACAGTCAATCCAACGTGTGTACGTGTTCCTGTATTCTACGGTCACGCAGAAGCACTTCACATTGAGACTCGTTCACCTATCGATGCACAAGAAGTCGTTAACTTGCTTGAACAAACTGACGGTATCGAAGTGTTCCACGGTGAAGACTTCCCTACACAAGTTCGCGATGCGGGCGGTAAAGACCATGTAATGGTTGGCCGTATCCGTAACGATATCAGCCATCATAGCGGAGTAAACCTGTGGGTTGTTGCTGATAACGTGCGTAAAGGCGCGGCAACTAACGCGGTGCAAATCGCAGAAGTTCTGATCCGCGATTACTACTAAGTCGTTTACAATTCATTTCAAAGCCTCGCACAGTGCGAGGCTTTTTTGTACGAACGAAACAAAATAGTGTGAGATTAGTACGAATATGGCGAGAGCCACACATTTTTTATTCTCAACGCTATAGTTTTGCATGCGATATCCGATATATTTAACCGATCACCATTTCAAATTGTATTTAGCACAAAACTGAGCCTTCTATGCGTCAAAATTATAAGCGTTTGTTAGCAGCCCTTGTGTTGATGAGCGCGACTCAGACATCATCAGTGGTTCAAGCCGAAGGAATTCGTCTTGTTGGACCGTCTGGTGAAGTGCAATCATCTCCGAGCTATGCTGAAGATATTGAGCGAGCATTACCTGCTCCTCCTGCGAATACTCAACCGTCACGTTTCTTTGGTCCGACTGGTGAAAATCAAACACTATGGTCGATCGCTTCAGAATTACGACCTTCACGCGGTGTTACCGTTCAACAAACGCTTCTTGCCATTTACCGAATTAACCCTCAAGCGTTTGAGAACCAAAACATTCATGAATTGATCCCAGGTAGTCGGCTACGAGTACCTTCTCTAGAGCAAGTGCAAAGCGCGACCACAGCGCAAGCTGTTGCGATTATGAAGGCGCATGAAGCTAAGTTAAAACAGCCGAAGCCGACAAATAGAGCGACGCCAGCACAACGAGTCACCGAGCAACCAAAGCCACAAATTAAAGTAGAACCCAAGCCTGCGGCTAAGCCAGAGACAGTGGCAGCAACGGAGCCAAAACCAACTCCGAAAACAATACCCGTCATCCCTGCGCCACCAGTAACCACCTCTCCGCAGGGTGAAAAGCAGGTCAGTGCGCTAAAGGACAAACTTCAAGGCTCACAAAGTGAATTAGACTCATTAGAAGAGAAGAACCATCGTCTTCGATTGATGCTGTCAGAAGTGCAAAGCGAAGTCGAAACTTTGAAAAGCGAGCTGAATGACGAAGAACGCATTCGCTCAGAAGTCGAGAAACTGCTTGCTGAAGAGCGCCAGCGCCTTGCTGAACAACAACGCATGCAACCAAGCACCATGGACAAAATTTTGTCGAATGGTTGGCTTGTTGGTCTTGCGGCATTAATTCCTGGTGCTTTGCTCGCCTTGCTAGTCGTTATGCTGCTTGGTCGACGCTCTAAAGCGAGAGAAGAAGCGGTTGAGCAGGAACAGCAAAACGTTGATCCTCTTGCGGCGCCAATCGGTTTAGCGGCGGCGGATGAGCTGGATGAAGAGCTCACGCTTGATGATGAATTGTTTGCAGATGAAGATATCAACACACAGTCTTTACAAGAAGAGAAGTCAGATTTAGAAGAAGACGTCTTTGCTAACCTCGACGATGAAGAACTTGATTTCAATCTGGAAGGGGACGATGACCCATTTGCAGATATTGGCGATGACGGTGACCTAGATGTTGGTCTGGATGAGTTTGAGTCATCGAACAATGGTATCCAAGTCAACGGCGAAGAAAAGGCGCTTGGTTTAGAAGAAATGGAGCGAGCCTTAGATGAGGTTGCTCCAGAACTAGAAGTGCTCGATGACGATGAGTCTGGCTTCGATCTTTCGGATGATGCGAATGAGAAATCAGACTCGCTTTCAGACGACGCATTTGCCGAGTTACTTGCAGCCGATGAGCCGTCAGAAGAGTTACCAAGTGACACTGTCGACCAGGATATGCTTGATGACTTGTTTGCTGAACTTGGCAACGATGACTTCGATTTAGATACTGATGAGCCTGAGTTAAAACAGCCCGTTTCGGATGATGACTTTAGTGTAGGAGAGGCATCTGACGACGATATCGATAAGCTATTGGCCCAGTATGAACAACCGGCTAGTGAATCGGAAGTTCGAGAAGCTGACGCCAATGAAGGTCCTGTTCTAGATGAAAACAGTACAGAGCTACTCGATGAACTCATTGATTTTGATGAAGATGACACAGACGAGTTTGATCCACTAAACGAGCTAGAAGCAATCTCTGGTTTTGAAGGTGATGACTCGATCGAAGAGTTAGACGCAGATAGCACAGACTTACTGGACGAACTCATTGATGATGTTACCTCTGAACTTGATGAAGAGACTGAAGCTGATTTAGATCCGTTTGATGATCTGATTCGAGAGGACGAGAGCCCAGAGCAGAATAAATCGGAAGAGGAAGAGTTACTGAAATCACTTGGTTTTGGTGAGCCAGACGCCGACGAAAAGCCATCTCCCGTAGTTGGGTCAGAACAAACTCATGAAGATCAGGACATTGAGTCTGGGTTGGACATCGACGCTTTATTAAGTGAAAGCCAGCCAGACACGCAACAAGCTGTAGAAGATCAACCATTAACCGAGCCAGAGGCTGCCTCAGAGCCATTTAGCAGCGATGAATTTCTTGGTGATTTAGAGGACCTCTCACCAGAGAATGATCCTTTAATGAGCGAGCTAGACGACCTATTTGAGTCAGACAGTGAAGAACTTCTGCCAACAGAACAAGAAAAAGCGGATTTTTCTGCTGAACTTGACGCTCTATTTGATAGTGAAGACGATTTACCGCAGCAAGTTGAAAAAACACAAACGGAGATAGAGGAAGCTTCATCACTACAACAAGAGGCTACCGATACTGATTCAACACAAGAACCATCCGTGGAGTCCGATGCTGAGGTACAGCCTCACGTTGAGCAAGAGGAAGACATTCCAGCCTTCACGCCGACACCAAATACAATAGAAAATGAATTCGGTGTTCCACAAGAAGAAGATTGGCTACTGGATGAACCTGAATTGGAGCCGGAAACTGAGTCGACCAACGATTCAGAAGATGAATTCAATTTTGATGAGCTAGATCTTCCAGAATTCAGCGAAGAAGATGCTCTAGCATCTATGGCTGGCGAACCTGCGTTAGAAACGTCCGAGTCCGTTGAACCAGAACAAATTGAAGCCGACTTACCAACCGAGTCCGAAGAAGAGTTCAATTTTGATGAGCTGGATCTTCCTGAGTTTAGTGAAGAAGACGCATTGGCGTCTATGACGGATGAGCCGGAGTTAGAAACGTCCGAGTCCGTTGAACCAGAACAAGTTGAAGCCGACTTGCCAACTGAATCAGAAGATGAATTCAATTTTGATGAGCTAGATCTTCCTGAGTTTAGTGAAGAAGACGCATTGGCGTCTATGGCGGATGAGCCGGAGTTAGAAACGTCCGAGTCCGTTGAGCCAGAACAGGTTGAAGCCGACTTGCCAGCTGAATCAGAAGATGAATTCAATTTTGATGAGCTGGATCTTCCTGAGTTTAGTGAAGAAGACGCATTGGCGTCTATGGTGGATGAGCCGGAGTTAGAAACGTCCGAGTCCATTGAACTAGAACAAGTTGAAGCCGACTTGCCAGCTGAGTCCGAAGAAGAGTTCAATTTTGATGAGCTCGATTTGCCAGAGTTCAGCGAAGAAGATGCCTTGGCGTCGATGGAAGAAGAGCCAGAATTACCGAGCTCTGAGACTGCAGATATAGAACCAATCTCCGGTGAGGATGAAGAGTTAAGTTTTGACGACCAAGATCTTCCAGAGTTCAATGAGGAAGATGTTCTCGCGTCAATGAACGAGGGTGCGTCAGAGAGCCCTAAGGTTGAAGCAGAGACATCGAGACCAGCTATTCAAGCCGATAACGATCATGATGCTTTGTTTGAAGTATTTGCGCAGCAAAACGGCTTTGATACTGACCCAGAAGTGCAGCCAACAGCGACAGAGGGTGAGCCGCTCAGTAATTTGGATGATGAATCATCAATGGCTAGCCTTCTTGCGGAAGACGCAAACTCAGAAGTATTTGAAGGTAAACTAGACAGTGACACCATCGCAAGTGCAGGTATGGATTTTGAAACCATGCTGGATGTTGGAGATGATTGGGATGGCTTTAAACCCGCTGCTGATAACGTAAGTTCTACTGAAGAAGTGCCTGAGGACCAGCGTGATGTTTGGAATTCGAGTGATGCACTAAGTCAGCCAGAGATCGCGCAAGAAAACTGGGCAGAGCAAAGCGACTTGGATGACTTCGACCCGAAGAAAAATCAATTTATGACGATTGATGAATTGATGGCTCAGGTCGACAGAGAAGGTGGTGAGTTCGAAGAAGAAGACCTTAAGCTCGATGTCGGATTGAACGAGTTTCCAGATGTTATCGGCGAGATCGGCGATATTGACGTAGATAACAATGCTGAAGCGGCTGGGAAACTGGATTTGGCTAAAATCTATCTCGAGATGAACGATTCTCAAGGGGCGATTAAACTACTAGAAGAGGCGATTGTTTACGGTGAGGATGATATTCGCCGCGAAGCAAAAAGCCTGATTGACGCCATTAATGGCCGATAAACCGAAACAAAAGGGTAGCGTTTGCTACCCTTTTTGTGTCCCGTTAGTAGGATGCTACCTTTATGTCACCCTTGGTGAAACTGGCAACTTGAGGTGACTTGAGTATATACTTCCCGCCCCATTTTAGAGTTCGAAGGTTAAGATGAGAATCGCATTAGGTATCGAGTACAACGGTACAAACTACTTTGGTTGGCAGCGCCAAAGAGAAGTGAAAAGTGTCCAAGAAGAGCTAGAGAAAGCATTGTCCGTCGTCGCTAATCATCCAGTTGAAGTTCAGTGTGCTGGTCGGACAGACGCAGGCGTGCATGGCACGGGACAAGTTGTGCACTTTGATACCAACGTTACTCGAAAAATGGTAGCTTGGACCATGGGCGCAAACGCGAACATGCCAAGCGATATAGCGGTTCGTTGGGCTAAGGAAGTTTCAGATGATTTCCATGCAAGATTCTCAGCGACAGCTCGCCGTTATCGTTACATTATTTTCAATCATGCTTTACGTCCAGGCATCCTAAACTCGGGGGTTAGTCACTATCATGGTGAGCTCGACGAGAAAAAAATGCATGCAGCAGGGCAGTTCCTACTTGGCGAAAATGATTTTACGTCGTTTCGCGCGGCGCATTGTCAGTCTCGCAGCCCATTTCGAAACTTGATGCATCTGAATGTTACGCGCCATGGGAACTATGTGGTTATTGATATTAAAGCTAATGCGTTCGTGCATCATATGGTTCGTAATATCACGGGTAGCTTGATAAAAGTTGGACGTGGCGAAGAGAGTCCTGAATGGATCAAGTGGTTATTAGAAGCCAAAGATCGCAAACTAGCGGGTGCGACAGCGAAAGCGGAAGGTCTGTACCTGGTAGATGTAGACTACCCAGAAGAGTTTGGGTTACCTGAAGTGCCGATCGGTCCACTGTTTTTACCAGATAATTTGAACTAATTTTACAAACTTATTTCAAAATATCGGTAGTGTTTACATTGAATGTGAACGGAAAACATACGCTATTTACGATATCAAAAATAGGTACAACCAGTTTTTTATCTACAGTAGCTGCAAGATATGGTTTAATCCGTCGGTATTATGTCGAATTTATATCTTTCGCAATGAAGCGGAAGAGTTGAGAGAAAAGGTCTTCCATGAGTTGGCTTGAAAAGATTTTAGAGAAAAGTAATCTAGTAAGTTCACGCAAAGCT
Organism: Vibrio sp. OPT41; assembly: GCF_015163595.1. Lineage (NCBI taxonomy): Bacteria > Pseudomonadati > Pseudomonadota > Gammaproteobacteria > Vibrionales > Vibrionaceae > Vibrio > Vibrio sp. OPT41. The sequence goes on along the minus strand of NZ_JADDYH010000028.1, from coordinate 173,548 downwards.
TCTATCCCAGAAGGTGTGTGGACTAAATGTACCTCTTGTGAACAGGTTTTATACCATGCTGAACTAGAGCGTAACTTAGAAGTTTGTCCAAAGTGTAACCATCACATGCGTATGAAAGCGCGTCGTCGTTTGGAAACATTTTTAGATGAAGGTAATCGAGTTGAATTAGGTTCTGAACTTGAGCCACAGGATAAACTGAAATTTAAAGATTCTAAGCGATACAAAGAGCGTATCTCTGCTGCACAAAAAAACAGCGGCGAGAAAGATGCGCTAGTTGTTATGCAGGGTGAATTGCTTGGTCTGCCGCTTGTGGCGTGTGCGTTTGAATTCTCCTTTATGGGTGGTTCAATGGGTTCAGTCGTTGGTGCTCGCTTTGTGAAAGCCGTGGATGCAGCCATTGAAAATAACTGTGCGCTTGTTTGTTTCTCAGCAAGTGGTGGTGCTCGTATGCAAGAGGCATTAATGTCTCTTATGCAAATGGCAAAAACCAGTGCTGCGCTTGAGCGTTTATCAGAAAAAGGTCTGCCGTTTATTTCGGTTCTAACTGACCCTACAATGGGTGGTGTATCAGCAAGTTTGGCTATGTTGGGTGATATCAACATCGGTGAACCTAAGGCCCTGATTGGCTTTGCTGGTCGTCGTGTAATCGAGCAAACAGTGCGTGAAGATCTTCCTGAAGGTTTCCAGCGTAGTGAGTTCCTACTTGATCACGGTGCTATTGATATGATCGTTGACCGTCGTGAAATGCGTCAGCGTGTGGGTGGTCTTATCGCTAAGATGACTAACCACAAGTCTCCTTTGGTGGTTTCGGTTAACGAATCTCCAAATGAAGAGCCATATTCTGTACCAGAAGCGGACGAAAAAGGGTAAAGTATCAACTAACATAAAAACCAAAGAATTTAATGGTTAAAGTTAGATGACCCAAAACCCAATTCCTCAAGCCACATCTTCATTAGAGATGTGGCTTGATTATTTAGCAAATATTCATTCCTCAGCAATTGATCTAGGCTTAGACCGTGTCCAAGCGGTAGCAAACAAAGCCAATCTTACCAAACCAGCTCCAACCGTAATCACCGTTGCCGGAACCAATGGCAAAGGCTCAACGTGTGCGTTAATGGAAGCCATTTTACTTGATGCTGGCTATTCAGTCGGTGTTTATAGTTCTCCGCACCTGATTCGTTACAACGAGCGTGTACGCATTAATGGCGTTGACGTTGTAGATGCCAAGCACTGTGAAGCATTCGATTATGTAGAAAAGCAGCGTGGTGATGTTAGCCTTAGCCTCTTTGAATTCGGTACGCTTGCTGCGCTACGTATTTTCCAAGTAGAGAAAGTTGACGTTGTCTTACTTGAAGTAGGACTTGGCGGCCGTCTAGACGCCACTAACGTTGTTGACCATGATGTTTCTGTTATTACGAGCTTAGCGATCGATCATGTGGATTGGCTTGGTGATGACATCAATGTTATTGGTTTTGAAAAAGCGGGCATTTACCGTTCAGGGAAGCCAGCAATTTGTGGTCAACCGACGCCACCAGCGACCGTGGCGGCTCATGCTGACGATATTGGTTCTGAGTTCTTCCAAGTAGGTATTCAGTACGATTACCAACTAACTGATAATGGTTGGAAATGGAGCAGTGGGGCATTTGAGTTAGAGGATTTACCAATCCCATCGCTACCATTACAAAATGCAGCCACTGCACTGATGGCACTAGGGGCTTCGGAATTGCAAATCACTGACATAAATATTGTCAATGGCTTGAATAATGCGCGTTTGGCGGGGCGTATGCAAGTACTGCATCACGAACCTGAAATAGTCCTTGATGTCGCTCATAACCCGCACTCTGCTGAGTATTTGGTAGAGAGAGTGAAGCAACAATATCTGGGTAAGAATATCCATATTGTGGTTGCAATGCTGCATGACAAGGACATTAAAGCAACCATTGAAGCGCTAACTCCAGTTGCAACACAATGGTATCCAGCGTCGCTTACTGGACCGAGAGCGGCGACCGCTGATGAATTGTGCCAATACTTACCTGATGGGCAAGTTCATTTTGAAAACCCTGTTGACGCCTTCGAGAGTGCGAGAAGCCACGCAAAGACAGGAGACGTTATTCTGGTGGTTGGATCATTCCATACCGTCGGAGAGGTATTGGAACATTGGCAATCAAATAATAAATAAGTAAAGGTATTTTGATGGCAAGTAAATTCCAAAGTCGTTTAGTCGGCACCATCATTCTAGTCGCAGTCGGAGTCATTGTTCTTCCCGATGTGCTAGATGGTAAGAAACTGCACTACAAAGAAGAATTTGCCAGTATTCCTATCAAACCAGAACTTGATAGTGATGTGGAAAACTTCGAAATATTAGAGCCAGTGGAAGACGACATTACGTTACCGGATTCTCCGGTTGAAGCTGTAGTGCAAGAACGTGAGGATGCTCAAGTAGCCGTTTCTGAGCCCGAGCCAGTGCCAACATCTAAACCTGAGGTCATCAAACAACCAGAGCAAGTTGAGGTCGTCACTCGTCCTGTTCAAGAGAAAAATCAATATGAAGATTCAGCTTGGATCATTCAGTTGATGGCACTTAAGAATCACGAAAATGCTGTCGCGCTTGTCGCGGATTTGCAAAAGCGTGGTTATCAAGCTCACACAAAGAAAGAAAACGAGTTTACGAGAGTGATTGTTGGCCCTGATGTGTCAAAAAGTAAACTTGAACGACAAGTTCAAGAATTACAAAAAATTACAGGTTCAAAAGGTCAATTGCTTAAATTTAAGCCATTAAATCCATAAGAAAACGTTTGCGTCAGCATTTTTTCTGTTAAAATGCGCGCCAACTTAAGATGAAGAAAAGATGAATTGGATAGATTTTATCATTTTAGGTGTGATCGGATTTTCAGCTCTGATCAGTTTAGTTCGCGGTTTTGCTAAAGAAGCTTTGTCTTTGGTGATTTGGTTCGGAGCGTTTTTTATCTCCAGTAATTACTATGCCAAATTGGCGGTGTACTTCACCAACATCGAAGATGATATGTTTCGTAACGGAGCGGCGATTGCGGCGTTATTTGTCGCAACCTTGGTAGTTGGTGCAGTGGTGAATTACGTCATTGGTCAACTGGTACAAAAAACAGGGCTATCAGGTACGGACCGAATTCTCGGGATTGTATTTGGTGGTCTACGCGGAGTCTTAATTGTTTCTGCGGTGCTGTTTTTTATGGATGCGTTTACTGCATTCCCAAGCTCGGATTGGTGGAAAGATTCACAGTTGATCCCTGAGTTCAGCCGTATCATCGCCCCATTCTTCGAGCATTTACAAGCAACATCAAGTTTTCTGTCTGGCACTATCTAGTAGTGCCAGCTACTGTCGCAAATCGAGGATTAGGACATGTGTGGTATTGTTGGAATCGTGGGCACAACGCCTGTAAACCAGTCTATTTATGACGCGTTAACGGTGTTACAGCATCGTGGCCAAGATGCCGCTGGTATTTGTACCATAGAAAGCAATCGTTTTCGTCTGCGTAAGGCGAACGGTTTAGTCAAGGATGTATTTGAAGCAAGACACATGCAGCGCCTGCAAGGCGAGGTCGGAATTGGTCATGTTCGTTACCCTACAGCAGGCAGTTCAAGTGCTTCAGAAGCTCAACCTTTCTACGTAAACTCTCCTTTCGGTATTACACTTGCCCACAACGGTAACTTGACTAACGCTAACGAAGTTCGTCAGAAGCTGTTTGAAAAAGATCGCCGTCATATCAATACCACTTCAGACTCTGAAGTATTACTAAATGTACTGGCGCACGAAATTGACTCAGTAAAAGGAAATGTCACGACCGAAGACGTATTCCGCGCAGTCACCAATGTTCATCGCACAATTCGCGGTGCTTATGCTGTGACCGCCATGATCATTGGTCATGGTATGATTGCATTTCGTGACCCACACGGTATTCGCCCGCTGTGTTTAGGTAAGCGTGAAGTTAACGGCAGAGCAGAGTACATGGTTGCGTCTGAATCGGTGGCATTGGATGCGGTCGGTTTTGATTTCGTCCGTGATGTTGCACCTGGTGAAGCGATTTACGCAACGTTTGACGGTGAGCTTTATACGAAGCAGTGTGCAGATAATCCTAAGCTTAACCCTTGTATTTTCGAGTTCGTATACTTTGCTCGTCCGGATTCGTTCATCGATAAAATTTCGGTATACAGCGCTCGCGTTGAAATGGGTAAAAAGCTGGGCGAACGTATTCGTGAAGATTACGCAAACCTTGATATCGATGTTGTCATTCCTATCCCTGAAACGTCTTGCGACATTGCACTGCAAATCGCTCAAGCGATCGATATCCCTTATCGCCAAGGTTTCGTGAAAAACCGTTATGTTGGACGTACGTTTATCATGCCTGGCCAGCAACAACGTAAGAAATCAGTACGTCGCAAGTTGAATGCTATTCGTTCGGAATTCAAAGGTAAGAACGTGTTGCTGGTGGATGACTCTATTGTTCGTGGTACAACGTCAGAGCAGATTATTGAGATGGCTCGTGATTCTGGTGCCAAGAAAGTGTACATGGTCTCAGCGGCCCCTGAAGTTCGTTTCCCGAACGTATATGGCATTGATATGCCAAGTGCTACAGAGCTTATTGCCCATGGCCGTGACAACGATACAATTTGTAAGCAGATTGGTGCCGATGCGCTTATTTATCAACGTCTAGAAGATTTGGTAGAGGCAGTCGGTCTTGGAAACCAAGACATTACTCAGTTCGATACATCCGTGTTTAACGGGGAATACGTAACGGGTGATATTGACCAACAATACCTAGATTTTTTAGATGGTCTTCGTAACGATGATGCGAAAACACAACTTGAAATCCAACAGGATTTAGCAAACCTAGAGCTTCATAACGAAGGCGCATAGGGTGCGTTTTCTTAAGTCGTAAAAAAACCAGAGCTTCGGCTCTGGTTTTTTGTTTTCGCTACTTAATTAGTGAATGTTATAAGCGATCACAAAGTCAATAAAGAGGCGAACTTTCTCTGGCAGGTGGTCTTTGTGGTTGTAAAGCATATAAATGTCGCGCGGGTTTGCACTCCAATCTGGCAGTACGCGTACCAAATCGCCGCTCTCGATGTACTCTTTGATCATGACATCTGGCATTAGTGTGATGCCTAAACCTTCGGAACAAGCACTGCGCACCACATTGAGCGCGTTTGCTTGAAAACGACCACGATCAACATTCACCACAGACTCGCCTTTGCTATTAATCAAGGTCCACTTAATAAGTGGGTACCCTTTTAGCAATGAATGGTTAGAGAGCTCTTCTGCATGGTGTGGCGCAGGATTTGAGGTTAGATAGTCAGGGCTTGCAACGAGAATATCCTTCACTTCGCCAATCTTACGCGCGATGAGGCTAGAGTCGCGTTGCGGTCCCACTCGAAAAATTACATCCCATTCAGTAGGGTCAAGCTTGTCCGCATTATTCTCTGTCGTTAGCTCAATGTTGATGTCCGGGTACTGCTTCATAAAGCTGTTGAACATCGGCATCATCATTCGTTTAGTTAAGTTGTAAGGCGCGGATATCTTAATCTTGCCGGATGCTCCTCGGCAGTCGTCAGTGATTTCCTCTGCTGCGGTTGTTAGCCTTTGTAGTAAAGGAGAGCACTCATGGTAAAAACGTTCCCCTGCTTCAGTGAGCGAAAGTTTGCGAGCATGACGGTTCAATAGTCGAAGATTGACAGAGTCTTCTAGCGCTTGAATGCGTCGGGTGATGGTCGCAACCGGGATCATGGTTTTTCGCGAAGTTGCGGTGTAGCTCCCATTTTCGACAACCAGTCGAAACAGGTTTAAGTCATCTAATTTCATATTTCCAGACACATTAAATTACCGATTACGGTTAATTTATAATTAACTTTGTGATCAAAGCTTGCTTTAAGTCAACATGTTGCATCATTTGAACACAGCAACCCTGTTTGAGTAAATACTGTTATACGCCGTAATATTTGTATTAATGCAGTTTCCGAGCTAAGTTTTATAACAAGGCAAAGCGGCCTCAGGTCTTGCTGTGACACGTTTTGCTGGAAGTAAACACAACAAAAATAATGACTTAATAATAAATCTGTTTTTTTGACTGAGCTTTGTGAGGGATAAAGGTATGTTTAAGACTCACAGTCAAACGGCAATGGTCTCGGCACAGGAAGTGATTAATCAAAAACTAATAATGTTGGTGGACGATGATCCAATATTTCGTAAAGTAACCAATGCCTATTTAGAAAGTCAGGGTTTTAAAGTAGTAGAAGCAGAAAACGGCCTAGAAGCGCTTCAACAACTCAGGGAATGCCAACCCGATCTTATCTTATGTGATTTATCGATGCCGGTCTTAGATGGTATCGAGTTCGTCGAAGAAGTTAGTCTCGAATACCCATATATGCCGCTTATCGTGGTATCAGGCACGGATGAAATGTCCGATGTCGCGAAAGCGTTGCGATTTGGTATTAAAGATTTTCTTCCTAAACCGATAGGTAATTATGAGCACCTATCTCAGGCGATAGAGAATACGCTAGAAGATACCGATAGCCACTTCTCAGAACAACGTGACTTTTCAAGTCAGTGGTTCAGGGTTGATGATGGTGGTGAAATCCCAGATGAACAAGAGCTGTATTGGCATCTGGAATATTTACAACAGAATCCGAGTGCGGCAAGAGATTTACTGCAAGCTCTATTGCCAGAAAAGGATGCTGCTCAGGGAGATTGGCGCTGCTCGTACCGTTTATTGCAATCGACGGATGTGATGCCCTTGGTTTTCGATTATCGTTGGTTAATGAATGGTCAATTTGCGTTTTATCTAGTTGATTCTGCTTCCCAAGCTAATGATGGAGTTGCGACGACATTGCTCGTTAGGGCATTGTTTGACGACTATCTCCGTAACTTGAAAAGTTTCAGTGCTGATCTCAAGGACATGGTAGGGATCATTGAAAAAGGAATTGAGTGTTCGGAGTGTGCGGGTGCAGTCAATGCTGTGTTTGGTGTCGCCGACCTCGCTTCATCCTCGGTCTCTATATTGCCTGCGGGTTTAGATAGCCATTGGTCTGACGGAAATACGAATCAACACATCGCAGCAGGTAACCGTTTAGGGGGAGGAAGTATGAAAAACTTCATCACCCGCGATTTACCGCTTAGTGTTGCAGGACAGTTATCTATCGGGTGTTTAGGTTCTTCAAGTTTTAGTTTAAGTATTACCCGGAAATCCCGACTAGTATAATTATGACTTGCAAACCAATAAGCAGCGTCCTTTCGCTGCTTATTATCTTTTTAGAACCACCAAAACAACATACGTTTAGTTTAATAACCTTACTTTTTACTGGTGTTTAGATTTGGCTGTTTAATGTATAGTCAGCGCTTAAAACAATAATGACCCATTTGTGCAACGATAATTTAACGCTGTGCCTTGGGAGAAGCAAAGTCAACTAGTGAGAAGACACATCATGGCAGACAAAGATTTTAAAGAGCCTTATAATATTTTTTACTTTTTAGGTTTTATTGCAGTTCTTTTGATCCCAACACTTCCTGCAACGCTAACCTGGCTTCGTGTAATGAATGGTTACGCAGGCTTTTAATCTAGCTATTTTGTACCGGAGTTCACCATTCGTATTAAGCGTTACTTTTTCAATACTGTTGGTGGACTCTGTATTGTGCTCGGCATAGCCGGCATAGCCCTTCCACTTTTACCCACCACACCTTTTATTTTGCTTGCTAGCGCATGTTTTATGCGTGGTAGCCCCGCATTTCATCAATGGTTACATAACCACAAAACGTTTGGACCCATTCTCGGCAATTGGCATAAGCATCGGGCTGTTACTTCAAAAGTAAAAAAGCGTGGTGCGATTTTTATTGCGCTTAGTTTCATGGTTTCAATCGTTGTTGTCCCCCTCGTTTGGGTAAAAATTGGTCTTTTAGTGATGCTAATCGTTTTACTCAGCTGGTTTATGCGTCTGCCTGTGATTGAGTTGGTTGCTGACCGAGAAGAAAATCACTAAGATTGTAGAGAATAGTGTGCCCGCTCTTCGAGTGGGCGTTTGTATTTTCAGCGCCTGTGACTTTTACGAAAATAAGCACATAGTGGTGAAAACCTATTGTTCGTTGCCCTCGTGATACTGCGATTAGAGAGGGCGATGAGCCAATCTAAGTAAATCGGTATTATGACTACAGAAACAATTTCACTGATCAAATCTAGCATCAAAAGCATCCAAGACTACCCAAAGCCAGGCATTCTATTTCGTGATGTGACGAGCCTTCTTGAAGACGCGAAAGCATACCAAGCGACGATCAACTTACTTGTTGAACGTTACAAAGATATGGGCTTTACCAAGGTTGTGGGTACGGAAGCTCGTGGCTTTCTATTTGGCGCGCCTTTAGCGCTTGAGCTAGGTGTTGGTTTTGTACCAGTGCGTAAACCAGGCAAGCTACCACGCCCTACTGTTGCTCAATCTTATGAGCTTGAATACGGCGTTGATACACTAGAAATCCATACAGATGCCATCGTTGAAGGCGACAAAGTACTGGTTGTCGACGATTTATTGGCAACGGGCGGTACTATTGAAGCGACGACTAAGCTGATTCGCCAACTGGGTGGTGAAGTTGAGCACGCTGCGTTCGTTATCAACCTACCAGAAATCGGTGGCGATAAACGTTTAGAAGCACTAGGTCTAAACGTGTACAGCATCTGCGATTTTGAAGGACATTAATACATTCAATGAGTTATTTAGCTTTAGCGCGAAAATGGCGTCCTAATCAGTTTGACCAAGTTGTCGGACAAAAACATGTCCTGACGGCGTTGGAAAACGCACTGGCGCAAAACCGTTTACACCATGCTTATCTGTTCAGCGGGACTCGTGGTGTGGGTAAAACGAGTATCGGTAGGCTGTTTGCCAAAGGCTTGAACTGCGAAACCGGCATTACCGCGACACCTTGTGGTAAGTGTGATACTTGTCGTGAAATTGATGAAGGTCGCTTTGTCGATCTTCTTGAAATCGACGCGGCATCACGTACTAAAGTTGAAGACACTCGCGAACTGTTAGACAACGTTCAATACAAACCTGCTCGTGGACGTTTTAAAGTGTACCTCATCGATGAGGTGCACATGCTATCGCGTCACTCTTTCAATGCGTTGTTGAAAACCCTGGAAGAGCCGCCAGAGTATGTGAAGTTCTTACTCGCGACAACCGATCCACAAAAGCTGCCTGTTACTATATTGTCGCGTTGTCTACAGTTCCATCTCAAACCGATCAGCGTTGATGATATTCATCAGCAACTTGACTACATTTTGGGTCAAGAGCAAGTATCGGCAGAACCAAAAGCACTGGGTATGATTTCACATGCTGCAGATGGCAGTATGCGTGATGCTCTTAGCTTGACCGATCAAGCAATTGCTTTAGGTAACGGTGCGGTGCAAACCGATATTGTCAGCCACATGTTGGGGACGATTGATACCGACCAAGCGATTCACTTACTAGAGTCAATCAGTAGCAAGCAACCTCAACAAGCCATGGATAAAATCCAGCAATTAGCAGCAAATGGTGTTGAGTGGGATGGTTTGTTGCAGCAAGTCGCAACACAGCTTCATCGAATTGCGATGTATCAAGCGCTGCCAGCGTCGCTAGACCGAGCGCAGCCAGATGCAGAAAAAATCGAGTTGTTGAGTAAAGCACTAAGTCCGCAAGACGTTCAGCTTTACTACCAAATTGCATTGAAAGGTCGTGAAGATTTGACTCTCTCGCCAAATGGGCGAGTCGGTCTGGAAATGATTGTGCTGCGTATGATGGCGTTCCGCCCATCAAATAACAGTGGGGCAAATGTTGTTTCTAGTAACTGCGAGCCAGCGTCATCTCCGGCTCAAAGTACCAGTCAACCAAAGGCTGCGCCAGCTCAGACAGCCGCGGCTCCTCGAGAGCAGCAGCCGAGTCCAGCACAAAGCACACCACAAGTGGCGCCTCAACCTTCATCCAGTTCGCAACCTGAGTATCAAGCGAGTGGATATGAGACGGTTCCACCACAGTATGATATGGCGCCGCCGATGAGCGAAAACCCAGCGCCGCAACATGAAACGCCACCTCAACAAGTGCAAGAGAGCGTTTCAACACCAGCGCGCGGCGGTCTAAGCGGTTTGCGTCACCAATTACGTTCTCAGCGTCAAGGCCTACAACAGAACACTCCTCAAAATGGTGGCTCAAAAAAGCCTAAAGCGGCATCTGCACAACCAGAATCGGTTATCGACCGAGTAGCGCAATTGCATGGCAATTCCGCGCAGGTGTCGCCAAACTCAGCTCCGAAGTCGACGGAGCCACAAGTTGAGGAAGCGTATCGCTGGCGTCCAAGCAAGCCTGTTGAGACAAAAGTAAATACAAAACTGACACCTACGCAGCTCAAGCAGGCACTTGAGCATGAGAAAACGCCTGAAATGGCACAAAAGCTCATCGATGAGTCATTAGAACATAATGAATGGGCGAAGCTAATCAGCTTAATGGAGATCCCTAAGCTGGTAGAGCAACTTGCGCTAAACTCTCATTATAGTAAGGAAGGAACAACCGTTTCGTTACTATTGAGAAGCAGCCAAGCTCATTTGAATACTGATAGAGCTCAAGCCGAATTGCTTAAAGCACTTAATACCGTGTTGGGTGAAGAGTGCCACATGAGCATCGAAATAGGGGAGAGTGGAGAAACACCACTTGAACTGAGAGATAGGCTCTACCAAGAGAAATTACAGCAAGCGCTGAACAGTTTAGAAAACGATCCAAATGTTCAATTTATTGAACGTCGTTTTGCTGCAGAGCTTGATAAAGATAGTGTGCGCCCTATCTAATAATCGAATGGAATGGGGTTGAAAACCCAAAGGTATAACCCCATTAATTGATGCAACACCTCATTAAACCAGAGAGATAAACATGTTTGGTAAAGGCGGTATGGGCAACCTAATGAAGCAAGCCCAGCAAATGCAAGATCGCATGCAAAAGCTTCAAGAAGAAATCGCGAATATGGAAGTAACTGGCGAGTCTGGTGCTGGCCTAGTTAAAGTTACTATCACTGGTAGTCACAGCGTACGTCGTGTTGACATTGATGAAAGTTTGATGGAAGACGACAAAGAAATGCTTGAAGATCTGATCGCTGCGGCGTTCAACGATGCAGCCCGTCGTGTTGAAGAAACTCAAAAAGAGAAAATGGCTTCTGTAACTGGCGGTATGCAACTACCACCAGGTATGAAAATGCCATTCTAATCTGCTGATATTTAATTAAGCGGACTTTTAATGCGTACCAGTCATATGCTGGAGCAATTGATGGAGGCCTTACGTTGTCTACCTGGGGTTGGCCCCAAGTCAGCGCAGCGTATGGCCTTTCATTTGTTACAGCGCGATAGAAAAGGCGGTTTGCAGCTTGCAGATGCGCTTAGTCAGGCAATGACAGAAATAGGTCATTGTACTGAGTGTCGAACCTTCACCGAAGAAGAAGTCTGTCACATTTGTACCAACCCAAAACGCCAAGAAAATGGTCAAATTTGTGTGGTAGAAAGCCCGGCAGACATCGCAGCCGTTGAAGCAACAGGCCAATATTCTGGTCGGTATTTTGTTCTTATGGGGCATTTGTCGCCATTAGATGGTATTGGTCCAAGTGATATTGGATTGGATGTCCTTGATTACCGCTTACGTCGCGGTGATATTACCGAAGTGATTTTGGCGACAAACCCAACAGTTGAAGGTGAAGCCACTGCCCACTACATCGCAGAGCTATGTAAAGAGCACCAAGTTGATGCCAGCCGCATCGCGCATGGTGTGCCTGTCGGTGGGGAGCTAGAGCTTGTTGATGGCACGACGTTGTCACATTCGCTATTAGGTCGACACAGAATTTAATAAAAAGCCGCTGAATTCAGCGGCTTTTTTGATTTTGGGAGTTAGGAACGATTAATCGTTCGATTCTTTACCAAGAAGATTTTTGTAGATAACCGCACCAAGCACGCCACCCACAATAGGAGCAATCCAGAACAGCCATAGCTGAGAAACCGCCCATTCATCCACATATACTGCGACTGCCGTGCTACGAGCAGGGTTTACTGACGTATTGGTGACAGGAATGCTGATCAGGTGAATGAGAGTCAAACACAGGCCAATTGCGATAGGTGCAAAGCCTTGTGGCGCACGTTTGTCTGTTGCACCCATAATGACAATCAGGAACATCATCGTCATGACAACTTCAGTCACAAGTGCAGCGATCATCGAGTATTGGCCTGGAGAGTGTTCACCATAACCATTGGCGGCAAAGCCAGAACCCACAACATCGAATCCTGCTTGTCCAGATGCAATAACGTAAAGCACGCCACCTGCGATAAGCCCGCCGATCACCTGTGAGATGATGTAGGGAGCAACGTCTTTTGTCTCAAAACGACCGCCAGTCCAAGGCCAACTGTCACTGCAGGGTTCAAGTGACAACCTGAAATATGACCGATAGCAAATGCCATCGTCAGAACGGTTAAACCGAATGCCAAAGAAACGCCCAACAGACCAATACCCACTTCAGGGAAACTCGCAGTCAACACCGCGCTACCACAGCCGCCTAACACTAGCCAGAACGTGCCAAAAGCCTCAGCCAAATACTTATTCATGTTCTTTCCTGATCTTTAATTAAATGACCCGCTGAACATAGTCGAGAATTGTCAATAAATTGTGAGGGAGATCGCGCAAAAACCGCAAATGGAACGCTATGTGGCAAGAGTTCTCAAGGGTGAGATAAAAGGCTGAGGGGGGGGGAGTGCTAAATCTTGAGTTTGCTTTGATTACTGCCTCGGAGAGAAACAACCGAGGTACTAACTTTAAACGTGTGGTCTAGAGTCGCATTACGTCAATTGTTCTAATTCAGTGATGTTGTCGAGTGCTTCTTGATTGGTCTTGCCGCATACAATCGGACACGGTTTAAAATCGTGACAGACTTTAGGGCGTTCAGGCTTACCAAATAGCTTGCACAAATTGTCGTCGTTGAGTTGCACACAACGAACACCTGCAGGTTTGCCCTTGGGCATTCCAGGTATTGGTGAAGAGATACTTGGCGCAATACAGCACGCTCCACATCCTAATCGACAATCCATAATGTAAACCTCTTAAAAATTAAGGGGGCAATTATGGTCATTTTGACGTGGATTGGAAGAGTGAAGAAAGAAAAAAATAAAAGGGCGCGCTTAACATTACGCTCCCTTTTTGGTTTTTTGCTTTTAAATCATCGTGATTATTTTAAGAAACGGTTATAAACAAACAACAGAATAAATGCGCCTAGTGTTGCGGTAATGATACTACCAATGTTGACGCCAGTTGCTCCGCCGAAACCGAGAATGCCGCCAAGGAAGCCACCTACAAATGCCCCTGCAATACCAAGTAACATTGTTGCAATCCAACCGCCCCCATCTTTTCCTGGCATGAGCCATTTAGCAAGTGCGCCGGCGATTAAGCCCAAAATAATCCAAGAAATAATACCCATGAAAACTCCTTAATGCCTTCTTGATCAATTGAGTAATGGAAACTTGTTTAAGGATAGAACAGTAAAACGAAAGTAGTTGAATATCTCCACCGTTATGTGGGAAGGATGCAAGATCTTCTCAAAACTTGAACTTTTGCGTTGAGAAGAGTATAAATCGCCCCCTAAATTCCCTTGGTGAGACCTGAAGTATGAGCACTCCATTTTGGCAAAGTAAATCGTTAGAGCAGATGACAGAAGAGGAATGGGAATCTCTCTGTGATGGTTGTGGCAAATGTTGTTTGCATAAGCTTATGGATGAAGATACCGATGAAATCTACTATACCAATGTGGCTTGTAGCTGGCTGAACAGTAAAACGTGTTCATGTAAGGATTACCCAAACCGTTTCACTTCGGGTGAAGAGTGCACCAAGCTGACCCGAGAAGACATCGACGATTTTACTTGGCTGCCACACACGTGCGCTTACCGTCTGTTGGCTGAAAAGCAGCCTTTACCAGAATGGCATCCGCTGATTACAGGCTCTAAGTCCGCAATGCATGCGGCAGGGGAAAGTGTCCGTAACAAAGTCGTTTACGAGATTGATGTGGTGGATTGGGAAGACCATATTTTAAATCATCCCAACCGTCCTTAGTCGAATACAAACAAGCCTTTCATTGATTAAATGAAAGGCTTGTTTGCTATTGGGGCTCCCAACTTTGACGTCTCGCTAACGAAATGCTGCTCAGTTTATTATTTAGTGTTGTAAACTTAGGAGTATGATTTCAACGCTTTACACTTCTATTCCTGATTGTTTTGATCAGGATTGTTTCCTATGAGGTAAACATGACGTTTCATTTCCCCCAGAAACTGCGCCTGACATCTTGGGTGACATTATTCGCACTTGCCGTCATTATGTTCTCCCCAATGGCTGTTCATGCGACTGCCACTGACGATATCCAAGAGCCTTCTGCTGCCGAAATCTCGATTGACAACTTGAACCGAGAGATTGTGGATTTATCCCAAAGCCTCTCGCAAGCGAGTGGCGACGAGCGTGATGCCCTTCAACTGCAACTATTCCAAAAGAATGAAGAATTAAGAAGCCAGTTAGCGTCAGCGATTGAACGTGAAACTATCTCTCGCGACAAGCTGATCTTGCTAGTTAAAAAACAAGAACAATACTCTGAGGATGCGACGAACTATCTATCGGAAAAAATAAAGAAAGTCGTCGAGGATTTAAATAAGGCTAAGGATGAAGAGAAGCTTGCTCTTGTTAATGATTATCGAGAGCTACAGCGTTATCTTGATGTTAGCTTCGATTCGAGCTGGCAAAATCTCGCTTGGTTGAAGGAGCTAGGGGCCCAAAACGAGCGCGCAGAAGCGGAACTAAAAGATAAAATTGATAAACGTATGCGCTTACTGTCTGCTTCAATTGAGTACTTGAGTCAGCAAAGTGAGATCATTGGCTCCCAACTTTCGTCTAGCCCAGAGTCGGAAAAAGCGTCGTTGCAACTTAGCCAGCTCATTACTAAACAAAGGCTAAATATTGCGACAGAAAGCTTACGCAACCTGATTTCAATTGGTGATAAAGTCGGTTTAGAAACGTCTGAATACAAACGCCAAATTTTTGAAGTGACGGGTAATATCACCCATGATTTACTGAATACCAAAGTTGTGTGGTCAATACTGAGTCACTGGTCCAACTCGGCACTGGATTGGTTTGCCGAGAATGCACCGCAGCATATCTTCCAGTTGTTTGTTTTTGCGCTGATTTTATTGATCGCTCGCGGACTGGCTAAGTTAACTCGCAAAGTCGTCCGTAAAGCAGTTGCATCGAAAAACTTAAAACTTTCCCACTTGATGCAGGACTTCTTTATCTCGATGTCCGGCAAATTCGTGTGGGTGATCGGTATCATGGTGGGCTTATCTCAGCTTGGTTTGAACCTAGCGCCAATCCTAACCGGTTTCGGTATTGCTGGTGTGATTATTGGTTTCGCGTTGCAAGACACGTTATCCAACTTCGCGGCGGGTATGATGCTGCTTATTTATCGCCCATTTGATGTTGGTGATTTTGTGTATGCTGGCGGTGTGGATGGCAAGGTAAGCCATATGAGTTTGGTGAACACCACAATCCGTACGTTTGATAACCAAATTATTATTGTGCCTAACAGCAAAATCTGGGGAGATGTTATTAAGAACGTCACGCATGAACGCATTCGCCGCGTGGATATGGTGTTTGGCATTGGCTATGCGGATGACCTCTTAAAAGCGGAGTCAGTATTGTCTGATATCATTACCTCTCACCCTTCGGTACTTCGCACTCCAGAGCCAATGATCAAAGTTCATACATTAAATACGTCTTCTGTAGATTTTATTGTGCGTCCTTGGGTAAAAACGGATGATTACTGGGATGTATACTGGGATGTGACAAAAGAGGTGAAACTACGCTTCGACCGAGAAGGTATTTCGATTCCTTTCCCACAACAAGATGTGCATTTGCATATGGTGGAGAAGCAAGACGCTTAATCACAGGTCCCAACTAGTGAAAGGCACTCTAGATAGAGTGCCTTTTTTGATCTTCGGTTAGCGCTATAGTTACAGTTCGTTAAAGAACACCAGTTTAGGCTCGCATTCTAACAAGTTGTCGATCTGGCTAATCAAAAGAGCAAAGTGTTCTGTTTTACCATGAAGCTCAAATGCTTGTTGGTTTTTAAATTGCTCCTGAAAAACGAAGTGGCATGTATTGTCTTTATCTTGGAACAATTGATAACGAACGCAACCTTCTTCATTGCGAGTAGGTTCAAGCGCTCGGGTAAGTACCTCTTTCAACTCTTGTTCTTTTCCCGGTTGTGCATGAAAGGTAGCCGTCAAGTGAATCATAATGTTTACTCTTTTTGTTATAGGTAACGCCCTTGGCGTTGCAGGAACTCAATTTTGTAACCATCAGGGTCGGTTACAAAAAAGAACGTTGCTAAATGCTTTTGTTGATGGTCAAAGGCTTTGATGTCACCAGTTTCAATGCCGAGAGATTTAATGCGTTTGTGGGCTTGTTCAATGTCCTCCACGCTGACGGCAAGGTGGCCGTAACCTGAGCCGTGAGTGTAGGGCTCATTTTGGTCGTGATTGTGCGTCAGTTCCAATTCAAAGCCAGTTTCTTGGTTGGCTAGATAGGTTAGAGAAAAGCCATCAAAGATGTATTGATCAGCGACTTCTAGTTCAAGTACGTCACAGTAAAATTGTAGAGAGCGGTCCAGATCACTTACTCGGATCATGGTGTGAATCATTTTTGTCATAGGTACTCCTTGATAGTCCGCACAGGTTAGCGATTTCAAAAGGAGTCTGGGTAGTACTCTAGTACGACAAATTAGAAGATGCTCAAGGGTTTATAATACGGATGCATAGCCTAGGATGGTTATTGCTCGGTTGGTTGCTATTAACTGTTAAGTTGCGCAAGTGCTTGACGAGTGGTCTCTTGAGGTTGGCGAGCGTACGTGAGGCAAGCGCATCGAAGTAAGGAGGCAAAGTTGTTCACTTCACCATTGTATTCGAGTGCTTCTTGATAAACAGTGCTTATGAATTTAGGGACCGTCATGTTTTGAGCACTAGCGATTTCCTCAAGAATTGTCCAAAAGCTCGCTTCAAGTTTTACACTGGTCGCGTGACCATCAATACGGATAGAGCGGGTGATGAACTGATAGTTGTCTTGGGGTTGCTTAGCAAAGATTTCGCACATTTTCTTTATTCATATAGTTAAAGACCCATAATTATTGTGGTGTACGATTTAAAACGTCAACTGTTTTCATGCATAAAAAAACGCTCCCTTGCGAGAGCGTTGAAACATCACGAGTTGTGAAGTAAGTGCAAGTTGATTATTTAATTTGTTGCTTCAAGTACTCGCCTAGTTGCGAGTGGTGCATGATTTTTGATACCGGAAGGATAGTTTCTGCAGGTCCCCAAGCAAATACGTTGACAGGAGTATGCGTATGAGTACCCGTCCCCCATACTGTGTTTTGCTTTGTTGCATGCTCACGCGCTAGCAAGTTGCCACGGTCGTTGTAAGGAAAGAAAGCATCAAAGTCATTGATTGTCGGAACGTTCTCTTCGCTTAAGTATTTGTGTCCAGCGAGTCGGTATGGATTTGGTTTACTTGCTAATACGCGTTCTGCTTGCTCAGGCGTAATCGAAAAATCGCTATTTGCGTTCACGACTTCCGCAAACTTCTCTGGAGTTTGCTCTTTCTTATCAAGCGCTTGGAATTCACTGATCATGCCGTAGTAACTTTTCTTTTGGTTGTATAAGCCATCGAGGATCTCGAACTGACCAAAGTTGAAGTTTGGCGCGTAATCCTGATTTTTGAATGCTTCGCCGTCGCGTTTTTGTGGTTTAGGCAAGTTTGCTGATGAGTAGCTAAAGCCAAAAGAGCCGGTTTCGTGGTCTGCAGTAACAATGATCAGGGTGTCATCACGGCCTTTTGCCCACTCATAAACTGAGTTTACCGCTTCATCGAATTTAAGCATTTCATGCAGCATCGTACCTGCATCGTTACTGTGGCCAGCCCAGTCAATTTGGCCGCCTTCAACCATCAAGAAAAAACCGTCTTTGTCTTTTGAAAGAATGTCGATTGCTTTGGTGGTCATTTCTTTCAGCGATGGCTGCGTGCGTTTTGGATCGTTTTTGCTTTGACTGTAGGCAATACCATCGTTCATGCCCGAGTAAGCAAAAAGTCCAAGTAATTTGTCACCTTTAGCTTGTGTGAGCATATCGCGGCTGAAAGCCAGGTTGTAACCTTGGTCTTGCGCCTCAGTAAGCAAGTTGCGTTCGTCTTTGCGTTTCGATTTTAGGTAGACATTTCCTTCAGTGAGCTTTTCAAGCTGCTCGTATGTCTCTCCCTTGTCGTTTGTCGACTTTGGAATCCAATGACGAAGTCCACCAGACATCATCACGTCTACGCCTGTTTCGAGCATATCCGCCGCAATACTGTTTTCTAGGGAGCGATGTGGTTGATGAGCGGCAAATGCTGCTGGCGTTGCGTGGGTCATACGCGTATCAGAGACGAGCCCAGTTGCTTTACCTTTACTTTTGGCTTTTTCCAAAATAGTTTCGACATGGTTGCCTTGGCTATCAATGCCAATGACTTCAGAAGCGGTAGGGATTCCTGTCGCTAGCATCGTAGCTGAGCACGCAGAGTCGACGACAATTGCGTCTTCTGGATTGGTCAGTGATGATCCAATCACACCTTCTTGAGCGAGTTTGTATAACGCTGTGCTTTCGCCTTTGTAAACCGAGTTAGGTGCGTGTTTTGCGTAGGTCTCGAGTAAACCAACTTGTTGAGGACCCATGCCGTCGCCGATCATCAAAATGACGTTTTTGATTTCAGCTGAGAGTGCGTTGAAAGAGAGGGTAGATGCAGCCACTGCCGTAACGATTGGAGATACTAAGCGCTTCATTATATTTTCCTTGTTTATTGAAAGCGCAGGCATTAAAGCAATGATTTATGAAGGTTTTGTGTCGGTAATAAAAGTTTAACCAAATTGTCGTTTTTGTTTGGTTTTGCAGAAAAAATGAGTCGCTCTCTAACGTTCGTTAGTTTGGAAAGAAGAAAGCCCACAAACGTGGGCTTGGATTACGCTTAGGAGTTGAAAGCATGGACTAAAGTTATCCATTCAGTGCCTTCACAAGACACCTAGTTTAGGGAGCAATAAACGAGCATGTATTATCGGGCCACAAGAGCGGTCGAATTCACTTACGTTTGCATCATATCGTTCTTTGGCTTATTAAATTATGGGCTGCAGTAAGTGTTTGGTTCAAATAGGATTTGTTGTCGTGACGATTATCAGACTGGTTATCAGACTAATGCCAGTATGATGCCACCAACGGTAAGTGCCGCAGAAAGGTATTGACCCGCAGAATATGAGCCATCCTCTTCTTTCTCGATTTTATCGGGGTGATCCATGCCAAGCGCACCATGTGTGAAAGATTCGACCTTTTCACCAACAGATTTATCTTCTGCTTCTATTTTTTTGCTGTCGTGCTCGATTTGTTGCAGAGCGGCAAGTAGCGCTTTGCCTTCGGTCGAAAGCGTCACCTTATTGTGTTCGACTTTCAGCGGCGAAGCACTAGTTTCTTCTTGTGCAATACTTGCTTGTTTAGAGGCGACAGGTTGTTTGGCATAGCTATTAACAGAAGTGCTTCCTACTGGATTCATCGAATACTCCTTGGAACATCGACACTCGGTCACTGAGTGCGGGTAAAAAGCAGTTATATTTTTATCGGCGGCAAAGTTTATTTCTGAAGCTATTTGGATAAAAACAGGTCTGCTTTTGCCGCTTCTAGTTTCTATTGGTGATCATTAGCAAAAAATAGACCAGCAGGAAGCAGACCCTTGTCACTCGATGAACTCGGAGCGGTGTGATGATGCAACGCAACGGCAAGGTAGTAACTTAAATTGAAGACCAGCTACTTACATTGAAGATCGTTATTGCGTTTAGTTAGATGTTGATATGCCGCCATGCGGTGAGCATCTTGTACATACCGTACTGGTGGTGCGAGAACCTCTAACTGATAGTCTGTATTATCAGAAAGCACGTTATCTGTTGGGCTAATTACAACCACTTTTAAGCTCGGGTTGCGGCTTAAGATTGATGCTGCCGTACCCAACCCTTGCTCGGTGTGAAACTTGCCCGCAACATGGACAATCTGAGCGCCTGGGTTGTCGTCTAGATAGCTAACGATAGATTCCGCCATAGTTTCATCCCAAGTAACTTGAGCTGCAAACTGTTTTTCCGTCTGCTCTGGCTTACCGTGATGCATGGATGCCATGAACTTTTCTTTGTACGGACTACTACCAGTGTTGATGGCTTGTGCAATGAACATCCGCTGATCATCATCGAGCTTGTTAATGTAATCTAGCCCTTGTCGACCAATGCATCGGACAATGCTCTTTGGTGCATTTGCTGCAATGATCGGGAGATTTTTCTGCTTAGCAAACTCCACGAGAGGGCGATAGTCGCTTTCATAATTGGGCCAAGCGTTGGCTTGTTTCATTAAGTACTGTTCGCCGATCTCCCCACGTAGGTAAGCGTCAACAACAGGTTGTTTGTCGCGGGTAAATTGTTCCATAGATAACGCGAGTGAGCGGTCGTAGGACGTAAGTTGTTTGAGCATATCGGTTTGAAAGCGATGAACGCCGGCGTGTGTGTGCCATTCACCAATAAGAATGACATCTGCTTGTTGCAGCTCAATTGGCAGTTTGCTTAGAGCGATGTGCTCGCCAGAAGGGGTGTATAGTTGGTAGTCGTACAAACTAGTGACTTCCGCTGAGGTTGCGTGAGAGTTGGTGTGCGTATATGAAGAGCAACCAGTAAGTAAGCCTGCAAAGAGCAAGCTCAAAGTAGAAAAGCGCATTGAAAAGCCTCCAAAAATGTCCGGATGATATTAATGGAGGCTGAGCAATGAATCAATATAAATGATAACTATTTGCGTTTGTTGTTTTTTTGACTTATTAATTGAGTGTTTTTTTGCGATATACACGCAACATAAAATCAGCCTCACATTGGAAAAGTGTAGCGGATTTCAACTCTTCACGAAGAGCATCGGTTGCTTTCCATGCGAATGGCGTCATTTGCAATAAATCGATTGCGGCTCCGTTTTTCAAGTCCATAACATAGTTAAGATGCTGCTGGTGCTCTAATTCAAACCCTTCAATATGTTCTGGTTCTTCATTGTGAAGACGAACTTCTTGATAAATGCGCTCACGCAGTTGGTATAAGTGGCGGCTAGCAGGAGTAACCGTGACAACAACGCCGTCGTTTTTTACAACGCGCTGCAGCTCCTCAGCTTTACACGGGGCATAAATGCGCAAAATGGCATCTAAGGATTCATTTGCGAAGGGAAGTCGGTGACTAGAAGCCACACTAAAGTTGCAGTGCGTGTAACGCTTCGCCGCGTAACGAATGGCAACTTTGGAAATGTCTAAGCCATAAATCGTGGCATGGTTCGCTTGTGTTTCTATCGTCTTTTGTACTTGATCTGTGTAGTAACCTTCACCACAACCAATATCTAATAATTGATGGGTGCTCCCCTCAGTGTATGTTGCACACAGCTGCGCCACTTCTTGGCGCATTGGGTTGTAGTAATCTCCTTCGAGGAATCGACGACGAGCTTGCATCATCTCTTTGTTGTCACCAGGATCTTTAGAACGTTTGTGGTGCGCTGGCATCAAGTTAACGTAGCCTTCTTTTGCTAAGTCAAACTGATGATTGTTTTCGCACTTAAACGTTTTTTCATTTAACGCTAGGGCTTGGTGGCATAGAGGGCATTGATAGTTCATGACGATCTCGAACAGAAAGTAGGGCGGCAAATTCTATCAAAAAGCGTGGTATCAAGTGAAACAAAAAGAGCCGACTGGGTCGGCTCTTATTAAGTATTAGTGGAAGAAGTCGACTTGCTCTTTCAAGTTTCGTGCTTGTTGTTGAAGTTCAATGGCACTTTGCGAGGTTTTTGCGCTCGTGTTGCGGCTTTCTCGGTTAAGTTCACTGATAGAATGGGCATTTGCTGCAATTTCTTGTGAAACTTGAGCTTGTTCTTCTGAAGTCGCTGCAATGGCGTCGGCTTGAGAGGCTATCGACTGCACTTGTACTGCGATGGCTTCTAATGCTGTGCCCGCGTCTTGTGCTTTGTCCAAGACCTGGTTTGCACTGCGTTGGCTGTCTGTCATCATATTAACTGCATTATGAGTCGACCCTTTTAGTTTCTCGATAATTTCCACGACATCCTGAACTGAGCTTTGGGTTCGGTGCGCAAGTGTGCGCACTTCATCTGCTACAACTGCGAAGCCACGACCTTGTTCACCTGCTCGTGCTGCTTCAATGGCGGCATTCAAGGCAAGTAAATTGGTTTGCTCAGCAATTTCATCAATCATTTTAGTGACGGTTTGAATACTCTCGCTATCGCGATTTACTTGCTCGATAGCCGTTGCTGATTGATCCAATTGATCGTTAAGTTGAGCAACGTCGATACATACGCCTTCAACAATCGCGAGACCAGACTGGCTATCGGTATTTGCTGAGCGTACGTTTTCCGCAATGCTTTCGACTTGTTGTGCGACAGATTGAGCGGAAGAGGCCATTTCTTCAATCGCTGTCACAACTTGCTCGACTTCTTGTTGTTGTCGGTCGGCTTGGGTCAAATTGCTATGTGCATCGTTGGCAACGCTGGTGGAGTTGCTCTCCACTAAGTCGCTTGTTGAACGGATCTTACCGACAAGTTCATTGAGCTGACTTGCCATACTGGCGACACCCGAGCTCAGGTTCGTAATTTCATTCTTTGATGCTTTACGAGACGCTGGGACGCTCAAGCTGACTTCGCCGCCGGCTAAGCGAGTCATGTATGAGTTTAGAGTCGTGAGAGGTTGTAAGCTGTGATTCAAGAAAAGTGTCAGTACAACAAAAGTAATGATTGCCGCTACCGAAGAAATGATGGCAATGAGTGTGAGAAGCGTGTCGCTACCTTTTGTAACTTCTTTGATAAATGTACCGCCTAGCAGTTTCCAGTTCCAACCTGGAACCTCTGTGTAGACAAGATACTTTTCGCCTACGTTACCTTGGTACTCGAAAGGGTAGCGAATTAATCCACTAGATTGTTCGAAAATCTGGCCAAAAGGCTTGTGACCATTGTAGTCGGCGACTTCTAGTATTGACGAATCTGAGCCGCTTTTTGCTGGATGAAGTAGGTATTTACCAAGATTGTTTTCGTCGTTATCAACGATAATGGTGTAACCAGTGTCGCCCCATTTTATCTCTTCGAGTGCATCGAATAAGGTTTGTGTCGCTTGGTCTACTGGTAAGCCAATAAACGATAGGCCTGCTACCTTTCCTGTCGCATCTTTGATTGGGGCATAGTAGGTAATGTAGCGCTCGCCATACAATTTAATTTGAGCGTAATACGGTTGTCCTGCTTTAAGTTGCTGATAACCAGGATGGTTGATGCCTAGCGTGGTTCCGACCGCTCGCTGACCTTGTGGATCTTTTAGGGAGGTGGACACCCGAATAAAGTCGTCACCCAATGGTGCGAATAGCGTTGCTATAGCGCCGGTATCACGTGTGAAACTGTCGACCAACTTGGTGTCATTAATTAAGCTTTCACTGTATTGAGTGATGTTTGGTACTTCATGTCCCATGAAGTCAACCGTGTAATTTTCGACATAGACACCGGCAAGGTAGCCATTGCGAAAAGTAGATTCGAGGACTTTAGCGGTGTGCAGGTAAGCATCGAATTGGCCAGCAATGGTTTTTGCCATTGATTCTACTTTAGATTGGTGTTCTTTCAGTGTGCTTTCCAATAGAACATCGGAAGCGTTGCGGTAAACAAGCGCTGCAATACTGCTGAAAGCAATGAATAGACACAAAGTGATCACCAGTTTCAACTGGAATCCGACACTTTGATTTCGGTATCTCTCTAACATAGACTAATTCCTGATATTTTTATTATTTATGAGTTTTGTATCGGTATGCTATCGGTTTATATGATCAATTTTTTTGATATTTATTAATGAAACCGTCAAAAGTGACCAGTAACCAATAAGTTAGTAAAGATAGGACCATCTAAGCAGAGCTTTTATTACAAAAAAGCCGGGTATCCCCGGCCTTTATATGGTGATTCTTACTGCGCTGAAATGACAGTGACAAGTTCATGTGTCTCACCTGGTTGGAGCGTTTGACCTTGCTCAATACTTGGTGCATGAACAGCAGACTCCACACACAACATGGTTTGATAACCATCGTCAGCCATGTCACCCATGCTTTGCGCACCTTCTGCCCAAGGGTTCCATAATACTGCTGAGTTGTGGCCTTGGTTGTGTACGCTTAGCGTACGATCCAATACCGGGTCTTTTACCAAAATTTTCGCTTCTGGTTGCGTGTAAACGCGATCAATGGTGTCAGTTAGTTGTAGAACATTACCACCTTGGCATACCGCATCAGCTTTCAAGCTATCAATGTACTCGGCACCCATGCCTGTCGTTTGTGCTTGCTTAATGTCTCCAACGTTTAGGTAAGTATGTAATGCGCCAGAGAAGGTCCAAGCCTCGTCATCGATGTTCATGACTTTGAGCGTCACTTTTAGCTCATCGCCCACTTCAATCACCAAACGAGCGTCAAACATATGGGGCCAAATATCGTGGATTTCTTCTGTCGGGAACAGAGCAAGTTCAACAATCACACCGTTATGGTTCTCACGATGTTCAACCAACTCCCATTCTGCGGTGCGGGCAAAGCCGTGAGCTGGAGCAGCAATACGCCCAAACCAAGGCCAACAAATCGGAATACCACCGCGAAGAGCAGCTTTACCATCGAAGACAGCTTTTTCGCTCATCCAGATCAGATCTTCTTGACCTTCAGGCGTGAACGACACGACATGACCACCGTGTAGCGAGATGCCTGCCGTTGCTTTGTCATGAATCACTCGGATGATTTTTATCTGATCAACTTCAACGATAGTGACGTTATCAGATAGCACCGTTAGGGCTGGGAGAGTTTTTAAATCCATGTATAGTTTCCTATCGCTGGGGAGAGCTTTTAGACGCGCTTCTCACATTAAATGCAACATCGAGCCTGCATTCTCTCAAATTCCAGATACAAAAAAGGCGACCCTAGAGCCGCCTTTTCTTTAACGAAGTTATTCGCTAATTGCTAACTTTCTAATTACTTAGAGATGTGAGCGATTAGGTCTAGAACTTTGTTTGAGTAACCGATTTCGTTGTCGTACCAAGATACAACCTTAACGAATTTGTCAGTTAGCGCGATACCAGCTTTAGCATCGAATACTGAAGTGCAAACTTCGCCGATGAAGTCTTGAGATACAACTGCATCTTCAGTGTAGCCTAGAACGCCTTTTAGTTCGCCTTCAGAAGCTTCTTTCATCGCTTTACAGATGTCTTCGTAAGAAGCACCGTTAACTAGGTTAACAGTTAGGTCAACTACAGAAACGTTAGCAGTTGGTACGCGGAAAGCCATACCAGTTAGTTTGCCGTTTACTTCTGGAAGTACAACGCCTACAGCTTTAGCAGCACCAGTTGAAGATGGGATGATGTTTTGAGAAGCACCACGACCACCGCGCCAGTCTTTAGCAGAAGGACCATCTACAGTTTTTTGAGTTGCTGTAGTTGCGTGAACTGTAGTCATAAGACCAGATTCGATACCGAACTTGTCGTTAAGAACTTTAGCGATAGGCGCTAGACAGTTAGTAGTACAAGAAGCGTTAGAAACGATGTCTTGACCAGCGTAAGTGTCGAAGTTTACGCCGTTAACGAACATTGGAGTAGCGTCTTTAGAAGGACCAGTTAGTACAACTTTTTTCGCGCCAGCAGTGATGTGCTTACGTGCAGTCTCGTCAGTTAGGAAAAGACCAGTTGCTTCAGCTACAACGTCAACACCGATTTCGTCCCATTTTAGGTCTTCAGGGTTGCGCTCTGCAGTAACACGTACAGTTTTACCGTTAACGATTAGGTTACCGCCTTCAACTTCAACAGTACCGTTGAAACGGCCGTGAGTTGAGTCATACTTAAGCATGTATGCCATGTAATCTACATCGATAAGGTCGTTAATACCTACTACTTCGATGTCGTTGCGCTCTTGCGCTGCACGGAATACGAAACGACCGATACGGCCAAAACCGTTAATACCTACTTTGATAGTCATTATAGTTGCTCCACAACTTAATTTCTGATTAAAGATAACTGGTAGTAAAATTACAGAATCCAGTAAACATCTGCAAGTGATAATCGGACTTAACTTGTTTAAAGTCAAAAAAAAGCGACGCTTTTTTTAACAATTCTTTGCAAATGTACGTTTTTTAAACTTTTAACTGATTCTTCTGTAGCCCAGTTGGCGTAATATAACTGGTGAGATAAGTGCTCTTATCAAATTAATTACGCATGGTGTCCTGGTGAGAAAGTATGTGCTACAACTGTTAAGAGAAGCAAGTTTTTTGCTAAAAAAGTCAATACCAAGAACAGTAAATAAGGAGCCGAAAGTCGTGGAACAAAGCGGGAAAAAAGTGACGAAGTCAGATGAACAGTGGCGTGAGCAACTGTCTGATGAAGAGTTCCGTGTTTGCCGAGAGCAAGGTACAGAGCCTCCTTTCAGCGGTAAGCTACTGCATAATAAGGAAACTGGTGTTTATGCTTGTACTTGTTGTAATGCCCCTCTCTTTGTCTCTGATAACAAGTATGACTCTGGCTGCGGATGGCCAAGTTTTGATGCGCCTATCAACGATCAAGCGGTGCGTTATTTAGAAGATCTAAGTCACGGAATGGTACGTACAGAGATTCGTTGTGCAACGTGTGATAGCCATCTAGGGCACGTTTTTGAAGATGGCCCACAGACCACAGGAGAGCGTTTTTGTGTTAATTCTGTGTCGTTAATTTTCAACAAATCAGAATAATAACGACAAAATTGTGCTCGAGATTGTTTTATCCTTTCAGGATGATTCATGCTCAACAGTGATCTGAGTGTCGCTCGACTTAAATAAAAACTCCCGCTCATTGCGGGAGTTTTTCGTTTATATCTCACTGGGTATCATTGCTGGGGAATAGATACCTTTCTCTATGGCTTTCGCCACCGATTCGGCTAATTCATCCAACTGCTTATATCGCTCTGGATGACTGAAATTGAACATACGTTGGAGCTGCTTTTCATCAGCAAGCGGTACGTCGAATCTCTTCGCGACCATTGCCCATAGATACGCTTGCTCTTTGTCTCCAAGCCCCTGATGAATACTTGCCATTGACTTGAGAATGACCGGATTGATGTTGTCTTCATCAGATAAAGACAACGCGTTATTAAGAAGCTCCAGGGTTTTCTTGGTATCTCGGTTGGTATAAAAAGTGGCTAATGCATATTGCATCTCAGCATTATTTAATTGGGGAGACCCTTCCATTTGTAAAAATGCGCGCCGAGCTTGAGTATCTCCCGTTTGAGACCATAAGAAATACAAAGTAGCCGGGTCTTCTGAGCCTTTTAACTCGTTTACGATGCGCTCTAGCTCATCAATACTGTGTACCAATGCATTAAAGCGTTGTCTTTTGAGAGCACTTTGATCAATAGGGGTGATCTGGGAGGCGAGTTCTAAGCATTTCCTATACTCAGCGACCAGACCGTATTCGATGATTTGGTTGGCCTCTGATGGGTTTTTCAATTGCTCAAACCGATGCCAAACCAAATTTGTTCTTGGAATTCGACATTGGCCGTCATCCATATTGAGCTGCTCGCAACGCAGCTCTGGTGTTTTTTGGCACAACTCTTCGGTTGTCACGTTACCTTCAAAACAGCCCGATAGCGCAAAACATGCGAGGCTGAGAAGTAACCAGTTTGTTCTTTTCATGGCTTTGCTTGTGATCCGTTACACCAATTCATTTTCGTATTCTTGACTCAGTTTCTTAACCCGTTATGTTCTGTAAATAGAATGTAATAAGAAGGTACACTATGGACGCAGAACAACTATTACAAGCGATGACTCCAGAAGTTTATGATCGCTTAGTCTATGCAGTAGAAACGGGAAGATGGCCTGAGGGTACAACACTTTCTAAAGAGCAGCGAGATTCGTGTATGCAAGCTGTGATGTTGTATCAATCAAAACATAATACTGATGCGCAGCATATGACGGTTGCAGCCGGTGGTGAAATCAGTTTTAAATCAAAACAAGAGCTTAAAAAACAATTCAGCGGAGAAGAGAGCGATATTGTTCGTGTCAATCCGAACATTGATTAATCCTTACGCCTTATTTCTCAAAATTTTATTATTTTGATTTTGAAAGAAAAAAGCCCAAATTGTATTGGGCTTTTTAGATCGTAGAAAGCTTGAACTTACAGGCTCATTTCACCACGCAGTACTTGTTGCATTCTCTCTTTTACTTCTTCGTAAGAAAGGTTTTGGCTTAGAAGGTAGTGTAGTTTTGCCAGCGCCGCTTCGGGCGTCATGTCAAAGCCACTGATAACACCAGAGTCTGCGAGAGCACAACCTGTGGCATATCCGCCCATATTCACTTTACCTGCCAAACACTGAGTTAGGTTTACGACAATAACGCCGCGCTCAGAGGCTTCTTTCAGGTGACCAAGCAGCTCAGGGTTCTGAGGAGCATTACCGACACCAAAAGTCAGAAGAATCATCGCATTCACGGGCTGACGAAGCGTGTTGCGGATAACTTCGTGTGAAATACCAGGGTACATGGTGATCACACCGATTGGTTGTGGCGTGATGTTGTGAACCTTAAACTCACCTTCTGGTTGTGCACCAACGGTTACGCTGTTGCTAACTTGAATATTGATCCCAGCTTCCAATAGTGGAGGAAGGTTTGGTGAAGTAAAGGCATTAAAACCGTCTGCATGAGATTTTGTACTGCGGTTACCACGCATCAATTGATTATTGAAGAACAAAGTTACTTCGTTGATCGGGTAGTTTGCCGCAATATGTAGCGCGTTTAATAGGTTTGCTTGGCCGTCAGAACGCAGCTCTGCGAGAGGGATTTGTGAACCCGTTACAATCACTGGCTTACCAAGGTTTTCAAGCATGAAAGACAATGCGGACGCTGTGTACGCCATGGTGTCAGTACCATGTAGGATAACGAAACCATCGTATTTGTCATAGTTGTCACGAATATCATTCGCAATCTGCTGCCAGTCAGCAGGTGTCATATCTGATGAGTCAATCAGAGGGTCGTATTCGTGGATGGTGTAATCCGGCATTTCAGGACGATGGAATTCGGGCATGCTTGCTAATTGCTTTTCCATAAAGCCAGCAACAGGCACATAGCCGTGGTCGGATTTTTGCATTCCGATGGTACCACCGGTGTAAGCGATGTAGATGTGTTTTCTAGTCATCGTTTTTTCTTTCGTGTAGGGGAACAGAGGCGGGGATTATATACCTAAATAACCTTGAGATGCGAGGCTATACGCACAGCATCAGAAAGTCATCTGAGGAGATGCAAAGCCTAATAAAAAGGGCACTTCAAGTAGAAGTGCCCTTTGTAATATTGATGGAAAAACTACTGCACTTGGCAGTTCAAACAAAATGCGTATTGACCTTTAGGATCGTTGAAGCTTTGGAGCAAGCTTGCGTCTTGTTCGAATTGTTGAGCTACGGGTTGAAGACTTTTTGGTAGCAAGCTTGTTGCATCAATACCTAGAGAGACTTTCACCTGTTTCATAAACTCTTGTAGAAATAGTTCAGTAGGTGAAAGAGGCTCTTCTACCCAGTAAATGCCATAATCGGTCACGTTCGCTAGTTTCGCCGCTAGCTCTACAGCATCATCAAAGTCACCCATTTGATCGACAAGACCAAAGGATAGTGCATCTTGGCCAGTCCAAACTCGACCTTGAGCAACTTTGTCAACTTCCTCTAGAGACATATCGCGATTCTCGCCAACTAGAGAAATAAAGCGCTTGTAACCGTGCTCGATACCTAACTGGAACACTTGAGACGCGCCCTCAGAAAGGCCAGTGGTAATACCGTCACCTGAGAACGGCGATGTGCCAACGCCATCAGTATTAATACCTAACTTGCTAAAGCCTTTTTCAAACGTGGTGATGACACTAAATATACCAATGGAGCCCGTCAGGGTTGTTGGCTGAGCAACGATTTTGTCTGCGCTCATTGAAATCCAATAACCACCAGAAGCGGCCAAACTCGACATGGATACAACAACCGGCTTACCTGCTTGCTTCAGAGCTTCTACTTCGTTACGAATCACTTCAGAAGCAAAGGCACTGCCTCCTGGACTATCTACTCGTAACACGACCGCTTTCACTTTTTCATCATTGCGTGCTTGACGCAGCAAGCTTGCGACCGTGTCACCACCAACAGTTCCGCGAGGTTGTTGACCGTCCATAATCGCGCCACTGGCTAGAACAACGGCGATGTCGTGTTGAGGTAGTGTGTAATCAGGACGAATCGTTGCAAGGTAGTCGTAGTAACCAATCGCGTTGTAGCTGTCTTTGCCGTCGCTACCAAACTGTTTTGCAAATAGAGTGCGAATGTCTTGGCGTGTCGCGAGTTCATCCACTAGCCCCAATTTGACTGCGAGCTGAGCAATATCGCCATTTACAGACTTCATCTCGTTAATCAGCTCATCCATGGTTGGATTAAGCACTTTCGCATCAATGTTTCGGTTTGTTGTTACGTCATCAACAAAAGCACTCCATAATTGAGTAACCCAACGTGTTGCTGACTCTTTCGCCGCATCGGACATGTCATCACGAATAAAAGGTTCGATAGCGGATTTATAAGTACCTACGCGAAAAACATGAGTAGAAACGTCAAGCTTTTCAAGTAACGTTTTGTAGTACATTGAGTAAGCGCTGTAACCTTTAATCAATACACCACCATCAGGTGCCAGATAAACTTTATCGGCGTAACTTGCCAAGTAATATTGGCTTTGGTTGTAGAAATCACCTACGGCGTAAACGGGTTTGCCTGATGCTTTAAATTCGTTCAACGCTTTCGCGATGTAACGTAGTTTCGTGAGATTTGTTTCTGGCATGTCTCGCAGTGCTAGCACTAATCCAGACACTTTAGGATCGTCTTTCGCGTAGCGAATAGTATCAACGATATCGAAAAGGACGTTTTCTTTCGGTAGCTCATTACCCAAAAGGGAACCAGCAAAAGAGTCCATTGGGTTTACATAACGTCTTTGTTCGACAATTGGGCCTGAAAGGTTCATCACCAATGCCGATTCTTTTTCGACGACAGGTTGACCGTCTCCGGTATAAGTAAAGGCAAAGTAGAAAACGGCAATCATCAGCAAGAAAATTAGGTTTGCCAGTGCGAGTCTGATGAAAGTGATACTTTTCCATATCCCTTTAAATATCAAACCAATAAATTTGAAGAGTTTTTTCATCTTGTCTCCATAACGAGATAGTTACGCCGAGTCTAACAAAGTATGGGTTCTTATCTCTAAGATCTCAAAAGATAACATTTTTTTAGCTTATCACGACCACTCAACAATTGGCATATTTTCACACGAGATTGATCGGTGTTACAAAAATGTAAACGCTTGTTTGATTTTTTGGTTGAGCAGGCTTAATCTGGTCAGACCATGATAATAACAATGGATGTTAAGTGATGTCTGCCATGTACCCAAACCTATTAAAGCCACTGGACCTCGGTTTCACACAATTACGAAACCGAGTTCTGATGGGATCAATGCACACTGGCTTAGAAGAGCACAAAGAAGGATTACAGAAGCTCGCGGCTTTTTATGAAGAACGCGCGAAAGGCGGTGTCGGACTGATTGTAACCGGAGGTTTTTCTCCTAACTTACGCGGTCGTTTACACCCGTTGAGTGCTGAATTCAGCAAGCCAAAACATGCTAAAGCCCATAAAGTTGTGACAGAAGCGGTGCACAAGCACGGTGGTAAAATTGCGTTGCAAATTCTCCATGCTGGGCGTTATGCAATGCATCCATTCTCGCAAAGTGCATCTGGCATTAAAGCGCCAATTGCAAAGTTTGCTCCGAGTGAAATGAGCGACCGCCAGATAAAGAAAACCATCGACGCGTTTGCTAATAGTGCGGAGTTAGCACAGCTTGCTGGTTATGATGGCGTCGAGTTAATGGGCTCGGAAGGTTACTTGATAAACCAATTCTTATGTAAACGTACTAATATGCGTTACGACGAATGGGGTGGCAGCTATAAAAAACGTATGCGTTTTCCGCTAGAAATTGTTAAAGCGGTACGCAAGACGGTAGGTGACAAGTTCATCATCATCTTCCGTCTTTCTATGCTGGATCTTGTCGAGCAGGGCAGCACTTTTGAAGACGTTATCGAATTGGCGAAAGCACTTGAAGAGGCTGGCGTCACGATTATTAATACGGGTATCGGTTGGCATGAGGCTCGAATTCCGACAATTGCGACTCAAGTACCACGCGGTGCGTTTACATGGGTTACGGAAAAAGTTAAACCTCACGTTTCGGTTCCTATTATCACTTGCAACCGTATAAATACGCCAGATGAAGCAGAACGTATTTTATCTTCAGGTCATGCCGACATGGTTTCGATGGCGCGCCCATTCTTGGCCGATCCTTACTTTGTTGCTAAAGCCGAACAGGAAAAAGCGCAGCTTATTAATACGTGTATTGGTTGTAATCAGGCGTGTCTAGATAACGTGTTTAAAGGTAAGCGCGCCAGTTGCTTAGTGAACCCTCTAGCGTGCTATGAAACCGAAATTGTTGTTGAACCAGCCTTTAAAAAGAAAAACATTGCAGTTGTTGGTGCTGGACCTGCGGGCTTGGCTTGTGCGACCACACTGGCTGAACGTGGCCATAAGGTTGATTTGTTCGAAAAGAACGACCGCATCGGTGGTCAGTTCCGTCTTGCGATGCAGATCCCTGGTAAGGAAGAGTTTCGAGAGACGATACGATATTTCGCTAACCGTATTGATGAAACAGGCGTGAATCTGCACTTATCGACGGAAGCGAACTATGACTTACTCACAGAGTACGATGAGATAGTGATGGCATCGGGTGTTGAGCCACGTAAAGTCAATATTGATGGAATTGATAACCCAGAGAAAGTCGTCGACTATCAAACTCTCATTCGAGACAAAACGCCAGTCGGTGAGAAAGTGGCTATCGTTGGTGCTGGTGGCATTGGCGTAGATGTCGCGACCATGCTCACAGAGCCAGTTGGACAAACGTTGGATGACTGGTTGCATGAATGGGGAATCGACAAGGAGATGTCTCAGCCGGGTGGTTTATACCCTTACCCTGATGCGGTTAGCGATAAAGAAGTCTGGGTACTTCAGCGTCGTAAAGGTCGTGTAGGTAAAGGTCCGGGTAAAACGACAGGTTGGATCCATAAACGTACCCTTGAAAAACGGGGCGTACATTTAGTCGGTGGTGTGTCTTACGATAAAATTGATGATCAAGGTTTGCACATTCATGTAGATGGAAAAGAACAATTATTGAACGCGGACAAAGTCGTCATTTGTGCGGGGCAAGAGTCTGTTCGTCCATTTGAAGATAAATGGTCTGAACTCGGAGAGAAGATTCATATCATTGGCGGAGCTGACCATGCGGGTGAACTTGATGCTGTGCGTGCGATTCGTCAAGGTGTTAAATTGGCGGTAAAACTCTAGCCTTTTAATGTGTGTTTACCATAAAAGCTGCGCTTTGAGCGCAGCTTTTTTGTATAGAACTAGTCACTGATATCTGGCAGTTGTTTGGCCATTACCACGCCAGCAAAAGTAATAAAAGAGAACACTAACACCACAGCTGAAAGGCTCAAGAAGTTCGACATAACACCAAGAGAGCTCATTAGAAGCAGCATTATCCCAACCACTGTGTTACTCACGGCTACATAGCTCGTCCGTTTGTCACCTTCTGCGATATCAACTAAATAGGTTTTTCGTCCGACTCGTATTCCGTCGTGGGCAATACAAACACAAAAGTAAAGCAGAGGAATCACGAATAGGAAGCTTTGGCTAGCGGTGACCCATGTATCGTAAATAAATAACACAACACCAAGTAGCGCGCTCATCATTGCGCCTATGACCATCACACTGCGGCTGGAGCGATCGGACATTCTTCCCCAGAAAGGACCTGACACAAAGGAGGCTAAGCCACTCGCAAACATAAAGAGAGCTAGCACCCAGAGCTGTCCACCCAGAGATTGCTGTGCCAGCACAACGTAGTACGGTGCACTCAGCGCAGAACATAAAAATAGTGTCCGCGTGATAACGAATCGACGAAAGGTCACGTCTGTCTTAAGTAACGCGAGTTGTTTAAATGCTTCGAGGACGCCATTTCGACCACCGTCTACCTCACCGGCATACTCATTAATTCGCGCATAGACGAATGCCGCGATGAGCCATATGACGCCCGCTAAGCCTAAACTCAGACCGTAAAAGCGCTCTGTCGGCTCTACGTCCCATAACCAGGCTAGTGCCAGAAGGCTCGCGAAAAGCAGCGTAACCAGGCCAGCAGCGCTTGAAGACCAGCCGTTGACTTGACCTCGTTGGTTTTTAGGGATGGTTTTGCCCAATACATCTTTTGATGCGACGGAATTTAAACCGCGTGAGAGGCTGAAGATCACAAGGCATGCAATCACACCATAACCCGCAGCTGCTCCTGTTAGAGTTAATGCGACCAATCCGATTGCAAATATGGAAAGAGCCTGCAAGATACTGCCAATTACCCAGACCCATTTTCTTACTGGAATGCGTCGGATGTAGTGCGCGATGCTAAGTTGTGGGATAAGGGATCCTGACTCACGAATAGGAACCAGCCAACCAATTAAGTAAACCGGAGCCCCGAGACTTTGTAGTATCCACGGCAACGTGACTTTAGGATTGATTAACGCATCGCCGACTTTCGTTAAAAACTGAGCGAGAATGATTTTAAGAAAGTTGCCGGGAACTTGATGACAAGCTGATTCAGGAATCGCCTTACAGGCACGGGCATCTTCGTCATTAACGATCTTTTCGTAAATGCTGTTTTGTTTGTCCTTGTTCATCAACCTGCCTATGTTCAACTTATTCATTTCGCGAATAAATTAACATTAAACCCAGATTGATGTTAAGTGAAGCACGTTATCAAGCCCACAGAAAACCGGTTGTTATTCGCAGGAGCAGATTGTGCTAAAGTGGCGTAAACAAAATAACAACGATATTCAATAAGGATTCTTTCATGGACGCTCTCGATCTTTTGCTCAATCGCCGATCTATCGCGAAGTTATCCGCGCCTGCACCAGAAGGTAAAGCTCTTGAGAACATCATTCGTGCTGGCCTTCGTGCGCCTGACCATGCGGGATTAACCCCTTGGCGTTTCGTTATCGCACAGGGCGATGGTTTGAAAAAACTGTCAGATATCTTGGTAAAAGCGGCAGAAGCTGAAAATAGTGATGAAGCGGTGGTCGAAAAGGTAAAGAATGCCCCATTTCGCGCACCAATGGTGATCACGGTGATTGCTAAAGTAACAGAACATGAGAAAGTACCAGCACTAGAGCAACACTTATCTGCGGGATGCGCTGTACAAGCGATGCAAATGGCAGCCGTAGCGCAAGGCTTTCAAGGGTTTTGGCGCTCAGGTAAGTGGATGTTCCATCCAGAAGTTCATCAAGCATTTGGTTTAGAAGGTGACGATGAGATTGTTGGTTTCTTGTACTTAGGCACGCCTGGTTGTACACCGATGAAAGTTCCTGAGCGTGACCTTTCTCAGTTTGTTGAATTTCTATAACTGAAAACTTAAATAAACTGACTGTTTATTTATACAGTTTTTCTTGATTTATTAGGGCTACATTCGTTAATGTGGCCCTAATTATATTTATTTCCAAAACGTTATGTCTCGTCTGTTTATTGCTGAAAAACCAAGCTTAGGCCGTGCGATTGCCGCTGCACTGCCAAACCCTCAAAAGAAAGATCAAGGATTCATCCGCTGTGGGAACGGGGATATCGTTACTTGGTGTATCGGCCATTTGCTCGAACAAGTCGAACCTGACGCTTACGATGAGCGTTATAAAAAGTGGAATATGGCAGATTTACCAATTGTTCCGCAGCAATGGCAGCTCAGACCGAGGAAAAGCGCAAGTAAG
Organism: Vibrio sp. OPT41; assembly: GCF_015163595.1. Lineage (NCBI taxonomy): Bacteria > Pseudomonadati > Pseudomonadota > Gammaproteobacteria > Vibrionales > Vibrionaceae > Vibrio > Vibrio sp. OPT41. Next base: position 137,512 of record NZ_JADDYH010000028.1, on the reverse strand, counting down.
CAATTAACAGTGATTCGTAAATTGCTCAAAGAAGCTAACGAAGTCATTCATGCAGGAGACCCAGATCGAGAGGGTCAGCTGTTAGTTGATGAAGTTCTGGACTATTGCAAGTTATCTAAAACCAAGAAGGAATCCACACAGCGTTTGCTGATTTCCGACTTGAACTTACCTGCGGTTAAACGCGCACTCAGTTCTATGCGCAGTAATCGCGAGTTTATCCCACTTTCAGTTTCTGCATTGGCCCGCTCTCGGGCTGATTGGCTGTATGGTATGAACATGTCTCGTGCTTATACCTTGCTTGGTCAAAAAGCAGGGTATCAAGGTGTTCTCTCGGTAGGGCGAGTGCAAACGCCAGTTCTTGGCTTAGTGGTGCGTCGTGATGAAGAAATCGAAAACTTTGTCCCGAAGGACTATTTTACCCTACATGCTCTGATCCCATATCAAGATGCCAATGGTACTTTTGATATTCGTGCTCGTTGGAAGCCAAGTGAGGCATGCAAGCCTTGGCAGGACGAAGAAGGTCGAGTGTTAAACCGTAAGTTGGTGGAAAATGTTGCAAACCGCATCGCAAATCAACCTGCAAAAGTGACGGAGTCGGAACAAAAGCAAACCAAGCAATCAGCACCATTACCTTATTCGTTATCTGCCTTACAGATCGATGCCGCGAAGCGCTATGGTATGAGTGCGCAACAAGTACTAGATACTTGTCAGGCATTGTATGAAAAGCACAAGCTGATCACTTACCCGCGTTCAGATTGTCGCTATTTACCGATGGAACACTACTCACAAGCAGGGACGGTGACAACTGCTATTGCGAATAACGCAAAAGAGTTGCAAGTTGCCGTTCAGGGAGCAGACTTAACATTAAAGTCCAAAGCCTGGAACGATAAAAAAGTGGATGCGCACCATGCGATTATCCCTACACCGAAGCAAGCTAATGTGAATGCGCTTTCCGGCAATGAGATGAAGGTGTATCAATTGATTGCGCGCCAGTACCTCATGCAGTTCTATCCGGCGGCGGTTTACGCAGAAGCGAAATTGGTTTTCGATATCGCTGGTGGTACGTTTGTCGCGAAAGGTCGTCAGTTAGTTTCGCCGGGTTGGAAAGCGCTAATGGGCAAAACTGACAAGGAAGATGAAGGTATTGATGCCGTGCCACCGCTACCCGAAGGCACCGTGTTAACTTGTCGTGAAGGGGAAATAAAAGACCGAAAAACCGAGCCACCAAAGCATTTTACCGAGGCATCGTTGTTGCAAGCGATGACCGGGATCGCCCGTTACGTTGCGGATAAAGAACTGAAAAAAATCCTTCGTGACACTGATGGGCTAGGCACGGAAGCGACTCGCGCTGGTATTTTGGACACGCTGTTCAAACGCCAACTGCTTACGCGTCAAGGTAAGTCAATTCTCAGTTCTCCTGCGGGAAGAGGTCTCATTCATGCCTTGCCAGAAGATTCAACATACCCTGATATGACGGCTCATTGGGAGCACCAGTTACAAGGTATGGCAGAGAGAAATCAAGCATATCAGCCGTTCATGCAAGCACTGGAACAACGCATTGATAGCTTGATGGCACAAGTAAAAGCAGGCCCTATCCCTGATTCATTACGTCATCTACCCAAGGTGGAACGTCCTGCGTTTAAACGTAAAAAGCGCAGTTATTCAAAGAATGGTGGCGCGACTAAATCTCGTGCAACCAAAGGTAAGCAGGCATAGGACAAGCGCGGCGTAATTAAACTCCGCGCATGCTTGAAAATAGATTACTCGAACAGATCACCGTGGTTTTGGATCGCACCTCTTACTTCACCTTGAGTTAACACGCGTTTGTCCAGTACCTCTTTCACCTGGTTGCCCAAGTCAACTAATGTATCTCGATTCGCTTGAGTTTGGCGTTTACCAGCACTTCTCAAGCAGTAATTTAGTTCGTGCTCTTCGCTAAAATTAACCAAATCCCTATCTGCTGCCATCGTGCTTTCTCCTTATTTGTTCTACTTTTTCCTAAGTCTGGATTGGATGTAGATAAATTCAAGTTAGATTGCGCGAATTATGCTGGTGGATCACTGATGAACATTATGTTTGCCAACCAAGTCACGATTATGAAGCCTGGCTTTGATGGTATTTGGTTTAGTGATGGTTGTGTCTTAATGCTGCTACCAAGGTAACTCAGTACCATCGTAGTTAATAAATCGACCTGAAAGCTGCGGTGTGCTCAGTTCTATCACGTTCGCGAGGCCCTGTGCGGAGGTTTGCGTATCTATCAATGCATTTGGTCCGCCCATTGCCGTTTTTACCCAACCAGGGTGAAGCGCTAAAACGGTAAATCCTTCAGGTGTTAAATCATTACTTAAGCTTTTCACAACCGAGTTAAGCGCCGCTTTCGATGAGCGATAAATATAGCCGCCGCCGGACGTATTTTCGGTCATACTGCCGACTTTTGATGAGATACAAGCAATCTTTTTCATCTTGCCTTGTTGTAAACGAGGGTAACAGTGCTCAACCAGTTTTAACGGTGCAATGGTGTTTACTTCGAAGGCTTTACGCCATTCTTCTACGTCAGTGTTTCCAAAGCCATATCCCTTGGGGCCGTAATATCCTGCATTATTGATGAGTAAGTCGATGGCAGGGAGTTTATCGGCAAGCTTAGCGACTTGTTCGTAGTGCGTGACATCCAGTTCGTGCAAAACCAGATTGCTGAATTGTGAGGCTAGAGTTTGTAGTTCTGAACTGTTCTCTAAGGAACGGCTAGTAGCATGTACTTGGTGGCCTTGCTTCAGGTACAGCTCAGTTAAGCTAAGGCCAATGCCGCGATTTGCTCCGGTAATAAAGACGGTTTGACTCATACAAACACCTATGCTTTTTTGATTTCAGTTGAAAGTCATTGTGTTAGTTAAGCACAATAAAATCAACCAACCACCACGCACCAACAACAAGAGATGAAAATAGGGACAGGGCACAAAGAGAGCCAAACAGTGCGCCGAGAATAGCAAAGAAAGTAGAATTCATATGTATATTAAATTTAATTGATATTGAAAATTATTATCAATTAAATTGCGTTTTATTCAACCCTTTAAGTTGATACTATTTCGTTACCATTGTTATTAAGAATTTCTCATGCTGCCATTTATCTACCACCCGATTTATTCTCAACTTGAGTTGCCAGAGGGGCATCGTTACCCAATTATGAAATACCAGTACCTCTATGAATCGGTATTGGTGCATATGGAGAAAGATAACTGGAAAGAGCACACGCAGTTTTTCCAGCCCGAAGCATTAACTGTTGGGGAAGTAAAACGTGTTCATGACGAGGAATACGTCGAGTTACTTGTTAGTGGAAACATGCCAGCTGCGAAGATGCGCCGAATAGGTTTTCCTTGGAGTGAGTCTCTCATTACCAGAACGCTAACTTCAGCAGCGGGCACGGCTCTGACCGCAAAAAAGGCACTTGAGTACGGTGTGGCCATTCATTTGAGTGGTGGGTATCATCACGCACACAAAGAGTTTGGCAGTGGTTTTTGTTTATTTAATGACTTAGTGATCGCGGCTAGACAAGCACTCGAAGTTGAGCATGTCGATAAAGTATTGATCATTGACAGTGATGTTCATCATGGGGATGGAACAGCAACTTTATGTGACGATGAGCCAGATATCATCACGCTTTCTTTCCACTGTGATAAAAACTTCCCAGCGAGGAAGCCTCAGTCTGACCTCGATGTGCCTATGGTGCGAGGAACAGGTGATGAGGATTTTTTAATGGCGTTTAAAGAAGTGGTCGATATGGCACTTAATCTTCATCGCCCTGATTTGGTTATCTACGATGCTGGTGTCGATATACATCAAGACGATGAGCTTGGATATTTTGATGTGTCGACGCAAGGGATTTTAGAACGTGATAGATTTTTAATGCAAACAGTGAAATCTCGAGGTATCCCTGTCGCAGCTGTCGTTGGAGGTGGATATCGAACGAATCATGCTGACCTCGTCCCAATTCATTTGCAGCTTATCAATGCCGCTAAAGAAGTCTTTATTGATGAGTAGATACAACTAGACGTAAATATCAAATTGATTCAACACTGAAACGAACGAAAAGGGCATTAATTTTTTGTGGGTTCTTTCTGAGAGTGGCGGAGTGCTTAGTTGCGTTCAAGAAGTGATAAGCGATTTGTACAAATCTTTTTAAGTCTGGAGATGCGAAAAAGCCCGCTAATTTCTTAGCGGGCTTTTTCTAAAAGTGGCGGAGAGATAGGGATTTGAACCCTAGATACGCTATTAACGTATGCCGGTTTTCAAGACCGGTGCTTTCAACCACTCAGCCATCTCTCCGTTGTTGAGGCGCATAATATAAGGCTTTGAAAATGTTGTAAACCCCTAGTTGAACTGATTGGATGTTTACTGCGCAAATTTGTGGTTTGTGTTGTTTAAATAAACAAAAACTCCCCAAAAAGGGGAGTTTGAATAGTATATGGATTGCTAGGTATTAATCGTTTTTAGAATAAAAACGCTGTAACTCAGTTAAACCTTGCATCAAAACTGGCAACTTCGGTGCATCATCTCTAAGTCGTTTGTAGTTTTTGTCATACAGCTTGTAGTTGCCAAACTTATCGATCACTGTGGTTTGCGAGCTAGTAATTAAGGCAAGCTCGCGAGTATCGCCCGCCAAGATCCAGCGACGACGACTTTCATCGAATAGGTTGCGACCACTACTGTAATCATATGGGTTGGAAGATACGCCGAGCATATCTTGCAACAGTGTAACTGAGAGGTCCAAGTGACTTGTGCTGTGATTAAATTCGCCAGCCAGCATTCCAGGCCAATGGATCACCATCGGAACTTGTAATTGATAACGGCTGTAGTTGCTGTTTGCTCCCCAGCTGTTCGTATTGGTTTCGTTAAATTCACTACCGTGATTAGAAGTGATGATTACGATGGTGTTTGTCAGTTGTCCCGTCGTTTCTAGTTCATCAATAATACCGGCGATAGTTCTATCCGCCGACTTCACTGCATATTCATAAGCTTTTTTGAATCGCTCACTTGCGGGCATTTCTTCGTCATTATTTGAAGGAATCGATTCAAAATTATCAACGGTGGTGACTTCGATGTAACTAAACCATGGCTGACTTGCTTTCTCTGCTAACCATGTATTCCAGTTTGCGATAGATTGTTTATCGGTATGAGCTTGCGTGCCATCTAGGTCTTCCGCTAAGTTCAAGTCGCGGAAAATAATTTCTGAGTAGAGATCATCTTCAAACCCACTGCCACTGAATAAACCAAAGTTGTAGCCCTGATCTTTCAGTACATCGAGCAATACTGGGGAAGCACCTTGCGCCTTGATGCTTGATGCATAACTGGTCGGTAAGCCATAGAACAAACCAAAGGCCCCGTATGTATCATTACTTGAGCTGTAATGATTACGGAAGTTCTGATTGTTTTCAGCAAACTCATAGAGGTTAGGCATCTCTTCTTGGTTCAGCGCATCCGCTCGTAAATTGTTTATGCTGATCATCAACACATTGAGCTTATTAACTCGGCGGTTAAACTCAAGCTTTTCAAGAGGGTAGTTGACTAACTCTACGTTGCCTTCGTTTTCTGCCAAACGTTTTAGGTATTCCTCACGGTCAAGTAGACCATGTTTTTCCATAAAACTCTTCGCCGTCATCGGGTAAGACAAAGGGAAGTTTGAACGCTGGCTAGTAATTGGGTTGTAAAAATACGCATCTGCCCAAATGTAAACCAAATGGCTGGTCATAAAGCTGAGGAAAAAGACGGCCGCGAGAGGGCGTCCTACGTGCTTATGAGATAGTTTGCGCTGTTTTCGCCATACCCATTCGGATAGTGCGAGTTGAATAAGGAAGATCAGCGGCATCACAACAAATAAATGTTGTAGGTCAGTGCTGAGCGCACTTTTGTCTTCGCTGAATAGTAACTCCCAGACAACGGGAGTTAAGTGCAAATTGATCGACTGATACGCTTGGGTATCAATTAATAATATGGTTTGCCCAACGGTTGCGAAAATCACTGCCACCAAACGGAACAATTTCCGCGATGGCAGGATAAACGTCAACGGGAATAGAACAAGCAAGTAAAGTGCGAAAACTAGAAAGCCAAAGTGACCAACCCAAGAAACCGCCAGATAAAACTGACCAAGTAACGTCTCGGGCCAAGGAGACTGAACAATGTAGCGTGTGCCTATCAACATCGACGCAACGATATTGAAGAATGCAAACCAGTGACCCCAACCAACTAGTCGAGATACACGTTCGCCGTATGAGTTTCCGCTGTCTACCATGTATGTGTTCTATTGTCCGTGATTAGTGTGTTTTTGGTGTTTCTAAAGAAGACATCAGCGCCTGAGCAAATTTTTCAGCAATCGCTTTGCGTTGTGAAGCAGCAACACGTTGATTTAAGACATTGGTTGCGATATTTCCGGCAATCATTAGCGTCAACTCAGGAGAAGCAGCATGTTTTTCAAGAACTGTTGCTACTTCAGCAAGAATTTTTTCTACTTGCTCGTCAGTATATTTAGATGTAATCGGCATAAAGACTCTAATAATGATAGTAAAAGCGGCTTATGATAACCTACAATGCCCATCAACTAAAACCTTGTAGCAAGATAAAATCACTATGAGTCTTCATCTTTCAAACGTTATTCTGCATCAACTGTGCAAAAACGATCAGGACGAGCTGGTTGTAAACTTTCGTCCAGCATCATTAGAGAACGATGCATCTACAGAAAACTTAGTCGCTGAGCTTCACCGAGTATTCCATTCTAAAGCTGGTAAAGGTTTTGGCGCTTTCCAGTCAGACAGCGAATTTCAATTTTGGCTTCAAGAAATGCGCAAAGGAGAGCGAGATTTTTACGACTTCTCACAAATTAGTGCAAATCGCTTGAAAGAAGAGTTGATTAAGTACCCATTTGCGGATGAAGGTATCTTGGTTTTCGCAGAGTATCAGAGTTTAGCAACGGACTACTTGTTCATCGGTATCTTACCAATGAATCAGAGTTTAAAAGTGACCGAAGGTTTGGACATCAGTGCGACAGATTACTTAGATATCACCAAAATGGATATTGCCGCACGCATCGACCTGTCGAGCTACGAGACCGACAAGGAATCCAATCGTTATCTGCAATACATTAAAGGACGCGTTGGCCGTAAAGTGGCGGACTTCTTCCTAGATTTTCTGCAAGCGGATATTGGCTTAGATACTAAACAACAAAACTTAGTGTTGATGCAGGCGGTGGATGATTTTTGTGCTGACTCGAAGCTAGAAAAGCAAGAAGTGAACGAGTACAAGAAACAAGTTTACGACTACTGCAATGAGCAAATTAAATCCGGTGATGAAGTTCAAATCTCAGAGCTTTCCGGAGAGCTTCCTCAAAGCCAAGATGGCACGAGCTTTATGGATTTCACCAAAGAGCAAGGGTACGAACTTGAAGAGTCTTTCCCAGGTGATCGTGCGACGGTTCGCAAACTGACTAAATTTGTTGGAGCTGGTGGTGGTTTGAATATTAGCTTCGATAGTCTCTTACTTGGCGAGCGTATTTTTTATGATCCAGAGACGGATACCTTAACGATTAAAGGGACGCCTCCAAATCTAAAAGATCAGTTAAGTCGCAACTAAAATCATATCGTTAAATAAAGAGAGCAAACGGCTCTCTTTTTTTATGTGAATAAGAAACATCCATAGTATATGCTTGTAATTAATGGAGATATGCGAGGGGCAAGTGTTGCTGAAGCTAAAAGAAGGAATACGGCGGTTTGTTTGGTTCTGGTTCGTTTTGTGGTGTGTTTTAGCACTTGGCATTTGGCTGCAAGCCAAACAAACGATTCAAACGATTTCGACTGTAAATGAGTTAGGAAGTAAAGTTGAAGAAGTCAGGCACTTTTTTAACTTCGATCTGCCTTACCGTGTTAAACACGTCGACCAAATTTCACTGAAACTTCAGTTGGCTTATGCAGTTCGCTTACAGCTTGAAAGTGAGTTTTCTGAAGGGAAAATCACACCAGACATCACTCAATTGCTTTATACGACCGACCGATTTTTAGAAAGTGCTCGAGCTTTTGTAAGAAGTGACAGTGAATTGGTTTCGTTAGCTGAACAGTTACGAAGCAGCCGTGCTCGAACAGAAAACTCTGAGCAAATTCAGGCAATGTACTATCGCTTAGGTGCGCTTGTTTTTGAGTCTGTCTTTAGTGACTCTGCAACGAATAGCGATACTTACCGTGACTTAGACCGACTTTTTATTGAATCAGAGGCACTCTCTCCCGAAGAGCGAAGTGCTCTTCAGCGCCAGCTTGCTCAAACCTCAAGCGCACTATCTGCTCAGGCACAGGGCAGTTATTTATCTAATCAACTGCTTAATCCAGATTTCCCGAACCAGTTAACTTCGATAAATGATAAGTTGGAACAGAAGCTAATGACTTTTATTGTTTGGCTGTCTGTAATCAGTGGTTTGCTCCTTTTCCTCATTTCATTGGGAGCCTTCTCCCCAAAAACGATTCAACCGATACCACTACCCAGAACCGATGATAAAAAGTCAGAGCAAGTTGGCGATGATGAAAATGGAGCTAACACTGTTCCCTCAGCTCAGTCAGAAAATTTTCAAAACGTCCAAATGAACGAAAAAAGTTGTAATGAGGTGAATTCATCACAAGTGGAAGTAGTGGAACGTGAGCCGTACATAGATATCAATAAAATGTTAGATTCTCTGTCTGGTGACGAGGGCGCTGTGCGGATGTTACTGGAGGTCTTTATTCAGGACCACTCTGGCGATGGCACTAAAATGTATCAGCTGTTAGAAGAGGATAAAGAGCAAGCGCAAAGAGCCGCACACAGTCTTAAAGGGGTCTCAGGGAGTTTAGGTGCAATGCCATTGCACTGTATTTCGGGTGATATTGAACTGTTGATTAAACAAGGGCAAAAAGTGCCGGAAGAGAAGTTGGCATGTTTAGATGATGTCCTAAAACAAACCATACTTTTTGCTAATAATGTTCTCAATAGTGAAAAGATAACAGAAGCGCTAACAGATTGATATTGCTCTGACTTAATGTCATAAGAGTTGAGGTAATAAAGGCTCGAACTATATGACTTAGTTCGCTTTATTCCTGTTCTATACAATTTGTTAAAGGTGTTTTCATGTCCGTTCGCCGAATGTCTTCAATGATGTTGATAGGGCTGGTTATGATGCTTTCAGGGTGCTCCCTGCTCGAAGTCAAGATCGAGAGTCAAACCGTCCCTCTTACCAAACAAGAGCTCAATATGCGTCTTTTGACTCGTGAGTATGCGCAGCAGTTTTTTGCTCAGGTTGAGCAAGCAGCAGACGCACTACACGAACAATATGAGCCTCATGATAAAGTTCATCAATCTTATATTTTACTTTGGAAGATAAATGCTGAAGAGGGCATCCAAGCTTCTGCGTATCAAGTGTCCCCAATGGCTGCACTGATTGATACATGGACTTTCACGCTACAAATGGAACAGTTCTTTACTACCGCTTCTGGTAATGAGCTCTTTGCGTCTGATGAGGCCAAGTTAGTTTCCGTTTATTTAGCGAAAGAGGTAGATAAACTGGCTCAATCTTTATTGAAGAAAGAAGCATACATCAAGACACAAACGTTTGTTGCAGAGTTCGCCAAGCAGCATCCATTCGCTGATTTAAGCATGATTAGGACTCCGGCTTACCGTAGGTGGTTAGATGCAAACCAAATTAGCGAAGAGGAAGCCGTTACAACGCTAGGCACGATGCCAGAAGCACTTGGGGATGTCTCTGATCGTCTAAGTCTGGTATCAGAGCAGACACCAAAAATTATGACGTGGAAAGCGCAGTTGTTGGCCTTGAATAGCTCTGCCAGTATCGAAAAAGTCAATGCGGCGTTCAATAGTTTGCAAGTTACCGCTGATTCGATGAGGGATTTTATCGATAACAACCCAGAGTACATGCGTTATTTGGCAGAACAAATGGCGCTGGAGTTACAACCTTTGGTTGACGATATCGATCAAAGGACGGAGGCGCGTTTATCTCAGTTGGGTGAAGAACGCCAAGCTATAGAGCTGATGGTTGCCAGAGAGCGCCAAGAAATCGCACAGATCATTACCCATGAGCGCGAGAAGTTTGCTCAAGATATGGATCGAGTGTCGCAAGAGGTTGTGAATCTCGCAATGACTAAGCTGATTGAACTTGTCAAAAGTACCATCATCTACTTTATTCTGTTCATTGCCGTTATATTCTTTGCACCGCTTGGCTTGGGCTATTGGTTTGGGAAGCGTGCAGCCGTGAAAACGCTAGTCAAACAAAGCTAACGATTTGTTTTGGAAATAAAAAAAGAGCGCTTTAAAGCGCTCTTTTTTAGTATTGAATTCGAAAGGGAGGTTCTTCCTATCTCTGCGAAGTTAAGCGGTTTGCTGCTTTAATTCGCCTTCAGCTTCTTCAACTGCTTCTGCTGTTGGTTCGCACTTATCAACAAACCAACCCATGTAAGAAGTGAAGATCGTTACGATGATACATACAAAACTCAGCCACATGAACGGGGCATAAGACAGTGTAGCAACACCCAAAATACTGGCCATGTAGATACCGTTGTCACTCCAAGGGACCATACCTGAGGTTAGCGTGCCGCCAAATTCTGCGTTACGAGACAAATTCTTACGTTTGTAGCCTAGACGGTCATAGTTCTTCGCACAGATTTTTGGGGTCAGAATAAGTGAAACGTACATCGCTGAACCAAATACGTTGCCCATAAAGGCCGTACCAATTGTGCTTGTTGCCAATGAACCTGCACTTTGAACGCGTTTTTCAAACAGCTTCGCGATAGTCTCTAGCACGCCTACTTTATCTAGTAGACCGCCAAAACCAAGGCCGAATACGATAACCGCTACCGACCCAAGCATTGAAGACATGCCGCCACGGTTAAGGATTGAGTCAATGAAATCTACGCCAGATGAGATTGCAAACGGAGCCCAAGCCGTGTTGAACGCGGTTAGGAAATCGACATCTTGGATCATCACTGCCCAAATAATACCTAGCAGAGAACCAAAACTGATCACTGGGAATGAAGGCATACGCATCGCTAGAAGTGACAATACGATGATCACAGGAACAAATGAGTAAGGGGTGATGTAGAACTGCTGTTCCATCGCTTTAATGACAGAGTCTACCTGGCTCATGTCAACTTGACCTGCGTAGTGGAAGCCAAATGCAGTAAACATAATGCCTGTAATAATGTAGCTAATGAGTGCTATCGGCAACATACCTTTAATATGTTCCATCACTTCAACGTTAGACATAGATGAAGCAAGGATTACTGAATCCGATAGAGGCGACATTTTGTCACCAAAGTAACAGCCTGAAAGTACGGCACCTGCAGTGATTGGCGCAGGAACACCAAGACCTTGACCGATACCCATCATTGCAATACCTGCCGTGCCAGCCGCACCCCAAGATGTGCCAGTCGCTAGCGCAGTCAATGAACAGATGATCATGGTCGCCAGCAAAAAGATGGAAGGGTGGATTGCTTTAAGGCCGTAGTAAATAATGGTTGGAACAATACCACCAGAGATCCAAGTACCTACAAGCGCGCCAACGGCCAAAAGGATTAAAACGGCTCCAAGTCCATTGGAAATGCCATTTAGTGCTGCTTTTTCCAGATCTTTATACTGATGGCCAAGCTTTAAGCCCAATATCATGACAATGAACCAACCGATGTATAGCGCTAGCTGAATCGGTAGGTCTAGCTTGGCTGTGAACGAAAATGCCAGCAGGAGAAATAAACCGAGCGAGATAAATACCTGTATCAAGCTTGGTAGGCGTGGTGTAACTTGCTTCATATGTGCCTCTGTCAATCTTGGAGCAATAGAGGAAGGCGCTCCTTGTTGTAATCGCGCATAACATACATTAACAAAAATTATATTTCGAACATTTGGTGTTTTATCTTGATGTTCGTCGGTAAAAACGTTTGCTTGTGAAATTAACTGTTAGTTTGTTTTAACTTTTTTGGTTTTAAATGTTGTGTAATGTGAAATTATTGTGCTTCATGTGTTATTTTCTCATTGAGTGGTAAGACCAATTAGGGGGCTAAAGTGCTTTCCCTACTTGAAAAATGGTTAAAACCGCAAACCAAACACTAAAAAATCTCGTGTAACCCGGTTTTTCAGAGGAAAAGGTTAAAAAACGCGCTTATTTACAAAATAGGGGTTGAGATTTTGCTGTGAAAAATTAACTATGGGGTAGGTTTTTTAATACATGGAGAGTTAATACGATGAGAGTTGGTTTAGTTGGTTGGCGCGGTATGGTTGGTTCAGTCCTTATGCAGCGTATGGTTGAAGAGAAAGACTTCGACCTAATCGAACCAGTATTCTACAGTACTTCTCAAGTTGGTATTCCTGCTCCTAACTTAGGAAAAGACGCAGGCTTACTGCAAGACGCGTATGATATTGAAAGCTTAAAACAGCTTGATGCGGTAATCACCTGTCAAGGTGGTAGCTACACAGAAAAAGTTTTCCCTGCACTTCGTCAGGCTGGTTGGAAAGGCTACTGGATTGATGCGGCCTCTACGCTACGTATGGCTGAAGATTCGATCATCACACTTGATCCAGTGAACTTAAAGCAAATCCAACAAGGCATCCACGGTGGCACGAACACATTTGTCGGTGGTAACTGTACGGTTAGTTTAATGCTAATGGGGCTAGGTGGTCTATTTGAGAAAGGCCTTGTTGAGTGGACAAGCGCAATGACTTACCAAGCCGCATCTGGTGCTGGTGCGCAAAATATGCGTGAATTGATCTCGCAAATGGGCGTTATCAATGACTCTGTTAGCTCTGAACTTGCAAACCCATCAAGCTCTATCCTAGATATCGATAAGAAAGTCGCGGATACAATGCGCAGCGGCTCTTTCCCTACCGATAAATTCGGTGTGCCACTAGCTGGTTCGTTGATCCCATGGATCGATGTGAAGCGCGATAATGGTCAGAGTAAAGAAGAGTGGAAAGCGGGCGCCGAGGCGAATAAAATTTTGGGTTCTCAAAGTTCACCTGTCCCAATTGACGGTACTTGTGTGCGTATTGGCGCGATGCGTTGTCACTCTCAAGCACTTACTATCAAGCTTAAACAAAATGTACCAATGGACGAAATCGAAGAAATCATCGCCACTCATAACGATTGGGTGAAAGTGATTCCTAACGACCGTGACATCACTGCTCAAGAGCTAACACCGGCAAAAGTTACGGGCACAATGTCTGTACCAGTGGGTCGTCTACGTAAGATGGCAATGGGTGATGATTTCCTAAATGCTTTCACTGTTGGTGACCAACTGCTTTGGGGTGCTGCGGAGCCGTTGCGTCGTACTCTGCGAATTATTCTGTCTGAGAAAGCATAATCACATCAATCCTTTATTTGATGACAAAATAAAAGAGCTCCTTAGGGAGCTCTTTTTTCATGCGTCGTCTTCTGTTCGAACGACTCTTTTGTCTGGATCGGCCAGTTCACTACCACAATGTTTACAGTAAATTGCGTCAGAGTCGTGCCCTGCGTGGGAGCAGTTTGGGCATTTCACCAATACTTTGTGCGATTGCATCTCTTGGTGCAGTTCGGCAGTGAAAATACCTGTAGGTACCGCCAAAATGGAATAACCCAGTAACATGGTGAGTGATGCAAGCCCTTTACCTAGGTCTGTTTGGGGGACCAAGTCACCATACCCAACCGTTGTGATGGTCACGATCGCCCAATAAATACTTTTAGGAATGCTAGTAAATCCGTTTTCAGGTCCTTCAATGATAAAAATCAACGAGCCGAAAATCGTTACCATAATGGCGACGGAACTAAAGAAGATAAAAATCTTTCTGCGCGCCATAAGCAGTGAACGTAAGAGGATATTGGACTCTTGGAGGTATCGGACTAACTTGAGTATGCGGAATATTCGCATCACTCGCAGCGCCCTGATCACACCCATAAACGAAGCGGATGGGAAGAAGAGTGCTAAATAAGTGGGCAAAATCGCAAGTAAATCGACGACACCATAAAAACTCTTTGCGTAGGCGGCAGGTTTGGGGGAGCAATAAAGCCTTAGAAGGTATTCAATCGTGAATAGGCCAGTAAATGTGTATTCAATAAACTTCAGCTCTTTTTCCCACTCGGCCCGAACGGAGGGTATCGAATCTAACACCAGTACGATTAACGAACTGATGATCGCGATAATGAGAGCAATATCGAACGTTTTACCAGCTTTGGTATGAGTACCAAAAATGGTGACATATAGAGTATGTTTAAGAGAGTCAGTCGTCATGACAAAGCGATCCATTGTTGAATCGCTCTATCATACAATTTTATAGAAACTCAGGCTAATCCTGGAAATAAGTTGCGTAAGCCATTCGCAATGAACTCTATGCCAAGCGCGCCCAATATCAAACCCATGATACGAGTAATGACGTTGATTCCAGTTTGACCTAAAAATCGTACGATCAATGGGGCAGAACGGAATAATAGCCATGAACAAAGGCAGAACAAACCAATCGTAATACTAATGCCCACGGTATCGAACATGCTTGGGTAGCGTGCACCATAAACAATAGTCGAACTGATTGCACCAGGACCTGCCATTAAAGGCATTGCAAGAGGGACCACACCAATCTGTTCACGACTGACGTATTCCGTTTTCTCTTGTTTGTTCTGCTTATCTTCCCCCAGTTTACCGCTCATCATCGAGAATGCGATGCTAAGTAATAGCAACCCGCCAGCGACACGAAACGAATCCAGAGAAATACTGAACATGTCTAACAGTAACTGACCAGCAAAAAGCGAAATGATCAGGATGATCGCAACAGCCACATTTGCTGTTGTTGCCGTATTGCGCTTTTCGTCTGGTGTCATATGCCCGGTTAGTGACACAAACACAGGCATGATACCAACAGGGTTTACTGCGGCGACCAAACCGAGAAAAAACTGCAAGAAGATAGCAAGTTCAAAAGTTTGCATGTTGCGTACTCATCAAAGTTCACATTAGTGAAAAGGAGAAGGGGTAATTTGGGCGTAATGTAAGGCAAAAGTTAGGTTGTAAGAAATGAAAAAAACTAACGCATTCCCTGCCATTTAAGTGAGAAAAACTAATTCTTTAATAAACTGTATCTAATCTGGAAAGGAAATGTTACGTATAAAGTTGCTGATAAATTGCACTGTTTTACATAAACGTTAACATTCGCACATTTTTGATAAAAACCAAGGTGGTTTGTAGAGAGATGTATTCGGTTCGATATACTCTCAGTAGCACAAAGAATTGGGCCTACATGTAATTTTGTTGGTCAAAAATGAAACTTTTTTACAGGTTGTTGTAGTTTCTTTTATTTATTTGTCCATTTGCTTCTTTTTTACTCAATAAAAAATGAAAGTTAATTTATTTGTTTATCAGTGATTTATGTCATTTTGGTGTGATGAGGCACCACTTTGGTAGTATTTAGGTGGTGAGAACTGATCCAAGTCAATTTTTTTCACACTCTGAAATATTATACTCAGTCCTGAAAGCAATTTACTAAGACGTTTGTTTTCTAAGTGACTGATAAACAGTAAAAACGATAAGTAATAGCCTTAGTAAAAAGTTTTTAATATTTGTTAATTTTAGGAGATTCCCTATGCCTGTAACTAATATGGCTGAACTAGATGCAATGGTTGCTCGCGTTAAGAAAGCGCAAGAAGAGTTCGCTACTTACTCTCAAGAGCAAGTAGATAAAATCTTTCGTGCAGCATCGCTTGCAGCTAACCAGGCCCGTATCCCGCTAGCTCAACAAGCGGTAGAAGAATCTGGTATGGGTATTGTTGAAGATAAAGTAATCAAGAACCACTTTGCTTCTGAGTTTATCTACAACAAATACAAAGACGAACAAACGTGTGGCATCTTAGAAGAGGATGACAACCTAGGTACTATGACTATCGCTGAGCCTGTAGGCATCATCTGCGGTATCGTACCAACGACTAACCCAACTTCTACAGCGATCTTCAAATCTCTAATCTCTTTGAAGACTCGTAACGGTATCATCTTCTCACCACATCCACGT
Source organism: Vibrio sp. OPT41 (assembly GCF_015163595.1). NCBI lineage: Bacteria > Pseudomonadati > Pseudomonadota > Gammaproteobacteria > Vibrionales > Vibrionaceae > Vibrio > Vibrio sp. OPT41. The sequence goes on along the minus strand of NZ_JADDYH010000028.1, from coordinate 121,477 downwards.
GCGAAAAACTCAACTAACGATGCAGCTAAACTCGTTCTAGATGCAGCAGTAGCAGCAGGCGCACCAAAAGACATCATCGGTTGGATCGACCAGCCTTCTGTTGAGCTTTCAAACGCTCTAATGAAACACGATGACATCGCGCTTATCCTTGCAACTGGTGGTCCAGGCATGGTTAAAGCCGCTTACTCTTCTGGTAAGCCAGCAATCGGTGTAGGTGCAGGTAACGTTCCTGTTGTTATCGATGAAACAGCAGACATCAAACGTGCTGTTGCTTCTATCCTTATGTCTAAGACTTTCGACAACGGTGTAGTATGTGCTTCTGAGCAAGCTGCAATCGTAGTAGACGAAGTATACGACGAAGTGAAAGAGCGCTTTGCTTCTCACAAAGCGTATGTCCTAAGCAAAGCAGAAGCTGATAAAGTTCGTAAAGTGCTTCTTATCGATGGTGCGCTAAACGCGAAAATCGTAGGTCAGCCAGCAGCAGCAATCGCTGAAATGGCAGGCGTTAAAGTTCCAGCAGACACTAAAGTTCTTGTTGGTGAAGGTCTGGGCAAAGTATCTCACGATGACGCATTCGCTCACGAGAAACTATCTCCAACTCTAGGTCTATTCCGTGCTGACAACTTCGAAGACGCGGTTGCTCAAGCGGTAACTATGGTTGAGATTGGTGGTATCGGCCACACATCTGGTCTTTACACTAACCAAGATACTAACGCTGACCGTATCCGTTACTTCGGTGACAAGATGAAGACAGCTCGTATCCTAATCAACATCCCGACTACTCACGGCGGTATCGGTGACTTGTACAACTTCAACGTTGCGCCATCTCTAACGCTAGGTTGTGGTTCTTGGGGTGGTAACTCTATCTCTGAGAACGTAGGTCCTAAACACCTAATCAACAAGAAAACTGTAGCGAAGCGAGCTGAAAACATGTTGTGGCATAAACTACCTAAGTCAATCTACTTCCGTCGTGGTAGCCTTCCAATCGCACTGGGCGACCTAGAAGGTAAGAAACGTGCATTCCTAGTAACTGACCGTTTCCTATTCAACAACGGTTATGCAGATGACGTAGTAAGCCTACTAAAAGCTCAAGGCATGGAAGTTCAAACATTCTTCGATGTTGAAGCTGACCCAACACTGTCTGTAGTAGAAAAAGGTGCGGCTCAAATGGCTAGCTACCAACCTGACGTTATCCTAGCGCTAGGCGGTGGTTCACCAATGGATGCAGCGAAAATCATGTGGGTAATGTACGAACACCCAGAAACTCACTTTGAAGAACTAGCAATGCGCTTTATGGACATCCGTAAACGTATCTACAAGTTCCCTAAAATGGGTAAAAAAGCTGAGCTTGTATGTATCACTACAACTTCAGGTACTGGCTCAGAAGTTACTCCATTCGCGGTTGTTACTGACGACAAGACTGGTGCTAAATACCCACTAGCTGACTACGAAATCACGCCAAACATGGCAATCGTTGATGCGAACCTAGTAATGAACATGCCTAAGTCTCTAACAGCATTTGGTGGTTATGATGCAGTAACTCACGCTCTAGAAGCTTACGTTTCTGTTCTTGCTAACGAATACTCAGATGGCCAAGCTCTTCAAGCACTTAAGATGCTAAAAGAGTACCTACCATCAAGCTATGCGAACGGTGCAAATGACCCAATCGCTCGTGAGAAAGTACACAACGCAGCTACTATCGCTGGTGTTGCATTTGCGAACGCATTCCTAGGTGTTTGTCACTCAATGGCTCACAAACTGGGTGCTGAGTTCCACTTGCCACACGGCCTAGCTAACGCACTACTTATCTCTAACGTGGTACGTTACAACGCGAACGACAATCCAACTAAACAAACTGCGTTCTCTCAATACGACCGTCCACAAGCACGTCGTCGTTACGCTGAAGTTGCTGACCACCTAGGCCTAAGCCAAGAAGGAGACCGTACTGCTCAGAAGATTGAACGTCTACTTGCATGGTTGGATGAACTAAAAGTTAACCTAGACATCCCAATGTCTATCCAAGCGGCAGGTGTTGCTGAATCAGATTTCGTAGCGAAACTGGATGAGCTAGCGGTAGAAGCGTTCGATGACCAATGTACTGGTGCGAACCCACGTTACCCTCTAATCAGCGAACTTAAAGATGTGTTGATGGCTTCTTACTACGGTAAAGCATTTGTTGAAGGCGAAACTTTCGAAGGTACAACTGTTATCAAGAAGAAAGCAGACCAAGAAGCAGCAAAAGCAGCACCTAAAGCAAAGAAAGAAAAAGCTGACGCGTAATTAAAAAATCGAGTGAGCAAGGTTTTCGCTAGCACGGAACCTTAATCGGGAAAAGGTTAAAGCCCCAGTCAAATGACTGGGGCTTTTTTTATTTTGGTGCAGGAGTTACATCTGGCTTGGGAAAACAGAGTTGCTGTGTATGCTTACACTTCGGTCGCAACTACTCGGCCACTGAAGTATTCATTCGCGACGATGTATGCTGTGTTGCGGACTAGTTCGTCTTGGATCTCAGCCCAGTGCCTCTCGTTGAGCTCTTCTTTTGTATGATTTACCGAGGGAATAACGCCGCCCACTCGAATGTTGAATGGTGTGAGTTCTTTTGCCCAGCTGTGAGTAAAACCTGACACCAACGCCGCCATGCTTTCAACTCCCGTAAAGTCTTCATGGTTGTCATGAGAAATGACATTAACAATGACGCCTTTCTTGTTTCTGGCTCGAAAGCGCTCTGCTCCTACTTGGCCGTAGGTATAAAGGAAGCGTGCCGCAGACGACAAGTGATCAATGTAAGTACTCATTGGTTCTGGCGCCATTAAGCCAGGCATAGGGGAGCTGGTCCAGCAATTAACAATCACATCTGGTGTCGCACGTAGCTGTGATTCTATCTGGTCAAACAATAAGTTAATGGACGTTGTGTTATCACTACACACATTCATCGCATACACTTTGTCAGTGAAAGCGCTGATTTGCTCATAGCTCGCTCTCAAAGCGCTAGAATTTTGGTCACAAAGAATCAACGTTGCTCCAAGGTGAGCAAAGTGATTTGCACAGGTTCTTCCTATAACCGAACCTGCAGACGTGACGAGAATAATTGATTCTTTGATATCCATAGCACCTTCACTGTATCCATATGTGAAAAACAATACACCAGTGGTTTGTGCTAATAGCATGGTTGAAATTCGTTGGGTTCAGTGTGAAAGGCTTCAAACTAACGCTTTCGAGTGAGGACTATTGTGCGGTAATTTGTAAGATGTCACATTTCTGACGTGTAGGTATTGCAAGCTATTGGATAAAAAGCGGATCTCTATGCTTTAGCTTGAATTTGATGCTGACGTTGAGCCGTCACTAGCTGATTATATAGCCCAGCATCTGGGATCAGTTGTTTGTTGCGTTCGCCCAATCTGCGTCGCTCATGACCAGATAGGTTGTGATAAACCTCCTCTGGTAGGTTGAATGTGTCTTCAGGCAGGTAAGTCAGCGCATCTGGTTTTAGGTAATGGCTCAGCTTTGCGGAAGGCAATCCTGCATCGTGAAACTGTTTCGCTTGTTCAGCTGCGAGTTCATAGCTGCTGCTATCAGAACGAAGAGCTTGAGGTTGCGATAAACCCAATTGTTGGCGAAGAATACTGTCACTGGTGATGACTTCCTGGACCTCTTCAACTGGGACCACATCGCGAACATCATTAGAGAACATAGACAGAATCAGCGAGAAATCCGCACGACGACCTTCGTGTACGGCATGGTTAATACCATTACCGAACTGAAGTTCGTTGATAATTGCAGCTTTGTCTAACGTATGAATTTGCATGATGTTCCTCGCTCGATGCTCTTTTAACGGCGTGGATAAGAAAAACTTTAGTAAAAGAGGGAATTATTTAAAGGTGCTAGGGAAGGCGAAACAAAAAAGCCCGCTAAATAGCGGGCTTTTGAATAAGACTAAATTGAACTTAGGGGGAAGTATATTACTTCGCTAGGTTCTCAGCTACGAAGTCCCAGTTTACTAGAGCCCAGAAGCCGTTCATGTAATCAGGACGTACGTTGCGGTAATCGATGTAGTACGCGTGTTCCCATAGGTCAACAGTTAGAAGTGGTGTTGTACCTTCTTCTGTTAGAGGAGTAGCAGCGTTAGAAGTGTTAACGATCTCTAGAGAGCCGTCAGCTTTCTTAACCAGCCAAGTCCATGAAGAACCGAAGTTGTTGATTGCTGAATCAGTAAACTTCGCTTTGAATTCTTCAAAAGAACCGAATGCTGCGTTGATTGCGTCTGCAACTGCGCCAGTTGGCTCGCCGCCCGCATTTGGAGCAAGACAGTGCCAGTAGAACGTGTGGTTCCAGATTTGCGCTGCGTTGTTGAATACGCCACCAGTAGAAGTCTTGATGATCTCTTCTAGAGTTTTGCCTTCGAACTCAGTACCAGGGATAAGACCGTTAAGCTTAACAACGTAAGTGTTGTGGTGCTTACCGTGGTGGTAGTCTAGAGTCTCTGCTGAGATGTGTGGTTCTAGTGCGTCTTTCGCGTAAGGAAGAGCTGGTAGTTCAAATGCCATTACTCGATTCTCCATTGATTTGAAAGGATGACCTTTCGATTGCTTCCAGTGTTTTTTTATAGCTATGTCGCCTTTAAGGCTGACTTGCTAAGTATTTTAGCAAGTTTTTACTTTATTAAAACCCCGATATGAAAATATTTTAAGAGGTTAGCAGTGGTGAAGTGCTGCATTGCTCGCCAATGAGCAACCTAAAATTAAGCCTTATTAATTATATGGTTTTTATTCTGTCGTTATTGAGTAGAATGTGGCAAATAAATAAAGTTCAAACCCATGAATGAGGAAGCGATGGAAACTATCGACAAAATCAAACAGCAGATCTCTGAAAACTCAATCCTGCTGTACATGAAAGGATCACCGAAACTACCTAGCTGTGGTTTCTCTTCTCAAGCGTCACAGGCACTAATGGCATGTGGTGAGAAGTTCGCTTACGTAGACATTCTGCAAAACCCAGATATCCGTGCTGAGTTACCAAAGTACGCGCAATGGCCAACTTTCCCTCAACTATGGGTTGAAGGTGAGCTTATCGGCGGTTGTGACATTATTCTAGAAATGTTCCAAAAAGGTGAACTGCAGCCTCTAATCAAAGAAGCAGCAGCGCGCTGAAGATCAAGCTGAGTAATTCGTAAATACTCACATTTAGCGATAGAATACGAAGGAGCCGTACTGGCTCCTTTTTCTTTTTAGGTTAGTGGAATGAACATAAAGCTTTATTATGTGTCGCCACCTTGCCTAACCTTCTTAATCGTTGCTATCCCTTGCTATACATAGAGTATAAGTAATTCATCAATCTGACTGTGACCTATAAATAACGACAAAAGCTGACCTTTGTCGCCATTTTGTCGCCATAATTGGCGACTAGATACTAAGATTTGTTAGTGGGTTGAAACGTACGGCATCACTCAGGTGATTTGGCGAAAAATGAGCGTAAATCATCGTGTGATCGATATGCTGATGGCCGAGGATTTCCTTCAACACGAGAATGTTGCCGCCATTAGTCATAAAGTGACTCGCGAAGGTATGACGTAAAACGTGAGTGGCTTGGCCTTTGGGTAAATGGGGAAGGGCTTTAGTCAGCCATTTGTACGCCACGCCGTAACCGCAAGTGAAAAGCCGGTCATTGGTTGGCTTATAGATTTGGTTATACAACTCTTCAGAAATAGGTACCGTTCTGTTTCGTTTTCCTTTGGTATTGTTGTAGGTAATGCGGTATTTCGTCAGGTTAGAACCCTTCAGATAAATCGCTTCCCTGATACGTGCACCAGTCGTTAAGCAAACTTTATATATCTTTGTTAACTCATCACCAACCGGGCTGTGCTGTGCCACGTCGAACAGGTGACGAATTTCCTGTTCGGTCAAGAACGTCAGTTCGGATTCCGGCTTTTTGATTGCCTCAATACCATCAACTGGGTTAGGTAGTTTCCATTCTCCAAGTTTTATCAACTTATTGAACATCGCTTTTAGCAACCCAAAATCCACGTTATTCGAAGCGATGGAAAGTTCTTTGTGTTCTTGCCCTCTACCTTTGTTTGAACGGCTAGAGCGATAAGTGGCGAGCTGTTTCGCGTTAAGGTGTGAAGCAATAGGGTTGCCCAAGTCTAAAACCATACTTTCTAAGCGCAGGCGAGTATGATCACCGGACTTGAGATTCTTACCATGCAGCTTAAACCACAACTCCACTAAATCAGATAGCCTGCGATGATCGGGCTTACTTCCCAGCCACGGCTTGTCATCTACCTCTTTCATTAAGTGGATTTCAAAAGCAGCAGCTTCACCTTTAGTTGCAAAGCGTTTACGAACGCGTTTACCAGCTCGACCTTGTGGATAGCATTCACAAAGCCAAGGTTTTTTGCTGCTGTCTTTGAGGTTTCGGATTGTCATAATGAGATAAATTTAACTGTTTTTATATACAGTATTTCTATGTGGTAGTTTTTGCAATGTTTAAGTTGAGAATGAACGAACAAGAATGAGTATGCTCTATATCGCAAAGAGAAGACTACGGTTTGACCGATACACAAATTGCTGATAAATCGGGATTAGTACGGTAGTTTATGTGTTGAGGTGAGTATGCTTGTTTGTACCTACAGGGAAGATGGGTCGGATTGTACAACGGAAATGTATGAGGACGATCCGGGTAAATTTCGAGGATTAATTGACTGCAAAGTTTGTGGAGAAAAAGCTTGGTTTGTTAAGGGGTATAAGACAGCAAAAATCGACCGTATGGCATGTTTTGGTGCTCGTCATAAACCTGATTGCGATGCTTCGACGGTATTGATGAAACCTGATGGGGAAGATGAATCAGCGGGAGAAGGAGATTTATCTGCTGATATTCGTGTAGATCTAGATAAAGTCAACAATAACTCATTGTACGTGTCTCAAGACAATGGCAAGCACGGTGAAGAGGAATCAACACGAGTAACGGCAAGGCCCGCATCTGGTGTTGGGTCTGGCTCAGGTTTCCCACTAAATAAATCTTTGAGAGCGCTGTTAACAAACTTATGTCGCAACCCCAATTATGCGGATAAGGGACAGACGATTAACATTGTGACTGACGGCGGAAGAGAAATTATTAAAGGTCAACTTGCAGACTTCTTAGTTCCCATATCAGAAGCAAGTGACAAGCACACAGGAAAAGAATACATATTCTGGGGCCCAATAAACAACTTGAACGTAGATAGTAATGGAGTTCTTTGGCTGAATTATGGCGACTATAGGACTGAGCCTAGCATAAAGTTGCGACCAGAGTTAAAAGAGCAGATCCTTAGGAATTTTAAAATTAAAGAGGTCAGTGATCTTGATGGCTCAGACGTGATCGTCGTTGGTCATGTTGGCATATCTCCCAATAACAAAGCCATCATCTCTACAGGTTTTACCAAGTATCTATCCTTCCGTAAAATGAATGTGGTAGCTGAAGATGAGGCCGCAAAAGAAGAGCATAGCAATTCAGGCGCTTCTTAGATCGAAGTATCTCTCCATTCTGAATAAATGAGCCCCTCGTTAATGGGTTTTTTGTTTTTACTCAAAATGCCCAGCCAAATTTAGTATTTTACTGTAACCTTCTTTATTTGCGGGAGTTCCCATTGGGTTGAGGCGGTATGCATCACAAACGATGTAAATACCGTTGTTTTGGTTGTGAGACGGTAAAGTAGAAAGGTTGTCTATACTTAACGTATCTGCGTTCTGGTTTAGAGATAGCAACATGTATCGTAACGCATTTTCAAATTGTATTATTAACGTTGTATTGATTTTCAAAGGTTTAACATTATTATTTTTTGGTAACAGATAGTCTTTATCCTCAGCATTATTTTGATTTTCATGTCGATAAGGTAAAACGGCACTTTTTATAAACTTGTTGAAGCTTTGCGGATGCAGTCTCTTTAGAACAGAGAGTAAAACCAATGGGATGATTTTAAAGCTTTTGTTTCCGGTTGATTTTGCTACCTCTATATCTTGTATCACTTTGTCGATTTCACGAAGTGAAGTCATATTGTGCCACTCGAATATCCCCACGAGGAAATCGAGTAAGAAAGGTGCATCAAATTCAAAGTCAGACTCGACTATTGGTGATAGTCGAGAGACCAAGTATTCTGTCATGCTTGGAGCCGGTAACGTTACGGTCTGATGAAAAAATCGGCTTAGATATGAGTACGCATCGAAGCCTTCACCGTAAACTGCCTTGACAGAATGCTGGAGCTGTTCGGTATCTGTCGCGATGACAAATACGAAATGTTTAGTATTAAAGAAATGCTTAACAGTCTCGATTATCTCGATGGCATAGCTTGGCCTACAGCGGTCGAGTTCGTCTATCAAAACGTACACAGGGTATTGCTTGGGATTGTCCGCTTGTTGATTAGCAATTATGACCGCATCCGCAAGATCAACAAGTACATTTTGAAAATCACTGATTCCTTTAACTTTTTGGCGTTGCTCTACGATCTCTTTTAATACGTCTTTGAGTGCATTACCGGCTTCGCCTTCATCTATCTCTATTCCAAACTCCGATTCCGCTGTTTCAAATATTGATTCGTCTTCAGGTGCGCCAGTTTTGTGCTTCAAATATCCTACTAATAATGAAGGAAGAGATTTTCGAATAAAGTAACTGCCTTTGGCGAGTAGAGATTCAATAAGTTCTTTATTTTCGCTAATCGGGCTGGTTAACTGAGCGTGAAAGCAGTCGATAAAAGCCAACATAGCATCTTTGGAAAAGTCCGAACGCCAGGCATCAAAGTAAATGGTTGGGTGACCTTTGGAAAGTTCGTTGTACCAGCATTGTAAGAAAGTTGTTTTACCAGCTCCCCATTCAGCATTAAGGTTAATCACATAACCTTCTTCAGCTTTGGTGTTCAGGAAAGCAGTAAGGTGGTTTGCAAACGGCTTTCTATCAATCAGCTCATAATTTTCGAATGTTTCTTTTTTAGGTACAACTGTGCTCATAGAGTCTCCCGATTAATTTGATTCTTATAAACTCTACGGTAAATAAGGATCGGTCAGAAAATCACAACGCATTTTTAAAAAGGCTCGTCGCTAAGTAAAGCTTGCTTTGATTACCCAAGCGAAAAACAGAGAAGTGTTTAATATCAATGGTATACAAAGGTCAAATATTTCTTTTTGGCTTAGTAATGTTCCGAGGAATGGTTTGATTCGTATACACACAAGTTTCAAGTTGTAAGTTTTACTTCTGATAAAAGTGGAACGGTATTCTTCGTGACGATCTTCATCTATAAATAGATCCAACCCCCACTTCTGTCGTATTTCTTCATGATTAAAGCAAGCTTCACTTACATCCCAGCCGGGATCGGAAGAAGCTAATATTTCCTCAAATTGATAGTCTTTATTGAACTTAAAAGTGAAGTAAAATACATTATTTTGAACTTCTTCACCTGTTTTAGGATCTTGCTCCGGTATATAGCCTAAAATACTAATCTCGTTATTCTTAGAGTTCTTTCTTTCCACTAAATAAGGAGCGCCTTGAAGGAGTATTGCCTCGGATATAAATTTCTTACCTGTTGGTCCTCGTAAACTTTCGTACAAAGCTTGAAAAAACTCTTTTCTAATAAGAATTGCATTGTGTAAAGAGTAGCGATACATCGCATAAAAACTCAAAGCCCAATATAGATAAACCAAATACTCAGGATGTTTAAAGTTTACGGTAGGAAACCAAGGTATAGCTATTTTTGCGTTAGTTAGTTCTACGCCTATTACCAAGTGTATTGCTCCAATACAAAATATCACCATCAGACCTTTTGCTGACTCGGTAAATGATGGATCTGTAACCTTATCTATTGGGTTCATGGTCACCTCTTAGTTTATGCGATGGCTTCCGCTAGCTGCTCTTTAGCGATAGCAAGGCTTTCTCGGTACTCTGCCGCTTCTGCTTTTAGAGTCCAATGAACGTCTGTAACACCATTTTGTTCTACCGCTTGTTTGATTTCCGCAACCGATGTTCTAAAGAACTCTTTGCGTGGGTTCACTTTGTTCACAGAGTCCAAATCAAATCTTCTGTGAAGTTCTTTTTCTAGAGCTGGGGCGTCTTCACTGTAAATCATAGCGTGGACATCGAATGAGAAAGGAACTGAGGCATCTCCTAGCTCTTTGACTCGATCCATTGGCTCTAATCTTCGAGTCATACCAATTTTAAAGACTTCTTCACCAAAGCTGCCGATGTTACTAATAACGTAAACATGGCCTCTGCGAGTTTGTTGAGCCATAGAAAGGGCGCGTTGGCCTTTCTCTTCTGCTTCTTTAAGTTTGTCCTCGAGTTCAGCAAGCTGTGATTCGTATTGAGCTCTTTGCTCATCATTCGCGGCGGCAAGTTCAGCTCGAGCTTTCTCAAGCGCTTTTTGAAGCATACGTTCTTCTCTCTCTGCTTCTTTACGCGCTTTTTCCATTTCTCTAATAGCTCGTTCTTCTTCTCGAATTTGCGCTTTGATTTCGGCTTGTTCTTCTCTTTCGATTTTCTTGAGTTCAAAAGTGGCTACTGCCCATTTAAGTTCATTGAGTCTTGCATCTAGGTACTCAGGATTGATGCGTGCATTTCTGAAAGGGGCGCCATTGTGATTAACGAGAGCAAAAGCGTCGATGATTTCTTGTTTAATTTTCCCGTAATTATCATGTTTAACTTTCGCTAGTGCGCTGTCTACTTTTCCGTTAAATGCATCGACAGCAAAATGAATGGCATAGGTTTTGCGGTGAATTTCTGCATAATCACAGGCGCCAGCATAACCATCCTTAACCATATCTCGAACTCTCTTCCTTGCCGCTTTGAGTTCTTCACCTGCTTCTTTATGACCAAACTCATCAGCTAAATCGTCTAACACAGAGTGGTTAGGGATAATGTAGTCATCCTTGTAGCCTTCAATGGTGTTTCGCATCGCACGAATAGCTTTATCATACGAGTCTGCTTTCGCTTTAGCTTCGTATGCATCGCCTGCAATTTCCTTCGCTTGAGCCTCAGCAAAGCTAATAACTTTCTCAGCTTCAACTCTAGCCTCACTCTTAATTACTTCGGCTTTTTCTTTCGAATCTTTCAATCGTTGAGTCGCTTCTGACCTGATAGACTTCGCTTCCTGGCGAATTTCGTCCGCGTTTGCTTCGGCTTCAGCTAGCAACTTTAAAGATTGATCTCGTTTAGATGCTGCATCTTCTTCTGCTTCATCGAGTAATTTGGCTGCATGACCTTCTATATCTATGATCGGCCCATACTTAGTTTTCAAGTCTCTTCGCTCTTCTTCGAGGCGGGCAACTTTGCCATATGCATATTCGAGTTGCCTATTTGTATCGGCAAGCTTCTCTTCGAAAGCTAACCTAGCCTTCCTACTCCGTCTCATGTTAAAGATGAGTAAAAGTAGAGGTAGAATGACAAGAGAGAGGATTATTAAGATTCCTTCATCCATAAGTTTTACTCCTAGACAACCAGTTAATAATTATTCTTTTCTTAATGTCACCGCCACGCGGCCAATTACTTTGATATCTTCCTCAGATACTTCAACCGTCGCGTTGCCAAACACGACTGCTAGTTTGTTTGGCAATCGTTGAATATGGTTGATGGACAGGCGCCCATTCATATCAATCAAATACTCGCCACTCACTGCATCGTTCTGCTTTTTATCTACCAGAAAGCGGCCGTCGTTCGTCTCGATTTCAATGATGTTGCTGGCTTCTAAATCCCAAGAGTTAAACATACGTTGTGCATATGGGATTTCTCCAGTTGGCACAAGTTGACCGTTCGTGAGGCAGAAACTATTAATCGCGACGATGGCTAACTGAAGGTTCTGTAACTCTGGACTAGATGAAGTCACCTCAGCTTCAGGTGCTTTTTGATTGCCCCAAAAAGAGTGGTGTAGTTCGGTCTCAGGATAGTCGTTGGGAAGAATCAGCTCTTTAACCGGGATGCCCGTACGTAAATGAGTTCTTACAACCAGTTCGTGTGAGTTTCTGTTGTGTGAGTTCCAAGTACTAAAAGTGGTTTTAGGTACACCATATATCTGCGCCAGTTCTCCAAGAGAATTTACGCCATTGATTTCTTTTAGTTTATCAGTGAATGCCTCGCCTTTGATGTAATCAAAAATAGCTAATTCTGCACTCATAATCGTTCACCATTATGTGATTGATTTCAATTTTGTACGAAAATGCGTTGACCGTACGAAAAATCGGATCAATACTAAACTTGTTTTCGGATGTCACGCCGACCAAAGCAAGAGACAACCGAAGAAGATAGATATAAATACAAGGATATCACCATGTTAACGTACAAGATACCTCCACTAAGTCCGTATGTGACTTACGAAGAATACTCTCGCCTTACTGGTTTGCCGATGGGCACCATCAAACAATACGTAACAGAAGGTCGCGTCATCATCAAGCCTAAAGATAAACGCCGCGATAAGCCATTGATTAACATGGTTGCTATGCACGAAATGGCGGCACGTGAAGCCATTGCTGCACTTGGGTAAATAATGGGCTTTTCCTCTCTTATTCCAACTAGAACGCACTGCTCGATGTGGCTAAATGTGTTCGCGTTGGCTGTCATTCTCGTACCGCCTTTCATGTAAGAGTGTGGATCATGGACGCAAATATCGCTATGTGCGGATTCCGCGAACGCAAACAGCAATCTTTTAACGCTGCATGCTGCGACTTCGCGATCAATCATAATATGGAAAAGCTGGCACCACGCATTGGCCTGACTGGGAGAATGTTGCGTAACAAGCTCAACCCAGAACAGCCGCACAAGCTGGACCCCGTGGATTTGGCATTGCTGAGCAAAGAATCCGGCGATTACACCATTGTGAATACACTCTTTGCTGACCTAGGTGTGGTTACGGTTCAGTTACCTCAAGACGGGAAAGAGAAGAACCTTTTAGAGCGCACGCTACTTAACAACCAATATTCAGGTGAGCTGTCTAGCGATGCAATGCACATGTGCAGTGCAGACCGTTTACCTCGCAGTCAAAAACGCAAAACCATTGCCAAGGTTCAAGCGGCCATCGGCAACTTAGTTTTGTTCGTCAACGATTTAGAAAATCGCACCACCGGCTTTCAGCCACTCATGCAAATGGGCACAGATTTCCTCGCCAACGGTGCGCCACTTCCGGGCTTAGCCTAAGGAGAGCCAATGAGTCAGTTCGCTATTCAACAGGAACAACAAAAGCAAATACCCAACGCCAACGAGAGCATTGCCGCTTGTAAAGCTTTGTTCAATGGTTCCGCTACACGCGGCAAGTTGAAGCAGTTGTGGAACGCGATGCCACCACGCTTTCGCGGTATGGTTTTAGTCGCCAGTGATCTGAAAGCCTCGGAGCATGTGCGAGAGTTTGAAAGCTTTAATGATTTGGAGCTTCAAAAAATCCGTAACGGCATGCAACAGATTAAAGAAATCGCAACGTTGTTCGATCGCAATCTTGGTGACGTTCGACGCCTCAAGCATTACCAATTCAGTGGTACGCATTAATTCTCCAAGCCTTTGTCCCTGTAACAGGGGGCTTTTTTTCGTCTTAGCGTAGGAGCATAAAAGATGAATCTAAATGAAGTCGCAAACAAACTCGCGATCCAAACAACTATTAATAGTCTGTTCGCTTTGGCGTTGGATAGCTCAGATGTCATCAGTATTCGTATCGAGTACTCATCAAAAATGAGCCTTCTCAACGTGATTGTGTTTGATGAAAACACAACGAATCATGCTCACAACGTTGTGTTAATTGATAAAGAGCGTGCGCTTGAAGAACTACTGAACATTGAAGATTACTTGATCGAACGCATTGCCGTTCGTCGCGATGAGAAAGAACTGGAGCCTGATTTATGCAATATGCCGCAATAATGCTTTGTCCAGCTGGCGGTGTTATCCGCCATGAAGACACTCAAGAAGTTGCCAATTTAATGGTTGGCGACTTCGACTCGCTAGACCAAGCGATCGAACAAGCGTGTGTATCCCTCAGTTGCACTCATTTAACCAAAGGCGTTTTGAGCAAAGGCAATGGTAAAGGCGGCTTTATGTTGGTAACGACCCAAGAACTGGAGGCGGTATGAAAAATAAAAGGATCACTTCAGTTAGTGTCGGTGATGATGTCATTCAAATTTTGGAAGGACGAACAAAGACATATGAAAAGTGTGCTATTGCATATTTTGCTGGGCCGGAAGGATGGGGCATAACCATGACTATTCGACTCGAAGAGGTCGAAGGTTTTCTGAAGTCTCCTGATACACAGAGACTATTCGTTAAGTTTTCGAAAGAAAAATTAGGGATAGAGTATGAACCAGTCTGACCTTCTCTATATCGGCGGGGCAGTGATGCCCCTGGACCGAATCAAAAATAATGACGCCAGCTATAATGCTGGTTTTTTAGGTTCCAAAATTTACTCAGACCAAGAACAAGCGCTTCTGGATAGCGGAATGGTCAAAAAAATAGCGATATATGACCGCGTTCCCAATCGAAAGTCTAAGCGTGAGCGAGATCTTCAAGAGCGAACTGACTTCTATAAATCTGTAAATTACCTCTCGGAACATGACCGCGAAGCGGCGGCGAGAATCGCCGAAGAGTATAGGCTAGTCAAAGGGCGCAAAAGTCCGACAGAGAAATTTCGCCACAGAAAAGACAAGCAAATTAAGCAATTGATGAGTCTGAGCAAGTCTCTACGCCCTAAAAGTATCATCAGTAATGCCGACGCCAACTTCAGCCATGATGCTTTGTATGAAACGAACGAGCGCTCCAAACCTGCCATTCTCAATCAGAATGGAAAACGAGGACAAGGCGAACCTAAAAAGATTCCTATTTCAATGCAGCTAATGCACCGGTCTTGGAATGAAACTTATAAGTTTCAGGCGGTAACCGAAACGCCATCTAGTGCTGCGCCTGCGGAAAACAGTGGTGAGAGGTTTTCGGAAAAGCTGACGTCCCGTTCTGTTTCTAAAATCTTTGAGGCAGGGGCTTACACTGCAGCTTGCCATGGTGGTTTCTCTACTTTTCTGACGCTGACTTTCACCAAGGCACAACGGATGGCCATATTCGGCGGAATGTTGGATGGAAGTGAGTGTGTCAGTATGGGATCGCATCACCCAATAATCTATAAGCGCAACATGGTGACAATACATCCCAAGCGCGGCGAAAAGAAAGTTGACCAACCAATCACGGATATTGGTGGAGAATACTGGCTGTTTCCAACCTCAGATAGTAAGCGTGTTAAAGCTATGAACCAGGGCAGTGTCATAGCCGGGCCGTATTGCGATCTTAAACAAAAGCCCAAGCAAGAGTTCTCGATGGAAAAAACCTTAGAGACAACGATAGGTAAAGAAGTCTCTCGTTTTCTTGATGGCGCAAAGAAAATGTATCAACGTGGCTGGGTTGCGGATCATACCATCCAAGTTGATAAAGATAGTGGACGAAAGTACTGTGATTTATCCCAGGAGAAAGTTGCTAAACATGTTCACCCCAGCGATGTTGGCCCAACTAACTTGCCTGCTGATTTCCATTACATATGGGTAGCCGAGTGTCCAGCTAATGAAGATGGAGAGCCTAATCCACACGTTCATATTTTGCTACGTTGGACAGTACCAGAGCATCTCTTTAGTCCTTGGGCTAAGCGACTTGAAAAGATATGGGGGCACGGGTTTGCGAAATTAGAGCGAATCAAAAAGCCAAAAGCCGCCGGTTCTTACATTATCAAAGCAGTCGGTTATGCCGCTAAAGGTGAAAATGCTGACCAAGGGCTAATCAAGGGAAATCGATACAATATCGCGAAGTGCTCAAGAGCTCCTGCCTGGGAAACTCTTGCTTCGTTTGAAGCTGGCAATATGACCGCAATAATTAAGGAGTTGGGCTACAAACTTGAGCAATGGAAAAAGCCAATTAAGCGGCAAATTCGCAAGCTACGAAATGCCAAAGAGCAAACCATTAAGGCCAAAGCGATCGCCAAAAAGCAGCAGAAACCTGAGGAATATCAGAACAAGCTTTATCAGAGAATCATCCGTTTGGAAAAGCAGGCCGAAAAGCTGAGGCAGAACTTGCATAGCAGGGGAGTGCACGTGAATACGAACAATCGCTTCTGCATTACGTTTGAAGGAGAACTGGCTAAAGATAAAGTAGACAAGTTTATGGTTTGGGCTGCTGGTGCAAGAGGGTGGTCATTGAATTGCAGAGATTTGGACCTGAGCGATATAAAACAAGACGCGAGCCACTTCTATCAATCTGAATATCAGCGATTTAAGGAGAATCAGTCCTATTGGCAATCACTATTACATGAATCTATACCACACATGGAAGTTGATGAAAGTGAGCTTTCTTATTGGTATAGCATTACGGCAGATTATCTTGAGGGGCGGCTTTTTCCAATATTGAGTTAGTCCGGTTTGTGTCGTCATAAGAACTTAAAGGTTAGAGTAGTGAACCGCTATTTCTTAAAGTTGATTTAAAATGCTATTGCTTGCATAAAAATCTGAGCTGTAGGCCACATAAAGGCTATTGATTATTTGCTCGTCAGTTATGTGAATGTTATCCAACGGCTTTGTTTGTTCGAGGGATACGAGTATGAAGCATAATTTGAGTATAGTTGGACGAAAAACGAATCGTCCTAGTAATCCAACTGCAGCTGAGTTGGCCTTAGATCGTTTTGATGCGTTAGTCGACGATTTCTATAGCAAGTATCGTGTGGCTCCACCTGCGGGTGAAACTGAACAGCAAAGAGCAAAACGACTGCAGTTTGAAGCACAAGACTTGAGGTTTTTGAAAAAAATGAGGATTGAACTCATTGCTCATGCTCGAGTTGAAGATATGCAAGCTAAGTTACAATCGTACTCTGCAGAAAACTTAAAAAAAAATGCGAAAGAGTTGTTCGTTGAAAAGCATCATCCGACGACGAAACTAGCTAATAATCTAACCGCTGCAGGAGAGCCTAAACCGACTAAAAACCATGAGCCTCACCATATCATTCCTGGCTCGGGAAGGTTTAGAAAAGCAGAAATGAGAGCCGCAAGGTTAAATTTGCACATGCATAAAATTGGCATAAATGCGCCCGTAAATGGTGTTTGGTTAACAAATTATGCGAAGCATACGGACTTTAACTGGGAAGCACCTAAGTCTCCGGCTCACCGTTCGATCCATACATTTAATTATGAAACTTGGATTAGTTCCAAATTTTCGAAGGGTATTCCGAGTAAACAGCACTTTGAGGCTAACTTACTTCGGGTCAAAATGGAGTTAAAGAGTGGCACCTACCCTAAAGAGGTCTTGGAAGCTAAGAATGAAGTTTGGAAAGGATGATGACGGTTTATAAAATTACAGATGATTTAACTAAGTTTCAGTCGGTATGTTCTGGCCCAGATGAAATCGCTACCCAGTTGGGGGATTTCGACTATTTTGAGAGAATCTTATTGCAGGCTGTTGAAAATAAATCTCTGAAAGATATTTGGAAGTCTGCGGAGGTCGAGTTTGAAGATGTATTAACCGATAACTCCGTATTGCCTGATATTAGCTTATGGTTACGAACATATCTTGTTTTATCGCCGAGAGCATATGAAGCTTTAAATAGTTTCTTATCTGAAAGCGGGGATTTTTTACCTGTCAATTATCAAAGTGAACAATGGTATTTATATACATCGCTGACTTTTGGAAAAGAAGATAGACAAAAGTGTGTAGAGAAGATCTCATATGGAAGCCCTGATGGGTTAGAGGTTCTTGCATTCATTGATGATGATGTGAAAGATAAAGTGATCTTTAAATCAAGATTAGAAGGGGCCAGCAACTTATACTGTACAGAGAGGTTCAAGGCTATGTGTGAACAAAATCAGCTTAATGGACTCGTATTTTCTTCTAATCTGACAGATCCATTTGATTGATGAGATTGTAGTCATTACTCAGATTCTGGTAATAAATGTACCAAGCTAGTGATTCTCATCCTACTGGTTTGGTACACTTAAATTAGATCAAGATTTTTTAGCTTTTGGTGTTATATTTTTTGAACTTTAGACACTGCAGAGACTTTTCCATTTACAAAGTCTACTTTTGTGAATGGACAATACGTAGCATTGCTTGACTTACAATCATAAAAGAAAGTCATACCCTTATCACCATTTTTGAATTTTGTGGTTTTCTGTTTTATAAAATTAACAGAGTAGGCCGCTTTAACAGCACACTCTGTCATTCCGACAGATACTTTGTTATCTGCAATGCTTTCCCACTCAGCATCAGAGAAAACACCTCTCTTAACTAGTTCGTTCTTAGCTTCAATAGAGCGATTCGCTCTGGCCCCATAGACAGCACATAGGTTTAAGTCACTAGATTTTGTAAAGTCTGCTGTATGTACATTGAATTTTTCATTATTAGGTTGTGAAGCACAGCCAGTTAATGCAATGAAAACACTGGCCAGAATGATTGATTTGTTCATTAATAGTCTCTCTAAAAGTTACATTTGTTTGCAATGTAAGCAACTTGATATTTATGCCTACTATAATTTTGATGTTATTTACCGAAAAGAAGTGCTCTTGGTGCTGTATAGTTAGTAGCTTTGGCTAAAGCTACACTAGCGATAAAGCTAGATATTGATAAAACCACACTGAAAATAGTTATCGCTTGCCAACCTTGAACAAATCCATGCTTATCAATTTCAAACCAAATTGCCGCTGGAACAGCACCTGCTATAACACGATAAACACCATGAATGGCAAACCCGAGCTTGTGAGTGAACTCGTGTGCCCTTTGTAGCGTTGCTGAAATAGACTGGTTTGTTTTTAAAACTTGACTATTTAAAAACCAAATAACTAAATGAATACATAATAAGTATAAGAAGTAGTTGAGTACAATGTCACCAGGGTTCAAAGACGATAAGCTTTTTGCCGCTGAAAAATCAGGTTGATTGCTGAGCAATATTATCGGCACAGCTCCAAGTAATAATGATAATAGAATTTCTGTTGTTATAGTTCTCATAAAAGTCAGATTGTTGCTTGTATTAAAACATAATTTTCAATACTGATATTGCAACCTTTAATAATTCTCTTCAATTAGCAGATGTTTAATTAGTGATATTAATCAGTGTTCAGCTTTCTTGTTTGATTGAAAAGTAACCTTCAAACTGAAGGTCATGCAGCAATACTGCTTTAAAATTGAAATGCTTCAAATGAGTAATTACAAAATGAAATCTCCTCACTGCTAATCAACTAACATTCTCCAGCAGAGATACGTTTTAGCTACTTTATGTGTCGTCATAACAAACTAGTGACTGGTATCTAAAAACCACTGTGGAAAACTGTATGGATATACAGTATATTTCACTAATGATTGGTAAGGGTGTTGATATGTCGAATAAAAATCAAAACGATATCTTGTTGTCTGCTTTAGAAATCGTCATTGATGGTGTGGCTAATAGTGAGGCAACAGAGAGGACTAGAGCGGCAGGTGCATATATTGCTGGCTTAATACTGGCTGATACAAAAGGGCAGTTGGACTCCGAAAAACAAAAAGCCATCTTGAGCATTGTCGAGATGGCTTCTGAAGTAGATAGCACGGCGTTTATACAAGATTCACTATAGTATCGAGAGTTGATGTTTGAGCTGTTGTCGTGCCTCTGGCGGCAACGCCTTACATAAATCAAAAGCTATTTGACTAGTTGTTTTTGCCGATGGGCTTAAAGTGTGACTATAAGACAAGTTCATCACAAAACTATGCCCGCATTCTGGGTCACTACAACTGCAATATAAATCGGCATGACTATTGGATAGTCGATTGGATTTTTGAATTCGGCTTTTACAACCACACTCCGGACACAATACTCTCATACAAGCACCTAACTTATTGACTGACCAAATAATGATACGTCAAAGGGCTGTGTTTTTGTACAGGTTTATGAGCATTCTCCAAACGTAGTATCAAATTTTAAATGTAGATTTTTGATATTTCTTATCTCTGGATCGTTGTTAACTTCATCCATAATTAATTCGCATACAGGTATGATTTCGTCTTTGGCATACTCACTGCCAATTTTGACGGGGTCACCCAGATTAGTCGTTCCCTGGGGAATTATTCCTGCTTTTCCTATAGGGAAGCGATGGCCTACGAGAATATCTTGCGCAGTGATGTTTTTGATTCGCTCAAATTCATCTTTTGTCGCGATATCGCCCACCGGGATTAGCTGAATCCCTTTTTCTGCACCGCCTGGAATATTAACAAACATACTTCTAAAGTTACCCACCCCTTTGGAGCTCGCGATTTTTTCCTTCAGCATTTGTTCGTCGTCATCACTAAGGTTTGGATCCGTGGCGTAAAAAATGAATCCCATGTGTGCACCGTTCTTGTAATAGCGACGACGAAATAGCGTTGCATCACGGTTTAGTAAGCTACTTTGTAAACTACCTAGATAGTCAGGTAATCCATAAACTTGTTGCTGCAGATCTTCTTGAGGCAAAAAAATGATGTCATTCTCTTTGTATACTCGTTGCTTGTTGTCTCGCTCTAGCAAAACGAAGTCCCCATTTTTACGTCTACGTAGATACATGGTCGGTAGAGGAAACAAGCGCACAACACGCTTGAAGTGGTCGCGGATTTTTAAAAATGCGGCATCACCAAACGTGAAGTAGTTATTACAAAAAGATTGAATCTGCCGACGTCTTGAACCGCCACCTGAAATAAAACGGGCAGCAACATAATTTGCTCGAGCTTTAAGTAAAGACCCGTGATAGGCGTTTGCACGTGAAGTTTCTGCTAAGCCCTGGCGTGAGATTGGAGGTTCCCAGTAACCATCAGTGTCGTTATAGAAAAGCTCAGAATATGAAGTCATCCAACTCGTTGAGTCAATTGCCTCAGGTGTGGAGTCAAGGTGATAAACCGATTCCACATGTTGCTCCTGTTGTACTAGTTTGTCTTTTTGATTGTTCATGCTGCAGTCGCCCAGGTTGATTTCGTTGGTGTGTTGTGGTCTAGCGGCTCATTGATAATGGCGTGTGAAATGGCCCAAAACGCATCAGCGTGGCCTGTTGTTTCACTTCGCTCTGCTTTAAAGGTCATAGCGTTACCGCTATTGGTCGGCACTCGTTTAATCGCCATAAATGCCATAGCAATGTCTTTGTGTTCGGCATCAAACTGCAGTCGTTTTGCTTCTACGATATCGATCATCTTCATTACTAAGCGATTCTTGTTTTCGTTGCTGTAATGTATGGCGTGGGCCTCACGAGGGTGCTTTTTCTTAATTAAGTCCCAAACACCGCCACCAATGCCTGTAGTATCAACGCCTATGTAAGTGACTTTGTAGCGTTGAAATACCTTTTCAATTTCACTCACGTGGTACTGGAAGTTAAGCCCTTTCCAGTAGTGCTTCTCTAAGACACGAAACTTTTCACCTGCAACTGCCGGTGGAGCTATTACTACCAAACAAGCATTGTCTCGCGTTCGGCTAGGGTCATAACCCAACCATACTTCACGCCCGGCAAACGGTGATTTTGTTTTCGGCTTGAAGTCCTGCCAGTGGGCAGAGTCAACCATGCCTTTTTCGAGGTCAGAGAATTTGAATACAGACAAAGAGCCGTCGACGAAGATACACATAAACAGGTTATCGAAATCGTCTTTACTGTATTCGTCCTTCAGTTCTTCAATATCAAATAGTTCACAGCCGCCTGCAGCAGCGTCTTCAATCGTGACGACGTATCGCCACTGCTTATCAGGGCAAAGTACACCCCCATCGCGATATTCATCGAACGTTGGAAACTCAATTTTGGCGCGTGAGTCTCTGCCTTTTCGCCATTGGTCGCCCGTCCAAAACGGATATGCCTGGTGCATTTTCGATGATGGTGTCGAAAAGTAGGTTTTACGCCATTTTTTATGGGTAGCCATTGCCGAAGCGAGTTTGTTTAGTTCGTCAAACTTCGGTATCCAGAAATACTCATCTACATAAACATGGCCGTGGTAACTTTGCGCGGTTTTGCTATTGGTAGATAAAAAACGAAGTTCAGCACCATTGGAGAGAATGATCGGGTTTCCAGTTAGCTCTATGTCTAAGAACTCTTTTGCAATAGCAATGATGTAGCTGCGGAAAACTTCCGCTTGAGCTCGTGATGCTGACAAAAAGATCTGGTTATCGCCGGTCAGAATCGCATCTTCTAACGCTTCACCACTGAAGTAGTAAGTTGCGCCAATCTGGCGGGACTTAAGAATGTTTCGAATACGCTGTTTTATGTTGTTGCGCATTACATGCTGATAGGCAAACAGGGAGTCATGCCATGTGACAAAGTCATCTTCACTCAGTTCGCTGATGTCATTCTTTTTACTTTTACGTTTCTTGGTAGATTTTGAATTACTGCTAGATTTCTGGCTGTTACGGCTATTCGTACCGTCGTGCTTTTTATTCCCTGTATTTAAAGGTTGCTCACCTTGCTGCTTTTCTTGTGCCCTTTGTTTCTTTAATGCAGCGTGATGCTTGATAAGCCGATCGAGCATGTCTAGTTGGTTTTTACTGGGGTCAACAAGTTCAAGCAGTGTTTGAATTCGATTTGCTATCGCTTCATCAATGGTTTGTTCACGCAACATATCGCGCCAACCGAATTTATCTGCCCAGTAATAAATGATGCGCTCATTATTCAGGTTCAGTTCGGTAGCGATTTCACGTGGCGTCCAAGCTTTCAAATAGAGTGCTCGGGCGGCTTGTCGTATTTCGGGAGAATATGCCATAAGCGCATCATACGCGCCGAAAACTTGCAGATGACTAAGCAAAGTTCGGATGAATTCGGATAGTAAATGTATCCGAATTACAAGGAATTGAAGTAGCTGAAACGACACATTCAAAGGCGTATTGTTTGCTCGAACCGTATGTGATTGACAAGTTTGAGTACAAAAATGCCAAAGATTAGTGAGTGGAAAATCAT
>NZ_JADDYH010000028.1:0-98548 GCF_015163595.1 Vibrio sp. OPT41 | reverse complement strand
CGCGACAGAAGGACCGACCGTCGACGGGCGTAAAATAACCCGTGATTGGATTGAGCAAATGGCCGCTAGTTATTCGATGGATGAGTACACCGCACTAATTTGGCCTGAGCATCGTCGATTTTACGGTTACGGTGAAAACTGGGGCCGAGTGGTTGAAGTAAAAGCGGAGGAACAAGGCGGAAAATTACGTCTGTTCGCCAAGCTAGAGCCGAATGACTATCTGCTTGAAGCCAACCGTAAAAAACAAAAACTTTTCACATCTATTGAGCCAAATCCCGACTACAAGGGGGAAGGGCGTTGCTATCTAATGGGCCTAGCTGCGACTGACTCCCCAGCCTCCACAGGAACATCGCTCCTTCAATTCTCTCGTGTTCATGGGGAAACCACCGAGATCAAAGCAAGCCATTTAGAAGAGGTGGACTTTTCAGATTGCTTTACTCGCAAAGACCGCTTTTTTGCGGCATTCAATGAATTTTTCTCTTCTGACGATGAAGAGCCAGAAACGCTATCAACAGCAGAGGGCACCAACGTGACCGAAGAACAATTAAAAGTCGCACTAAAAGAGCAGTTTTCTGCTTTCAAAGGTGAGTTTAAGCAAGAACTAAAAGAAGAGTTCAATTTGCAAAACACACCTGAACAACCAGAAACACCAGAAGTAGCAAGCAAAGATGCGACGGTCGAGCAGCTTTCCGCTGCGCTGGAAGAAAAGCTAAATCCGTTGTTTGAGAAAGTGAACGGACTAGAAACTAAGTTTGCTGAACTATCACAAGAAGTCCCTGACCAGGAACCAGATCCATCAGGTGCTAGTGAATCTTTCTCATCTAAGGAGATGTTTTAATGCTGAACGCACTATCTACCAGTTATTTACAAGAGTTTTGTACAGCGACGTTATCCGCCGCAAATGCTCCGCAAGGTACACAGTCGTTTAACTTGACGCCCCCAATGGAAACTAAGCTACGTCAAGCAATTATGGAATCGGATGCTTTCCTAGGTATGGTTTCATTGCTGCCAGTTCAGCAAATCAAAGGTCAGGTTGTTGATGTTGGTGATGATGGCCTTTCGACCGGTCGATCTGGTTCGGGACGTTTTAGCGTGGAAGTGGGCCAAAGTGGTAATACCTACGAGCTTACAAAGACAGATTCAGGAGCACACATCCTTTGGGAAACTATGACGCAATGGGCAAACTCTGGCTCTAAAGGTCACTGGTTGAGCATGATGAAAAGCGCGATTTCTCGTCGTTTTGCATTGGATATGTTGCGTGTCGGTTTTAACGGTACGTCTATCGCAACTAATACGGACCCGATTAAAAATCCATTAGGCCAGGATGTAAATAAAGGCTGGCTCACGATTGTTAAAGAGAAGAGATCTAGCCAGGTACTCGCATCAGCAAAGCTTG
The DNA here is from genome assembly GCF_015163595.1 of Vibrio sp. OPT41. Lineage (NCBI taxonomy): Bacteria > Pseudomonadati > Pseudomonadota > Gammaproteobacteria > Vibrionales > Vibrionaceae > Vibrio > Vibrio sp. OPT41. The sequence continues at coordinate 97,152 of NZ_JADDYH010000028.1, read as the reverse complement.
ACCCAACAGGCACTGCGACTGATTCATACAAGAATCTTGATTCACTTACGCAAGATCTAATCAACACGACGATTGCTCCCGAACATCGTCAAGACCCAGATCTCGTTGTTTTAGTTGGGTCGAATCTAGTCGCGGCTGAGCAGCACCGCTTACTTGAGGCTGCCGATAGTCCAACAGAGCATAAAGCGGCCCAAAGCCTAGCCAAGACAATTGCTGGCAAAAAGGCTTACACACCACCATTTTTCCCAGCTGATCAACTTTGGGTTACCAATACCAAGAACCTACAGATTCTGACGCAAGAAGGCACTCAGTGGCGTAAGCAGAAAAACGATGAAGATGAGCTTCGTTTCAAGCAAAACCATATCCGTATGGAAGGTTACGCTGTGGGAAATCTTAAAAAGTTCGCGGCTATCGAATCTGTTTCAGTCGTCGAATCAGCCACTGCAGAGGTGATGAATGGCTAGTCCTTTAGCAAGGCAGCGTCGTCAGCTTCTAGAAAATCAAGTCAGTCATTCTGCATCGAAGTTGAGTGTTAGTGCAAATACCGAAAGCCTGCACATCAAGCTGATCGATTTTGAAGAAGACCGCAAATATCTAAAACAGCTCAATGCTATCGAAGACAAGGTGAAACATAAGCGTGATGTTTTGGTGCCCAAGTACAAACCGTACGTGGAAGCTTACCTAGCAAAAGGCGAAGTATTCGAGAACCCAATTTTCACCAATATGGTTATCTGGTTGTTCGATGTCAACGACATGGAAACCGCGATTGATTGGTGCTTGAAAGCCATAGCGCTTGATTTACCTACACCAGATAACTTCCGACGTGACTGGCCAACCGTGTGCGCCGATGAAGTTTTAGCTTGGGCGGAAAAAGAGTCTGGCAGAGGACATTCTATCGAGCCTTATTTCAGCGCGGTTTTTGAAAAGGTTGAGAGCGAATGGCGACTACACGAAGAAGTGCATGCCAAGTGGTATCGATTTGCTGGGTTGCACTTACTTCGAAATGAAGAAGGACAACCGCAACCGACATCTATCGGTTGTTTAGATACCTTGGAAAAGGCCTTGTTGCTACTGCAGTGTGCTCATGAGAAGTACGCCAAAATTGGGGTGAAAACCAAAATTGGTCAGGTAGAACAACGTATTCGAGCGATTAAAGACAACAAAAATTTATAACAGCTCCTACGCCGCCGAGCCTCGGCTGGTGAGGTAAGAGTGCCAATAGGCTAACTCAATACCGTCGACCCAGTGGCTAGAGGCTCACTTATTAAAAGAGGAATAACGATGTTTACGGGATCTTCCGGTTCGGATTATCAAGCGACAGAAATCACTAATGACGGTTTTTGGCCGAACATCAATGCCGGTGATTTTGAAAAGCGTCGCGGTATTCCTGCTGCTCAAGATTCAGAACGTATTGCTATCGCTCTAGTTAATGCGGTTTCGGAAGTTAATCAGCAACTCGAAGACTTAAAAGCTAAGTATCGGGAAGAGGGGCATGCAACTGCTGGCAATGTTCCTACATTTCCGAAAATGAATGATAAAAACCGTGTTGTATATCAATACGAATCAGCAGTATTTGCGAGAGCCAAAGCTGATTTGCTGCCGGACATTGCAACTGTTCATACCAAGGACAAGGGCGATCACATCGCAGACAGAAGCGTAGAGGTGCGCACTGAATTACTTTCAGAAAGCCAGCGCATTATTCGAAATATGAAAGGGCTGAACCGTTCATCGGTGGATTTGCTATGAGAACGCAATACCAAGCAGGTTACAAGCTGCGTGACCTAAACGCATTTTTAATCAGCGTTGTGGGCGACAAGATAGCCAAGCGCATGGAATGTGAAATGGGCAAGGTTGAGTTGAAACTAGAAACCAAGCACATGGGTCATGGTTTTGACCTGCTGTATCAGCGTTATGTTGCTGACTTCTACTTCGACAAATTCCCTTTCAAAGAATACGACCCAGCGGTGCTGTTCGCTAATGTTGGGGCGTGGTTGATGGACAACGATTCTGACCGTTTCCGCATCGAAGACTTAGACGACCCATACGTAGACGTAGTACTGGAAGATGAGAAAAACGCCGAAGTGTTGGTCTCAGTCATGTTTGAAGAACCCGTCAAAGTGGCTGCAGACCCCGACGGGCCAATCTATTGGAATGGTCAACGCTGGAAGATTGAAGAGTACGAGATTTGGCAGGCGGAAAGGCTATCACATGTAGTTCTCCGCAATGTATGAGATACGGGCCGATAAGCGCAGTTATTTGCGAGTTAAAGAGCAATTCGAGCTGCTAAAGCTTGAGAAAAAAGCCAGAGCCCGAGTGCTGAAAGAGCTTGGTAAATACATCACCAAAACGACCAAAAAAAACATTCGAGCACATCGTGACCCAGACGGTAAAGCGTGGTCAAAGCGCAAAAACGGCAGGCGAAAAATGCTTAGAGGTTTCACTAAGAAGCTAAAGCATTTTCAAAAAGACAATAACCGGGTTTTGGTTGTTGGTTGGCCATCAAGACGAGGAACCGTTGCACTGGCTCACCATACCGGTGAAGCAGAGGAAAGCGGATTGCAGCAGCGATTCAAGCAAGCCAAGAAAGCGAAAGAACCAAAGAAAACCGACCCGGCAACGAGAGAGCAAGCAAAAGAGTTACGCGATTTAGGTTACAGACTTCCGCCCCAAGGCAGGCAGAAGAGAGGCAAAAAGCCAACGCTCAAATTCATTACTCAGAATATGACCGTCGCTGAAGCCGCAAAACTGATTAGTGATCTGGAAAATAAAACGCCATTACGTAAGTGGGAAGTAGATCGCCCAGAACGCCGATTGATAGGCATTAGTCCGAAACGGGCAGCAATGATTATCAAGCGGGAAATGAATCGAAATAGGAGCAACTAAACATGGCATGGCCTACCGTCATTATTAACATTCTGAACATGATGCGCGGACCGATCCCGGGCGTTGAATTTCACTTTCTGTTTGTTGTGTACGGCACAGTTGCAGGAACAGAGCGCAACCTAATTATGGTGGATAACACCACGGATTTTTCAGACAGCGCGTTCGATAACATCGACCCTGTACACATGCTCACGCTAAAAGCTGCTCAGTTAAATGGGAAACAGAACTGGACTGCCGGTGTGATCGTTTTAAACCCATCAGATAGTTGGCAGGCTGCGGTTTTTAAAGCCAATGAGACATCAAGCTTTGAAGCTGTTGTGTTGGATAAGCCAAATACTGGAGCGTCCACTCTTGAAGATGCAGTCGCATTTCGCCATGAACTTAAAGCCAAGCTTGGACGAGAAGTTTTCATGATCTGTTCCTTACCAGGAATTAATGATTCCGAGGACGGTGAAACATGGGCCGAGTGGTTAGCGCAAACGGTGAATGTGCCAAAGAACATTGCAAGTGAATACATCACCGTAGTGCCACAAGTACACGAAGGAAACTCTACAGTTGGCATTTATGCAGGTCGGTTGGCCAATCAAGAAGTATCTATTGCTGACTCACCGGCACGAGTAAAAACAGGCAGCATTCTCGGCAGTATGGCATTAGCAAAAGATAAGGATGGAAAGCCATTAGAGCTAGCAACACTTAAAGCACTAGAAGCTGCTCGAATCGCTGTGCCGATGTGGTATCCGGACTATCCGGGGCAATATTGGACAACTGGACGTACGCTAGATGTCCCTGGTGGTGATTATCAAGATATTCGTCACATTCGTGTCGCCATGAAAGCAGCACGTAAAGTGCGGGTACGAGCAATTGCACGAATTGCTGATCGAGAATTCAATTCCACACCAGGCAGTGAAGCCAGCGCAAAGCTGTATTTTACTCAAGACCTCCGTGAAATGGCGGTAGTGAAAAAAATTGGTGATTACGAGTTCCCTGGTGAAATCAAACCACCTCAAGACGATGACATCACCATTACATGGGTTAATAGTGAAGAAGTTGAAATTCTACTCGCAGTTACACCTTACGAGTGCCCAGTGAAAATCACCATCGGCATCATGCTCAATCAACGACTAGGGGAGTAAACAATGAATTCTCGTTATACAGGGCGAAGCTTCGACATAAACATGCTGGGGATTTTGGTTCATGTGGAGTCGGCTACAGCAACCATCAATGATGAGTCTGCTGTTGATAAAGAGCGCGGCATTCCCACTGGATTTACTCATGGAGCTGTGAGTTGTGATGTTGAGTATGAGCTGGACTTGAACAACTTCCGTAAGCTTCAACAAAAAGCTCGCGAAGCTGGCAGTTGGCGCGGTATTAAGCCACACGACTGTATGTTCTATGCAAATACTGGCGATGATGAAGACAAAGTAGAGCTGTTTGGTGTGAAGCTTCAAATCTCAGATTTACTTAGTGTTGATCCAAACAGCAGTGATAAAACCAAGCGCAAGCTTAAAGGCTTTGTGACGAGCCCTCACTTTGTTCGCATTAATGGCATCTCATACCTAAGTAATGATGATACCCGCGGTTTGCTTTAAGCCTATCAGAGAGAGAACGAATGCCTGACTTTATCGACCATGCTAGTAGTAACGAAACCAAGTTTACTGAAATGGCAATCGCAAACCAGCTTAAACAGTCTATGCAGACAAGCGAACAAGAGAGTGCAAAAGAATGCCTTGAATGTGGTGACCCTATCCCTGAAGGGCGTCAGATAGCGATAGCGGGATGCCAGTTTTGCGCCCCTTGCCAGGCTAAGTTGGAGTAACGATATGAAAGATTGGTTCGACAAATTAACCAGTGGAGTTGCTTACCTTGTGTCATTGGCAGGAATGACTTTCAGCAAGCTGACATTTGAGCAGTGGTATTTCATTTTATCACTAGTGATTGGCCTTGCAGCACTGGGATTGAACTATTGGCACAAGCGAGCAATGCAACGTATTGCTAGCGAAAAAGGAGTAGCACTGAGTGAAACTGACTAAGCGGATCATTTGTTCTGTAGTCGCTGTGATCGGCTTGGTAACAGGTGGTACGGCTGTTTATGGACCTGAATTGACGCAGCCCATTGGGCAAGTTGTGGTATCGGAACGAGACTTAGGAGCGCTGCGCATCACCCCTAAAGGACTGAAGTTGATTGGTGATGCCGAGGGATGCCGGCAGAACCCTTACGTTTGCCCGGGAGGTATTCCTACGAATGGGATTGGGAATACTCATGGTGTGCCAGATACGCCAATCACATTGGAGCAAGTCGCGATCGACTGGGTGAAAAATATTCAATCGGCCGAACGATGTGTGACCAATGCAGAAAGGATTTCAGGAGCGCAAATGAGCACGGGTCAATTTGACGCATTTACCAGCTTTGTTTTCAACTTCGGGTGTACCAAGTTTCGCAAAAATAAGGACGGCTCTGACACTCGGATTTACGCAGCAATCAAACATGGCAATTATCCCAAAGCCTGCGGTCACATTACGGAGTGGGTAAAGAGTCAGGGCGTTGTACTTAAAGGACTCGTCACTCGAAGAGGATTAGAACGTGATCGCTGCATGGAAATGGATTAAGTGGATTGGTCTTGCGGTGTTGGTGACGACCATCGCGGTGCTGAAGCTGCAGCTTCATACCGTCAAAGCAGAGAAAACCACATTAAGTGAAAAGCTCACCAAGGCAGAAGCAGACAACCAAATCAACTTAACCACCATTGAATTTTTGAAGGGTGAAAGTGAGCAAGCTAACAACATGTTAGTTCAGCGGCAACGGCAACACATAGCAGCAGAGGAAAAACTCAATGCAGACCTGGCAGCACTTAAAACAGAGCTGGCAAACGTTCAGTGCCATATCCCTGCCACTGTTACTGACCGCCTGCGCGAACCCTACTGAAACCGTCGCAACGCAGGTGTTCATGAAATTGCCACCTGCTGGAATGTTGGTGCCCTGTTCAAAACCACAAGTTCAAGGGACATGGCCAGAAGTGGTTACCGACGACATTCCCAAGCTGAAAAACGCACTGACTGAGTGTGATAACCAGATTGAAGATTATTTGCAATGGCGTGCTAGGCACGAAAACAAGAAGAGAAGTAAAAATGACTAAACCTACCTTTACATCAAAACCTGTCGTAGTCGCTATCGGTGGCACTGACTTCGTATTTACGCCAACGGTACAGGATGCAAATAACTATACCAATGACATGATGCCTAACAACAAAGTCGCGCCTGCCTATACGTACTTAACGCGTACCGTAAACCCAGAGCAAAAAGATGAGCTCACTGAGTTACTTGATAGCGTTCCTGGCTTAACTATCGAGCTTTATGCCACGGTCAGTAACGCTTCTAAAGGTGGTATCGAAATCACACTAAAAAAATAACAGATAGGGCAAAGCGGATTGAAGATAATCCTTTGGAACAAGCCTTTGCCCTTCGTCGTCATTTTTTGCCGAGTGAGCCAGACGACGAAAGAAGTTTAAGTCGCGCTATCTGGCTGGACAAACACCAGTTCGAACGCGAAGAAAGAGCGGTAATGAGTGCTATCAGCCGACTGTTTAGTCATTAACAGACATAAAGAGCGAGTGAGTATTACGCGATGAGCATGGAAAAACTGTTGATGCACATAGCGTTGGTTGATCAAGTCACCAAGCCGTTGCAGGGGATTACTAAAGAAGTACAAGCTTCGATGGATGCTGGTAAGCAAGGCATGCAAAACATGGCGGCAGGTGGTGCGGGTTTAGTCGCCACGGGCTTTGCTATTCAAAATGCGCTGATGCCAGCGATTGAAATGGATAGAAAGCTAGGCGAAGTGAAGTCGTTAGGGGTTCTGGATGAGGATCTCACGAAGCTTTCAAAGACCGCGCTTTGGACATCGGCACAGTACGGGAAATCCGCCACAGATATTGTCGGCGCCTCATATGATATCAAGTCAGCATTTGGTGATATTGATGGAGACAACCTTTCTGACATCACCAAAAGCTCTGCCGTTTTAGCTGCTGCGACTAAGGCTGATACAGCAACCATTACGGATTATATGGGCACCATGTATGGTGTTTTCAAAAATCAAGCTGATGAAATTGGGGTTGGAATTTGGTCCAAACAAATTGCCGGCATGACTGCGCAGTCTGTTGAAATGTTTAAGACTACAGGCGCAGGCATGAGTAGTGCTTTCACTAGCATCGGAGCGAATGCGACCAGTGCAGGAGTTGCTATCGAAGAGCAGATGGCGATTTTAGGCACCCTTCAATCAACCATGAGTGGCAGCGAAGCGGGTACCAAATACAAAGCATTCTTAGCGGGTGTGGCCAACGCTCAAGATAAGCTCAATTTGTCGTTTACCGATAGCCAAGGTCAGATGCTGCCTATACTAGATATTCTTGAACAATTGAAAGGTAAATATGGTGACACCTTAAGTGTTGCTGAAGCGGCTGATTTGAAAAAGGCATTCGGCTCAGAAGAAGCCGTTAGCATGATTAAGTTATTAATGGCTGATACTGAAGGACTCGCAGGCAGTATTGACCAACTTGGTCAAATCGAGGGAATGTCGAAGGCTGAGCAAATGGCCAGCACCATGACAGATCAGTGGGAACGGTTAGAAGCGGCATGGTTTGCGGTTCGTGCTGCGGTATTTGGTGCGATTCTTCCTTCAATCAATTCAGTTGTAGGCACCATGGCTGACGGCTTAATGGTGATTGTTGGTTGGACGGACCAATTTCCTTGGCTTGCTGAAATTCTTGGCTATGTCGCTATCGCAGGCCTGTCTCTTGGCGGGGTGATTGCAACATTGTCGCTTGCCATGGGGATCGGGCAAATGATGTCTGCTGGTTGGACGGTTACCATGACGAGTTTAAATAGCATCATGAAACTACTGCGTATTAGTACGCTGGCGAGTACTGCTGCTGCATGGCTATTTAACGCCGCGCTTTGGGCCAACCCGCTAACTTGGGTTGTCGCTGGTATAGCGCTGCTTATAGGTGGTATTGCTGCGGCAATTTATTGGTGGGACGACTTAACCTCCGCGTTTAAAGATACGGCTTGGTTTGATGTTATTGCTCATGCTATCGAAGGGCTCGTTGATTTACTCAATATGATCCCAGGTGTTGATATTGAACTGGGGAGCCAAATTGAAACGCCAGAGATGACAACGGCCGTCCAAGCTGAACACAGTACTCCTATATCACAGAACCTAACTCCGGGTGATGCGTCAGAAGTTAAGCAATTAGAACTACTTCAACCTCAAATGAGTTACGAGTCTGCGATAGCGACGAACCAAGACGTTTATGGATATGAGCCAGAGCAAATGGCGCCGTTCAAAATTGCAGAAAGCCAGGTTATTTCTCAGCCAAGCATCAACGTTGAAGCTCCAAATCTAGATACTCAATCGCCTCAACCGTTTATCGAATACAAAGGGAAGAGCAACGAGCCACGATTGCCTCCTCAAGTGGTGAACAATATGAAAGCAACCAATCACAGTGATGCTAGTCGAGTTAGCTCTTTTGGTGACGTGTATATCACTGCCCCTAACGGAATAACACCAGACCAATTAGCCGAGTGGGATGAGCTCAATGTGGGGTAACGACTTAACAGAACGCAAGCGCTACAACGATATCAAAGTGGTCGAGGGTGGCTGGGATATGGACGCAGGCCAACAGCCTAAAGAGTGCAGTGATTTATACAGCATCGCGCAAGACATTAAGCACGCGATCATGGAATCAGGATTGGCTCGCCAATTGGTTGCAGAAAGAAACCCAGCGTTACGCGCTGATGTAATGGTGCAAATTGAGCAACTTGCTGAGAGAGATGTAAGAGTGGTACCGGGTTCAGCGACAGCAAGAGAAACAGAAACTGGTGATATCACCTTAACCGCTAAGGCTTATGAATATGGGGAACTTGAGGTGAAAGTATGAGTAAACGACCAAGTACGGATTTTGTTCAGGTGCTAAGTGAATCGGGTGTGCCAGTTACCGAAAAGGACTTTGAAACCAAACTAAAACAAGAAGTCGTGGGGGCTGGTAGCAAGGTTTCGAATGACTCCGAAATGTCACCGTTTTGGCGTTGGGTTCGCGCTGCAGTGGTCACGCCATGTGTTTGGCTGATTAGACATCTATTGGCTCAGCACGTTATGCCCAATATGTTCGTGGCAACCGCTGAGCGTTGGGCTCTGGACCTAAAAGCATGGGAGCACAATATCGCGCCGAAAGTAGCTCAAAGAGCACAAGGCTACATCACACTAACTAAAGCAAATGCTGCTGATGCGGTGACGATTGAGAAAGGGGCGGTTATTCAAACGCTACCTATAGATGGCGTTATGTATAAAGTTCAAGTTATTGAGCCTGGAATCATCGAGGCTGGTCACCTAAAGGGTAAGGTGCTTGTCGAAGCACTTGAAGCGGGCTCCGCGTTTAACTTGCCGGCGGGGTATTTCAACATTATTCCTGAAGCGATACCGGGCATTGTTGATGCGGTGAATGAACCTGACTGGCTCTCTGTACTCGGTGCTGACGCAGAAACTGATGAAGAGTTAGCGCTTCGTATTCAAAATGCCTTTACTAGCTCTGGTGAATGGCACATCGATGATGTGTATCGCTCTATCATCGCCAGCGTAGCGGGGATCCGAAGTGATAACATCTATTTTAGAAATACAGGGGACATAACCCCTGGTTCAGCAGAAGCATTGATTTTGATGGAAGTGGGACCAACCCCGCTAACCGTTCTTGAACAGCTAAATGAGCACATAATGTCTAAAGGGCATCACGGTCACGGTGATGTACTTACCTGTAAAGCCATTCCCGATACGAAACATGAGATCACGGCGGATGTCGTCTTAGCTGAGAACTTAGACAGCGCCACCAAAGTGAATGAACTTCTTGAAGTGGAAGAGAGGATTAGAGCGGCTTTTCGAGAAACAGCAGCTTACCCAGAAATGACACGCGCGAAACCTGAGCATCGTTTTAGCTTATCTTTGCTTGGTACTGAGATACATACCAACATGACGGAAGTTGAATCGGTAAGGTTTACCGTAGACGGAAAAGTCCAAAAAGACATTATCAGCAAGCTAGAACAGCCTCGCTTGAAATCACTCACAGTTAAGGAACTCGTGGATGTCTGAGTCTCGAAATTACGACCAAAGCCGACATTCCCCTCGCTTACCCGAAATTGTGATCCCATGGTGGCAGGACGGAAGAACGACGGCGGATGAAGTCAAAGAACCTCACTTTTTATCTAAAGGCGTTTTTTCATTCTTCCGGATAGTTTGGAGCAGCCTACTATTTCCGCTTCGCCAAATGGATGCGTTGACCTGTAACGAAAAAGCATTGGAATTAATGGCATGGGATAGAGATATCAAAAGGTTTGAGAGTGAGCCACTTTCACTGTTTCGAAAGCGAGTGAAATACGCAGAAGTGAACGCCAAAGACGCAGGTAGCGTAGCGGGCTTCAAGCGGATTTTTGAAAGGTTAGGCATTGGTATCGTTAAGTTCAAAGAGCGTCAAAACGAAGTTCAGTGGGACGTTTGTACTATTGAGCTAAGTGATGGCGATATCTCGCAAAACAGCAAGTTGGTTCAAGTGCTCATAGAGCAATATGGGAGAACTTGCCGTCGATATCGATTTGAAGTCGTTTATCCCATTCAGGTGCACATTCGTACGGCCTGTTTCAGCCAGAGTCAGCAGCTATTTAGTGCAAAACTAGAGGAATAATACAGTATGAGCCAGACCATTATCCCTGCTCAGTTTGAGCGCTATTTAGTGGATAAAATTACAACGGGTAGTACGACAGACATGAACGAGTTTGTGTTTGCTCATATTCCTAACTTAGACGCTGAATCACCGATTGACCGAGCCCTAGGTCTGCCTAGTGAAGCGTATATCGTGCATCGTCAAAAAGTGGACCAGGCTGCGCGACTTAATAGTAATACGTTGGTGTATTCCGTCATTCTTCAGTCAACCACACCGAGTTTTAAGTTCAATGCGATTTACCTCCATGATAAGCATGTTGAGAACTCCTGTGGCTTGATCGTGTATAAGAACACGGAAACTAAAGAAGAAAACATGACCACTATTAAGTCCGTCGCGCAGGAGTACAGTGGCGCTGCAGCGATAGCAAATATTCATGTTGAACCAGGAACTTGGCAGATAGATTTTCATGGGCGCTTAATGGGCATTGATGATGATTTACGTTTGGCGAATCTTGACCATTATGGCCATTCGGCCTTTGTTCGTGGCTGCTCGGTCGTCGCTAAAGGAAAGTCAAACACGTTTGTTGTTAGTCCCGGAGTTGTTTATGTCTCAGGGTTACGTGTTGAGCTGTCAAAAAAAGAGGTGGTGGTCAGTGATGGCATCCCATGTGGTTTGTACTTAGATGTGGTACGCCAAGGCAGCGCACTCTCTCGTTGGGAAAACATAGCGACAGTAAGAAGCTCAAAAACAGAACTCAGTAATTACGTTGATGAAAACGGTCAACAGCATTACATCGCTCGACTTGCTGGCATTGACTCCCATGGCAATGTTACTGATTGGCGCGTGTGGGATGTTATCACTCAGCAACAAGCTGAAGCTGGTGAGGATGAATACCGTAGCCTATGGAGTGCAAAGCGAGTCTTTCAGTCTGTCGCGTCATACATCAACAAGAATGTTAAGAATGCCACTAAAACAGCCTCCGGTTGGATGAGTGCAAGCGATAAGAAAAAATTAGACGGGATTCAGAGTGGGGCTCAAGTCAATGTAGCAACTAACTTGAGCGTGTCTCGCAACGCCAATTCTCAAACGGTTAATAGCTCTACGGGTAAAGATGCCACTTTAAGTGCCGCAACAACATCGAGCGCCGGGGTTATGACCGCAGCAGACAAGAAGAAGCTGGATGGCATACAAGCTGGAGCGCAAGCGAATATCGCAACTAACTTGACGGCATCTCGCAACGCCACAACTCAAACGATCAAGAGTTCTACGGGTAAAGATGCGGTTTTAAGTGCGGTGACGACATCTCATGCAGGGGTAATGACGGCAGCAGATAAGAAAAAGCTCGATGGAGTTGCCACTCAAGCTACGAAAAATCAAACAGACGCATACTTAAAGAACCGAGCTAATCATACGGGCACTCAAGCTATTTCTACTATTCGAGGTTTACAAGAAGCACTCAGTAGTAAATCAAATACAAAGCGGTCAATTTTATGGAATGGAAGAGCGCCAGGTGATACGAAGCTAAAAACGTCAGAGCCTATTACGAACTTCGATTTCTTGATAGTGACAGCCGAAGGTGGTTATGCAGCGGCGTCAGGGCTAAGTCTTAGCGCGATTGTTGATGTGCAATTAGCAATGGAGCTGGGCCAGTTTTATATCATCTTGCAGAGTGATGGCAAGTACGGGTTTACCTTGACATGTAAGGAAGTTCAATCGGTTAGAGGTGGTACTTCTCTAAAATACGATGGTGTGACCGCCTATTCAGGTGAGCATTATTTGAGAAAGATTGTGGGCGTTAAGGTGTAAGGCATGGATAACGAGCAAATATATGGATTAGTGGGAACAGGGTGCTTTCAAGTTGTCGGAGGTACCCCTCCGCATGGATGGATAGAGATCCCTTCACCACCCGAAAAGTTGCCCGCTGTCTTACAATCAAATGGCATATGGACATATCCAGATGCAGTTTCTGGTCAAGAAGAGCCAGCCATTTTTGCTGAAGCAGAAAATCAGTGGGTGGCACATGAAATGGTTTATGTGGATAGACAAGTCACATTACATGAAGACTCCGACCCTCGTTCTACGCTAACTGCTTCAGTTTGGAGAAGTTACCGGAGAGCACTACGCGACTATGTAAAGGACGGTGTAGTAACGATGGCCATTCGACCACAACGCCCTACAGAGAAATCCATGACAATTGAAGGCCGCTTATGACTTGGCACTTATCCCAATTAAACTGGCCAAGTTACTCGCAGAATATTCAAACCAAGGCTGAGTCAGTGACAGACGCAGTCGGCGCCGTAATGAATGAAGCGATTAACCGGTTAACCAACCATACAAGTGACGCCAATTACGGGCGTCACTCTTTAAGTGAAGAGGCGAGCGCTTTGCTTAAGCTGCGTAGTGAACTTCAACCCTTACTTGTCTCAGGAACCGTACTTACAGTGTCGCCATATCAGTTTCAAGTGGGGACCCGTTTGGACTCGGGGTGTTACCTCAATCCTAGTACTGCAATTAAAACGTTATCTAATAAGCTGCGGGATTACGCTGATAGGTACCGACCAAATGGCCATCTTCACGGTATTGCGATAATGGTAACGGCCTCTCAATTGAACCAATTCTCTCGGCAGCTCATTGAGCTTACATCATTGTTTCCAATGCCTGAGTGGTGCCAAGTAGCTAGGCAAAGTCATGCTTTAAATACCAATGACGTTGATAAGTTCCATCAACCTGCAGCGATCGCTCTACCACGCTTTAAGCCGATGGCTTTACTCAACGCTAACCCATTACATGATGCTTTACATTGGCAAGGTGCCCAAGTAGCTACGCTAGAGTCATTAGCAGACGATGACCATGACGTAATTGACAAGTTGCAGTTACTAGCAGCGAAACGCAATAAAAAGATGGAAGAAATCAAGGCTCAGCTCAACGCCCTGAAGAACCTAAAAGGAAGTATCTATGCGTTATCCGTGGAGGGCAATGCGGAAAGTATAGCAACACGATTGAATCAAGCGGGTACGCCCAACAATCATCAATTTACATTAGCAAGCTTATTGCTTAGTTATGAACCTATGACGTTTTTTGAGGAGCTATTATGCTAGCTCTAGATGGTGTGCCAATTAACTTAGACTCGATGACGGTTGAAGTGTCCATGGAGTTTAAAGACCAGGACATGAGTGGGCAGTCTTCTGGTACCGATGTGGCAGAGCAAGGTGACAAAGGCAAAAAGCTTACCTTTAGTGGTCGTGTTCCATTCATTCGTATAGACACACTGACCCAACTTTATGCGTTTGCTTCGGACAAAGATGAGGCGAATGCTAGACGTATTTATCGAATCGGCAATGACATTGCGCTCGCACTTAAAATTCGCAATGTGAAGTTCACTGGGCGTATTCAAGCAAGAGAACATGAAACTCTACAGGCCTGGAATGTATCTTTTGAGCTTCGGGAGTACAACAGTGTCGCCGAGCAAAAAGAGCAGCGGATTAAAGCGCAAAGCAAGCCAGAGCAGCGAGAGAATACTCGCTTGAAACAGGCACTCATCACCGCAGAGGAGGCGACTCAATGAAGTTAGAGAAGCGCTTGTATATAAGCGGCGAAGAAGTCAAATTGGCAAGTAACATGGTGAGCTTAAAGCTTTCTTTGGGTAGTGCGGCCATCTTTGAAATTGAAGCTACACAACCCTTGAAATTATTCGAGCCGGTGCGTTTTGATATTGGATATGAAAACAAAACGTCGCCTTGGTTTGAGGGCTATGTTGATAAAATCCAATCTACAGTCAATGGCTACCAAAAAGTCACAGTAAAAGAACTGACAGGTATTTTGAGTAAACGTTGGTCTCTCAGTTTAGAGCATCCAAATGCCGAGCAAGTTATTGATGCGCTCTCTCACCTTACTGGTCTCGAGTTTAATCTACCTAATAAAGAATACATGAAGACCGCGATCCCAAACTTTGTTTGCCAGGGAACGGGTTATCAATGTTTAGATCAGGTCGCTAAGGCTTTTTCTATTCCTGACTGTGTGTGGTTTCAACATACTGACCAGGTGGTTTATTTTGGCTCCTATCAAGATAGCCATTTCAACGACAAACCAATGCCATTACCTGAAGAGTTTACGAGTCGCCAAAATGGTAACAGTGCCACCTTTGTTCCGTTTCCTATGCTTAGACCAGGTCGTGTTGTGAATGGTAAGCGAGTCAATCGGGTTGACTTAATACAGGATGATATGACGGCGTATTGGAAAGCTGAGCAGTCTGAAGTCATACCTAAAATGCGAGAAACACTACAGCATTTTCCTGAATTAACAGCAGGCTTTCACTTGCCAAAGTTCGGGCGAGTCGAAATGGTCAGAGACAGTGCGACGGCGGGTAAAGTATCTGACCCATTTCGGCCAAGACTCTCTGTTGATGTGCAAGTTCTAGATGAGAACTTGCAACCAGATAGTAACGTACCGGTTTATCGCTCGATTCCACTGCCGGTTAACATGAGCGGACATGAGTCCGGATTGTTAGCGTATCCATTAGAAGGAACATTGGTTGAAATTGCTTTCGCTTATGGTCGAAGCGATAGGCCCATCATACGTGGCGTTTATGGACGTGAATATGCGCTTCCCTCAATAGAGCCTGGTGAACAACTACAACAACAACGTGAAGAAGTGAGTTATCGAGTCGATGCCGCAGGAAATACAACACTACAGACTGACCAAACTCAAAATCAGAGAGCGTTTGGTAAGTTAGACCAATTTGAACGGTATAAAGGTGAGTTTGGCCAGCATCAGCTTTTTGTAAATGAGCACAGTACTGAAGAAGTGAATGGTAAGAAGCTTATTGAAGCGCTTGGCGCTATTAATTTGTTGTCAGGAGATGATCTGGTGTTAGGAAGCTTGGGTAACATGCAAACGGCTACCGCTGGCGAACTGATTGAGACCATCGGAAAATTTCGCCGAAGTATTGCCGCTGAGCACCAATGGCTTCAATCACCTAAGACTTGGATAGGCTCTAAGCAAGAGAATGTGTTGATTCTTTTATCGGAGCTAATGCAGGTGGTTAAAGAATTGGCCGACACTTTAGCAACGCATACACATAGCGGTGTAGCACCAGGACGAGCAAGCACCAAAACACCAGTCCAAGCGAATGATATTGTTGGCCATGGGGAGGCTAGTATGAAATTGAAGGGAAGACTCGAACCGATAACACAAACAAGCTAGTTGCCCAACGGGTGGGGGATAACTCACTTGGACTTTAATGTTGATAGCTTAAACAATGGTTATCCATATATTAATTAGGCTTATTACCTTCTTATGCCATGTTTTTGATAGACAAAATAACCATTTTGTAGGGAGATTCGCTGGAATACTCCATTAAGAATAATAACTGTTTGAAATTATTGTTATTCTCTTTCCTATTTTTGTATTTAAAGAACCATTAAGTAGGGGAAAGGGGATGACAATCAGTACTCTAGTAGCTGCAGCATTTGTAGTGGTGGGTTTGTATCTCGCTTTTAAAAAAAGCACTCAAAATAAGAAGATCTATAAAATGTTTGAGGACTGGAATTGGTGGGTAGAAATTGTCAACGAAGACCACAAACCTTGGCTCTCTGGTAAGGTGGTTAGAAAATCGAAAAATTACCAGTTTGCTATCGTTGGTTGCTTGAAGAGAGATAGTTTAGATACGGAGTTATTGAATAATCTAGAAACTAAGTTTGGGGCATTGCCGGACTTTGTACCTTGCCAGTGTCTCATTCTAGACGCTTCAACGCTTGTGCTTGGGGGAGTCGAAGATGATAAAAAAGTTGCTGAGCTTTACCACTGTATCCCAACTAAACAATCAAGTTGCGTGAAGCTAGTTATTCAAGATTCAACCATTGTTCTTCCCGAAGACGATGAAGATCTGAACCAATTTGAGCTGCTATGGAGCTGCTCTGAAATGCAGTCCGTAGGACAAGGTGATGATGAAAGCAAGTTTAAGGCATATTAGCACACATAAAGAACTTGATTTTCACACAATCAACGCAGCCATACGGCTGCGTTTTTTTATGTTGGCCTCAAACTAAAGCTACAAGTCATATGGCGATGAACGGTTATGAACTCACGGGACACACTGAGCGGATGACAAAATCCGCACTCTCCTCACCCGCCTGCGAGGTTTTTCGATCAGTTTTTTTTCAGTTTTTGTGTACTGAAATTTAGTGGGGAGAGTTCCTAGAGTGTCTCATGGGAAACCATATATATAGCGGGGCTTGCGAGAGTATAGAGCTACTTAGAGCCTAGACTGAGAATGTTTTGAAAATTTCAAAGATTGAAAATATTTTCAGTAAATTCCAATTTTAATGATCTGGAAAGATCAAGGTGACTTTTGTAAGTGCATGAAAAATAAGTGTTGTTCAGAATTTTGTGAGAAATGTAGATGATCAGGTGAGCGAAGATAAGATCTGATTAAGAGGGCGTAGAGCCTTACTCTATAAGGCTTTAGAGCGAATTATTAAGATAAAGCAGTTTTTCAATTTATGAGACGGTATAATTAAACTCAGATGTCAAAATCACTGTGCAGTTAACGGGACAAAACCGCTGTTTACGTGTTGATGAAGAAGAGGGGAACGAGTGAGTGCTGGACCTATATTGTTATCAGGGTTACAAGCAAAACTCGTTAACTCTTAAGCAGAAACCAAGCAATAAGATTTAAATGTGTCGCCACTTTATCGCCATTTATTATTCTTGTTTCATTTAACTAATTGATTTTATAGGTTAAAAAATTAAAGTGGATATAAAGCTTTACTACGTGCATGACCCAATGTGCAGTTGGTGTTGGGGTTACAAACCAACGCTGGATAAACTAAAACAGCAACTGCCAGGTGTGATTCAGTTTGAGTATGTGGTTGGTGGTCTTGCGCCAGATACTAATTTACCGATGCCGCCCGAGATGCAACAAAAACTCGAAGGTATTTGGAAGCAGATTGAGCGCCAGTTAGGCACTAAGTTTAACTACGATTTCTGGAAGCTTTGTACGCCAGTTAGAAGCACTTACCAATCTTGTCGTGCGGTTATTGCAGCGGGCTTTCAAGATTCTTATGAGCAGATGCTAGAAGCGATTCAGCATGCGTATTACTTACGTGCGATGCCTCCTCATGAAGAAGCCACTCACTTGCAACTAGCGAGAGAAATTGGCTTGAATGTTCAGCAATTCAAGAATGATATGGACGGCTCTTTCTTAGAGGGTGTGTTCGAAGATCAATTGAGCCTTGCAAAGAGCCTAGGTGTGAACTCTTACCCTAGCTTGGTTCTTAAAATTAACGACGCTTATTTTCCGATTGCCATCGATTACCTGTCGACAGAACCAACCTTGAAGCTGATTCGTGAGCGTATTATTGACAATATGCCAGCGCAATAACCTCAGTTATGAATAACAAAAAGCCGCTCATTGAGCGGCTTTTTCGTAACTAAATGTATATCCATCCAAACAATAGTATTAAAGCACCATTGCTGCAATCCAACCAAAGATGATTAGAGGGATATTGTAATGGATAAAGGTTGGAACGACTGTTTCCCAAATGTGCTCATGTTGACCGTCGGCATTTAGACCAGATGTAGGGCCTAATGTAGAGTCAGAAGCTGGAGAGCCTGCATCACCTAACGCAGCTGCAGTACCTACCAGTGCAATCGTTGCCATCGGCGAGAAGCCGAATGCTAGCGCAAGAGGAACATAGATAGTTGCAAGGATTGGAATCGTAGAGAACGATGAACCAATGCCCATTGTTACTAATAGACCAACGATCAGCATCAGTAGTGCAGCTAGAGGCTTATTGTCACCGATGCTGGTTGATAGCGATTGTACTAGTGTTTCAACACCGCCAGTTTGCTTCATTACTGCTGCAAAACCTGCCGCTGCAATCATGATGAAGCCAATCATTGCCATCATGTGTACACCTTTAGTGAACACGTCGTGCGTCTCTTTCCATGCGATAACGCCGCCGAAAGTGAACACCATAAAGCCAGCTAGAGCACCGATAATCATTGAACCCGTGTAAAGCTGAACACCCAAAGCAGCGACAATACCAAGTGCCGCAACTAAGATGTGCTTTTTATTGATGACGTGATCGGTTTCGTCAACGACAGTCAACTCAGTTTCTTTGTAGACACGCGGTTTACGATAGCTCACAAAGATAGCCAGTAATAGACCAAACAGCATTCCTGCACCTGGCAGTAACATGGCGGTTGGGACTTGGCTTGCAACCACGTTTTCCAAACCGTTGTCATGTAGGTTCTTTAATAGAATGTTGTTTAAGAAAATACCGCCGAAACCAACAGGTAAGATCATGTAAGGTGTGATCAAACCGAAGGTAAGAACACACGCGACCAAACGTCGGTCGAGTTTAAGTTTCGCAAATACGCCCAAAAGAGGTGGAATCAAAATTGGAATAAAGGCGATATGGACCGGAATTACGTTCTGAGATGACATAGTGACAAGAACGAGCGCGACTAACACCGCGTACTTTAACCCGGTAGTTGACGCCGAGTTTTCTTTACCATTTAAGCGCTTGATAACACTTTTGGCCAGTAGATCCGTGATGCCTGATTTTGAGATGGCAACAGCGAAAGTACCTAACATGGCGTAGCTTAGCGCGATAGTTGCACCGCCACCTAGACCACTTTCAAATGCGGCAACCGTATCCCCAAGGCTCATGCCTGCGACTAGGCCGCCTACGATGGCACTAAACGTGAGGGCAACCACCACGTTTACGCGCATCAATGCTAACACGAGCATGACGCACACTGATATAACGACAGGATTCATACTTTTCCTAATATGTTGTGTTTACTTATTATTCTTCGTCGACAAGCGGCCAACCGCCGAGGGCCTTCCATTTGTTGACAATACCGCAGAATAATTCTGCTGTTTTTTGTGTATCGTAAAGCGCAGAGTGTGCTTCACGGTTATCAAATTCCATCCCGGCTGTTTTGCATGCTTTAGCGAGAACTGTTTGGCCATAAGCAAGGCCACTTAATGTAGCCGTATCAAAAGTAGCAAAGGGATGAAAAGGGACTCTTTTTAGTTTACAGCGTTCATTTGCCGCATTTACAAAACCCAAGTCGAATGCTGCGTTATGAGCAACCATAATTGCACGTGAGCAATCTGCGGCTTTTTGTTCTTTGCGAATAAGCTTATAAATTTCCTTTAGCGCCTCTTGCTCAGAAACAGCACCTCGAAGAGGGCTGAAAGGGTCACGAATACCATTGAATTCAAGCGCTTCTTTTTCTAAGTTAGCGCCTTCAAATGGTTCCACATGAAAATGAATGGTGGAGGCCGGATGCAACACGCCATGTTCGTCCATTTTCAACGTAACGGCACAGATTTCTAAAAGTGCATCAGTTTGAGCATTGAAACCAGCGGTCTCAACGTCTACTACCACAGGGAAATAACCACGAAAGCGTTTTTTCAAGGTTAGAGCTTCATTTTCTAGTGTCATGTTGGCTTATTTTTGTGTGACGAAGGCTGCATTATTGCAGATTATACCGATGAGAAAAACCGCAATTTAAGAGAAAACCGGAATTCTATTTTGCATCCAATCAATAAGTTTGTATTGCATATTATGTAGACGTTTATTCGCCATACTTTGCATCATGTAAACCGATAAAACATGAGGAAGTAAAACGCTAAGTGGCGGTTAAGGTGATTGGAACACGGTGGCTCACATTAATGGCAGTGTGACAGATAACCCTATATTGGCGAGATTTTTGCATGCCGGTTGAAGTAATTTTATTGATGCAAATTGACGGCAACAGACTGCCGTTTAAGAGACAGTATTAGATGAAGAAATGGCTGATTACCAGTGGTGTTGTATTTTCGTTGTTTAGCACAAGCAGCTTCGCTTTGATGGGCAAACGTTATGCTGCAACTCCACAGCAATCTCAATGGGAAATGGTGGTCAATACACCACTAGAATGTCAGCTTGTACACCCCATTCCAAGCTTTGGAGATGCGGTATTTTCATCTCGTGCAAATAAAAAAATCAATTTAGACTTTGAGTTAAAAATGCGTCGTCCGATGGGAGAAACACGTAACGTCAGTCTCATTTCTATGCCGCCACCTTGGCGACCAGGTGAACACGCCGATCGAATTACAAACCTAAAGTTTTTTAAACAGTTTGATGGTTATGTCGGAGGGCAAACAGCATGGGGTATGTTGTCTGAGCTGGAAAAAGGCCGTTATCCGACTTTTAGTTACCAAGATTGGCAGAGCCGAGATCAGAGAATTGAAGTCGCATTGTCATCAGTACTGTTTCAAAACAAGTACAACGCGTTTAGCGACTGTATTTCCAACTTATTGAAATACAGTTTCGAGGACATTGCTTTTACGATTTTGCACTACGAAAGACAAGGTGATCAGTTAACCAAGGCTTCTAAAAAGCGTTTATCACAAATTGCAGATTATATCCGACATAATCAAGATATCGATCTCGTGCTGGTGGCGACGTACACAGATTCAACCGATGGTAAAAGTGCGAGTCAAAGTTTATCAGAGCGACGTGCAGAGTCACTTCGTGATTACTTTCAGTCTCTAGGGCTACCGGAAGATCGAATTCAAGTGCAAGGGTACGGCAAGCGTCGTCCTATTGCAGATAACGGTTCGCCAATAGGAAAAGACAAAAACCGCCGAGTCGTGATATCTCTAGGGCGAACCCAAGTGTGATGCATATAAAAACGCCGAAGCTGAAAGCTTCGGCGTTTTTGATTTACTGACGTTGTTAATAATATTTTAGTGGTATTTTGCCAAGCACCTTTCGGTGATTCTTGCTGTATAATTTGAATGTTAGTTTAAGCGGAATTTGGCAATGACTTCGCAATTGGTTGCGGTATCTATTTTTTCAACCTGTTTGGCAATAGCCGGATTAGGGTGACGCTTCATAAAGTCTATCAACGCCTTAGTACAGCATCCTATCGAGTCGATAAAGCTTGCACACTCTTTATTTGGGCATTGTGGGATAAGTGTTAAGACTTTCTCAGAGGCCAGTTGAAGGTATTTGAGTTCATAGTCAGTATCTCCAGCCCAACGCCAGAACTGAGCTAAGTTATGACAAGAAATCACAGAAATTAATAATCGCTCGTCCGCCTCAATTTCCACACATTCGCTGATATCTTCACTCAGGCTTAGGGCTTGCTGGTAATGAAGAATGCTGCGAACAGGGTCATCTAGTTGAAGTGCCGTATCGGCTAGAAGTGTGTGTTTTTCCCATTCACTGATCATTATCGTAATCCCGCATATCGAAGTTGCGGATAAATCTAAACGATAACTATTATCAAGTAAAGAGTTTTGTTTATAAAAGGACAGGCAGATCGCAGACCTGCCTGTAATCGGAGTTCAACTTGCAGTACAAGTGATTATTAGAAGTGCCGCTTAGCCTTCAAGACCTGCTGAAGCTTGCTTGTTTTGAATAAGCTCAATCATATAACCATCTGGGTCTTTTACGAATGCAATGTGCGTGCTTCCGCCTTTTACTGGACCTGGCTCACGAGTCACATTACCGCCCGCCGCTTTGATAGCGTCGCAAGTTGTGTAGATATCATCAACACCAATGGCGATATGACCAAAAGCAGTACCTAGGTCATACTCAGTTTTACCCCAGTTGTAAGTCAGTTCGATCACTGCACCTTGGGATTCGTCACCATAACCAAGAAACGCTAGCGTGTATTCGTACTCTTTATTTTCGTTAGTACGAAGCAGCTGCATGCCCATAACTTCAGTGTAAAACTTGATGGATTTGTCTAGATCACCTACGCGAAGCATAGTGTGGAGAATTCGACCGTTTGACATTTTTTGCTCCTAGCTTTGATTTACAAATAGCGTTAGCTATCTGGGTATACTTTCTCTTTATATTCGCACAAATCTTCGATAATACAGCTACCGCAGCGAGGCTTTCTTGCTACGCACGTATAACGACCATGAAGAATGAGCCAGTGGTGCACATCGAGTTTGAACTCTTTTGGCACAACTTTTAATAGCTTTTGCTCGACATCATCAACCGTTTTGCCCATTGCAAACTTAGTACGATTCGACACGCGATAAATGTGCGTATCGACGGCAATGGTTGGCCAACCAAAAGCGGTGTTGAGCACGACGTTTGCGGTCTTGCGACCTACGCCTGGTAGCGCTTCTAACGCTGCACGATCTTCAGGAACTTCACCATTGTGTTTTTCCAACAAGATCTTACAAGTCTTGATTGTGTTTTCTGCCTTTGAGTTAAACAAACCGATGGTCTTTATGTATTCTTTTAAGCCATCGACTCCCAAATCAAGAATGCTTTGAGGTGTATTCGCTACAGGGAAAAGCTTGTCGGTGGCTTTATTGACGCTTACATCGGTTGCTTGAGCTGATAGTAATACAGCGATTAGCAGCTCAAAAGGGGAGCTCCAGTTAAGCTCAGTTTGAGGATTCGGATTGTTTTCTCGTAATCGCTCAAGAATTTCGATTCTTTTTATTTTGTTCATTGCTGACTTCCAATACCGTCTCTGCGGTTTATGAAAAAGGCTCCTATGACAGAGCCTTATCTTGTTATGCGTTAGTGACGCGAGCACGTTCTATGGTTGGTTTTTCTTCTTTTGGTTGACGTGCCTGAATTGAATTATCTATGACATTTTTGAGCGCTATCAACAGCCCAACACCGATAAATGCACCAGGTGGGAGAAGCGCTAACAGGAAGCTATTGTCAAATTGGAAAACTTGAATCCGTAGAGCTGAAGCCCAGTCTCCTAGGAGAAGGTCTGCTCCGTCGAATAGTGTGCCATTACCAATTAATTCGCGCATGGCACCTAAAACAACCAAGACGCTCGTCATACCAAGGCCCATCCACAAACCATCTAGCGCAGCGGGTGCAACATCATTTTTTGACGCGTAAGCTTCTGCTCGGCCAATAATAATACAGTTCGTTACAATCAGAGGAATAAAGATACCTAGAGACAGGTACAAACCGTACGCATAGGCATTCATTAACAACTGAACGCAGGTAACGAGTGAGGCAATGATCATCACGAATACAGGTATACGGATCTCTTTTGGCACATAGTTACGAATAAGAGAAACCGTGACGTTGGATCCAACTAGCACGAGTAAGGTTGCAATACCAAGACCTAATGCATTGGTTATCGTGGAAGAAACCGCTAGCAGTGGACATAAGCCCAGCAGTTGTACGAGAGCGGGGTTATTACTCCACATACCGTTTTTCATCAGTAATTTATTCTCATTCATTACTGCTCTCCTTCACAGCCTAACGGCTGGCTAAGAATGTCTTCACGAGATTGGTTTACGTAGTTAACGGTATTTCGCACGACTTTTACGACGGCTCTTGGCGTGATCGTTGCACCAGTAAATTGATCGAAATCTCCGCCATCTTTACGAACTTTCCACGAATTCCAATTGTTTTCCGTGACTTGTTTTCCTGTAAAGCTCAGGATCCAGTCTGTGACACGAAGATCGATTTTATCGCCCAGACCAGGGGTTTCTTGGTGGTTTAGGACGCGTGTCCCCAAAATATTGCCCTGATTATCAATCCCAGTAATTACTTTTATCTCACCATTGTAGCCATCTGGCGCGATAGATTCTATTGCGATTGCTGTTGGTTCACCATTCTTCGTGGCGAGGTAGGCTGGCATCGCACGTAATGTCCCCAGATCTGGAGACGTGACCATTGTACAAGCTTGCGCGAGTGCGTTGTCATGCATGTTTTCTGGAATGACTTGATTCAAAACAGAAAGTAATTGTTTTTGCTCTTGTACCTTGATTTGGTCTTTTGTTAGGTACTGAGTAAGGGCGACTAATCCGGTTGTTGCACATGCAAATATCGCGAGTGTCAGACCATTTTTTCTAATAGCGGTTAACATGTTTACCTCAGTGACCGTAAGTTCTAGGTTTGGTGTAGTAATCGATCAGTGGCACACACATATTTGCAAGCAACACTGCAAATGCAACACCATCTGGGAAACCGCCCCAACTGCGAATGATAAAAACCAAAGCACCAATAAGCGCACCGAAGATTAAACGTCCTTTGACGGTGGTAGACGCCGAAACGGGATCGGTTGCAATAAAGAATGCGCCAAGCATGGTTGCACCAGATAACAAGTGTAAAACTGGCGACGCAGTTTCCCCTGGCGTCAGCAACGTGAACACTAGGCTAAACAGAGTCAGACTCGCAAGGAAACCTGCTGGAATATACCATTGGATGATACGCTTTTTGATCATGACTATCCCGCCAAGAAGGTAAGCAAGGTTTACCCATTGCCAACCAATACCACCTAAGCCATCAAATATTGGCTGCGACATTACTTCGCTTGGAGTGGCACCTGTAAGAATGCCAGTCTTAAATGCATCAAGTGGTGTCGCCATTGTCACACCGTCAACACCTGAGCGAACTTGCTGAAGTGATAAGCCGTCGTAATCATAGCCCGTAAAAATTAAAGAGAGTGTATCTGCAAAATTTACATGATCAGGTATGAGTGATGTCGGTGCACTCCAACTCGTCATTTGTACTGGGAAAGAGATCAACAAGACCACATAAGCGACCATTGCAGGGTTGAATAAGTTTTGTCCAAGGCCACCATAGAGGTGTTTAGCGATTACTATCGCAAAAATAAGCCCGATCACCATAATCCACCACGGAGACCATGGTGGTATAGCAACGGCTAATAACCAAGCGGTAACTATTGCACTGTTATCACGTAGCGCTCTCATTGGTGAGCGTTTACGACAGATCATGACTAAGGCTTCAAGGGATACAGCGACTGCAATGGCAAAAATCAGCTGAATAAGCGTACCCCAACCAAAGAAGTAGGTTTGAGCTACTAAACCTGGAAGTGCGCAAAGTGCCACCCATTTCATTAAGTCTGGCGTACTACGACGACTGTGGGTATGCGGTGAACTGGCAATAAAAAACGACACTACTCGTTCTCCTCAGTATTATTTTTATTAGCTTCTTGTTGCGCTTTGCGTGCCTTCGCGCGCGCAATTGCTGCGGCAACCGCGGCTTTCTTCGGATCCACTTCTGGTTCTTCGGAGGTTGCTTCTTCAACAGGCTCTGTTTGCGTTTCTTGCTTAGCTTTACGCGTTTTGGCACGTGCAATGGCAGCTGCCACGGCGGCTTTTTTCGGATCTTCGGTTTGCTCGGCAGGTGCTTCAGCTTCTTCCGCTTCAGTTGAGTCTGCTTGTTTCGCTTTACGAGCCTTCGCGCGCGCAATTGCTGCGGCAACCGCGGCTTTTTTCGGATCCACTTCTGGTTCTTCAGAAGTTGCGTCTTCAACAGGCTCAGTTTGCGTTTCTTGCTTCGCTTTACGTGCTTTGGCACGTGCAATGGCAGCTGCCACGGCGGCTTTCTTCGGATCTTCGGTTTGCTCGGCAGGTGCGTCAGCTTCTTCCGCTTCAGTTGAGTCTGCTTGTTTCGCTTTACGCGCTTTGGCACGTGCAATGGCAGCAGCCACTGCGGCTTTCTTCGGATCGTCGGTTTGCTCAGCAGGTGCTTTAGCTTCTTCCGCTTCGGTTGAGTCTGCTTGCTTCGCTTTGCGCGCTTTGGCTCGAGCAATTGCAGCGGCAACTGCGGCTTTTTTCGGATCGTCGGTTTGCTCGGCAGGTGCTTCAGCTTCTTCCGCTTCAATTGAGTCTGCTTGCTTCGCTTTACGTGCTTTGGCACGTGCAATCGCAGCAGCCACGGCGGCTTTTTTCGGATCGTCGGTTTGCTCAGCAGGTGCTTCAGCTTCTTCCGCTTCAGTTGAGTCTGCTTGCTTCGCTTTGCGTGCTTTGGCACGTGCAATGGCAGCAGCAACCGCGGCTTTCTTCGGATCGCCGTCTTGCTGTGCAGACGTTTCCGATTCTACGGATTCAGTTGAATCTTCTTGTTGTGCTTTTTTCGCTTTAGCTCGGGCGATGGCGGCCGAAACTGCCGATTTTTTATCATCAGCGTTATTGTCTGGCGTTTCGCCTTGCTCTTTTTGTGCTTTACGTTCGCGGGCTAGACGTTTGCGTTCTTCGCGCAGTTTTGCCATTTCTGAGTTATCAGGTTCACTAGAGCCTGCTTTAGCGGCTGCGGCCTGTTTTGCCTTCGCTTTGGCAATGGCTGCCGCTACGGCAGGTTTAACGGCTGGCTCTGCTTTTTCTGTTGTTTCTGTCTTTTGAGCTTTCACTCGTGCGATCGCTGCTGCAATCGCATCATCACCACCAGAAGATTTCATGTCTTTACGGCGCTGATCGGCTGCTTTCTTAAAGCGATTTTCACGTTCTGCTTTTTCGCGTTCCATACGCGCTTTCTTCTCTTCAAAACGCAGCTTCGCTCGCTCAGCAGCTTCCGCTTCTTGTGTTCTGGTGCGAATTTCCGCTTTTGCTTGGCGGTAATACTGTACGAGCGGAATTTCACTTGGACATACAAACGCACAAGCGCCGCACTCGATACAATCCTTTAAGTTTAATTCTTCGAGTTTGTCATACTCTTCAGCTTTTGCATGCCATTGCAGTTGTTGAGGCAGCAGCGAAGCAGGGCACGCTTCTGCACATTGGCTACAGCGAATACATTCCATCTCATACTGGTGCGGAGAGATCTCACGACGAGTCGGAGCAAGGATACAGTTTGCTGTCTTGGTAATCGGCACTTGGGAGTGAGGAAGGGTAAAGCCCATCATTGGCCCACCCATAATTAAACGCTGTAACTTCTTATCTGCTTTATAGCCAAACTCATCCAACAGTGCTTGTACTGGTGTCCCTAACAATGCCCAAACGTTGCGTGGTTGTTTGAAGGTTTTACCAGTGAGAGTCACGATGCGCTTTATCATCGGTTCACCGTCGATGACTGCGCGTTTTATAGCGTAAAGAGAACCAACATTCTGAACCAAAATACCAATATCGGCTGGAATCGCGCCACTTGGTACTTCTTTATTGGTTAAAATTTTGATCAGCTGTTTTTCACCGCCAGAAGGGTATTTAGTCGGGATAACGCGAATAACGATATCTTTGTTTATAGCCGCAGCTTCTAGCGCTTTGATTGCTTCTGGCTTGTTGTCTTCAATGCCAATAATCGTGAGCTTTGGTGTCAGGATATGTTCGACAATTTCGATACCTTGAATAAGCTCTTCGGCATATTCTTGCATGAGCTTGTCATCAGACGTGATGTATGGCTCGCACTCTGCTGCATTAACGATAAGAATCTCGGTACGAGCAAAACCTGATTGGATTTTTTTTGCAGTAGGGAAGCCTGCGCCACCCATACCAGAAATACCAGCGAGACGAATAATATCAATCAGTGCGTCAGGGGTTTCTTGTTGGTAATCTGCGACGGGATTTCTTTCACACCATGCATCTTTCCCATCAGGCGTGATGACTGCGCACAACTCACTTAACCCAGAAGGGTGCGCGACAGTTCGTGGCTCAATCGCGGTGAGCGTACCTGATGTTGGAGCATGCACTGGAACCGTAAAGCCGGTCTCCGATTGCGTTAATGGCTGACCTTTTAATACGTAGTCACCTTCGGCAACCAGTAGGTTACCCGCTTTACCAATGTGCTGTTTTAGCGGCAATACAATTTCTGACGGGATAGCCGCATGAGCGAGTTCAGTTTTGTTGGACTGCTTTTTATTTTCTGCCGGATGCACACCACCTGGGAAATCCCAAAGCGCGCCTGTACGAATTTGTTCAATCAAAGACAACATGTGAAACCTTACTTAATTGAATCTTTCACGTTCGCTGCATTGTCGGCAGCATCCGTAATGTTAAGTACTGGAATGGAGTGAAGTTGCCACTTCCAGCTTTCTGTGGTCGTTGCCACAGGAATCATTTCAATACAATCAGTCGGACATGGGGCAACACACAAGTCACAGCCCGTACATTCGTCTTTGATTACGGTATGGACCGCCTTTGTTCCGCCTACAATTGCATCCACCGGACACGCCTGAATACACTTAGTGCAGCCAATACACATGTCTTCATGAATAAACGCAACGGTTGGAATTTTGCTGTCGAGATCGTGCGCAGATTCTTCTGGCTCAACACCCATTAAGTCGGCGAGCTTTTCGATTGTTGCCTGGCCTCCAGGGGGACATTTGTTGATGTGGTCGCCATTTGCAATTGCTTCAGCATAAGGACGGCAACCAGGGTAGCCACATTGACCGCATTGAGTTTGCGGTAAAATGGCGTCGATTTGATCCACAATAGGGTCCGCTTCAACTTTAAAGCGAATAGAAGCAAAACCAAGTATCGCGCCGAAAATCGCAGCCAGAACCGCTAACGCGATAATCGCAATTAAAATCGTACTCATCGCTTACTTCACCAAACCTGTAAAGCCCATAAAGGCGAGTGACATTAAACCTGCTGTAATCATTGCTATTGATGCACCTTTAAAAGGTACAGGAACGTCGGCGGCGGCTATGCGCTCTCGCATGGATGCAAAAAGTATCAACACCAATGAGAAACCAACAGCGGCGCCGAAGCCGTAGATGATCGATTCAATAAAGTTATGGTTTTCATTAATGTTAAGAAGTGCCACGCCCAATACTGCGCAGTTTGTTGTGATCAGCGGTAAGAAAATGCCAAGCAAGCGATAAAGCGTCGGGCTGGTTTTGTGCACAACCATTTCGGTGAACTGCACCACAACGGCTATCACCAAAATAAAACTCATGGTTCGAAGGTACTCAATACCTAGTGGACGAAGGATGTAGCTTTCCACTAAATACGCACACACTGACGCGAGCGTTAGCACAAAAGTTGTCGCTAAGCCCATACCTATTGCTGTTTCCAGTTTTTTGGACACACCCATGAAAGGACATAGGCCCAAAAACTTCACCAGTACAAAGTTGTTCACCAGCACAGTGCCGACCAACAACAAAACATATTCGGTCATAGTTATTACGTTCTTAAAATCCGATCTTGATATTATCGTGTTTTGTGACACCAATAACAACCAGTGAACGATGTGGTTTTACATACACGATGGAAAAATAGTCGTCTATTTGATCTATTTTGATGAATCAATAAGAAATTGAATCGTTTGCTGAATGTATTGTTAGCGAGAGGATACTACCTATTAATTTTCATCTAATGTGTGATTTTAAAAAAAGCCCGCCTCTCCCAGGTAGAAAAGAGAGGCGGGCAATGTATATTTACAAGCTAATTATTTAAACTTTCTGAGTGCTTGATGGACTGTGTTTATATCTTACTCGTGAAGGTACGAGTGATGACGTCTTGCTGTTGCTCTGTCGTTAGAGAGTTAAAACGTACCGCATAACCAGACACTCGAATCGTCAACTGAGGGTATTTCTCTGGATGTTCAACCGCATCCAATAACATCTCTCGGTCTAGAACGTTGACGTTAAGGTGTTGACCACCTTCAATCGCAATGCCCTCGTTGCTTGCTTCGTGATGGAAGTAACCATCCATTAGCGCAGCTAGGTTCTTCTTCTGACTCAAGTCATCTTTACCCAATGCGTTAGGCACAATTGAGAAAGTGTAAGAAATACCATCTTTAGCGTAAGCGAACGGTAATTTAGAAACCGATGCCAGAGACGCAACCGCCCCTTTTTCATCACGACCGTGCATTGGGTTTGCACCCGGTCCAAAAGGCATACCTGCGCGACGGCCATCTGGTGTATTACCCGTTTTTTTACCGTAAACCACGTTAGATGTGATTGTTAAAATCGATTGAGTTGGCACTGCTTCGCGGTAGGTGTGCATCTTCTGAATTTTCTTCATGAAGCGCTCAACTAGATCACAAGCGATGTCATCAACACGGGCATCGTTGTTACCAAATTTTGGATAATCACCTTCGATTTTAAAATCAACGGCGATGCCATCTTCATCACGAACGGGTTTCACGGTTGCGTATTTAATTGCTGCTAAAGAGTCTGCAACAACAGACAGACCTGCAATACCACACGCCATCGTGCGGTGCACGTCGCGATCCATCAATGCCATCAGTGATGCTTCGTAGCTGTAACGGTCATGCGAATAATGGATGATGTTCAACGCTGTGACGTATTGCGTTGCTAGCCACTCCAACATATTGTCGAAACGAGGCATCAAAGCGTCAAAGTCGAGAATTTCATCTTGAACTTTGTCCACTACCGGACCCACTTGCGCTTTCGATTTTTCATCGATACCACCATTGATGGTGTAAAGCAGTGCTTTTGCAAGGTTGGCACGTGCACCAAAGAATTGCATGTGCTGACCAACAACCTGCGGGCTCACACAACAGGCAATCGCGTAGTCGTCATTGTCGAAATCAGGACGCATTAGATCGTCGTTTTCGTATTGAACCGAAGAGGTATCAATCGACACTTTTGCAGCATATTGTTTGAACGCTTCAGGCAATTGCTCTGACCAAAGAATCGTCATATTTGGTTCAGGAGCAGGGCCCATAGTATGTAGCGTATGTAAGTATCGGAATGTCGTTTTAGATACTAGTGTACGGCCATCAACACCCATACCTGCCATGGCTTCGGTTGCCCAGATTGGGTCGCCAGAAAACAATGAATCGTATTCTGGTGTGCGTAGGAAGCGAACCATGCGTAGCTTCATGATGAAGTGGTCAATCATTTCTTGCGCTTGTGATTCATCAATCAAATCGTTTGCGATATCGCGCTCTAGATAGACGTCTAGGAAAGTCGAAGTACGGCCCAGTGACATTGCTGCGCCGTTTTGCGATTTAACCGCCGCTAGGTAGCCAAAGTAGGTAAATTGGATCGCTTCTTGTGCTGTTTTTGCAGGTAGCGACATATCAATGCCGTATTTCAGACCCATTTGACGAATGTCTTCAAGTGCTTGAACTTGATCGGCTATTTCTTCGCGAAGACGAAGTGTTTTCTCAAGATCGTTGCCTTGTTCTAAGAACGTTTGTGTTGAATTGTATTGTTCTTTTTTGTCTGCTTTTAAGAAGTCGATACCGTATAGGGCGAGACGGCGATAGTCACCAATGATACGACCACGGCCATAAGCATCAGGAAGGCCCGTGATGATGCCGGATTTACGACAGGCTAGAATTTCTTTGGTGTAAAGGTCGAAACACGCTTTGTTGTGAGTTTTACGGTATTCAGTGAAGATTTTTTCAACCGTTGGATCCAATTCGCGGCCATAAACTTCGCACGAGTTTTTTACCATGCGAATCCCGCCATTGGCGATGATTGCACGTTTTAGCGGTTGATCAGTTTGTAAGCCAACGATCTTTTCCAGATCTTTGTTGATGTAGCCTGCATCGTGGGAAGTGATTGTTGAGGGCAAGTCTGTGTCAAAATCAATAGGGGCGTGTGTGCGGCTTTCTTGTTTTATGCCTTCAAGCACTTGGTTCCATAATGCTGAAGTGGATTTGCTAACCTCGGCTAAGAAAGACTCGTCTCCCTCATAGGGTGTATAGTTTTTTTGGATGAAGTCACGAGTGTTGACAGAGTTTTGCCATTCACCAGCAGTAAATCCAGCCCATGCATCTAGCATGTCAGTTGTCGGAATAGTCATAAGTAAATCCCTAAGTTATTGATAATTAGAATGGAGGCGACGAGTAGGACGGAACCATTCTTAACCCTTTTAATCGTATGGATTTATTTGGTATGAGTAAAATGAATGCTTTTCATTTTTTCAATGATTAAATTGCATTAATAATAGATTCAATTGGTTATGATTGTTTTTTGCTAGAAAAGAGACAGAATTAAATGTGTGGTACTGTGAGAACACTATCTATGACAATGTTATGAGTTCTGTAATTTGAACTTATTTCGGTGTGATTTTATGACGCCTAGATTGGCTTAGATTTCATGGCGATTAAGATACAAAAAAAGCCGTGTCTTGCGACACGGCTTTTCTATAATCTGGCTCCTCCTGCTGGGCTCGAACCAGCGACCTGCGGATTAACAGTCCGTCGCTCTACCAACTGAGCTAAGGAGGAATTGCTTTGCTTGAAAGCGGGACGAATCTTACCGAGCACTCAAACTACTGTCAACAGTAAAAAAATACATTTTTAGAAAAAAATATTGAGTTAAGGGCTTTACTTTTCTGTATGGCTTGCCAGTAAAGGCTCGAGGTTAGTTATCCACTAAATTTGTGGATAAGTATGTTGATGAGATCTGGGTAAAGAAAATTGATATGCAACTAAGTTTTTATTTAATGAATTTTTAGTCAGAGTTATGCGTAAAATAAGCAAATAAAACAGAGGTTTATCGATGTTAATCAAAAGGTATTCAAAGTGGATAAAAATCAATCTTTTGGGGATAAGAAAGTTTTAAGCTAATTTTTGGGGAAAAGTTGTGGAAACTATAATGTGAAGAATGTGTGTAGCTCTTCAACTAGGGCGAAGTACTATATCAGAGTCACTTTTGTATGGCTATAGCATTCTAGACAAACAAGAAAATTTATTAACAATGATGGTTAAATTCTCGATAGACGTAGATTTCATTAGCTAAGGTGTATATATATACAGCCAAAGCGCAGTAAAATTGAGGAAGGGTATGAGTAAAGTCTATGAATTGGTCTCCGATTATCAGCCGTCGGGCGATCAACCAGGAGCGATCAATCAGTTGCTTGAGGGGCTCGATGCTGGGCTAGCACATCAAACCTTGTTGGGGGTCACAGGCTCAGGTAAAACCTTCACACTAGCGAATGTGATTGCTCAAGCCCAACGACCTGCAATATTACTTGCGCCAAACAAAACGCTTGCTGCTCAGTTATATGGTGAGATGAAGTCATTCTTTCCTAATAATGCGGTTGAGTATTTTGTTTCTTACTACGATTACTACCAACCTGAAGCGTACGTTCCGACCACGGATACCTTTATAGAGAAAGACGCTTCAGTTAACGCGCATATAGAACAAATGCGTTTGTCTGCTACAAAAGCACTACTAGAACGTAAAGATGCCATTATTGTTGCATCGGTATCGGCTATCTATGGCTTGGGTGATCCTGAATCGTATCTACAAATGATGCTGCACCTACGTCGCGGTGATGTGATTGACCAGCGCGATATGCTACGCCGTCTTGCAGAGCTGCAATACTCACGCAATGACGTTGCATTTGAGCGTGGCCAATTCCGTGTTCGAGGTGAAGTGATTGACATCTTCCCAGCCGAATCAGACCAAGACGCTGTGCGCGTTGAGATGTTTGACGATGAGGTGGATTGCATCAGTGTGTTCGATCCATTGACAGGCGTGGTGAAACAACGAGACTTGCCGCGCTATACCATCTATCCCAAGACGCACTATGTCACGCCAAGAGATCGCATTCTTGAAGCGATTGAAAATATTAAAGTCGAACTAGAAGTGCGCAAAAAGCAGCTTCTAGATAACAACAAGCTACTGGAAGAGCAGCGAATTAGCCAGCGCACTCAATTCGATATCGAAATGATGAATGAGTTGGGCTTTTGCTCCGGTATCGAAAACTATTCTCGTTATCTCAGTGGACGCTCGGAAGGTGAGCCGCCACCAACCCTGTTTGACTACTTACCTCATGATGGCTTGTTGATCATCGATGAATCTCACGTGACAGTACCGCAGATAGGTGCCATGTATAAAGGCGACCGTTCGCGTAAAGAAACGCTGGTGGAGTTTGGTTTCCGGTTACCTTCAGCTTTGGATAATCGTCCACTGAAGTTTGAGGAGTTTGAAGCACTAGCGCCACAAACGATTTTCGTCTCTGCTACGCCCGGAAATTACGAACTAGAAAAATCGGCGGGTGATGTGGCGGATCAAGTCGTTCGTCCTACAGGCTTGCTTGACCCTGAGTTGGAAGTTCGCCCAGTAGCGACCCAAGTCGACGACCTATTGTCTGAGATCCGTATTCGCGCTGCTAAAGATGAACGAGTTCTGGTTACAACACTGACCAAACGAATGGCTGAAGATCTCACCGAATACCTTCACGAACATGATGTTAAGGTACGTTATTTACACTCAGACATTGATACTGTTGAGCGTGTGGAAATTATCCGTGACCTTCGTCTTGGGGAATTTGACGTGCTGGTGGGAATAAACTTATTGAGAGAGGGCCTGGATATGCCAGAGGTCTCGTTAGTTGCAATTTTGGATGCGGATAAAGAGGGCTTCTTGCGGTCTGAACGCTCACTCATTCAGACCATTGGTCGTGCTGCACGAAACATCGAAGGTAAGGCGATTTTATACGCTGACCGAATCACCAACTCAATGAAAAAGGCGATGGATGAAACTAACCGTCGTCGCGAGAAGCAGGAAGCGTACAACGAAGAAATGGGTATTTCGCCACAAGCGCTCAAACGAAATATCAAAGACATCATGGAACTTGGCGATATCACTAAGTCTAAACGCCAGCGTAACACTAAACAGGTACCATTATCGAAAGTGGCGGAGCCTTCGCAAACTTACGAGGCACTGTCCCCTCAGCAGCTAGAAAAAGAAATCAGTCGACTGGAGGCAGCGATGTATCAGCATGCGCAAGATTTAGAATTTGAGTTAGCGGCACAAAAGCGTGACGAGATTGAAAAACTACGAGCGCAGTTCATCGCAAATAGTTGAACAAACTTACCGATTTAACTATCCAAGCATTTTAGGTCGCTTGTAAAAAAAAAGAAGCCAATAGGCAGTCGGGTCTATTGGCTTGTTTTGTGAACATATCGTTCACTAACAACGTCAGTTGGCTAGGTGACCCGAGGGGTCACTATCGTTACAGCATGGTTTGTGCCACTTTTTAAATAATTGATATTATTTTTGAATTTTTTCCTTTGCCCATAATTTAGCTAATGTTATTTGCAAAATGCAAAGCGTAATGCGATTATTGTTTAAAACACAACAAAATAATAGCTAGGTTATGCAACAAAAACCCGAAGGCCCAAAGTCTCGTTACCTTTTAATGGTCGAGGACACCGCATCTGTTGCGGCTCTGTACCGCTCATACCTGACACCGCTTGGCATAGATATCAATATTGTCGGCACAGGTAGGGATGCCATTGAGAGCCTAAATCATCGAATTCCAGATCTTATTTTACTCGATCTCCGTCTGCCAGATATGACGGGGATGGACGTTTTACATGCCGTTAAAAAGAGTCATCCCGACGTACCTATAATTTTTATGACCGCTCACGGTTCTATCGATACCGCTGTCGAGGCCATGCGTCATGGCTCACAAGACTTTCTAATTAAACCGTGTGAAGCGGACCGTTTACGTGTCACGGTTAACAATGCAATTCGTAAAGCGACCAAGCTAAAAAATGAAGCCGATAATCCAGGCAATCAGAGCTATCAGGGGTTTATCGGCAGTAGCCAAACCATGCAGCAGGTTTACCGTACGATAGATTCAGCGGCGAGCAGTAAAGCGAGTATTTTTATCACAGGTGAAAGTGGTACTGGTAAAGAGGTATGTGCCGAGGCTATTCACGCAGCAAGTAAACGTGGTGACAAACCTTTTATTGCAATTAACTGTGCTGCAATTCCAAAAGATTTGATTGAGAGTGAACTGTTTGGTCACGTAAAAGGGGCCTTTACTGGCGCTGCGAATGATCGTCAAGGGGCAGCTGAGTTAGCGGATGGCGGCACACTTTTTCTAGATGAGCTTTGTGAGATGGACTTGGATTTACAAACCAAGTTGCTACGATTTATTCAAACGGGCACATTCCAAAAAGTGGGTTCCTCAAAAATGAAGAGCGTGGATGTGCGCTTTGTTTGTGCCACTAACCGTGATCCCTGGAAAGAGGTACAAGAAGGTCGATTCCGTGAAGATTTGTACTATCGTTTGTATGTCATTCCTTTGCATTTACCGCCTTTACGCGAACGAGGCGAAGATGTTATTGAAATTGCATACTCACTGCTAGGTTACATGTCACACGAAGAAGGAAAAAGCTTCATACGTTTTGCGCCTGATGTCATCGAGCGATTCAACAGCTATGAGTGGCCGGGTAACGTTCGTCAGTTACAAAACGTGCTACGCAATATCGTTGTTCTAAACAACGGTAAAGAGATTACGTTGGACATGTTACCGCCACCGTTGAATCAACCGCTTGACCGTCCGTCGTCTGTGGCTAAATTAATTGAGCCGAAAGCGATGACCGCATCTGAGATTATGCCATTATGGATGACGGAAAAAATGGCAATCGAGCAAGCGATTGAAGCATGTGATGGCAATATTCCTCGAGCGGCGGGATACCTTGATGTCAGTCCGTCGACGATTTACCGCAAGTTACAGGCATGGAACGGCAAGGAAGAGCGGCAAAAAGTATGAGTGTAAATGTATTAAATCAGCAAAAAATAGATGAACTGTCGATGGAAATTGGCAGTGACAACGTACCTGTACTGTTCGATATCTTCCTAGGAGAAATGGATACCTATATCGAGAACTTATCCCAACTGCAGGGGGCAGAGCGATTAGCTTACTCAAAAGAAATCAGCCACGCGTTGAAAAGTAGTGCTGCGAGCTTTGGGGCAGATCGCCTTTGTGAACTGGCGATGTCCATAGACAAAAAAGCGAAAGCCGGTGAGTTGACTGCGGAGTCTGAGGAGTTAGAGGTTATGTTCGATCTTTTGCACGAAACTCGAGATGCTTATCGCTCTTGGCGACAGTAACTATTTATTCCTATTAACCATTTTTTCTTAGTAAACATCTGTTCTTACTGGATGCCTGAACTAAAACCCTTCGATGACAGAAGGGTTTTCATTATCAATAAACACCTTAAAAGAGGGCGCTAGCCAGGTAACGTGCTCTTAAATAGAAAGTTGTAGCTGATTTTCAATCGCTAGTTTGAGCTTGTTTCTATCGTGACGCCAGTCTCGGTTAGAGGAGGCGAGTGACTCCGTCACTACATTCCATTGACTTAAGACGTCTTGCTTGGTTTTCTCTGCTAGAACCACGTCTATTTTTCTTCCTTGACAGGCACGTTCACACCATTCTAATTTTTGAGCCATCGTCATTCGTCCCGCTGGGCCGTATTCTGGACTCAGGTTAGCAACAAAAATGACTTTTGCTTTTGTGTTTGCTGCAATCGCTTTGCCGAGTTCAGGCAGCAATAAAGGAGGCATGATACTAGTTAAAAAACTGCCAGGGCCAAGAATAATCGCGTCCGCTTCCGCCAAAGCTGTGATGGCTTCTTTGGTAGCAGGCACTTCTGGTGAAAGATCCAAACGTCGCAAGTCTGCTTTCATTTCGTCGACATTTGTTTCTCCCGTAACCCACTTCCCATCTACGGATAACGCGGAAAGATCCGAAGGGTGTTCGGACATAGGAAGGATGTTAACGTCGACTTTTAACATATTGCGAATCAGATTAATGGCATCTAAAGGTCTGACCGATAAGTTATCGAGTGCAGTAAGCATCAAATTACCAAGATTATGACCATCAAGTTCGCCAGTGCCTTTGAAGCGATATTCAAACATCATAGAACTGATCGAAGGCTCTGTAATGAGCTGATTAATACAGTTACGTGTGTCTCCCCAAGCGATTCCTCCTTGGCAGTGACGAATTCTTCCTGTTGAACCACCATTGTCAGTCGTGGCAACAATCCCAGTTGCATTGCTGCCAAAATCTCGTAATGCGGCCAGCATTCGACCTAAGCCATGACCACCGCCAACAGCGACCACTTTTTTATCTGTGTAGATATTCATTATGTTCTTCTAATAATCTAATAAAAAACGGCTACAATTTATCTTAAGGAGTGTCTTAAAGGTACTCACTTAGCGGTAAATTGTGTCTCTAGAGAGTTTTTTATCACTCAAGTCTGGATTCCATTACAAATATTAAGTATTTTACACCGCAAAGCTATCAGAGATTTCATATCTCTGGTTGCCATAACTCCGAGCTCACTATTGCTAAGTCCTTGGATAAGCGTTTTGAGCCAGTGGCATACTGTCACAAGGGCATGATTGGAAATGGCCATGCCTCCCGTGTTTGGAAAGGTGTTCCGTGGCGCAACAATTCGAAGACAAATTTCATCGTAAGTTTTATTACTTGCGTCTGTCTGTGACCGACGTATGTAATTTCAAATGTACCTATTGCCTTCCTGATGGCTATAAGCCTTCGGGCAATAAAAACTCGTCTTTTTTATCTCTCCCTGAAATCAAACGGGTCGTAAAAGCATTCGCTGATTGTGGCACGTCAAAAGTGCGCATCACTGGTGGTGAGCCTAGCTTACGCAAAGATTTTACCGACATTATCCATTCAGTAGCGGCGACGCCTGGCATTCAAAAAGTTGCAACGACAACCAATGGCTATCGCATGGCAAAACAAGTCGCAGATTGGCGTGAAGCGGGTTTAACCCACATTAATGTCAGTGTGGATAGCCTTGACCCGCGTATGTTTCATCAAATCACAGGTGAAAATAAGTTTACTGAAGTCATGAATGGTATCGAACGTGCGTTCGAGGTCGGTTATGAGCAAGTAAAAGTTAATGTGGTGTTGATGAAAGATCTGAACCATCACGAGCTGCCAGCGTTTCTTAACTGGATAAAAGATCGTCCAATCCAACTGCGTTTCATTGAGTTGATGCAAACGGGTGAGATGGATGAGCTATTTAATAAGCACCATGTATCCGGAGTGGCAATTCGTAACCAGCTAATTGCAAATGGTTGGTTGCTGAAAGTGCGCTCGCATAATGATGGTCCTGCGCAAGTATTTGTTCATCCTGATTACAAGGGTGAAATAGGTCTTATCATGCCTTATGAAAAAGACTTTTGTGAAAGCTGCAACCGACTGCGCGTTTCGGCGATGGGTAAGCTGCACCTATGTCTGTTTGGAGACCACGGTGTAGAATTGCGTGATCTTTTGGAACGTGATGAGCAAGAGAGTGAGCTTATTGAACGTATCCAGGCGCAGTTACAAACCAAGTCGGTAAGCCATTTCTTGCATGATGGCAATACTGGTATGACGCCACACCTCGCGTCTATCGGCGGCTAACTTCATTCAATTTTTAGAGCGAGTTCACTGATAAGCTGGCTCTAACTTTTTCCGAATCGATACCAAGCGTATCAAAGCTAATTAAGAGAATAGGTGAACAAATGGGTCACGCTGAAAGCAAATTCCAACCTGCAAATATTGCCGTTCTAACGGTATCTGACACTCGTACTGAAGAAAACGATACCTCTGGTCGTTACCTTGCTGAACATGCTCAAGAAGCGGGTCACAACGTAGTAGACAAGCAAATTGTTATTGATGACATGTACAAGATCCGCGCGATTGTTTCTCAATGGATTGCTGATGAAAGCGTACAAGCGATCATGATTACTGGCGGTACAGGTTTCACCTCACGTGATAGCACGCCAGAAGCACTTAAGCCTCTATTTGATAAAGAAGTTGAAGGTTTTGGTGAGTTGTTCCGTATGGTGTCGTACGAAGAGATCGGTACGTCTACGATTCAGTCTCGTGCGATTGCTGGTTTTGCTAACCACACCGTGATCTTCGCAATGCCAGGTTCAACTGGTGCGTGCCGCACAGGCTGGACAAAAATTATTAAACAGCAGTTGGATGCAAGTCATCGCCCTTGTAACTTCATGCCACACCTATCTGTATAACCTTTCCTAAAAGCGAAGGAAAAACAATGACCCAATTTACACATATCAATGCTTCTGGCGAAGCAAACATGGTTGACGTGTCAGCAAAAACGGAGACGGTTCGTGAAGCTCGTGCTGAAGCATTTGTTCACATGGCCCCAGAAACACTTCAACTGATTGTCTCTGGCCAGCACCATAAAGGTGATGTATTTGCGACGGCTCGTATTGCTGGTATTCAAGCTGCGAAGAAAACCTGGGATTTGATTCCACTTTGTCATCCGCTACTACTCTCTAAAGTTGAAGTTCAACTGGAAGCTATCGAAACAGAAAACAAAGTTCGCATCGAATCAGTATGTAAACTTGCGGGTAAAACTGGTGTGGAAATGGAAGCGCTCACGGCAGCTTCCGTTGCTGCTCTAACGATTTACGATATGTGTAAAGCAGTACAAAAAGACATGGTCATTGGTCAAGTTCGTCTACTAGAGAAAACGGGTGGTAAATCTGGTCACTTTAAGGTGGAATCATGATTAAAGTACTTTTCTTTGCTCAAACTCGCGAGCTGATTGGCATCGACAGTGTCGAGTTAGACGGGCCGTTTGAAACGGTTGAATCAATTCGTGCACATCTAGTGGAAGAAGGCACTAAGAAAGATGGCAAGTGGGATTTAGCGCTCGAGCCAGGAAAGCTACTTGCTGCAGTGAACCAATCCATCGTCCCTTTGGATACACAAGTAAAAGCAGGTGACGAAGTTGCGTTTTTCCCGCCGGTAACTGGGGGTTAAGATGGATTCTCGTGTATCTGTACAAATTGAAGACTTTTCGGTTGAGCAAGAATATCAACGTCTATCTGAAGGGACGGCTGCCGGCGCTGTCGTTACATTCGTTGGTAAAGTTCGAGATATGAACCTTGGGGATAATGTCATTGGTTTACATCTAGAGCACTATCCGGGGATGACAGAGAAGAGCTTGAGCGACATTTGTGATCAAGCTGAGTCTCGCTGGCCACTATTAGGTGTACGCGTGATTCATCGCGTCGGAGACATGGATAGCGGTGATCAAATTGTATTTGTGGGCGTTTCCAGTGCGCACCGCGGCGCGGCATTTGATGCGTGCGAGTTCATCATGGATTATCTGAAAACCCAAGCTCCATTTTGGAAAAAAGAGCGTACGACGAATGAAGATCGTTGGGTTGAGTCGCGCGACACCGATCATCAAGCTGCACAGCGTTGGGAAAAATAGAACTAACCCGCATTCTAGTGAAAAAAGCTAAGTGCTAATGGTACTTAGCTTTTTTTGTATTTATCTTCATTGTATTGCTCACTTTGTTTCAATATTTCCTATCTTTTGTCTGGTGATATTCTTCACAATAAAAGTTTTTTGCCCAATATATAAACAATTATTTGTTAGACTTGATTTGTCATAAATGTTAAATGATGTGTAAATATCTAGCATAAGATGCTAGTAAATGGTTTAAACTCAGATTAATCGAAAGTTTCGCCTGTTAAATGTCGCTTCTGGTCTTTATTTGGCTGGTGAATGCTTTGGGGTTAGAGTTTACTGCTAGATATGTGTGGTTTAGTCAGCATTATTGGTTTTTTTGCTACATTTTTATGGCAAATTACTTCAATGATTGCTAATGTGTGCCGCAGTCTTTGTAAGGTTTTAGACTTTTGTGCTCAGAAAGTGCACTAAAAAAATCTAAAACTCTGACCGTTCCAGGCCCTTACAAAGAAGTCATGGATGCTAACGAAAAAATTTGGAGTTTTACGCATGTATAAGAATAAAATCACGCGCGCTTTATTTATTGGTGCTGGTCTTTCTCTCGCTCTAGCTGGTTGTGGTGAAAAGCCTGCGGAGAAACAAGCTGCTGAGCCTGCTCCGGCTCCAGCCCCTGAAGCTAAATCTGATTCTAAAGAGCCAAAACTTGCTGCTGTTCAAGAATTGGTGCGTGGTAACGGTACAGAAGTTGCGACAATAGACCCTCATAAATCTCAAGGTGTTCCAGAATCCCACGTGATTCGCGATCTTCTTGAAGGCCTTGTAAACCAAGATGCGGACGGTAACACTATCCCTGGTGTTGCAGAATCTTGGGAAACTGAAGACAACAAAACATACACTTTCCACTTACGTGAAGACGCAAAATGGTCAAACGGTGATCCTGTCACTGCAGGTGATTTCGTTTACAGCTTCCAACGCGCAGTCGATCCAGCAACCGCCTCTCCATATGCTTGGTACATGGAATACACCAAGATGAAGAACGCAAAAGACATTGTTGCGGGTAAAAAAGATAAGAGCGAGTTAGGTGTTAAAGCGGTTGACGATCACACGTTAGTGGTTGAGTTAGATACTGCAGTACCATATTTTGTAATGATGATGGGCCACACGACAGTGAAACCTGTTCATCAAGCAACTGTTGAAAAGTTCGGCGATCAATGGACGAAGCCAGAGAACTTTGTAGGTAACGGTGCTTATGTTGTTGACAACTGGGTTGTAAACGAGCGTTTGGTTCTAAAACGTAACGAACAGTACTGGGACAACGAAAACACGACGCTTGACCAGGTTACTTTCCTACCAATCGAGAACCAAGTAGCGGAAATGAACCGCTTCCTAGCGGGTGAAATCGACTTCACGAACGAGCTGCCTACAGAGCACTTCAAGCGTCTGAAGAAAGAGCACCCACAAGAAGTGTCGGTAACCGGTAACTTATGTACTTACTACTACATCTTCAATACGAAGAAAAAGCCGTTTGATGATGTTCGTGTGCGTAAAGCGATTTCTTATGCGATTGACCGTAACATTGTGACCGATGCGATTTTAGGTCAAGGTCAAAAGCCAGCTTACTTCCTAACACCTGAAATTACGGCAGGTTTCAACCCAGAAATTCCTGCATACGGCAAAATGACGCAAGAAGAGCGTAACGCAGAAGCTGCGCGTCTATTGGAAGAAGCGGGTTACGGCGCAGACAACCCTCTTGAATTTAACCTTCTATACAATACATCAGAGAACCACAAGAAACTTGCGGTTGCACTGGGTTCAATGTGGAAGAAGACACTTGGTCTAGACGTTACGCTAGAAAACCAAGAGTGGAAAACTTACCTATCTACCAAAGATTCTGGCAACTTTGAGGTTGCTCGTGCAGGTTGGTGTGGCGACTACAACGAAGCTTCATCTTTCCTAACGCTGATGATGAGTAATAACACTACTGGTGGTATTCACTACGACAGCAAAGAGTACGATGCGATCATGAACAAAGCATTTGCTTCAACTTCTGACGAAGAGCG
Source organism: Vibrio sp. OPT41 (assembly GCF_015163595.1). Taxonomy (NCBI): domain Bacteria; kingdom Pseudomonadati; phylum Pseudomonadota; class Gammaproteobacteria; order Vibrionales; family Vibrionaceae; genus Vibrio; species Vibrio sp. OPT41. The sequence continues at coordinate 53,852 of NZ_JADDYH010000028.1, read as the reverse complement.
CCAAGCACTTTACCTAGAAGCAGAGAAGTTGATGGCAAAAGATATGCCAATCGCACCTATCTACCAGTACGTGAAATCACGTCTACTATCACCGAAAGTTGGTGGCTTCCCAGTAAATAACGCGGAAGACAAGATTTACTCTAAAGATCTCTACATCACAGAGTAATTCGTAACTCGATAGAACTATAAAAATGAGGCCCTACATGTGAGAAATTGCATGTAGCGCCTATCTTTAGTCCAAAAGAATTGGACGACTTCTTTAATTTAACTGTCACAGACTGAAAGAGTGAGTTTATGCTTAAATTCATCGCAAAAAGGATATTTGAGGCGATCCCAACAATGTTGGTTTTGATCACCGTATCTTTCTTTCTTATGCGCTTTGCACCGGGAAACCCTTTCTCGACAGAGCGTCCATTGCCACCCGAAGTAATGGCAAATATCGAAGCTAAATATGGCTTGGATAAACCTGTATTTGAACAATACACCACGTATTTGACCAATGTTATCCAAGGCGATTTCGGACCGTCATTTAAATACCTTGATTACTCAGTAAACGAGCTGATCGCGGTTGCCTTACCTGTTTCGGCTAAAGTGGGCTTCATCGCCTTTATCTTTACTTTGATAATGGGGGTTACCGTCGGTACCATTGCTGCGCTCAAGCAAAATACTTGGATTGATTACACCATTATGTCGACTGCGATGCTTGGTGTCGTAATGCCATCCTTCGTATTAGCGCCTGCGCTTATCTACATATTCTCGCTTCACTGGAATATCTTCCCTGCGGGCGGTTGGCAAGATGGTAGCTGGCAGTATTTAGTGCTTCCTGTTATTGGTATGTCGCTACTGTATGTTGCTACCTTTGCTCGTATTACGCGTGGTTCGATGATCGAAACCCTAAACAGTAACTTTATTCGTACGGCACGTGCTAAAGGTCTAAGTTACCGTTATATCATTATCAAACACGCTCTTAAGCCGGCACTTCTCCCTGTTGTTTCTTACATGGGTCCAGCTTTCGTAGGTATCATCACCGGTTCCGTTGTTATCGAAACCATTTTTGGTCTGCCTGGTATTGGTAAACTATTCGTTAACGCTGCGTTTAACCGTGACTACTCGCTAGTAATGGGGGTAACCATTCTGATTGGTTTCCTATTCATTCTATTCAACGCGATTGTAGATATTTTACTTGCAATGATTGACCCGAAAATTCGCTACTAACAGGGACGTTTGGTTATGTTAACGAAAAAAGAAAACCTAGAAGCGATTGAGAAATTCTCCGAAAACTTGGAGATTGAAGGTCGCAGTCTTTGGCAAGATGCTCGTATCCGTTTCATGCGCAACAAAGCGGCGATGGTGAGCTTATTCCTTCTTGTTCTAATGACGTTGGCCGTTATTATCCTGCCAATGATCGCACCGTACACATTTGATGATACTGACTGGTACGCGATGCACGTTGCACCGAATGCTGACCATTGGTTTGGTACTGACAGCTTAGGCCGTGATTTATACGTGCGTACGCTAATTGGAGGTCGTATTTCGTTGATGGTAGGTGTTATGGGTGCATTTGTAGCGGTACTGATTGGTACGCTCTACGGCGCAGCATCTGGTTTCATCGGCGGTAAAGTTGACCGCGTAATGATGCGTATTCTAGAAATTTTATACGCGGTACCGTTTATGTTCCTGGTGATTGTACTGGTAACATTCTTCGGTCGTAACATCATGCTGATCTTCGTTGCGATTGGTGCTATCGCATGGCTAGATATGGCGCGTATCGTACGTGGTCAGACTCTTAGTCTACGTAGCAAGGAGTTTATCGAAGCGGCACATGTGTGTGGTGTAAGCAACTGGAAAATCATTACTCGTCATATCGTACCTAACGTACTGGGTATTGTAGCGGTATACTCTACGCTGCTTATCCCAAGTATGATTCTAACGGAATCATTCCTATCATTCCTTGGTCTTGGTGTTCAGGAACCAATGACAAGTTGGGGCGCTCTTCTACAAGAAGGTGCACAGACAATGGAAGTAGCAATCTGGCAGCTGGCATTCCCAGCAGTGTTCATGGTTGTGACGCTATTCTGCTTCAACTACGTTGGTGACGGCCTGCGCGATGCGCTGGATCCAAAAGACAGATAATTAAAAGATAAGATTAAGGAAGCAATGATGAGCTTATTAGATGTCAAAGATCTGCGCGTCGAATTCACCACGCAAGATGGTATCGTAACCGCAGTAAACGATTTGAACTTCTCTCTCAACCAAGGCGAAACCTTAGGTATCGTTGGAGAGTCGGGATCAGGTAAATCTCAAACCGTATTCGCAATCATGGGCCTTTTGGCTAAGAACGGTATTATTTCTGGTAGCGCAAAGTTTGAAGGCAAAGAAATCCTAAACTTACCAGAAAAAGAACTGAACAAAGTGCGTGCGGAACAGATCGCAATGATCTTCCAAGACCCAATGACATCACTGAACCCTTACATGAAAGTGAGTGATCAGTTGATGGAAGTGCTTATGCTGCACAAAGGCATGGGCAAAGCGGAAGCATTTGAAGAATCAGTACGCATGCTGGAAGCGGTAAAAATCCCTGAAGCGCGTAAGCGTATCACGATGTACCCGCATGAGTTTTCAGGCGGTATGCGTCAGCGTGTAATGATCGCGATGGCGTTGTTATGTCGTCCTAAACTGCTTATTGCCGATGAGCCAACAACAGCACTTGATGTGACGGTACAAGCACAGATCATGGACTTGTTGAATGAGCTGAAATCTGAGTTCAACACAGCGATCATCATGATCACGCACGACCTTGGTGTGGTTGCAGGTTCGTGTGACAAGGTGCTGGTGATGTATGCAGGCCGTACTATGGAGTACGGCAACGTAAACGAAATTTTCTACAATCCAAGCCATCCTTATGCGGAGGGGCTGCTGAAGGCGATTCCTCGCCTCGATACTGAGGGTGAAATTCTGCCGACCATTCCTGGTAATCCACCAAACTTGCTTCGTCTACCGCCGGGCTGCCCTTATCAAGAGCGCTGTCACCGTGTGATGGATCGTTGTAAGCGCGAGGCGCCAATTCTGACACCATTTGGTGATGGTCGTCAGCGTGCATGTTTTTCTGAATGGGAGGCTTGGAACAAATGAACGCAGTAGACAAAAAACTAATTCTGGACATTTCTGAGCTGAAAGTTCACTTCAGCATTGCCTCAAAGTCGGCATGGCCGTGGTCAAAGCCTTCGAGCCTGAAAGCGGTAGATGGCGTGAACGTTCGACTATACGAAGGGGAAACGCTTGGTGTAGTAGGTGAATCAGGTTGTGGTAAATCGACGTTTGCTCGTGCCATCATTGGTCTGGTTGAAGCTACTGACGGCCAAGTAGTTTGGTTGGGTCAAGACCTTACTAAAATGAAAAGCGTTCAGCGCCGTGAGACGCGTAAAGAAATTCAGATGATTTTCCAAGACCCATTGGCATCGCTGAATCCGCGTATGACTGTTGGTGATATCATTGCTGAACCTCTTGAGACATTCTATCCAGAACTGTCTAAGCAGGAAGTGAAAGATCGCGTTAAAGAGATGATGGCGAAAGTTGGCCTATTACCTAACGTGATTAACCGTTACCCACACGAGTTCTCGGGTGGTCAGTGTCAGCGTATCGGGATAGCGCGTGCGCTTATCCTTAAGCCTAAGATGATCATTTGTGACGAGCCAGTATCGGCGCTTGATGTATCTATTCAAGCTCAGGTGGTTAACCTACTTAAAGAGATTCAAAAAGAGTTAGGGCTTTCTCTGGTATTCATTGCGCATGACTTGTCTGTCGTTAAACACATTTCAGATCGCGTTTTAGTTATGTATTTAGGTAATGCCGTGGAACTTGGCGAGGCCGAGGCTCTGTTTGCTGATCCTAAGCACCCATATACGCGTGCGCTGATGTCTGCGGTTCCGATCCCGGACCCGGATATTGAGCGCAATAAGAAAATCCAAATGCTAGAGGGTGATCTTCCTTCACCTATCAACCCACCGTCGGGTTGTGTATTCCGCACTCGTTGCCCACAAGCAACCGAAGAGTGTGCGAAGACAAAGCCAACCATTTTAGGTAATGACGTTCACGCGGTATCTTGTTTACACGTTAGTGTATAAATTCAGCCTGTGACGGGCTTAAGCGCGACACCTTCATCGGGTCGCGCTTTTTTTATGTGTCTGATTTATACATTCGAATTTCTTGAACATGATGTCCTAAGTTCGATGATTCTCTGTTTGATAGGAAACGCTAATATAGACACAAACAGAACGAGAGGAGAGCAATCATGGGTAAGTTGGTTGAAGGTGTTTGGCAAGATGTCTGGTATGACACAAAATCAAATGGTGGCAAATTTGTGCGCGAAGATGCCGGATTCCGTAACTGGGTTAAAAACGACCCTGATGCGGAGTTTACACCAGAGTCCGGTCGATACCATTTGTATGTCTCTCTTGCTTGTCCGTGGGCACATCGAACCCTCATTTTCCGCAAGCTGAAAGGTTTAGAACCACATATTGATGTCACGGTCGTTTGCCCTGATATGCTCAGCCAAGGTTGGCAAATGGGGCTTCCTGAGCCATTGTTTGGTCACACGCGCATGTATCAAATTTACACGCAGGCCAAACCCGATTACACGGGCCGCGTAACCGTGCCTGTACTTTGGGATAAAAAGACCAATACTATTGTGTCAAACGAGTCGTCAGAGATCATTCGCATGTTCAATTCGGAATTCAATGCGTTAACAGGGAATCACGACGACTACTATCCAGATCATCTAAAACACGTTATTGATGAGTGGAACGATTTTGTTTATCCGAATGTCAACAACGGAGTGTATCGTTGTGGCTTCGCGACTACACAAGAGGCGTATGAAGAAGCGTTTGATTCTTTGTTTAATGCGTTAGATAAAATCGATGCTCACTTAGCGACGCATCGTTACTTAGCAGGGAACACAATTACTGAGGCTGATTGGCGTTTGTTTACGACTCTTATTCGTTTTGATGCGGTGTATGTGGGGCATTTCAAGTGTAACAAGCAGCGCATCGCAGACTACGAAAATATACAAGGCTACTTAAAAGAGTTGTATCAAGTTGAAGGCGTTGAAGACACGACGGATTTCTATCACATTAAACGCCACTACTACTTCAGCCACACTGGGATTAATCCGACGCAAGTTGTACCAAAAGGGCCTGATTTAGACCTAAATACTCCTCATGGAAGAGAAAGGATTGGCTAGTTTGCTGCTTCCATCGCAAATGAAAAAGTACTTAACGGTTAGCAATGCCGTTGAGTACTTTTGTGTCATCTAAATACCGGGAGTAGGAAGTTTACTTTTTCATTCATCGCCACCCTACTTAGCGCGTACGATGTCCATCACTAGCTTTCCGTCCACTTTTACAGGACCGTCCTCTTTAGCGCCGAGCGTATACTCAAACACACCAGTCTTCATGCCACCTTTCTCTCCGTGGACCATTAACATCAGCATATCGCCTGATTCTACTGGTTCCATCAAAATTGCATTTACGTTTTCATTCTTTCCCATTTTTAACGGAGCGTAGCCGATAACAGGACCAGGCTTCATTGATTCGTCTGTTCGGTGGACAACCATCCACCCATTGTCATCAGCATGAGCCATTTCAGCGGTCACCGTTCCTCCGGACATATCTTGATCGACGCCTTTAATACTCGGGGCGGAAAAGCTGAATGAAGAAAAACTAATCAGAAACGCAGCTAAACCAAACTTTATCAGTGATGTATTGATGAAATCCTTCATATATATTCCTTAGCAGTCAATGAGTTTGTGCATTGCAGTAGCTTTTACGTATTTCCTAGCAAAAAAGTTTAGCTAAAACGTAAATAATGTCGATAAATTGAACAGGGACCGTGCTGCTTTGGAGCCAATGCATTTTGGGGAGTGGGTCAATCGGTGTAAGAACAAGCACGAGCAATGTCGATTAGGTATGGGGGGCGATAGGGAGAAAAGCTTTGTGCACCAGTAATTATAGGTTGTGCAGTGATTGGTATAAAAAATAAATAAGTGTTCTGGCCAGCAATAGAAAAAGCCCTCGACGAATCGAGGGCTTTGTATCTATATCCAACTAGATGTAAGAAGCTATTATTTAGCTTCTTGGTCTGCTTGGATAGCTGTTAGAGCGATGGTGTACACGATGTCGTCTACTAGCGCGCCACGAGACAAGTCGTTTACAGGCTTACGCATACCTTGCAGCATTGGACCGATAGATACTAGGTCAGCTGAACGTTGTACCGCTTTGTAAGTTGTGTTACCCGTGTTTAGGTCTGGGAATACAAATACTGTCGCTTTACCTGCAACTGGAGAGTTTGGTGCTTTAGAAGCAGCAACGTTTTCCATAATAGCAGCGTCGTACTGTAGAGGACCGTCAATGATAAGATCAGGACGTTTCTCTTGAGCCAGTTTTGTTGCTTCACGTACTTTATCAACGTCTGCACCCTTACCAGATTCACCAGTAGAGTAAGAGATCATTGCAACGCGTGGTTCGATACCGAATGCTGCTGCAGAGTCGGCAGATTGGATAGCGATTTCAGCAAGCTGTTCAGCAGTTGGATCTGGGTTGATTGCACAGTCACCGTAAACCAGTACTTGATCAGGCAGAAGCATGAAGAATACTGAAGATACGATAGACGCATTTGGTGCCGTCTTGATGATTTGGAACGGAGGAACGATAGTGTTCGCCGTAGTGTGAACAGCACCAGAAACTAGGCCGTCAACTTCGTCGTTCTCAAGCATCATTGTGCCTAGGAATACTGAATCTTGTAGCTTCTCACGAGCCACAACTTCAGTCATGCCTTTCGCACCGCGCAACTCAACTAGGCGAGCAACGTAGTTTTCACGAACAGCATCTGCATCGATGATGGTTACACCAGTACCTAGCTCAACGCCTTGTTGAGCCGCTACGCGACGGATTTCATCTGGGTTACCTAGAAGTACACAGTCTGCAATGCCGCGTTCAGCACAGATTGCCGCTGCTTTAACTGTGCGTGGTTCGTCACCTTCTGGAAGAACGATACGCTTACCTGCTTTACGAGCAAGTTCAGTTAGCTGGTAACGGAACGCTGGTGGGCTTAGACGACGAGACTTCTGAGTGCCTTCAGTCATAGACTCGATCCAGTTACCGTCGATGTGGCCAGCAACGTGTTCGTTGATGAACTCGATACGCTCTTTATCGTCTGCAGGTACTTCGATGCTGAAGCTCTGTAGGTTTAGAGACGTTTGCCAAGTGTTACCTTGTGCTTTGAAGATAGGTAGACCAGTGTCGAATGCTGGTTTACATAGGCCTTCGATTTCGCTAGGGATATCGTAACCGCCAGTTAGCAGTACTGCACCAATATCCACACCGTTCATTGCAGCAAGAGAAGCAGCAACGATAACATCAGGACGGTCTGCAGAAGTAACAAGTAGAGAACCCGGTTTGAAGTGCTCAATCATGTTTGGCAGAGAACGTGCACAGAAAGTGATGCTCTTGATGCGACGAGTGTTGATGTCACCTTCGTTGATGATATCTGCTTTCAGGTGTTTAGCCATGTCGATTGCACGAGTCGCAATCAGATCAATGCTCCATGGCACACAACCTAGTACACGAATTGGAGAAGTGTTGAAAATTTCCATCACTTTCAATTCGTTTTGTTTCGCGCTGTCTGCATCGTCAAAGATTTCAGATAGGTCAGGGCGAGTACGGCCAGCTTCGTCAACAGGAGCGTTTAGCTTGTTGATGATAACACCAGAGATGTTTTTGTTTTTAGTGCCGCCGAAGTTAGAACATGCTACTTCGATACGCTCTTTCAGTTGCGCAGGGTTATCAGTACCTGGAGTCGCAACTAGCACGATTTCTGCACCAAGTGTTGCCGCGATTTCCGCGTTTACTTGGTTTGCAAATGGGTGCTTACGAGTAGGTACAAGACCTTCGATTAGCGTAACGTCTGCGTCTTTGTTGATTTGGTTGTAACGTTCAACAACGGTTTCTAGCAGCTCGTCCATGTTGTCGTTACCGATTAGGCTTTCAGCAACAGACATCGCCATTGGTTCACCGATCTTCATATCGCTGTTACGACCAACGATAGTTGAAGTCAGATCTGGCTGATCACCACCTGAACGTGGCTGACAGATTGGCTTGTAGAAAGAAACTTTAACGCCTTTACGCTCCATAGCGCGAAGAACACCCATGCTAACGCTTGTTAGGCCAACGCCTGCGCTAGTAGGGATAAGCATAATAGTACGAGACATTCGTAGAGTACCTTTAGCTATTTGGGGGATAAAAGCTCAACTCTTATTCCATGAAGCTCGAAGAATAGGAGTTGAGCCCCTAAGAAATTCGTTTGAATGAAAATCTGGCTAGCCGAGTGGCTAGCCAGGAATTCAATTAAAGACCTGTCAGGCGAGCAGTGTCTTCAGCGATGACTAGCTCTTCGTTAGTAGAGATAACCATTGCAGGGATACGGCTGTTTTCAGTCGTGATAACGCCTTCGCCGCCGAAGCGAGCTTTAAGGTTAGCTTCGCTATCTACTTCGATACCGAAGATGCCAAGACGGTTTAGAACCATTTCACGGATAGGGCCAGAGTTCTCGCCGATACCGCCAGTGAAAGTGATTGCGTCTAGACGGCCTTCCATTGAAGCAGTGTAGCCAGCAACGTATTTAGCTAGACGGTGGCAGAACACGTCCATTGCGCGTGTTGCTTCTTCTTTTTGACCGTAGTTGTCTTCAACGAAACGACAGTCAGAAGTCACTTCAGTTAGACCTTGAAGACCAGACTCTTTAGTTAGCATCGTGTTGATTTGATCAACAGAGTAACCTAGAGCGTCGTGTAGGTGGAAGACGATAGCAGGGTCGATGTCGCCACAGCGAGTACCCATTACCAGACCTTCAAGTGGAGTAAGACCCATAGAAGTGTCTACAGATTGACCGTTCTTGATCGCACATACAGATGCGCCGTTACCTAGGTGACAGTTGATGATGTTTACTTCTTCAACTGGTTTGTTTAGTAGGCCTGCAACTTCACGAGTGATGAACAAGTGAGAAGTACCGTGCATGCCGTAACGACGGATACCGTGTTCTTTGTATAGGTTGTATGGAAGAGCGTATAGGTAAGACTCTTCAGGCATAGTTTGGTGGAACGCAGTGTCAAATACAGCAACGTTTTTCAGCTCTGGGAAGTTTTTCTTAGCCGCTTCGATACCGATGATGTGAGCAGGGTTATGAAGAGGTGCAAATGTTGCAGCGTCTTGAATACCTTTTAGAACTTCATCAGTAATTAGTGCAGATTGAGTGAACTGCTCGCCGCCGTGAACGATACGGTGACCGATTGCGCCTAGGTTAGCTTTAAGCTCTGGCTTAGAAGCAAGAATAGTTTCTACCATAAACGCTAGTGCTTCTTCGTGAGCTGCACCATTGCCTAGTTGAGCTTCGTGCTTTCCATCAAGTTTCCACTTGATGCGAGCTTCAGGAAGGTGAAGACACTCAGCAAGACCTGACAAGTGCTCGTCGCCGTTCTCGGCATCAACAACGGCAAATTTAAGAGAAGAACTACCGCAGTTTAAAACTAAAACTAGCTTAGACATGTATGACTACCTGTTATTCGTCTGATAAAAAATCAGTTAAAGAATGAAAAATTAATCACAAGAATAGCCGATACCCAGAAGGCTGCGTACTAATCCTGGTCAAAAATTGTTCTAATTCCATATAAAGAAATAGTGATGAACCCTTCCATCACTATGATGCGATCCGTGCAGATAGATATCTCGGAGTTGCTTAAATTGTAAATAACAGCAACAATGAGATTGAGGGTCTGCAAAGGATAGCGATAATAAGCAATGATAACAAAAAAAATTTGAAAGAATATTAACTTTCATCAATTTTTTGTACCTTCAGTTGAAATGTTCAACTATTTTTTAGTGAGAGAACGGTATGAGTAATAAAGTCGGATTGATCCATAGCCTGAAAGATGGCCAGAATTACATGGAGATCTGGCCGGTTCGTAAAGAGCTAAGCGCCATATTTCCGGAACAGCGTATCATTAAGGCGACTCGCTTTGGCATTAAAGTCATGCCAGCTGTTGCTGCGATCAGCGTACTCACTCAAATGGCATTCAACAATTACCACGCTTTACCTCAATCCATTGTTGTCGCCTTGTTTGCGATTAGCTTGCCACTTCAAGGCATTTGGTGGCTTGGGGCTCGATCCAACACGAAATTGCCGCCTTCTTTGGCCTCTTGGTATCGGGAGTTGCATCAAAAAATTGTGGAAACAGGTTTTGCATTAGAGCCTGTCAAAGCTCGCCCTCGTTACAAAGAGCTTGCGATAATACTGAACCGAGCGTTTCGCCAGCTCGATAAATCGTCATTAGAGCGTTGGTTCTAATTTAAATTGTTTGAAATGGAGTGTGCACTGGCCGCTCCATTTTTGATCCTGCCTCTATTACCTACTTTGACGGTCGTTGATGAAGCGAGCGAAGCTTTGTTTACCAAAGATTCTTTCCGGATGAAGAAGTCCCCCCGATCACAAATGTTACTTTAGTGTTAAATCTTTCTTTTCTTTACTAAGACTTAGTAGTAATAATAAAAACAAGATGCGCAAGAAGTGCACAGTTATATGAACACAACAATACCGCCTTCAAACATTTGAATTCACGAGTCGATACACATATTGAAAGCTCGTGAAACAAGGACGAAGTCACATCAAGGAGTTATGATGAAAACGAAACGTTTACTAGCCACTGCCGTTCTATCAGCTACTGCTATTTTCTCTTCTACCAATGTACTGGCCGCCACTGCAACTGTCGCAGTTTCACAGATTGTCGAACACCCGGCGTTAGACGCGACGCGCCAAGGGTTACTTGATGGTTTGAAAGCGAAAGGCTACGAAGAAGGCAAAAATCTAGAATTTGATTATAAGACCGCACAGGGTAATCCAGCGATTGCGGTGCAAATTGCCCGTCAGTACGTCGGTGAAAATCCTGATGTGTTAGTTGGCATCGCGACACCTTCGGCACAAGCCTTGGTGTCGGCTACTCGCTCTATTCCTGTTGTCTTTACTGCGGTAACAGATCCGGTTGGTGCGAAATTGGTTAAGTCGATGGAACAACCAGGCAAAAACGTAACTGGCCTGTCTGATCTTTCACCCGTTGCTCAGCATGTCGATCTCATCCAAGAAATTCTTCCTCAGGTGAAAAGCATCGGGGTTGTATTTAATCCCGGTGAAGCTAATGCCGTGACTTTAGTTGAATTACTAAAAGAAAGCGCAAAAGCAAAAGGCATACAAGTGGTTGAAGCGACCGCACTAAAAAGTGCTGATGTTCAGTCTGCGACTCAAGCGATTGCAGCGAAATCAGACATTCTTTACGCCCCAACAGACAATACAGTTGCAAGTGCGATTGAAGGAATGATTGTGGCAGCGAATCAAGCGAAGAAACCTGTATTTGGTGGCGCGACGTCGTATGTCGAAAAAGGTGCAATTGCAGGCTTAGGTTTTGACTACTACCAGGTTGGTGTACAAACCGCGGATTACGTGGCGGCGATTCTTGATGGTCAAGAACCAGGCAAGCTGGATGTAAAAGTCGCGACGGGCTCTGACCTTGTAATTAATGAAAGCGCAGCATCTAAGCTCGGTATCAAGCTGCCAAATTCTGTGGTTGAACGTGCGACAAGCATGCAATAAGTAACGCTTTTTGGGGGTTAAGCCTGTCACGTTGGTTGGTAGACGCTTGCCCCAAAATTGATACTCGCCGGATTTCTCGTGTAGAGCATTCTGCTAGAGAAGAAGGGGAGTATACGTTAGAAGTCTTAAGTTCAGGTTGGTATTAGCCAGCCTGAGCATGCAGAAAGGAGCAGTTATGTCTGCATTTGCTTTTTTTGGTGCACTCGAAATTGGCTTGATTTATGGCCTAGTCGCTCTGGGTGTGTATCTTACGTTCCGTGTTCTCGATTTCCCCGATTTGAGTGTGGATGGTAGCTTTCCAATGGGAGCGGCGGTGGCTGCAACGGCGATTGTCGCAGGTATTAATCCTTGGCTTGCGACAATAATGGCGATGATAGCTGGTAGTATGACGGGGTGGGTAACCGCTTTTCTGGCTGTTCGGTGTGGTATTTTACACCTGTTAGCTTCCATTCTTACCATGATCGCTGCATTTTCAATTAATATTCGTATTATGGGCAAACCTAATATGGCGTTGCTTGGAGAGGATACGATTCTCACTCCGTTTGAAGCATTGGGCGATGCGATGTTTATTCGCCCTCTGGTTGTTGGGGTCTTAGTTCTTCTGTCCGCTTTCTTTGTCATTCGCCTGCTGAACAGCGACTTTGGTCTTGGTTTACGAGCCACGGGTGTGAATGCGCGTATGGTTTCTGCGCAAGGGGCGAGCACTGGCTTTTATACCTACTTTGGCTTGGCTTTATCCAACGGGTTTGTGGGATTCGCAGGCGCGTTGTTTGCACAAACGAACAGCTTTGCGGATGTGACCTCTGGCGTGGGCACCATTGTCGTTGGTTTGGCAGCTGTGATTTTGGGGCAGACCCTTATTCCCGGGCGCAAGATTTGGGTTGCGGTATTTGCGGTCATCATCGGTTCGGTACTTTATCGCCTTGCAGTGGCTTTCGCTTTGAGCTCTGGCATGTTTGGTTTACAAGCTTCAGACCTCAACCTGGTTACCGCAGTATTGGTGGCTGTGGCGCTTATTGCTCCAAAGCTAAAACAGAGCATAAGAGCGAAACAACGCGTTACTGATGCTAAACAAGCGGCATCAAAAAATGGTTCTGGGGAGGCATTATGATCGAACTAAATAATATTCAGGTCACGTTCAACCCTGGGACGATTTTGGAAAATCGTGCATTGAAAGGCGTCTCTTTAGAGGTTCCAGAGCATCAATTTCTTACCGTGATTGGTTCTAATGGCGCAGGAAAATCGACGTTGCTTGGTGCGGTGACAGGTGAGACGCCGATGATAGGTGGTCAGGTTATCATTGACGGCAAAGACGTCACCAAGCAGACGGTAGCCCAACGTGCGACGCAATGTGCCCGAGTGTTTCAAGATCCATTGGCCGGGACTTGTGGCGAACTGACGATAGAAGAGAACATGGCTCTAGCGCACATGCGTGGTAAAAAACGCAGCTGGGGGTTGGCGCTCTCTACTAAACGTCGCAAGCTGTTCCAAGAGCGAATTAGCATCCTCGGTCTTGGTTTAGAAGACCGCTTGGGCGATAGCATTGGGTTGCTGTCTGGTGGGCAACGACAAGCCGTTAGCCTTGTGATGGCGACGTTATCGGAGAGTAAGCTGTTATTGCTTGATGAACACACGGCAGCGCTTGATCCTCGTATGGCGGCGTTTGTTATCGACTTAACTAAACGTATTGTCGATGAGTTCGATTTAACCGTGATGATGGTGACGCATTCGATGAAAGACGCATTAGCATGTGGCGATAGGACCGTAATGCTTCACCAAGGTGAAATTGTGCTTGATGTGGCTGGAGAGCAGCGCGCTAACATGCAAGTACCAGACTTGTTGGATATGTTCTCTAAAGTGCGTGGTGAAGAGCTTGCAGATGACAGTCTCTTGTTGAACTAAGCGGTATCCGACAAGTCACTACGCCTACTAAGTGTGATCCTCCTTGGGAAAATTGGCTGATATGTCAACTCGCAGGGAGGATTTCTTGTCTCTAATTCTTCAATAACATAGTGGCATATCCGATGACGAGGAGTGCCCATAATGAACCTGCCATTTATTTTTCATAGTCAAACTATTGATGGTTTAGCTTTTAATGACGAGCAAGTTACAGTCAGACTGAAAACCGAGACATTGGATTTTGATTCCGTCTATGTGCGTATTGAGCCGGACAACGAAGAATATCTGGTCGACATGGCTCAAGTAGGAACGGCTGGTGAATTATTACTATGGGAGGCATCGTTTCGACCAAATCAAGATCGAGATGTCACACATTATGTGTTTAAGCTCCTCAAAGACGGACAGCAATACTGGCTCGATGCACGAGGCGTACAAAAGCGTATTCCACCCAAAGAGTTCCACTTTAAGTTGAATGTAGAGCATCAACCACCAAGCTGGGTCCAAGAGCAAGTTTTCTATCAAATCTTTCCTGACCGTTTTTCTGCTAGTAAAAGTGAGTCTGATATTCGCCACGCTTATGCTCAGTATGATTCTGCATCGGTCGTCAAGGCGTGGGGAGACGCGGTAGGCTCTCACCAAAATACCGGGGCACGTGAATTCTTTGGCGGCGACCTCAAAGGTGTAGAACAAAAGTTGGACTATCTTGAACAGCTCGGCGTTACTGCGCTTTATTTCAACCCGATCTTTTCTTCACCAAGTAATCATAAATACGACACCACCGATTACTTCACTGTTGACCCTATGCTCGGCACCAACGATCAGTTTGCTGAACTGTGTGAGAAAATCCGTGGTAAGAATATGAAGATTGTCTTAGACGCGGTGTTTAACCACACGTCAGTGCATCATCCTTGGTTTGATATCCAACAAAAAGGAGAAGGAGCGTATGGCAATCCGCAGTCAAAGTTCCGTGATTACTACTTTTTCGAAGGTGAAACCAATCACTACATTGGTTGGAAAGGCATTGGTAACTTACCGGTTCTGAACTTTGAAAATGAACAGGTGCGCGACTACATCTACCAAAGTGAAGATTCTGTCATCAAGTATTGGCTGAAGCCACCGTACTTGGTTGATGGCTGGCGGTTTGATGTAATCCATATGCTTGGCGAAGGGGACGGCGCGAAAAACAATGCTCATTATGTGGCAGCGTTTCGTAATGCGACTAAGTCAGTAAACCCGAATGCTTATGTGTTAGGTGAGCACTTTTTTGAAGCAACGCAGTGGTTGCAAGGTGATCAAGAGGATGGGGCGATGAACTACTACGGTTTTGCTCATCCAGTCCGAGCTTTTATCGCACGACAAGATATTATGTACGATCCAATCAACATTGATGGTTTGGAGTTTAAAGCATGGTTGGACGAAGCCAGAGCAAAAATCCCATTTTCTAATCAGCTATCGCAGCTAAATCAACTCGATAGTCACGATACTGCTCGGTTTATCACATTGGTTGATGGTGATAAGCGTAAAATGAACATCGCGCTAGCAATGCTTATGACTTACGTTGGCACGCCTTGTATTTACTACGGGAGTGAAGTCGGTCTAGAAGGAGGGCTAGACCCGGATAATCGTCGTTGTTTTCCTTGGAATGAAATTGAAAGTTCACAATGGCTATCGCTTTACCAACAATGGATCAAGATACGTAAACAATGTAAGCCTTTACAGTCGGGCTGTATTCAATGGCTTCATTGCACTAACAACCAGTTGGCGTACGCACGTGTACTGGGTCGCGAAGCAGTCGTTGTTATGATTAATCTCAGTGGTAATGAATGTTCAATCGATTTACCTATGTGGCAACTGGGCTTGGAGGTTAGCCAAGTTATATCGTTGTTAGATGACACAGAACAGGTTGATTATAAAGGTCATATCTCTGTCAATATGTCGGCACAGAGCTGCAAATTATGGCGACTAAAGTGACACCACACTCTATATTGATTAAACTCCTTTAATATATAAACGGTCTCAAACAGCGCGCACACATTTGTTTGGTCTCTTGTTATCTGGTGCTGCATTGCATGCGTCACCAGATAACGAGTATCAATTTAATAGCAGTCATAAGAGACTATTGACCTTTCATATGCATGGTACTCAATGGTAAACCAAAGGCGATTTAGCCTCTCATTTGTCATCTTTTTTCCTCTGGCGTTATTTGTAGTGGTTTTACTCGTGACAACGAAAAATTACTATGATGCGGTTAACCGCTATATCGATTCTGAGTATTCGCGTATCGAGCGTGCAATGTCTCGCGGTATTAAAGTACTCACGGCTTTAGATTACAGCTTCACCAACTATACCAATTACGCTAACCCACTGTTTGAAGAACATAATTCTTTAGTCAAAGAAGGGCTTTGTTATCTTTGGCCTATAGATGTGTTATTACTCGAAAGTGTTTATAGTGAAGGGTTACCTGCGGTTGACCTTGATTATATGATCGTAGGGGACGAAAGCTTATGTCAGCAAGGTTCAACGATTAACCAGTTAGCTGAACAAAAGGCGGGTTTTGCGCCGTCATTGTCATTTCTGCACGATATTGAATCGCACATTGTTGGAATCCATTACATTGACAAGCGCGGTTACGTTATCTCCTCACCCGATACCTACGCAAAAAATTTCACAAGAGAGCTTTTGTCAACGCTAAAAGCCCGACCTTTTTGGCAAAAAACCGCGCAAGATAAAGTGAACATTACCTTGGCTGGACCAGGGCCTGTGTTGGACTCGATGGAAGGTCAAGTCATTAGTATGACGGTACCCGTCTATGAGAAAGGAGAACATCAAGGTGTTTTGTCTATTGATTTTGACATCAATACGCTCATGGCTTCGTCGCTAGGTCTTGTTGGTCAGTTTCATTTGGTTTCCAATTTACAATCCATTCCTTCAAACAGTACACGAATCAAACCAGTCGAATTAGAGCGATTGAGTGCGAATCACAGCATGTACTACGAGTACAACCTTTGGGATGAAGCTAAGAACCTAGCGGTTTTTGAAAAATACAGCCTTATTGTCGCACTATTTATTTACGTGCTGAGTACCGTCGTCTTGTTCTATGTGAATATGCATAGCGAGCGACGTTACTTTAAAGAACTGGCAGCAAGAGACCCAATGACCAGCTTATTGAATCGTCGAGGTATGCAAACCGTGTGGCGTAATAAGATGACAAAAAAACAGGTTGCTTTGGCAGTGTTCGATATTGATAACTTCAAGAAGATCAACGACACCTATGGTCATGATGTCGGTGATTCTGCAATTCAGCTTGTTGCAAAATGTATACGTGAAAATATTCGCCATACCGATGTTGCCTCAAGGTTTGGTGGCGAAGAATTCGTTTTAGCGATTTATGACGAAGATTCAGAAGGCATTAAACTCATTTTAGACAGAGTAAAAAAAGCCATAGATGAGCGCTCGATACGCGTAACGAAAGAAGGCTTTACGATCTCTGGCGGTGTGGTGTTTAGTAAAGAGAGCCGAGTAGAAAACTTTGATGAATTGTTTAAAGCGGCGGATGAAAAGTTATATCAAGCCAAAAGTACCGGCAAAAATAAGATCTGTTACTAGGATTTAGATACAAAAAAGGACGAGATATTCGTCCTTTTTTGTGTTCGGGAGTTATGCAACCTGAGAGTTTAAGTCATCGCGGTAGCGTTGAATATGCTCAACAATTGGTGCGGCTTTGTTGAACGTTCTGATTTCTCTAAATAGGTCTTTTGCTTCAGGATAAGCCTGACGTAAGTAAGAGAACCATTGTTTTACGCGGTTTGGGTAATACAAGCCTTTATCGCCTTTCATCTCAAACTTGGAATAATAGATGAGCAACTCAACCACCTCGGGCCATGACATTGGCTGGTGGTTATGTTTTACCATATTGCCTAAGTTAGGGATATTGAAAGCGCCTCGGCACACCATCAAAGAGTTAACGCCAGTCGTTTCAATGCAACGTTGACCGTCTTCATAATTCCAAATTTCACCATTCGCTATCAGTGGGATATCGAAACGTTCGCGAATTTGGTTGATGTAATCCCATTTTATCTCAGAAGCTTTATAACCACCTTGTTTAGTACGTGCGTGTACGGTCAATTCATTTGCGCCAGCAGACTGAATGGCATCGACAATTTCAAAGCAATCTTCAGGGTTCTCCCAGCCAAGACGAATTTTTGCAGTTACGGGAATGGCTTCTGGAACGGCTTCTCGACAAGCTTTAACAACACGGTGAATGAGCTCTGGATGTTGGAGTAGCGCTGCTCCACCTTTACTTTTGTTGACCATTTTGGCTGGGCAACCAAAGTTTATATCAATACCTCTGGCGCCAAGATTTGCCGCTTTAATTGCGTTCTCAGCCATCCAGTTTGGTTCTTGTCCCAACAATTGCACATGTACTGGCACACCAGATGCAGTCTGAGAACCTTGCAACAGCTCCGGGCATAAACGGTGAAATACATGATCGGGTAATAGCTGGTCGATTACGCGAACAAACTCCGTAACACACAGGTCATAGTCGTTTATCTCGGTCAGGATTTGGCGCATCAAATGATCTAAAACGCCTTCCATTGGGCCTAGTACAACTCGCATAGCTTGCCTAATACAGTTTGGTGGTAAAAAGGAGGGCGATTGTAGCGATGTAAGTTAAGTTTGTCATTAAAAGAGTCGAAGCGCCCAATGCAGTCAAACACACAACGTTAGGTTACGTGCTTTTGAGCTCTGAGGTATAATGCCGCCAAATTTATGGGAAATCAGATGTCATGCAATACACATTGATTGAAAAAGGTGAAGTTCACGTCGATGAATCTTGCCTATTTATCGAAGGCGCAGTGTTAGCTGCGAATCTGACGACAAAACCACTCGCTCCTGAAAAGTGGTTAGAGCCGCTATTAGGTGAGGGATTCAAAGCGATTCAACCAGCTGTGGAAGAGCAAATTCACAAGCAGCATAACCGAATTCAACGAAACGAATATTCCGTGCTAGAGCTAACAGGCAAAGAACCTGAACAACTTGCTGATTTTGCCGAAGGCTTTATGTCTGTTTGGCCAATGATTGAAGAACAATGGCAAGACGTTGAGCTCAATGATGGGTTACAGCGTATGCTGCAAGCATTACTGACCACTTTGATGCTGGCTATCGATGAGCCAGCAACGCAGCAACAGATGCGCGACGCAGGTATTGAAACGCCACCGGCCCTGACAGATTTAGTCGATCAGCTTGATTTAATGGTCGGTGAAGTCGCGCTGGGCGCGGATGAGTTGATGGTAGGCAATAAAGCTCAAAGCCTAAACCCATTCAAAGGTATCGGGCGCAATGATCCCTGTCCTTGTGAGAGCGGAAAAAAATTCAAGCAGTGCTGTGGTCAATCACGCGGCTAAATCGAATCGCCGCGCTATCCACTTAACAAAAAGCCGACCAGATGGTCGGCTTTTTGTTAATTTTTACGCGTCAGTAGGATTAACGAATTGGATTAACGCGTTTTGCAGGGAAGAATTGTGCAATTACAATTAATGCCAAAGCGATTAAATTGCCTGCAAAAATTACGACTAACCATTGTGGCATTGATAAATCAAGGAACTGCCATACAACCTTAGAGCAATCACCATATGCTTCAAACATCCAAGGAACCCACTGATTGAGCGGAGCCCAGCTAGGGAATGTGACGAATAAATCGCAAGTCGCGAATGGTGATGGATTAAACTGGTAGTCAACGTGCTGCATCGCAAGTAACAAACCCTTGTAAGCACTTAATCCCCAGCCTATCAAACCTAGCCAGCGGAAAATTGGGTTCTTGGGTGCCAATATACCAACCATTGCAGCGACGCCCACTCCCATCATCGCGACTCTTTCATAAATACACATGACACATGGTGCAAGCATCATGACGTGCTGAAAATAGAGGGCACATGCTTCAAAGAAAACGACGAATAGCAGAAGCAGTAGCCACGATAAACGTCCCTTTGAAAACTGGTTAAGTGAATTTAAAATAGTCACGTTTTTGTTCCTGTCTGAAATAGAAAAAGCTCTGAATACTCAGAGCTTTTTATCGTGGATAAGTTTCCTAATCAACTCAAATTTTAGTGACCACCGGATACTACGGGAGTCAGATCACCACTATGAGGTAAAATCCAACCAGCTTCGTAGAAAGAAGCTGTTGCAGGCTCTAGGAAGAACATGATTCCCATTAGACCGACAATCGCAAGAACGACGGTGTAAGGCAGCGCCATGATAACCATTCGACCGTAAGACAGACGAATTAATGGAGCGAGAGCCGATGTGAGTAAGAATAGGAATGCCGCTTGACCGTTTGGCGTTGCAACAGAAGGCAGGTTAGTACCAGTATTGATTGCCACCGCCAGTAAGTCGAACTGATCACGAGTAATGAGGCCCTCAATGAGTGCAGTTTTTACTTCATTGATGTAAACCGTACCAACGAACACGTTATCCGACACCATAGATAACAAGCCATTCGCCACATAGAACAGAGCTAGCTGAGTACCTTTATCTTCAACGGCAAGCACCGCATCGATGACTGGTTTAAACAGCTCTTGATCAATGATTACAGCAACGATCGAGAAAAATACAGCAAGCAGTGCAGTGAAGGGCAGGGCCTCTTCAAACGCTTTCCCCATGGAGTGCTCTTCAATGACACCAGTAAATGCGGTCGCTAAAATGATCACAGAAAGGCCAATTAAGCCGACAGCCGCTAAGTGCAAAGCGAGTGCAACGATCAACCAAACCGCAATAAGACCTTGAACCCAGAGTTTTGCGACATCTTGATTTGTTCGCGTTTTACGCTCTTCACGGTCAAAATCGACGAGGATCTGACGAACGTTATTAGGAAGCTTCGCGCCATAGCCAAACACTTTAAGCTTTTCAACTAAAGCACAAGTGATGAGACCACAGAAAAATACAGGTAGTGTCACTGGAGACATACGGATTAGGAATTCACCAAATAACCAACCCGCTTGGTCTGCAATAATTAAGTTTTGAGGTTCACCAACCATCGTGGTTACACCACCTAGGGCAGTACCTACACCAGCATGCATCAACAAAGAGCGCAAAAACGCACGATAGTTTTCTAAGTCATCACGCGTTAGTTCAGTGATCGTGTCATCTTGTGTATGGTCATGGTCACCTATAGGGTTACCAGACGCCACTTTGTGATAGATAGAATAAAAGCCGATCGCCACGCTGATAACAACGGCGATAACCGTCAAGGCATCCAAAAATGCAGACAAAAATGCAGCAGCAAAGCAGAACGCGAGTGATAGTAGGGTTTTAGAGCGAATGCCAAGTAAAATTTTGGTAAAAATGAACAGCAATAGCTGCTTCATGAAGTAGATGCCCGCAACCATAAATACCAGAAGTAGCAGTACTTCGATATTTGCTACTAATTCGTGCTTAACTTGCGCAGGGCTAGTCATGCCGATAGCAATGGCTTCAATAGCAAGTAAACCGCCAGGTTGTAATGGGTAGCATTTTAATGCCATTGCTAGCGTGAAAATAAATTCAGCGACCAACAACCATCCAGCTACAAATGGGTTTATTAGGAAGAATACAATCGGGTTAATTATTAAGAAGGCTATAATGGCAACTTTGTACCAATCAGGCGCTTTACCAAGGAAGTTCTTGATAAAAGCGTTTCCGAGCGATATCGGCATGATAATTCTCTTTATAACAAAATTATGAATAGACACTACAATAGTGCTTAAGTATCTGTTTGTTAGACTTATTAACTAGTCTTTAAAAACAATAACTTAGTAAAACAACAATCCTTTGTTTATTGTAGTCTTGCCAAGTTACTTCCCCTGAACTCAAGCACCGCTCACTTTCGACCGCAAACTCTACACTCAGGCATTTATTAGTCAATAACAAAACGTGATGCTACCGACTAAAATGACTTTTTAAATGTAATAACGCGATCAAAACGGCGTTACTATACCATGAAAGTCTTAAAAAAATCCTCTTGGATTTTAAATGACGGTCAGTGACGAGAAAAGGCAAATTAAGAAAGAATATTAACTGTGATATACAAAGTAATTTTTCATATTTTGAATATAAAAATGTGACACGGTTGTCTTTATTTCTCCGAGATTTGTGAGCTGTTTAATTAAATGAAAATTCATATTTTACTGCTTTCGCTCGCATGTTAGAGCCTCTTAAATTGACACAACATATAGAGTATTAACTCTATGTTATGGAGTCATTTCCACTATTGATCGTAAATTTTCTCAAACCGCTAAGTAGTGGTATGATGAGTAGTATCGACCCTCAGAAATCAATATTGGATAAAAAGTAGAATGGTCATAAAGGCGAAAAGCCCTGCGGGATTCGCAGAAAAATATATTATCGAGAGCATTTGGAACGGCCGTTTTCCTCCAGGCTCAATTTTACCTGCTGAGCGCGAGCTGTCCGAACTGATTGGTGTTACTCGAACGACTTTAAGAGAGGTTCTTCAACGACTAGCCCGTGACGGATGGTTAACTATCCAGCACGGCAAACCTACGAAAGTTAACCAATTTATGGAGACCTCTGGCCTGCATATTTTGGATACTTTAATGACGCTAGACGTTGATAATGCGACAAACATTGTAGAAGATCTGCTTGCGGCACGTACCAACATCAGTCCTATCTTTATGCGCTATGCATTTAAAGCGAACAAAGAGAGCTCTGAGCGTACAATTAAGAACGTAATCGAATCTTGTGAAGCTTTAATGAATGCGGCTTCCTGGGACGAATTCATCGCTTCTTCGCCGTATGCTGAAAAAGTTCTGCAGAATGTTAAAGAAGATAACGAGAAAGATGAAGCGAAGCGTCAAGAAATCTTGATTGCTAAAACGTTCAACTTTTACGATTATATGCTTTTCCAGCGCCTAGCATTCCATTCAGGAAATCAAATTTACGGTTTGATCTTTAATGGTTTGAAGAAGCTCTACGATCGTGTCGGTAGCTACTACTTCTCAAATCCAGCTTCTCGTGAGCTAGCTCTGAAGTTTTACCATCAATTGCTCGAAACTTGTGAAAGTGGCCAGCGTGAGCAACTACCAGTAGTGATTCGTCATTATGGTATGGAAAGTGCGTTGATCTGGAACGAAATGAAAAAGCAATTACCAACGAACTTCACGGAAGACGACAGCTAAGCGCTGACAAGTTGAATAAACGAAAACCGCAGTGCCTTAGGCCTGCGGTTTTTTTGTTTTTATTTATAAGTCGGCGACGAACCAAGCACCAATAATAAGGTATGGAACGTTTATCCTGCTAGTGAGAGTCTGGGTAACGGTAGATATAATGACTCTACGACATCTGAAAGGACATGGTCGTAAGTATTGAAGATGGTCAATGACAAGTCCGATGTGACGCCATAAAGCTCTGCTTCTGTTAAGTCGACATGACTCCCTGTCACGTATTCATTTAGCGTCTGTATTGAGCGCGTGGAAGCAGGAGAGGTAATGCTAAGTGGAGCGATAACCGCTAGTTGGTTTAGCTTACGCATCATGACCGATGCATAATTTTTGAAACGCTCATTTCCGCCTTGCTCTCCTAAATCTTGAATGCTGATTCGTAACTGAGTCAGGGTCTCCAAGCTATCCATAATGTTTTGCCAGTTCATGTGATACTCATTATGCAAGTCATCTCTTTGCTCAACCGCTAGCCATGCGATGGTTACTTCATCCATCAAAAACAAGCAATGACGAATTAACTTACCATGCTCCATCTGGTTTCTTGCAACACTATGGTCATTCCATTGTTCAAGTAGTTTCCCTACTTTAATCTGTAATACGCGATACATGGGTTTGTTTTCAAACCGTGATGTTTCGACTAAAAGATGCAGCTTGTTAGTCAGAGCATCATGAAGAGCGTCCAATTTTTGTTGATCGTTTTGTTGGAATTGAAGCGAGTAGTGAGTAGCAGCTCGGTGGTGTCTCAGAAGGTGAACAACATCTCGCAACAATGTTAACAGCTGATATTTGCGCGCATGTTGCTGCTCTCGTTTAGAAGATAAGTGATATATTCCGGCTAAAATAGCGATGGACAATAGTGTGGAAATCAAAACAAACATAACCAACTCCTTGTTAGTGTTTGGACCTAACAAGGAAGATTGCAGTTTTGATGCCAAACAAAAACTCAATTTAAACAATTGGTTATATTGAATGTTCTTTTTGAATGGTCGTTGTTGGTGCATGGATTCACCAAATTTGTGAACATGTTTGATTATTCGGTGTCGATGCTTGGTGTACGCGTTATTCTTTGTGAGTTACATATTGATTACTTTTTAGTCTGATTCAAGTCACAATGTTTAGAAATTAAAATATTCGAACACTTTATATGATATAAGTTGTCTATTTTGTTGATTGTTCGAGGTAATTAATTTGTCTAATAAATTCGACCTATGCTTCAGTACTCACTCAAAGATAACGCTCCCTATCGATACAAATGATGAGTATAGGTACCTTCAGTTTCGTAAGGACAACCCACATATATTTGGTAGTTTTATTCCCGCAGGTACTCCTTTCATACTGAACGAAGGCTCTGTGATCAACATAGCTAAGTTGCGTAGCGAGAGACCTGATATAGCTTGTGCTCTTGATACTGTAAAAAGTTGGTCACAAGAAACCAAAAGAAATGTAGCCAATCTAACAAGTGAGTTTGGCGATGAAAACTTACAAGCGGTAGCCCTCCTCTATGAAAAAGAGATTAAGCCTTTTTTAGATGCTACTAATCATACTATGGGGGGGAAAATCGATGAGTATACTGCAGTAGGTGCTGCCGCTACTGCTGTTAATGAAAAGCAAGTCAGATTGAGTAATTTCGGGAAAGCTTTGCTCAAATATCAAAATGCCTTACTAGATGTACGTACAGCCTCACGAAATGGTGCGCAGAAAAAGGAGCTTGTGAAGCTTGGATATAGAGTTAAAGAAGCTCACAATTCTTTGAATGCAAAATTTACAAAAGAGCTTACCCATTATGCAGGACGAGTTAAAAGTAGCCGTGGAAACATTTGGAGCAACCCGAATAGAGCTGCCAATATCGCGAGAAGTGGCAGGGATATAACTAAGTTACATTTAACATCTATAGCTAACATCCGCTCAATTCGATTTCTTGAACAAAGCTCTAGTATTGTGGGTAAAAAGATCATCATGATTGATGCTGGTGTTCGCTTTAACAATGTTCGAAATGCCAAGAATAACGGAGAAAATTGGCAAAAAAGAGCAGCAATGGAAGTTGCAGGGTTTGGTGCGAGCAACGCTGCTGGCGTTTGGACCACATCCAAAGTGATTGCATCTGGAATGGGAATCGCTTTGGCTGCTGGCCCATTTGGAGTCGTAGTATTAATTGGTGTAAGCTTAGGTGTCGGCTATGCAGCAGCTAAGATGGCTGATAGTGCAGGGCAAAATTTAGCCAAAGGTGCCTATGAAGTTAGTTCTAACATTCATTGGAATTAAAGGGATCAACGTGTCTTATTTTGATATGACAAATATGATTATCGGATGTACTTGGTTAGTTAGTACTTTGCTTTTCATTCGTGTTTCGGTAAAGCGGATCGAGAAAAAGATGTCGAAGGATGGTCATGGCCCTGTCGGTTGGGATAGAGATACCTGGGGGGTTAGATTCCCAATGTATACTACAGTTTTAATGCGAGGCAAGCCTGCGAAAGTATCACTTGTAGATGATCAGTTAATACTAAAATACGCAACGACATTTGATCGAGTTCTCGCTTTTGTAGTCACGATCAGCTTTGTACTTTTCCTTGCATGTGGCGCGATTATTACTTGGGGTCCAGAAGAATTCTCTTTGTAGTACAATCAAGCTTAATCGATAAGCTTAACTGCGAGAAAAGGCTTAACTGATTTAGTTAAGCCTTTTCAATAAAGATACTTACATTACGCGCATGCCAGGTTGAGCGCCTTCGTGTGGCTCAAGGATCCACAGGTCGCTACCACCAGGGCCTGCCGCTAGGATCATACCTTCAGACATACCAAACTTCATCTTACGAGGTTTTAGGTTTGCTACCATTACCGTTAGCTTGCCTTCTAGCTCTTCAGGTTTGTAAGCTGACTTGATGCCAGAGAATACCTGACGAGTTTCACCACCGATGTCCAATTGGAACTTAAGCAGTTTGTTGGCTTTTGGTACTTCTTCACAAGAGATGATACGA
The DNA here is from genome assembly GCF_015163595.1 of Vibrio sp. OPT41. Taxonomy (NCBI): domain Bacteria; kingdom Pseudomonadati; phylum Pseudomonadota; class Gammaproteobacteria; order Vibrionales; family Vibrionaceae; genus Vibrio; species Vibrio sp. OPT41. Next base: position 28,075 of record NZ_JADDYH010000028.1, on the reverse strand, counting down.
GCGATACGCATATCTACTGCAGCAAAAGCATCGAACTCAATCTCTTCAGCGATTGGTTCTTTGTCTAACTCGGTTTGGCTAGCCTTGTTCTTTTCCGCTTCAGCTTTCTCTTTCGCCGCCATTTCTGCCGCCGCATCTTCTTTAGACGCTTCGATCATCGCTTCAACATTCTTCGGATCGATACGGTTGAACAGTGCTTTGAACTTAGTGATCTCGTGGCCTGTTAGTGGATCAGCGATGTTTTCCCAAGTTAGCTCTTGGTTTAGGAACGCTTCAGTACGCGCAGCTAGCGATGGCATTACTGGTTTCAGGTAAGTCATCAGTACGCGGAATAGGTTGATACCGACAGAACAGATGTCTTGTAGTTCCTGATCTTTGCCTTCTTCTTTTGCTACAACCCACGGTGCTTTTTCATCAACGTATTGGTTAGCTTTGTCTGCCAATGCCGTGATTTCACGGATTGCACGACCAAACTCACGCGTTTCGTAAAGCTCAGCGATACGGTCAGCAGCAGCAACAAATTCGTTGTAAAGTTCAGGCTCTGCAAAGTTGTCAGACAGTTTGCCTTCAAAACGTTTCGCGATGAAACCTGCGTTACGAGATGCCAGGTTAACGATCTTGTTAACAACGTCAGCGTTTACGCGCTGAGTGAAGTCTTCAAGGTTAAGATCTAGATCATCGATACGGCTGTTTAGCTTCGCAGCGTAGTAGTAACGTAGACACTCAGGGTCTAGGTGCTCTAGGTAAGTGCTTGCTTTTACGAACGTACCTTTAGACTTCGACATTTTCGCGCCGTTTACGGTTACGTAACCGTGTACGAATACGTTGTTTGGTTTACGGAAGCCGGAACCTTCTAGCATTGCTGGCCAGAATAGGCTGTGGAAGTAAACGATGTCTTTACCGATGAAGTGGTACAGTTCTGCTGAGCTGTCTTTCTTCCAGTACTCGTCGAAATCTAGGTCGTCGCGCTTGTCACATAGGTTTTTGAAAGAGCCCATGTAGCCGATAGGCGCGTCTAGCCATACGTAGAAGAATTTGTTCTTCTCACCAGGGATCTCGAAGCCAAAGTATGGTGCATCACGTGAGATATCCCATTGCTGCAAGCCAGATTCGAACCATTCTTGCATTTTGTTCGCTGTTTCAGCTTGTAGCGAGCCAGAGCGAGTCCACTCTTTTAGCATGCTTTCAAACTGAGGCAGGTCGAAGAAGAAGTGCTCTGAATCTTTCATTACTGGCGTCGCACCAGAAACCGCAGATTTAGGATTGATCAGTTCTGTTGGGCTGTAAGTCTCACCACAGTTGTCACAGTTGTCACCGTACTGGTCTTCAGACTTACATTTTGGACAGGTACCTTTTACGAAACGGTCCGGTAAGAACATCTCTTTTTCTGGATCGAACAGCTGAGAGATAGTGCGGCTAGAGATAAAGCCATTTTTCTTCAACTCAAGATAAATGTGTGACGCTAGCTCACGGTTCTCATCTGAGTGTGTGCTGTGGTAGTTATCAAAGCTGATATCAAATCCAGCGAAGTCTTTTTGGTGCTCTTCGCTAACTGCGGCAATCATTTCCTCAGGAGTAATACCCATCTGTTGCGCTTTAAGCATGATTGGCGTGCCGTGAGCATCGTCAGCACAGATGAAGTTTACAGTGTTGCCGCGTAGGCGTTGGTAACGAACCCAAATGTCCGCTTGGATATGCTCAAGCATATGACCAAGGTGGATCGAACCGTTAGCGTACGGAAGGGCACAAGTTACCAGCATTTTCCTTGACGGAAAGTTTTTTGGATCGTTTGCCATACTTAATATTCGCTTTTCTTGATAGGTATAAATAAATTTTGATGGATAATACTACCCCATGAACTGACTAACTCCAAGGTGTCAAACTGCGGAATGCCTTAGTTTTTTTGGGGTTCTGGTTGAGCCTGGACGGTGGTAGCATGACATCTAAAAGGAGGGCTTATGCATCAGTTCACTTCAAAACAAGATTTTTGTCACTGGTTTAACCAATTCCAACATCCACAGTTGGTGGAAAACTGGGCAGATATTCATGGCGCAATTTCGATTACGACACAGGGTTCTATTGATATAACGTTGCCATTCGCAAGTAATGAGCTTCAAACCGTACTGCATGACTGGATCAAACAGCAGCAAGCCTCGGGTAAAGTGGCTGAATTCCCATTTAATATTCGCCTTGGAGTTAAAGCTTTAGAAACTCAAGTGGCTAACTCGGTTAAGGGTGTTAAGAACATCATTGCCGTCAGTTCTGCGAAAGGTGGCGTTGGTAAATCTACTACCGCAGTTAACTTAGCGTTGGCGATTGCTCAATCTGGGGCGAAAGTGGGATTGTTGGATGCAGATATCTATGGTCCGTCTGTACCTATGATGTTGGGGCAAGAAGATGCTAAACCAGAAGTTCGTGATGGCAAGTGGATGGAACCCATTTTTGCTCACGGCATCTATACTCATTCTATCGGTTATTTGGTGGATAGATCAGAAGCGGCGATATGGCGCGGTCCAATGGCTTCAAAAGCGTTGTCGCAGTTATTAACTGAAACAGATTGGCCAGATTTGGATTATTTGGTGATTGATATGCCGCCAGGTACGGGGGATATTCAATTGACGCTGTCACAACAAATTCCGGTAACAGGTAGCGTGTTAGTCACAACGCCGCAAGATTTAGCCCTTGCCGATGCAAGGAAGGGAGCGGCAATGTTTAACAAAGTCCATGTCCCGGTTATTGGTGTTGTGGAAAACATGAGTTATCACATTTGTAGTCAATGTGGCGCGAAAGAGCATATTTTTGGTATGGGCGGAGCTGAAAAAATGTCGCAAGAATTTGGCTTAGCATTGTTAGGACAAATTCCGCTTCATATCTCTATGAGAGAAGATATTGACGCTGGCGTGCCAACGGTAGCAAGACGCCCAGAAAGTGAGCATGCAGGGTATTATAAGCAACTTGCCGATCGCGTATGTAGCACGATGTTTTGGCAAGGCAAAGCAAAACCAGATGCGATTAGCTTTACAATGGTGAACTAAGTTTACTATGCCTGCTGGTTGATAATTGCACATTTTAACGTTTGCTCGGAGGTTAATCCTCTGAGCAGGCAGAAACTTATGACTAAACCCTAATTCCAACTAGTAACTATGGGGTGAACTCCCTATAATCAGGCAGTTTATCTTTTTATGTGACTAGAAATCATCATCGGGTGCAAACTAATGTCTGATAATAATCAATGCGTCATCGTAGGTATTGCTGGCGCTTCTGCTTCTGGAAAAAGTCTGATCGCGAGCACTATTTATAATGAGCTTCGCGCGAAAGTAGGCGATCATCAAATCGGTGTCATCACGGAAGATTGCTACTACAACGACCAAAGCCACCTAAGCATGGAAGAGCGAGTAAAGACGAACTACGATCACCCGAGTGCGTTGGACCACGACCTACTGTGTGAGCACCTAGAAAAATTGGTACGTGGTGAAGCAGTAGAAGTGCCTGAGTACAGCTACACTGAGCACACAAGAACAATTAACACCACCACAATGACACCTAAAAAGGTGATCATTCTAGAAGGTATCCTTCTTCTTACAGACCCTCGTCTTCGTGATTTGATGCATGCGACAGTATTTATGGACACACCGTTAGATATTTGCTTGCTTCGCCGTGTTAAGCGTGATGTGGAAGAGCGAGGCCGAACTATGGAGTCTGTTCTTAAGCAATACCAACAAACAGTACGTCCGATGTTCATGCAGTTTATCGAACCTTCTAAGCAATATGCGGACATTATTGTTCCTCGCGGTGGTAAAAACCGTATCGCAATTGATGTATTAAAAGCTCACATTGCAAGACTTTTGAAAGCTTAAGCCTATAGACGGCTATATCGCTTTATTTTTAGGAGAAGAAGTGGCACCTTAAGTGCCACTTCTTTTTTTGTTTTTAAATTAGTCAGTTGCAGGTTAAAACCAGACACTTTTCACGCTTTTGTGGAACTGTCAGCGGCAAATGGAGTCTGCGCTTATAATTGTAAAAACACTCGAGCAAGGAAAAACAAATGAAGAAACTGCTCTTAATTCTAGCAATACCGATTGTGGTCATTTTGGTCGCAATTTTAGCGTTAACCATCTTCGTCAATCCGAATCAGTTTAAACCCCTTATTGTTGAGCAAGCGCAAAAGCAAACGGGATTAGAGTTGGTGATTGAAGGGGATATCAGTTGGCAATTTTTCCCATCAATTGGCTTTGAGTTGGGACATACAGAATTGCGAAACCCACAAGGCTTTAGTAAACCCAATTTATTCAAAGTTGATACCGTTGGTGTAGACATCTCTGTTATGCCACTTTTTAGTCAACAGCTTGAAATTGGAAACGTCACGCTTGATGGTGCTGAGTTCTACATTGAAACCAAGAAAGATGGCAGCAAGAATATTGATGCATTGACGAAAGCCCAAACACAACAAGCAGAACAAGAGAACAATGCTGCGCCTACGCAAAATGGTGAAACGCAAACTTCTGGTTCTGATTGGAGTATTAATCTTGCTGGCGTTACGGTTTCTAACGGTTCATTAGAAATGCAGGATAAGCAAGCCGGTAGTTACACCAAACTTTATGATATTTCATTAAACCTTTCCGAATTCGCTTTTGACAACTGGACAACGGCTGATTTTGGCGTGAAGGGCGAAATGAACGACCAAAAGTTCACCGCGAAAGGTCAGGCAGACTTTAAGCTAGAAAAAGGTTTGGCAAACTACGCGCTAAAGAACATCAACTTTGATGCGACATACTCTGACCCTGCCAATAAAATTGAATCGGCAACGATCGGTTTAGACACGTTTGAATTCGATAAAGTAAATAACCTGACTTATGCCATTAAGGGTGACGCTGGTGGTATGAAGTTAGATATGCAGGGTGCTGGTCAACTTAGCGTGGACAAGGCTATCAGCAAAGTACAGTTGGATAAGTTAACTCTTAAATCGACTTTTGAGGGTGATGCTTTACCTCAGTCCCCGATGAAAGTCGACATGGTGTCTGATCTGTCTTTCGACCTAACGAAAAACCATCTGAGTTTTGTTCTAGAGAAGTTAACAGCGAATGCTATCGCCTTAGATGGTAAGGCTGATGTGGCACTCGGTGACATTCCTAAAGTACGCTTTGCTCTCCATAGCCCCAATATCGATCTTGATGAGTTCTTAGGGTTAGATAAGCAAGCTGCCGAAGGTAATAAGCCTGCTTCTGGTGGCGAGAGTGCTCCTGCCGGACCTGAGGTTGAGCCTGATTTGTCTGCGTTGAAAACGTTAGATGTAAAGGGTGACATTACCATCGACAAATTCAAAGCGGCAAATGCGAAGATGGAAGCGGTAAAAACGAGCTTCACTGTAAATCGTGGCGTGTTTGAGCTTACATCTTTTAGTTCGAAGTTGTACCAAGGCTCAATCTCAGCGACAGCGAAGTTAGATGCACGCCAATCACCAGCGACTTACAGTGTTAAAAAGTCAATCAAAGGCGTGAAAGTTCAACCGCTACTTATAGACGTTGCTGAAAACGACAAACTTGAAGGGACAGGTAACATTGATGTGAATGTTACAGGTAAGAGTCTCACGCCTACCGGTATCAAGAAGAATCTATCTGGTACGGTTGTTATCAATTTTGCTGACGGTGCGGTGAATGGCATCAACGTTGCTCAGTTGATTCGTGAAAACTATGCGAAATTTAAAGGGCAAAAAGTTGAAGGCACCAATGTAGCTAAGAAAACAGACTTCAGTGCGATGACGGCGACATTGAAACTCAACAAAGGTGTTGTATCAACGGATAATATGCAAGCTCAGTCTCCATTGTTACGTGTTCGTGGTAAAGGTACCGCAAACTACATCAATGAAACAGTCGACTTTACTATCAGCACGTCAGTTGTAGGCAGCCTAGAAGGCCAGGGCGGTAAAGATATAGATGAGCTGAAAGACATCACGATTCCAATCAATGTGTCTGGTAAGTGGGCAGATCCTAAATTCAAGCTCGTATTCGATGATGTTCTGAAGCAGAAAGCTCAAAAAGAAATCGATCGTGGCGTGGAGAAGCTAACGGACAAAATCAAAGACGAGAAAACCAAAGATGCGGTCGATGGTTTATTGAAGAATCTTTTCAACTAACCGTGCGTGAAAATCAAAAGGGTTGGCATTTTGCCAACCCTTTTTAAATTACTCTGCGAGTGTTACCAATCGACGCCTTTGAGGGCTTTTACGCCAGATTCAAATGCGTGCTTTACATTTTTCACTTCAGAAACGGTATCGGCCATTTCAATCAGGGTTCGATGTGCGCCACGCCCAGTAATAATAACCGACTGCATTTTAGGTCTGTTGCTCAGTGCTTCGACCACTTCGTCTAAGTCGATGTAGCCGTAGCTCACCATATAAGTTAGCTCGTCAAACAAGATGACATCGATAGAGTCGTCTTGCAGCATGCGCTTACATTCTTGCCATACGCCTTGCGCTGCTTCGGTATCAGCGGCTTTGTTTTGAGTTTCCCACGTAAAGCCGGTTGCCATTACTTGGAATTCAACGCCGAGTTTCTCAAGTAGGTTGCGCTCTCCGTTGTCCCAAGTACCTTTAATAAACTGCGCGACAGCACAATTCAAACCATGACCCACTGCGCGTGCGATCGTACCGAATCCTGATGTCGATTTACCTTTACCATTTCCGGTAATGATCAGTAGCAGACCTTTTTCCTCTTGAGCAGCAGCGATTTTTGCGTCTACCTGTTCTTTGACTTTTTGTTGGCGAGCTTTATGGCGTGCTTCTTTATTTTCTTCGATAGACATAATACTTCCTCAATTCCTTTTCGTGCTGTGCCCAAGCTAATTTGGGTTCATTGATTTATCTCGCTATGATAGACCAACATATCGTGAAGAAAAACCACCGATAATTCAGGGAATAAAATGAAGAAAATACTTGTTGTTTGTATGGGAAACATTTGTCGGTCACCAACTGGAGAGGCAGTGTTAAGAGCGAAAGCTCAAAAGCTAGGCGTTGAAGTAGAGGTTGATTCGGCAGGTACAATTGGCTACCACGCAGGAAACCGACCGGATTCAAGAGCGATGGCAGCAGGAAAGCAGCGAGGTTATTCTTTTAAAGGAATGCAAGCGCGCCAAGTCACCATTGATGACTTTGAAAAGTTTGACCTTATATTAGCCGCAGATAAAGCAAATTTGGCCGATTTATTGGATATTTGTCCGTTGAAGTATCGACACAAAGTATCGTTATTTTTAAGTCATTCTGAGTCAGTTTACGACGAAGTCCCGGACCCATATTATGGTGGGGAAGATGGCTTTGAACTGGTGCTTGATTTAATCGAAGAGGCATCAGACGCAATTTTGAAGAAGCTATAATCGCCGTGCTTGAAGACAATAGAAAAAGGGATGAGCTCAGCTCATCCCTTTTTATTCGTGTTAACCCGCTAGTATGTCGGTTGCGACTTTGTAGCTTGGGTCTTCCTTCACGTTAATTTCAACCAAGCTGCCAGCTTTGTCCAAAAGTTTACGACAATCTGGGCTTAGGTGACGAAGGTGCAGCGTTTTACCTTGAGCATTGTAACGCTCAGCCAGTGTTTCAATGGCTTCAATTGCAGAGTGATCTGTCACGCGAGAGTCTGCAAAATCGACAATCACATCTTTTGGATCTTCAGGCGCGTTAAACAACTCCAGGAAGTTAGCCGCAGAGCCAAAGAAAATAGGGCCGTGAATCTTGTACTCTTTTGAACCTTCCTCGTTTAAGCACGTGTCGGCATAGATGTGCTTAGCGTGTTGCCATGCAAACATTAATGCAGAAACGATAACACCAACCGCTACGGCAACAGCAAGGTCAGTAAGAACAGTAACAACGGTCACAAGAACAATAACGAAGAAGTCTTGCTTCGGTACGCGGCGTGCTAGCTTAAATGTTGCCCATTCGAATGTACCAATGACAACCATGAACATCACACCAACCAGAGCAGCGAGTGGGATCATTTCAATTAGCGAAGAAGCGAATAAGATAAACATCAATAGAGCGATAGCCGCAACGATACCAGATAGACGGCCGCGACCACCTGAGTTTACGTTGATCATCGACTGACCAATCATCGCACAACCACCCATTGCGCCAAACACAGAACACGTCATGTTTGCCATACCTTGACCGATACATTCGCGGTTAGATTGACCACGAGTATTCGTCATCTCATCTAAAACTGTCAGTGTTAGTAGAGATTCAATTAGACCAATGGCCGCGAGAATGATCGCGTATGGAAGAATGATTTGTAGTGTCTCAAGTGTAAATGGTACCGCAGGAATAGAGAAGGTTGGTAGTGAACCTGCGAGTGTTGCAGCTTCATCTCCAGACATTGTACGCAGGAAGTCAACAACAGTGCGAGTTTCCAGATCCAAGCCAACCACTAAAGCCGTCACCGTTACGATCGCAACAAGTGAAGAGGGTACAGCTGTTGTGATTTTTGGTAGAAAGTGAATGATTGCCATAGTCAGCGCAACCAAACCAAGCATTAGCAGCATCTGGTCTTGTGGTAGCCAAGTAAGCATGCCGTTGATGTCAGGCGCTTTAAACTGACCCAACTGAGCTAGGAAGATAACAATAGCCAGACCGTTCACAAAACCGATCATCACAGGGTGAGGTACGATACGGATGAACTTACCCAATTTAAACATACCAGCGGCAATTTGAAGAATACCAGCGAGCATGATGGCTGCGAATAGGTACTGGACACCGTGAGTCGCGACAAGCGAAACCATTACGACTGCCATGGCACCTGTTGCACCAGAGATCATGCCGGGACGACCACCGAAAATGGAAGTAATAAGACCAACGATGAATGCAGCGTAAAGACCGACCATCGGATCTACGCCTGCGACGAACGCAAATGCGACAGCTTCAGGAACCAATGCTAGCGCAACGGTTAAGCCTGATAGCACATCATTTTTTACGGAGTGCTTAGAAAATTGGGGAAATTCGAACATGTTTGTTTTTAAGTTCTCTTTGCAATGAGTTAAACCCGACACATATTCGTATTTGCACAAGCCACTGAGTGGTTGATTTCTAATCAAACATTGCAGTGTAAACCGTAGTATTAAAAGAGCAGCATCAGAATGGTGTCGAAAACTTGAGTCGGCGCATGCTACCGAAAAGTGTGATTAAGTTCAAGAATGATACGAATAATGGCGTACAAATGTGATCGCGAATTGGTATTTATATGAACAATTTATTGGGCAGATATGAAGATAAAAAAGGCTACCAGATGGTAGCCTTTAATTTATTTATGCCGTTAAGCAGTTGAACGTAATGATTTAGCCTAGTTAAAGTTAGGCTTTGTCATCTCTGCCGATGCGCGGTTTTTAGCCACTTGGCTACCCGCACCTTTAGCTTGGTAACGTTCGGTTTTGAACGGTGCTGCTGCAACCGTGATTTCGCGTAGCTCTTGAGGGCCAGGTGCTTTTGTCATCGGTGCGCTAGCGTTTAGCTTAGCAGCAACTTTGATGGCTTCGACTTTAGGCTCTGGTTTAGCTACTGGCGCTTCGGCTGCAATCTCTTTTGCTGCTTCAACCACAGGCTCTTCAGCTGGTGCCGTTTCTACAATGGCATCAACCGGTTCAGCATGTTCAGTTGCAGGAGTTTCAACGATAGGCTCTACAGAGGCTGTTTCTACTACTGCCGATTCAGTTTTTTCTGCGATTACTGCTTCCACAACAGGTGCTTCTACTGCTGGAGATTCAACTTTCGCTTCAACGGTTTCTTGAACCTTGTGTTCAACAACTGGAGCATCTGTTACGACAGGTTGCTCGCGACGAATAATCACTTTACCCATTGCCATTTCTGGACACGCAAAGCCACCTTGGATTGTAGGTACTGCTGCTACAGCTTCTTCCTTAACTCGCTCTTCCTTCTTAGGTGCTGGTTTCGGAATGTAACGTGGCATTACTTTACCCATAGCCATTTCAGGAGAAGCGACACCTCCCTTACGTAGGCGGAACGGGTTAGGGCGGCGATCACGGCCACGGCGACGACGCTGGCCGCTTGCACGCAGGTGACGTGGCGAACGACGATTACGACGTTGCTTAGACTCTGCTTGCTTGTTGTCTTGCTGTGCTTCTACCGCTGCTTCTGTTGGCTTCTCAACTTTGGTTTCAACCGTTTCTTGAGTCTTAACCGCTGTTTCTTCGGCTTTCCTCTCAACCGCTTCTTGGTCTTTAACGCGTACAGACTTGTTCAGTTTGCGACGTTGGCGACGCTCCTTCACTTTTTCTGCTTTCGCGTTTTGTTGCTTTGGTTTGCTCTCTTCTGGTTTTGTTTCAGTTCGAGCTTCCGCCGCTAGCTGCAGGCCTTTTTCCGCTACTTTTGCATTTGCTTTTTGCTCTTGGGCTTTGTCTGCTTGTTGAGCTTTAGGCTTACGCTTTTGGTTGCGGTTTTGCTGTTTATTGGTTTGTTGTTGAGCTTCGTTTTGCTCATTCGCTTGCTCATCACGAGGCTTACGACGACGTCGGTTATCGCGATTGTCGCGGTTATCACGATTATCGCGCTGGTTGTTATTGCGACGACGATCGTTGCGATCACGCTTATTACGTCGATTATCGCGATTTGGTTTTTTCTCTTCCTGAGGTTTCTGTTCTTCTTTTGTTTCTTCAGAACCACCGAATAGGAAGCTACCAAGTGCTTTAAACAGACGGCTGAACAATCCAGGTTTCTCTTCTTGTTCAACATTTTGTTCTTTCTTCTTCGCCTCAGGAGCTGGTTTAGCTGCTGGTGCAGGTGCGGTTTGAGACGGAGCAGCAAAGCCTTTAAGAACTGGCTCTTCAATTCGTTTTGGTTTTACGTCAACTTCCGCTGGCTCTTTACCTTCTGCTTCTTTCATTGCTTCCAGTTTCTTAGGAAGTAAGTAAGATATCAGATCGAACTCTTCGCCTTCACGAACACGGATAACTTCAAAGTGCGGTGTTTCCATATCAGAGTTAGGAACAACCGTAATTTTCACTTCTTGAATGCGTTCGATATGGTTTACTGAACGACGTTTTTCGTTCAATAAGTAAGAGGCGATTGGCACAGGTACGACTGCAAGTACTTGTGCTGTGTTGTCTTTTAGCGCTTCCTCTTCAATTAAACGAAGTACAGAAAGTGCTAGAGATTCGTTGTCGCGAACGACACCAGTTCCGCTACAGCGAGGACAGATGTGATGGCTTGCTTCTGCAAGAGAAGGGCTCAAGCGCTGGCGTGACATCTCCAACAAACCAAAGCGAGAAATACGACCGATTTGTACACGAGCGCGGTCAAGGCGAACGGCTTCACGTAGACGGTTTTCTACTTCTCGTTGGTGACGAACTGGGGTCATATCGATAAAGTCGATAACCACTAAGCCACCTAAGTCACGTAGACGCAATTGGCGAGCAATTTCGTCGGCTGCTTCTAGGTTCGTGTTTAGAGCTGTTTCTTCAATATCGCCGCCCTTGGTTGCACGAGCAGAGTTGATATCGATAGACGTTAGTGCTTCAGTCGGGTCAATAACAATAGAACCACCAGATGGCAGACGCACTTCACGTTGGAAAGCCGATTCAATTTGGCTTTCGATTTGGTAGTGGCTGAATAGTGGAACTTCACCTTCATATTTCTTAACGCGGTTAAGGAAATCAGGGCGCACCAATTGAATGTGCTCTTTTGCACGTTCGTAGATGGTGTTGCTATCAATTAAGATTTCGCCAATATCACGACGCAAATAGTCACGGATTGCACGAACGATAACGTTACTTTCTTGGTGGATTAAGAATGGAGCAGGGTTAGAGTCCGCTGCACCTTTGATTGCACCCCAGTGGTTAAGTAGTACATTCAAATCCCACTCAAGCTCTTCAGCACTCTTGCCAACGCCAGCAGTACGTACGATTAGGCCCATGCCCTGAGGCAGTTCCAAAGTACTTAATGCGGCTTTTAGTTGAGTACGCTCGTCACCTTCGATTCGACGAGAAATACCGCCAGCACGAGGGTTGTTAGGCATCAGAACAAGGTAACTACCAGCAAGAGAAATGAAAGTAGTAAGAGCTGCGCCCTTGCTTCCACGTTCTTCTTTTTCCACTTGAACGATAACTTCTTGGCCTTCCGTTAGCACTTCTTTGATGCTTGGACGACCTTGGTAGGTGTAACCTTCAGGGAAATATTCGCGGGCAATTTCTTTGAGAGGGAGGAAACCGTGACGCTCGGCGCCGTAATCAACAAATGCGGCTTCTAAGCTTGGTTCGATACGTGTGATACGTCCTTTGTAGATATTCGCTTTTTTAGATTCATGTCCTGGACTCTCGATATCAAGATCGAAAAGTCGCTGGCCATCAACCAGAGCGACACGCAACTCTTCTTTTTGAGTTGCGTTAATTAACATTCTTTTCATTGAAAATTCTCGTTGTCTTTTCTTTTATATCTTTCTTGTCGACTTGCCACTGTTTTTTCGCTCTTTCACGGTGCCTGATCCCATGGCTTGTATTTTGCAGCCTCCCGGCTGGAAGGGGATGCTCTCGGGCACTTCAGTCATCACAAGCCTCTTGTGGTTTCTGTTGGAAACGTAGACTTGTGACCCGCTATTTGGGCGGTAGGTACTCAACGTGAATATGCGAGGAGTAGGGTGGCAAGAGTGTTGAATTCGATGTGTCTCACGCCAATGCTGCACTCGACCTTCAACGATCTACTCACATTGCTTGAGGATAAATGATTGGTAATGAATAAAATGTAACCAAACCTTCCTTAGCAGCTGTGAACTATAGCAGTGCGCGTGGCTATCAGCAATCTGCTTTCACGCAAACGATAGAAAATTTGCCGCTAAACTCAAAATTTCTATTTTATAACTGGCTGTTTCATAAGCAATTGAGATGTGCAAACTGTTCAAGACAGAAAACAAATTGAGAACTTGATTGAGAGTTTTAATAATTTAAACAAAAGCTTGGCGAAATTTAGACCAGTATGTGCCACGGAGTGTTTCTTTTACGACAAGAATAATGTGAAGTCGCACGAAATTGAGTTTACAATACCGCCCATGAACGAAATAAGAACAAAAGTCCAGTTCGTCGATATCGACGAAGATATGGCGGGTCAGCGCATTGATAATTTTTTGCGCAACCAATTAAAAGACATTCCTAAAAGCATGATTTACCGAATTGTGCGTAAGGGCGAAGTGCGCGTAAATAAAAAGCGTATAAAAGCAGAGTACAAGTTAAAAGCAGGCGATCTCGTTCGTATTCCACCGGTGACCGTCGAGAAAAAAGATGACGATGTCGCACCAAGTACGAAACTTAACAAAGTCGCTGAGTTGGAAAATATGATTATCTTCGAAGATGATCATATGTTGATTCTAAACAAACCATCTGGCACCGCTGTGCATGGTGGCAGTGGTTTAAAGTTTGGTGCGATTGAAGCGCTTAGGGCTCTGCGTCCTCAAGCTCGCTTTCTTGAACTTGTGCATCGTATTGACCGTGATACTTCAGGGATTTTGCTGGTTGCTAAGAAGCGTTCTGCACTTCGTCACTTGCAAGCCCAGTTTCGTGAAAAGACAGTAAAGAAGTTTTACTTAGCTCTTGTCATGGGGCAATGGAAAAGCAGTTGTAAGGTTGTGAACGCGCCACTGCTCAAAAACGAAGTGAACAGTATTGTTCGTGTTAACCCTAATGGTAAGCCGTCAGAAACGCGTTTTAAGATTTTGGAAAAGTTCGAACAAGCTACATTGATTCAGGCGAGTCCGATTACTGGTCGAACTCACCAAATCCGAGTTCATACGCAATACACTGGTCACCCAATCGCTTGGGATGATCGCTACGGTGATCGTCGCTTTGACGCTTACACAGGTCAAGTTGGTTTAGATCGTTTGTTCCTACACGCGGCAAACATCAAGTTCCAACACCCATCAAATGATGAGTGGATGGAAATCAACGCACCGATGGAACCGAAACTAGAAAAAGTGTTGGCGGGTTTAAGAAACGCGTAACCATGTTTTCCTCGCGGATGCAAAAGGGAGCCTGTGGCTCCCTTTTATCGTATTTGGGTTAAAGGACATCGAGTCCTTGAACATGCAACATATCAATCAAATCAATCAATGGTAGTCCGACAAGTGTGTTCGGGTCTTTACCAACTAATTTCGTAAACAAGCAAATTCCCATGCCTTCGCTTTTAAAGCTGCCTGCGCAGTAAAAAGGTTCTTCCCTGTCGACGTAGCGTTTGATTTGTTCAAGCGTTAAATCTCTAAAGTGCACCTCGAAAGAATCAAAGCCGACTTCTGTATGGTTTGTGACGGTGTTATGTACCGCAAGACCAGTATAGAAAGTGATGACTTTTCCACTTTGAGCCAAAAGTTGATTTATCGCGTTATCTCTATTTAAAGGCTTGCCAACGATTTCACCATTAATGACACAAACTTGGTCACTGCCGATAACTAAACTTGCTTTATCCGTCTGGCAAGATATTGCTTTCTCTTGGGCCAGTCTCTGCACAAGTTCAGTTGGCGTTTCTTGGTCAAAAGGTGTTTCATCGCAATCAGGTGATAAACAAACGAATGGTAGTGAGAGCTTTTCAAGCAGTTGTTTACGAAAAGGGGAAGTTGAGGCTAAAACCAGTTGGTAATTTTTCATTTTGAATTACAATTCGTGGGAGCATTTCCAATAGGATAATCGATCAAAAATGATTCTGGCTAATGCTCTGTATGTTAAGCGCAAAAAAGTACAACTTTTTTGCCTTTTTCTTTGACTAATTTTGATTTGGAAGATAATATTCGCGCCCTATGCAAAAGGTAAAAATACCGCGAACGGTTGACCCAGCTAAAGCTGCACAGAAACGATTGGATTACGATGGCATCATCCAAGCTAGTCTTTTCAAGCGCTTAGTGGAAACAACTGAAGGCGTAAAACGCGACGCAGAAGTCTCATTGTCATTTGGGATGGATGAACAGCGACTCGTTGTTATCTCTGGTAAAGCTAACATCGAAGTCGATTTAGAGTGTCAGCGTTGTAATGAGGTATTCGCACATGAGTGCGAAGTTGAATTCCTTTCTACTCCTTACTACGGTGAGAAAACAGAACAGGAAGCACCAGAAATTTATGATTTGGTAGATCTAAATGAATATGGTGAATTAGACCTCATACAACTTGTTGAAGACGAGTTCATCTTAGCATTACCTCAAATTGCGATGCACGATGAAGCGGATTGTAGCGTTGATTCAAATAACATGGTTTTTGGTGAGATTCCTGAAGAAATTGAGGAAGAAAAACCGAATCCATTCGACGTTTTGAAAAGTCTGAAAAAGTAATAGGTGTGGTAGCCGATTCTTCTTCAGGTTTTTAACCCAATAGTATAGGAGTAGGGTCAATGGCCGTACAGAAAAACCGTAAAACTCGTTCTAAGCGCGGTATGCGTCGTTCACACGATGCGCTAACTACAGCTGCTCTATCTGTAGACGCGACTTCTGGTGAAACTCACCTACGCCACAACGTAACTGCTGAAGGTTACTACCGTGGTCAAAAGGTTATCAACAAGTAAGGTTGAACCTTTGCAAAGTATTACCGTTGCACTTGATGCAATGGGCGGGGATTTCGGTCCACGCGTAACAGTGCCTGCCGCCGTGCAGGCACTGTCTCATTTCCCAGAGCTAAAAGTGATTCTTATTGGTGATCAATCTCTGATCACGTCTCAATTATCTCAACTCGGTACCTCGACCAGTTCCCGCTTGACTATTCTTCACAGCGAGAAAGTTATCTCGAACTCAGAAAAACCTTCATTGGCGTTGCGTAATAGCCAAAATAGTTCTATGCGTATGGCTATCGATTTGGTTTCTGAGCAGAAAGCGGATGCTTGTGTTAGTGGTGGCAACACCGGTGCATTAATGGCACTATCGCGTTTCATTCTTAAGTTACTTCCTGGCATTGAACGTCCTGCTTTAGTTTCCGCTTTACCGACGATTACCGGAAAGCGCACTTGGATGCTAGATCTGGGGGCGAATGTATCGTGCGATGCTGATAGCTTGTTCCAATTTGCTGTAATGGGCAGTGCATTAGCTGAAGAACACTTGGGTCGTCCTCCTCGCGTTGCTGTACTCAATATTGGCGCAGAAGAGATTAAAGGTAACGATTTAGTCAAACGTTGCGCAGAAATGCTTTCTCAGACCGATGCGATTAACTTTGTCGGTTATATTGAAGGTAATCAAATTTTGCATGATGTTGCTGACGTCATTGTTTGTGATGGATTTGTCGGCAACGTATGCTTAAAAGCCAGTGAGGGAACAGCTCAACTTTTTATCGAAAAAATTAAAACCAGCATAATGGCATCAACGATAAAGGGTTGGATAGCTAGAAAGTTGTTTTCTAGGCTGTTTAATGAACTAAAAACACTGAACCCCGACCAGTATAACGGCGCAAGTTTGCTAGGATTGCGCGGCATTGTCATAAAAAGCCATGGAAGTGCGGATGTATCTGCGATTGTCAATGCACTTGGCGAGGCAGTACACGAGGTCAAACGACAAGTACCAAGCCGTATTAGCGATCGTTTGGAAGCGGTTTTACTCGAGAGGCATTATTAGTCTTCATGTATAGCAAAATTTTAGGTACTGGCAGCTACCTGCCATCTCAGGTGCGTACAAACGCAGATCTAGAGAAAATGGTAGATACAAGTGATGAGTGGATCGTTGCTCGCACGGGTATTAAAGAGCGTCGAATTGCTGCAGAAAACGAGACTGTAGCAGACATGGCATTCTACGCAGCTGAAAACGCTATCGATATGGCGGGTATTGATAAAAACGATATCGACCTGATTATCGTAGCCACAACGAGCAGTAGCCATACTTTCCCTTCATCTGCGTGTCAGGTGCAGGCAAAGCTTGGCATTAAAGGTTGTCCAGCTTTTGACTTAGCCGCTGCTTGTTCTGGTTTTGTGTACGCATTATCTGTTGCAGACCAACATATCAAATCTGGTATGTGCAAAAACGTACTTGTGATTGGTTCAGATGCTTTGTCTAAAACGTGTGATCCGACAGACCGTTCAACCATTATCCTATTTGGTGATGGTGCCGGAGCCGTTGTCGTAGGCGCTAGCCAAGAGCCTGGCATTATCTCTACCCACATATACTCGGATGGTCAATTCGGAGAGCTTCTAAGCCTACCTGTACCTGTGCGGGGGCAAGATGCGGATAAATGGCTTCATATGGCTGGGAACGAAGTATTCAAAGTCGCTGTCACTCAGCTATCGAAACTAGTAAAAGATACGCTTGAAGCCAACAACATGCATAAGTCTGAACTAGACTGGCTAGTGCCGCACCAAGCGAACTACCGCATTATTTCAGCGACAGCGAAGAAACTTTCGATGTCACTAGACCAAGTCGTGATTACACTTGATAAACACGGCAACACATCAGCTGCGACGGTGCCAACAGCACTAGATGAAGCGGTACGTGATGGTCGTATTAAACGCGGTCAAACTCTGCTTCTTGAAGCGTTTGGCGGCGGATTCACTTGGGGCTCGGCCCTTGTGAAGTTCTAAGTTTCACAAGAATTCAAAATTTAAGGTGCACTTGGTGCATCTTATTTCTTTTTACTTTGCTTAAAGGAAAACAACATGAGCAAGTTTGCTATCGTATTTCCAGGTCAAGGTTCTCAAGCTGTAGGTATGCTTGCAGAACTAGGCGAACAATATGACGTAGTAAAACAAACATTTGCAGAAGCATCTGACGCACTAGGTTACGATCTATGGGCGCTTGTTCAAAATGGACCTGCAGAAGATTTAAACGAGACTTTCCGTACTCAACCAGCTTTGCTAGCTTCATCTGTTGCAATCTGGCGTGTATGGCAGGAACTTGGCTTAGAGCAACCAGCAAACCTAGCCGGTCACAGCCTAGGTGAGTACTCAGCACTTGTATGTGCGGGTGTTATTGACTTTAAAGAAGCCATCAAGCTGGTTGAATTACGTGGTCAACTTATGCAAGAAGCAGTACCAGCTGGTACTGGCGCAATGTACGCGATTATCGGTTTGGCTGATGATGCGATTGCAAAAGCGTGTGAAGACGCAGCGCAAGGCGAAGTGGTCTCTCCAGTAAACTTTAACTCGCCTGGTCAAGTCGTTATCGCTGGTAGCAAAGACGCAGTAGAGCGAGCTGGTGCGCTATGTAAAGAAGCTGGTGCGAAGCGTGCGCTTCCTCTTCCTGTTTCAGTACCTTCACACTGTGCACTTATGAAGCCAGCAGCGGAAAAACTTGCTGTAGCTCTTGAGTCTATCGAATTTAACTCACCACAGCTGCCAGTTATCAACAACGTTGATGTGGTTGCTGAGACAGATCCTGCAAAAATCAAAGATGCGCTTGTTCGTCAGCTACATAGCCCAGTTCGTTGGACTGAAACAGTTGAACTGATGCACGAACAAGGCGTAGAAAATCTTCTTGAGCTTGGTCCTGGTAAAGTTTTAACAGGTCTAACAAAACGTATCGTGAAAACGCTAACTGCAGCAGCAGTGAATGATATCGCATCGCTAGACGCTGCGAAGTAATCCATCAAGCGATAAATTTGCGATAAGAAAAGGAAACACAACATGATGAATCTAGAAGGTAAGATCGCGCTAGTTACCGGCGCAAGCCGTGGTATTGGCCGCGCGATCGCGGAACTTCTTGTCGAGCGAGGTGCTACGGTTATCGGTACTGCTACTTCTGAAAGTGGTGCGGCTGCTATCAGCGAGTATCTTGGTGATAACGGTAAAGGCTTAGCGCTTAACGTGACTGATGTCGAGTCTATCGAAGCGACATTAAAAACGATCAACGAAGAATTTGGTGTGATCGATATTCTGGTGAATAACGCTGGTATTACTCGTGACAACCTATTGATGCGCATGAAAGATGATGAGTGGAACGACATCATCGATACCAACCTAACGCCTATCTACCGCATGTCTAAAGCGGTTTTACGCGGTATGATGAAAAAACGTGCGGGTCGTATCATCAACGTAGGCTCTGTTGTTGGTACCATGGGTAATGCTGGTCAAACTAACTACGCAGCAGCGAAAGCGGGCGTGATTGGTTTTACTAAATCAATGGCTCGTGAAGTTGCGTCTCGTGGTGTAACAGTGAACACTGTTGCTCCTGGTTTCATCGAAACTGACATGACTAAGGCGCTAAGTGATGACCAACGTGCGGCAACTTTGTCGAACGTGCCAGCAGGTCGTTTAGGTGACCCACGTGAAATTGCATCAGCAGTAGTTTTCCTTGCTTCTCCTGAAGCAGCGTACATTACTGGTGAAACTTTGCATGTAAATGGTGGCATGTACATGGTTTAATGCGACAGTTTATGCAAAATAAGCTATTTTACATTGTGAAAAATAGCCTATAGTTGCAGTTAACTGTCATGAACTTGTCATGCTTATGCGCAAGATTTGTGCATGATTTAAGTCAAAAATGTATTGAAATTCGGTTAAATTCGCTAATTTTGTGGTTTGACCAGCAAGGACCCCCTTGCAACTTTCAATAGTTCGAATAAACTACGGAATCATCGCATTAGGCGAAATCTGTAAAGGAAAAGAAAAATGAGCAACATCGAAGAACGCGTAAAGAAAATCATTGTTGAACAGCTAGGTGTAGACGAAGCAGAAGTTAAAAACGAAGCTTCTTTCGTTGATGATCTAGGTGCTGATTCTCTAGACACTGTAGAACTAGTTATGGCTCTAGAAGAGGAATTCGACACTGAGATTCCTGACGAAGAAGCTGAGAAGATCACTACTGTTCAAGCTGCAATCGACTACGTAAACAGCGCTCAGTAATTAGCTCTCCCAGGCGGTCTCCTAGACCGCCTGTGTTCTTTCTAACTTCTTCTATCCTCTCATAGAAATATTCAATTCCCGGAGAATTATATCGTGTCCAAGCGTCGTGTAGTTGTCACTGGCATGGGTATGTTGTCACCGGTAGGCAACACAGTAGAATCATCTTGGAAAGCCCTGCTAGAAGGTCAAAGTGGTATCGTAAATATCGAGCACTTTGATACTACGAACTTCTCAACTCGTTTTGCAGGTCTTGTTAAAGATTTCGATTGCACAGAGTACATGTCTAAAAAAGATGCTCGTAAGATGGACCTTTTCATCCAGTACGGCATTGCAGCGGGTATTCAAGCTCTTGATAACTCTGGCTTACAAATTACCGAAGAAAATGCGGCTCGAGTTGGTGTTGCTATCGGCTCAGGCATTGGCGGTCTTGACCTTATCGAAACTGGCCATACTGCATTAGTAGACAAAGGCCCTCGCAAAGTTAGCCCATTTTTTGTTCCTTCGACCATTGTAAACATGGTTGCAGGTAACCTATCTATCATGCGTGGTCTCCGTGGTCCAAATATCGCGATTTCTACCGCATGTACTACTGGCCTGCATAATATCGGCCATGCAGCACGTATGATTGCCTACGGCGATGCAGATGCGATGGTTGCTGGTGGTGCAGAAAAAGCTTCTACGCCTCTTGGCATGGCTGGCTTCGGTGCAGCTAAAGCACTATCTACTCGTAATGAAGAGCCTCAAAAAGCGTCTCGCCCATGGGATAAAGGCCGTGATGGTTTTGTTCTAGGTGATGGTGCTGGCATGATGGTGCTTGAAGAGTACGAACACGCAAAAGCACGTGGCGCGAAGATTTACGCAGAACTGGTTGGTTTTGGTATGTCTGGTGATGCTTACCACATGACTTCTCCAAGCGAAGATGGCTCTGGTGGTGCACTTGCGATGGAAGCGGCAATGCGTGACGCGAACATCACAGGTACCCAAGTAGGTTATGTGAATGCTCACGGTACATCTACTCCTGCTGGCGACGTTGCAGAAATCAAGGGCGTGAAACGTGCTCTTGGTGAAGAAGGTGCGAAGCAAGTACTTGTATCATCAACTAAGTCTATGACTGGTCACCTATTAGGTGCAGCAGGCTCTGTTGAAGCAATTATCACGGTTATGTCTTTGGTTGACCAAATCGTTCCACCAACGATTAACCTTGATGATCCAGAAGAAGGTCTAGACATCGACCTTGTGCCGCACACTGCGCGCAAAGTTGAAGGTATGGAATACGCTATCTGTAACTCGTTTGGCTTTGGTGGTACAAACGGTTCTTTGATCTTCAAAAAGTTCGCTGAGTAACACTATCTAACCTTATTTAGATAAGCGAAACTTGTATTCTAACGGCTCGATGCTTAGCATTGAGCCGTTTTGTTTTATTTGTTGTCTGCTAATTTGAAGGTACGTGAATGTTTTGGGTAAATGGAGTTCCGCAAACGCATGTAGAGCTAGGTGATCGCTCATTCCAATACGGTGATGGAGGCTTTACCACCATCCTGACCCAAAATGGAGAGTTGGTTTACTGGCAAGAACATACTGAGCGCATGAGTGCTTGCCTTGACGCTTTGAAGATCTCTTCACCTGACTGGAAAGTTGTGCATGATTGGGCAAGCAAAGCGGTTTTATCTGACGCACGAGCGGGGGTGAAGATTCACGTTAGCCGCGGTATTGGCGGGCGAGGGTATAGCCCTAATGGGATTAAAGGCCCTATCGTGACGATTTCCAATTTTGCGTTTCCTTCTCATTATTCATCTTGGCAAGAACAAGGTGTGGACTTGGGCGTTTGTAATACTCGTCTAGGGATTCAACCTTTACTTGCGGGACATAAGCACAACAACCGTTTAGAGCAGATTCTCGCCAAGGCTGAAATCGACAATACAGAGTTTGCAGATGCAATAACGTTAAATGTGCAAAACCATGTCATTGAAACTACAATGGCCAACCTTTTTTGGGTTAAAGGTAATAAAGTATTTACGCCGGAGCTGACCTTATCAGGCGTTACGGGCGTAATGCGTCGTAAGGTGCTTGAGTTACTTAAAGTAAGTCATATTGAAGTCATCGAGGGGCGTTTTATACTTCCAGATTTGCTGAGTGCTGACGAGGCTTTCATGTGTAACTCAATATTAGGTGTCGCACCTATTCGCAGCATAGTGACATCGAACTCTAAGACTATATTTCCGATAGGAAAATTGACTCAACGACTGCAAGGGAATTTAACTACGTGATTAAAAAACTGTTGGCTTTTGTTGTGCTGATCGCAGTGATAGGCGCAGCAGCTGTTTTTTATATAATTTCACAGGCTAAACAATACGTTGAAAAGCCTATTCTATTGGAACAACCTCAGCTGTTTACTGTAGAAAGTGGTACAAGCTTTCATCATGTCATGCGCGCCTTAGTTGAAGATGAGGTGATTGAAACATCGGAGTACATCCGTTTAATTCCTCACTTATATCCAGAATTGTTGCAAGTGCGAGCGGGTACTTACCAACTTGAGCCTGGTATGTCGCTTTCGCAAACATTGGAGCATCTGAATACTGGAAAAGAATACCAGTTTGCGATCACTTTTGTTGAAGGCAGCCGCTTTTCTGAATGGGTAGATCAACTAAAAAGTGCTCCTTATTTAAAGCATGATTTAACCGATCTTTCAGAAAAAGAAATGGCTGCGAAGCTCGGAATTGAGAGAGAAAAGCTAGAAGGGTTGTTTTTAGCAGAAACCTACCATTACACAGCGGGTGCGAGTGAAAGCCAGTTATTAAAACGAGCGCATCGAAAACTCAATAAAATACTGGATGCTAGCTGGGAAGCTCGTCAAGAAAAGCTGCCATTACAGGATAAATATGAAGCCTTGATTCTCGCGTCTATCATCGAGAAAGAGACGGCTATTGATTCTGAGCGTGAGCGCGTCGCTTCTGTGTTTATCAACCGATTGAACAAACGCATGCGGTTACAAACTGATCCGACAGTTATTTATGGTATGGGTGACGCCTACGATGGCAACATTCGTAAGAAAGATTTGCGTACGCCGACACCATATAACACCTATACCATCAATGGTTTGCCACCAACACCGATTGCGATGGCTGGTGAAGCTTCCATTGAAGCGGCTTTGAATCCAGAAAGCAGCAACTATTTATATTTTGTAGCAAGTGGAAAGGGCGGACATGTATTTTCGAAATCCCTTGCTGAGCACAACCGTGCTGTTCGTGCCTATTTAAGAGAACTAAGAAAGAAAAAATGATGAAAGCAAACTTTATTGTCGTTGAAGGCCTAGAAGGCGCGGGTAAAAGCACTGCGATTAAAACCGTTTTAGATACGCTAAAAGCGGCCGGTATTGAGGATATCGTAAATACCCGTGAGCCAGGAGGCACACCGCTAGCAGAAAAAATGCGCGCTCTGGTGAAAGAAGAGCACGAAGGCGAAGAACTTAAGGACATGACGGAGTTGCTTCTTCTGTACGCTGCACGTGTTCAGTTGGTTGAGAACGTGATCAAACCAGCTTTGGAAAACGGTCAGTGGGTGGTTGGTGACCGACACGATATGTCGTCGCAAGCTTATCAAGGTGGTGGCCGTCAGATTGACGCATCGTTAATGAAAAATCTCCGGGATACAACGCTTGGTGATTTTAAACCTGCTCTCACTCTCTATATGGATATTGACCCTCGTGTTGGGCTTGAGCGTGCGCGTGGGCGTGGTGAGTTAGATCGTATAGAGAAGATGGATATTAGTTTCTTCGAGCGTACACGTGAGCGTTATTTGGAGATTGCTCATGCCGATCC
This sequence comes from Vibrio sp. OPT41, assembly GCF_015163595.1. Taxonomy (NCBI): domain Bacteria; kingdom Pseudomonadati; phylum Pseudomonadota; class Gammaproteobacteria; order Vibrionales; family Vibrionaceae; genus Vibrio; species Vibrio sp. OPT41. The sequence continues at coordinate 4,483 of NZ_JADDYH010000028.1, read as the reverse complement.
TTCCATCGTTATCATTAACGCAGAACAGACGATTGAAGGCGTGTCGCGTGATATTCGGGACGCTCTAAACGAGTGGCTAGCTCGTCAATAAGTGAAACGTAAATTTAGGTGACTCATGTTAAATGATTATCCATGGCTACAGCCAATATGGGATAACCTCAAAGTAGGGTTAGAGTCGGACAGAATACCAGGTGCGCTTTTATTACAAAGCGAGCAGGGCTTGGGCATCGAAAAACTTATCGAGTTTTTTAGCCAAGTACTTCTTTGCCAAAATTACGCGAGTGAAGCATGCGGTTTTTGTCATAGCTGCCAGCTAAATCAATCTCAAAACCACCCTGATTTACACTGGATCAAGCCAGAGAAAGAAGGAAAGGCGATAACGGTGGACCAAATTCGCGCTTGTAACCGTCTTGCTCAGGAATCATCTCAGCTTAATGGTTACCGCCTATTTGTAATAGAACCGGCGGACTCTATGAACGAGTCGGCATCGAATGCGCTGTTAAAGACGCTAGAAGAGCCTGGGGCAAAGTGCTTGTTTTTGCTCGTTACCCACAATCAGGAGCGTCTGCTCCCAACGATTCGTAGCCGTTGCCAACACTGGGTTGTTGCGCCTCCGTCAGCGGAACAAGCGATGCAATGGATGCACGAACAAGGGGCGAAGCAAGTTCCTGCTTATGCCTTAAAACTGAATATGGGCTCTCCAATAAAAACATTGGATGCGTTAAATAATGGTGAGCTCGAAGCTTACTTGGCTTTTGAACGCAGTTTTATTAAGGCAATGTCTTCGCCTGTTTCAGACGTTTCTGAGTGTGCTTCTTTAATCGCTAAACACTCAGAGCAATCACTAGACTGGGCATGGTATTTACTGACAGATGCTCAGAAAGCGCAGTTTGGTGTATCAGAAGCTCAAATGCTTCCGGGTGCGACAAAGTTTCAATCGGACAACTATAACGGTTTGTACTCATCAGCGAAGGCGCTGATGAACCTGAAAGCTCAGGTGCAAGCCTTTCCTGGCCTGAACCTTGAGCTACTATCAATGAATTGGTTAATTGAATCACGAGAGGCATTATGTTCGTAGATTCTCATTGTCATTTAGACAAATTGAATTACGACGATCTCCACATCAATGTGGAAGACGTTATTAACAAAGCTAAACAAGCAAACGTAACTGAACTACTTTCTGTTGGAGTAACGCTGGATTCTTTCCCGAAAATGATGGAAATGATCGAGCCTTATGACAATGTTTATGCTTCGTGCGGTGTGCACCCACTTGATGTTGAAAGCGACTTTTCGATGGACGTATTGCGCCACCATGCGTCGAATGCAAAAGTCGTCGCTATTGGCGAAACGGGTTTAGATTATCATTACAAGCCCGAAACGGCCGCGTTACAGAAAGAGCGCTTTGAGCAACACGTTGATCTTGCAGTGGAGCTCAACAAACCTTTAATTATCCATACCAGAAACGCACGTGCGGATACTCTAGATATTTTGCGTAAGGGTGGGGCAGAGAAATGTGGTGGTGTTATCCACTGTTTTACAGAAGATCTTCCATTTGCTGAAGCTGCACTGGAGCTGGGGTTTTATATTTCTATCTCGGGGATTGTTACTTTCCGTCAAGCTACAGAGCTAAAAGAAGTGGTGAAGACTCTACCTTTAGAGAAGCTTCTTATTGAGACAGATTCTCCTTACTTGGCTCCTGTCCCTCATCGTGGCAAAGAGAATCAACCCGCTTATGTTGTCGAAGTCGCTTCTTATATTGCGCAACTCAAATCGTGCTCTCTTTCTGAAGTGGCACAAAAAACCACCGAAAACTTCCGAGATCTTTTTTTGCGATGAAAAAATAATAAGAGCATAAAAAAGGAGCTTAGGCTCCTTTTTTGTTGATAAAAACAACAGATACGCTCACGAGTTTAATGTTTACTAAAAATGTTGATTTAATAACATTCAAAAATCACAAATGTAATTTTGTTACTAAAAATAACATTGAGGCGTATTTTATTTACGCCTTAAAATTAATTATATAAATAATTAATTCTTTATAAAACAGTAATATAAGTGCAATGCAAACCTTTTCATCGGCTGTTTTTGGGTGTGATCCAAGACTTGTTTTGAAACTAAATTTCGTAACTGTGTGGAAAGTTTGAGGGTCATCAATATATATTTAGAGCCGGAAAATATAATGCAGTTGTGGTTACATTTTCATTGGGTGCTAACCTTTAGGCTACGGGGGTGTGCCGTTAGTGCCCAAATAATACTTATAAATTTATCAGGAGCATAAACATGTTTAAGAACCTTTTTGCTAACCTGCAAAAAGTTGGTAAGGCTCTGATGCTTCCAGTATCAGTTTTACCAGTTGCAGGTATTTTATTAGGTGTGGGTGCTGCCCATCTAAGCTTTATTCCAGAGATCGTTTCTAATCTTATGGAACAAGCTGGTGGTTCAGTATTCGGCCAAATGGCACTTCTATTTGCAGTAGGTGTAGCTCTAGGCTTCACTAACAACGACGGTGTTGCAGGTCTTGCAGCTATCGTTGGTTACGGCATCATGACGGCAACGCTAGGTGTAATGGCGGGCGTTATGGGTGTTGAGAAAATCGATACAGGTGTACTAGGTGGTATCCTTGTCGGTGGTGTGGCTGCTTGGGCATTCAACCGTTTCTTCAAAATCCAACTTCCAGAGTACCTTGGCTTCTTCGCTGGTAAGCGCGCAGTGCCAATCATCACTGGTTTTGCTGCGATCATCCTAGGTGTTATCCTTTCTGTTATCTGGCCACCAATTGGCGGTGCAATTTCTGCATTCTCTGATTGGGCTGCACACCAAAACCCACAGCTAGCATTCGGTATCTACGGTGTTGTTGAGCGTTCTCTAATCCCATTCGGTCTACACCACGTATGGAACGTACCGTTCTTCTTCGAAGCAGGTTCTTGTGTTAACGCTGCCGGTGAAGCTCAAAATGGTGTACTAACTTGTTACCTAGTTGCTGATGAAGCATCTCGTGCTGCTGGTAATGGCTTCGGTCAGCTAGCGGGTGGTTACATGTTCAAGATGTTCGGTCTACCAGCTGCAGCAATCGCAATTGCTCATTGTGCTAAACCAGAAAACCGTGCAAAAGTAATGGGTATCATGGCGTCAGCTGCACTGACTTCATTCCTAACTGGTATTACTGAGCCAATCGAATTCTCATTCCTATTCGTTGCTCCACTACTATACGGTATCCACGCTCTACTAGCTGGTTCTGCATACATCGTTTCGAACACTCTAGGCTTTGTACACGGTACTTCTTTCTCTCACGGTCTGATCGACTTCCTAGTTCTATCTGGTAACGCTCAGAAGATGGTGCTAATGATTGCCGTTGGTCTAGTTTACGCAGTAATTTACTACGTAGTGTTCCGTGGTGTAATCACAGCGCTTGACCTAAAAACACCTGGCCGTGAAGATGAAACGGAAAGTGCAGCTGTAACTTCTGGCTCTGATATGGGCGGTGAACTGGTTGCAGCGTTTGGCGGTAAAGCTAACATTACTGGTCTAGATGCATGTATCACACGTCTACGTGTAGCAGTTGCAGATACAGCAGCTGTTGACCAAGACAAGCTAAAACAACTAGGCGCTGCTGGTGTTGTAGTTGTAGCTGGTGGTGTACAGGCTATCTTCGGTACTAAGTCTGATAACCTAAAAACTGAAATGGATGAGTGGATTCGTAACCACGGTTAATCGCAGTCATTCATAGTAATGCATAAAAGGAGGCTTCGGCCTCCTTTTTTAGTTCCTATTTTATTAACTGACAGTTCCTTTTTAGTGTGATCCTAAACTCATCTTTACTTTTGTCAGCTTTTTCATACATCGAGCTTACCCATCGTTGACATATTGATATGCCATTATGTTTGAATAGCGAATAATGTTTTTTTGAATAATTGATAACGTGTATGAAGAACAAATTCATTTTAGTTTTGGGACTAGTTTCTAGTACGGCAATGGCGGCAAGCGAACCAACGGATCTATCAGTTGGTATGGCTGTCGATCAACAATTAAGTGTTGTTGTAGAGTTAGATAACAAATATCGTGGCATTATCGGAAACGATGGTATGGCGTTTGATTACATCGCTAAGCGTGGAACATTCGATCAAAACATGCCTGTGACTTGGTATGTCGGCGTTGGTGGCTGGTATGAATGGGATGACGAGTTTGGTGTGAGAGTACCACTTGGTGTGAACTGGGATTTATCACGCGGCTGGGACCTTTATGGCCAAATACACCCAGAGCTAGATCTTTACAAAGGTGCTGACTTGCAACTTGGCGGCGCCGTTGGCATCAAGTACAGTTTCTAGAATTGAACTAATGTATGTATAAAAAAACGCCGGTAACTACCGGCGTTTTTTTGTATGGAATGTGCCGTCCTAAATAAGGTTGACACTTTCCACCCCCAAAATTGGAGAGTGTTATGAAATCAACAACTAAAAGAACTCAGCGCGATTACTCCCTCGCT
>NZ_JADDYH010000027.1:0-650 GCF_015163595.1 Vibrio sp. OPT41 | reverse complement strand
GGCGTTATGTAGCCGCGAGAGGACGGTAAGTTAAAAGGATTTATATATGTTAAATATTCGGCAAGCTCGCATTGAAGATATCAGTGTTATCAAGAAACTACAGTTTCAGCTTAATGAGTATCATCAAGCAAATTTACCTGATGACTTTTTATCACCGGAAGAAATTGAACAAAAAATAGACCTACACAAGATAATCAAAAGTGAAAGCTCGATTTTTCTGGTAGCCGAAAGCAAAGGGCAGTTAGTAGGTTTTGTTTTTGGTGAGTTATGGGTTCGTAAGTCTTGGACTCTCAAAGAGCGAAAGATCGTAAACGTTGAACAGATTGTTGTGGATTCATGCTTTAGGAGTCAAGGTGTTGGAGTGGCGCTAATAGAGGCATTTGAGGAAAGAGCTATTTCTAACGGCGGAGAAGAGCTGTGGTTAGAAGTATATTCTTTCAATGAATCAGCTCTAGCTTTGTATCGCAAAGCTGGTATTGAGCCCAAGCTCCAAATTGGACAGAAAGCACTAACCTGAAAGTCGGCTACATAACAAATTGTTCAAGAGTGATTCGGCACGCGTAGCATTTTTACTATGCGTTAGTTCTAGTGGTTAAGATGGTATGCGGAAGCTTAGGTATTGCGTGCCTCACACCTTAACAAGGCGTTAT
>NZ_JADDYH010000026.1:0-284 GCF_015163595.1 Vibrio sp. OPT41 | reverse complement strand
CCCTAACTCATACCAGATCCGCGCTGTAATCCAGTGTGCCGTTGGTTTTTCCGATTCGAGTATGAATACCAGTCCAATGATTAGCTGCTGTTTCTGGTGCTGTGGTTGAGTGCCACTGATTGCTGGCCGAAATCACTTACTAGATAACAGACCGATTACCACTGAGGGTAATCGGTCATCATTGAATGCTGTTTTTCCTGATTTGCTAGTTCTGAGAGCTTTTGGATCATGGGTGTCCCTTCCGTCGCTGAACTAGCTTTCCATCCCATATCTAAATTAATAAC
>NZ_JADDYH010000025.1:0-377 GCF_015163595.1 Vibrio sp. OPT41 | reverse complement strand
AGTTTCGAGTTGATGTTCAAATCACCAAAGTTGTCTCTCATTATTTGAATGAGCGAGAGACATTTCGATTTTGCCGGACTCAATTTCGAATAATCACTTAAAAGTGATATTCCCAAGAACACTTGAATGTGTTTTTTGGTGTTTGTCATAAAGACAAACATTGAGAACTTTACAAACAATCTTAAAGATTGTTTTGTCAGCTTTCCAAATTGTTAAAGAGCTATGTTAGCTACAAGCTTGCGCTTGTGAACTATCAATCTGTGTGGACACTCATCGTGTATAATCATCGTTTAAGGAGGTGATCCAGCGCCAGGTTCCCCTAGCGCTACCTTGTTACGACTTCACCCCAGTCATGAACCACAAAGTGGTAAGCGTCC
>NZ_JADDYH010000024.1:0-269 GCF_015163595.1 Vibrio sp. OPT41 | reverse complement strand
TGAGTCCGGCAAAATCGAATGTCTCTCGCTCATTCAAATAATGAGAGACAACTTTGGTGATTTGAACATCAACTCGAAACTCCTTCGGGTTGTATGGTTAAGTGACTAAGCGTACACGGTGGATGCCTTGGCAGTCAGAGGCGATGAAGGACGTATTAACTTGCGATAAGCCCAGATTAGGTAGTAAAAACCATTTGAGTCTGGGATTTCCGAATGGGGAAACCCAATACCATAAGGTATTACTGTTGAGTGAATACATAGCTCAACAG
>NZ_JADDYH010000023.1:77987-116190 GCF_015163595.1 Vibrio sp. OPT41 | reverse complement strand
ACAGATAGCTGCAGTTAGAGTTGTTTTACCGTGGTCAACGTGGCCGATAGTACCAACGTTAACGTGCGGTTTCGTACGTTCAAATTTTTCTTTAGACACGATCGTGTTCCTTCCTAGTTATGATTCGTCGTGATCATTATTGATCGACGACGCGCCAGAAATTGTTATTTTATGCGCCAACGCCCGTTAGCGCAATATTTGGACGCCCTGATCTCGCAAAAAGTCGTAAACTTTTTGCAGTTCAATCGTCAATTAGTAACCACGCTCTGCAATAATTTTATCTGCGAAGTTTTTCGGCACTTCAGCGTACTCGTGAAACTCCATAGAGTAAGACGCACGGCCTTGAGTTGCAGAACGTAGATCAGTTGCGTAACCGAACATTTCGGATAGTGGTACTTGAGCACGGATGATCTTAAGACCAGCCACACCTTCGTCCATGCCTTCAATGATACCGCGACGACGGTTTAGGTCACCAACAACGTCACCCATCCAGTCTTCCGGAGTGGTTACTTCGACATTCATCATAGGTTCTAGAATCACAGGTTGTGCTTCTAGTGCACCTTTCTTGAATGCCATCGAGCCAGCGATCTTAAACGCCATCTCGCTTGAGTCTACATCGTGGTAAGAACCATCAAATAGTGTAGCTTTAATATCTAGTACAGGGTAACCCGCTAGAACACCACTATTCATTTGCTCTTCGATACCTTTCGATACCGAGCTGATGTATTCCTTAGGAATCACACCGCCCACGATTTCGTCTACGAATACGAAACCTTCACCAGGCTCAGAAGGCTCAAGTTTGACCCAAACATGACCGTATTGACCACGACCACCTGATTGACGAACAAACTTACCTTCAACTTCCGCTTTACCACGAATGGTTTCACGGTAAGCAACCTGAGGTTTACCAACGTTACAATCAACGCTGAATTCACGCTTCATACGATCAACGATAATGTCTAGGTGAAGTTCACCCATACCTGAGATCAGAGTCTGACCTGATTCGTCGTCCGTTTCCACGCGGAATGATGGATCTTCCGCGGCTAGTTTACCTAGCGCGATAGCCATTTTCTCTTGGTCTGCCTTAGAACGAGGCTCTACAGCAATCTGAATAACTGGTTCAGGGAACTCCATGCGTTCTAGAATCACTTTGTGGTTCTGATCACACAGTGTGTCACCTGTTGTTACGTCTTTCAGACCGATAGCAGCTGCAATATCACCAGCGCGAACTTCTTTCACTTCTTCACGCTTATTCGCATGCATCTGAACGATACGACCAAAACGCTCTTTCTTCTCTTTTACTGAGTTGTAAACAGCGTCACCCGAGTTTACAACACCGGAGTAAACACGCATGAAAGTTAGCGTGCCCACGAATGGGTCAGTCGCAATCTTAAACGCTAGCGCTGAGAAAGGTTCGTTGTCGTCAGCATGACGCTCAACTTCATTTTCTCTTTCGTCGACACCTTTAATTGCAGGTACGTCAACAGGCGATGGCAAGAACTCAACTACTGCATCCAGTACCGCTTGAACACCTTTGTTCTTAAACGCACTACCACAAGTAGCCAGTACGATTTCGTTATTTAGTGTGCGAGTACGTAGAGCTTGTTTGAGCTCAGCTTCAGTCAATTCACCTTCTTCAAGGTACTTGTCCATCAGCTCTTCGCTAGCTTCAGCAGCGGATTCAACCATGTGGTTGCGCCACTCTTCAGCAAGTTCAATCATGTCAGCTGGGATGTCTTCGTAAGTAAACGAAGTGCCTTGATCGGCATCATTCCAGTTGATCATTTTCATCTTGATAAGGTCGATGACACCTCTGAACTCATCTTCCGCACCAACGTTCAGCTGGATTGGAACAGGAGTCGCACCAAGACGATTCTTAATTTGGTTCACAACGCGTAGGAAGTCTGCGCCCGCACGGTCCATCTTGTTTACAAATACCAAACGTGGAACGTGGTATTTGTCTGCTTGACGCCATACAGTTTCAGACTGAGGTTCAACACCAGATGAGCCACAGAACACAACCACAGCACCATCAAGTACACGAAGAGAACGCTCTACTTCGATAGTAAAGTCAACGTGTCCAGGGGTATCAATGATGTTTACGCGATGCTCAGGGAACTGTGCTTCCATACCACGCCAGAATGTAGTAGTCGCAGCGGATGTGATAGTGATACCACGCTCCTGCTCCTGCTCCATCCAGTCCATGGTTGCTGCACCATCGTGAACTTCGCCGATTTTGTGAGAAAGGCCAGTGTAGAACAGAATACGCTCAGTTGTGGTTGTTTTTCCTGCATCTACGTGAGCACAGATACCGATATTACGGTATAGCTCAATAGGAGTTTTACGAGCCACGATTGTATCCTCTTACTAAGGTGTACCTTAGAGTATAGAAAAGTGCTGCGAGAGAACCTCGCAGCACAGAAGGTATTACCAACGGTAATGAGCGAACGCTTTGTTTGCGTCAGCCATGCGGTGAACGTCTTCACGTTTCTTAACCGCAGTACCTTTGTTCTCAGACGCGTCTAGCATTTCAGCAGCTAGGCGTTGAGCCATAGATTTTTCACCACGCTTGCGCGCAGCTTCAACCAACCAACGCATAGCAAGTGCGTTACGGCGAACCGGACGTACTTCTACAGGTACTTGGTAAGTTGAACCACCAACACGGCGAGATTTAACCTCTACCGCTGGGCGAACGTTTTCAAGAGCTTCTTCAAAAATAGCTAAGTGGTCTTTACCAGACTTTTCAGCCATAGCATCTAGTGCAGTGTAAACGATTTTCTCTGCAGTAGATTTTTTACCGTCAACCATTAGGATGTTAACGAATTTTGCCAGCAATTCAGATTTGAATTTTGGATCTGGAAGGATCTTACGCTGACCAATGACGCGACGACGTGGCATGGATTTATCTCCGTTGTCTTCTTCAGGTTTTATCCAAAACTTTTCAGTTTTTTCAAAAAATTAAAAATAATTTAGTGTTTGGCCTTACTTAACGGAATCCATTAAGACTTAGGACGCTTCACACCGTACTTAGAACGACCTTGTTTACGGTCATTTACGCCAGCACAGTCGAGTGCGCCGCGAACAGTGTGGTAACGCACACCTGGAAGGTCTTTAACACGACCACCACGGATTAGAACAACTGAGTGCTCTTGAAGGTTGTGACCTTCACCGCCGATGTACGATGTAACTTCGAAGCCGTTTGTCAGACGTACACGACAAACTTTACGAAGTGCTGAGTTAGGTTTTTTAGGTGTAGTAGTGTAAACACGAGTACATACACCACGTTTTTGTGGGCACGCTTCTAGTGCAGGCACGTTGCTTTTAACAACTTGCTTTGCACGTGGCTTACGTACCAACTGGTTAATAGTTGCCATTAACTAGCTCCTGATTTACTTGAAAGTAAGCTTTGTGAAAAATCTATCCCCAACTGCCAATGCAGTTAGGGACGCAAAATTCTATGCAGCAGTGAGAGGTGTGTCAAGAAATATACGGATCTTTTTTGTTCAATTAGAACAATTCATCCGTAAAGCTTTGTCGACAGCAAATCTTGTTCAATCCCAAGTTAGGGATTTATCCTGTTTTGCTGTTAGTTCAACGAAGCCTGAATAATTCACAATCGTCAGCGATGGACTGATACGATTTGCAATACCGCGAGCTTGCGCATCGCTCTCTAACACAAATACGCTGCGGTTTTTTAGATGGGAAAATGCTTTATGTTGCGAGTTAGCAGCGTACACTGCATCTTCTATAAGTAAGATGTCATCCTGTTCACTGCATAAGGGCATGGCGTCTTCTAGAGCAGAGACTGTTTTTATGATGTGTAACATACCTTCCTCAAAAAGACAGTAGCTTGCCAGCGTGTTGTAACTTATCTTTGAGCTGTTCTGAGCTTAACGCTTGGGCTTCAATGACTAAATCCGCTTGCGCCAAACCTCGCTGGGTTAACGACTCTGAACACACAAAGACTTGTTCGATGTCGTATAAATCGAAAAGCTTTAACATCGGCGCGTAATCTTTACTCAAAATATTGTTGGGGTCTTGTCCGAGTAGAAGCTGGTATACCCCGTCACCCATGAAAATGACGCTGATATCTTCACAGTAAGCCGACGCGGCTAACAGTGCATCCACACCTTCACGACCAGCTGCACTGCCATGTGGCGCACTACGAAATAGATAAGTTAACTGACTCAAAACTGTACCACTCTGTCTTGGGTTAACATCGCTTCAGCTAGGCTACCTAAGCCTGCTTGTTCAAAACCATCGGCTAGATTGTTCTGAACCAAACCATGTTGATTCGCTTCTTCTTCACTTACAATCCCGCGACGCAAAGCGGCCGCGACACAAGTTTCTAGGCGAACACCATGCTCTTTAGCCAAAGACTGCCACGCCTTATTGAGATCAAACTCATCGTTGGCTGGCACACTCAAAGCAGTACCATTAGTCACACCATCTTGATAAAAGAAGACGCTCACTAGCTGATGGCCTTGCTCTATCACCGCTTTGGCGAACTGATAAGCACTGCGCGCTGACTGGCTGCCATAAACGGGACCATTCACCACTAACGTGTAAGTCAGTTTACTCACCTTTCATCATCCTCGGTTTTACGTTGACGAATGTACAAGTAAACGGTGTGTTTTGAAATATTAAGGCGATCCGCGACACGGTTGATGGCATCTTTAATATCGAAGATACCTTTGTCGTACAACTCCATCACGATCTGGCGATTTTTGGTGTTGTTAGACACGGATTTATCCGCATTGATCTCTTCGATGGTGCGTTCAACAGTTTGGTCCACCAGCTCTTCTACGTCACTAGCAAAGTTGACCGAGGAAGCCGCTTCTTTCGCTTCTTGCGTCGGCATGAAAGACTGAAGGACTTGCGAGAAAGGCGCATCCAAGTTGACGTTGATACACAACAAACCAATCACGCGATTTTCGCCATTACGAATGGCGACAGTAATCGACTTCATCAACACGCCACCTTTTGCACGGGTAAAGTACGAACGTGAGAAGTTGCGCTCCGAGCCTTCGATGTCTTTTAGCATCTTAAGCGCTAAATCAGTGATTGGTGAGCCGACTTGGCGCCCCGTGTTTTCACCGTTAGCGATTTTAATTGCAGAGGTATTTAAGTCTTCTAGAGAGTGAAGAACGATTTCACAAAATGGACCTATCAGGCTGGCGATACCATCCACGACCGCCTCATAAGATCTTAAAATGATTTTGTCGTGCTCGGTAAACGGCATCACGTTAACGGATTCCATTTCGAGCAACATCTCCGCGTTTATTGTTTCTGTAGTTGTCATAAGCCTTCGAGCGAAAAATCAACAAATTGGTGTAAGTTTATCAGAAAATTTGAAAAGCAACCTAGCAAACTCACCAACTAGTGACCTAGAACAAAAAAGGCCCGTTAAACGGACCTTTTTCAATAACTTATCGCAGCTTATTGTTATTGCTCTGCGTTGTCGTTCTCAACTTTTAGCAGCTCAACTTCAAATACTAGCGTTGAGTTAGCAGGAATGCTTGGTGTGTCTTGGTCACCGTATGCTAGCTCTGGCGGGATAACGAATTTGAATTTAGAACCCACAGGCATTAGCTGAACACCCTCTGTCCAACCTGGGATTACACGGTTAAGTGGGAACGTTGCAGGTTCACCACGATCGTATGAGCTGTCGAACTGAGTACCGTCGATCAGAGTACCTTTGTAGTGTACTTGAACCGTATCAGTGTCTTTTGGCTTCTCACCTTCAGCTGGTGTCATTACTTGGTATAGAAGACCTGTATCTGTCTTCACTACGCCTTCTTGCTTCTCAAACTCAGCACGGAAATCATCGCCAGCTTTTTTCGCTTCAGCTGCTTTCTCTGCCGCTTGTGCTTGCATCTTTTCTGCAACACGCTTGTCTAGAGATTCTAGTGCTGCACGTGTTTCTTCTTCATTCAATTCAGCATTGCCTTTGAAGACGTCTTCGATACCTTTTAGTACCAAATCTTTGTTAAGATTAATGCCGATTTCGCTTGGCTTGTCGATGCTTGTGCTTAGGTAATTAGCAAATGAAACACCGATTGCGTATGCCGCTTTGTCGTCGTCGGTTTTAAAGTGAACCGCTTTACCGGTTTCTGCTTGAACTTGTTCTGCTTGAGGTGCGGTTTCTGTTTTAGTTTCTTCTTTCTGACAACCTACCGCTAGCATGACTGTTGCAGCAAGTAGCGACACTTTTAAAACTGATTTCATTAAATTCTCCCAATAATGGCTCTGCCATTGGTTGTTGTGCACAAATCTTCTATGAGACTAGTGAAGACAATCGTTATACCAATATACTAGCTATATGTCTTAAGACACAAACCGGATTATTAGATGTGATGCAAAGAATTTTTCATTTATTCCTATATTTAATTGTCATCACCACGTTAAATGGTTGCTTTTTCGCCGAGCGTGAAGTGCAGCGTTGGCCGATAGAACCTCAAGGTGCGACGAGCTTCGCACTTAGCAGAGATGGACGGTTTGCTCTGCTCTATTCTCAACAACGTCATTTGATGTTGTGGGACCTAGAGCAAAATGAACAACTAGCCAACCTGGGTGAACTCGATGCCGATGCCAATGTGGTTTCCCATATCCGCATATCTGACAATGGTCGCTACGCAATTACAGCAAGCCAAATGAACTTCGCAGTTTGGGACCTAGGCTGGACGCAATCCGAAGGCCTTTGGTCTATCTCTGATGCGCTCATTCGCGACGTTGATATCACCAGTAATGGTGAACAAGTTCTGCTTGGGTTATCCAACGGTAAAGCAATTTATGTCAACTTAGTCACCGGGCGTCGCATGGAGTTCCTTGCACATCGTGAAAAAGTCAATTCCGTGGCCATTTCTCCTAATGGGCGCTTCGCCCTAACCGGAGGTAATGACTATAAAGCGTATCTGTGGGACACCGAAACCGGACAAATACTACGAACCTTCGAACATGAACAACGAATTGTTCGCGTGGCCCTGCAAAGAGATGGAAAATTAGCAATGACATCTGATGGCGGAAACCAAGCGATTGTTTGGGATTTAAAAACTGGACAAGAAGTCACACAGTTGAGCAGTTGGTCACGCCAATTAATTTTCTCTACCGCACGATTTTCTGACGACGGGACTCAACTAGTCACAGGAAGCCCTTCTGGCCGTGTGTCAATATGGGATACTCAAACCGGAAAACGAATGAGTGGATTTGAAGTGGAGCCCAAAAAAGACACTCGCCCTCCCCGTGCGGTCGTGTATGATGCAGCCTTTGATTCAAAACAACGCGTAATTACTGCTACTTCAGCAGGTATTGCCCAAGCTTGGCAGTTAGAGAACGGATCATGACAGAAAAAACCATTCAGCAATTGGAAGCACGCATTAATGACTTAGAATGTCAGCTTGCGTTCCAAGAACAGACTATTGAAGATCTGAACGGCGCTTTATCGCAGCAACAACTGCAAATTACCAAGATGCTCGATCAGATGAAATATGTGGTAGGTAAAGTAAAAAATATGGACTCGTCGAATTTAGCCGATCCGTCAGAAGAAACCCCACCACCGCATTATTAAAATGCAGGCTCAAACAGCATAAAGCCCAGAACATGTTCTGGGCTTTGTTGTATTAATTACTTAAGAAGGTACTCAAGAGGAAGCTATTCGTCGGCGTAGATTTTAACGCTCAGCTCGCCTTGCGTATTAATGCCTGCTCGGTACATGCCAGAACTGTTCATCGCAAAGTGCATCTCACCTTTAGCATCAATGGCAATCAAACCGCCCTCTCCGCCCATCTGTTTGAGATCACCTTGGATAATGTGTTCACAAGCCGTATGAATATCTTCTTGTAAGTAACGCATACGTGCTGCAACGTCTTCCGCAACACGTTTACGAATAAAGAACTCGCCGACACCCGTAGTGGAAACTGCCACGACGCCATTTTCGGCCACCGTACCACAACCAATAAGAGCCGAATCTCCGACTCGGTTGTATTTCTTATTCGTCACGCCACCCGTACTGGTGGCAGCGGCTAAGTTGCCTTGTTGATCTAACGCTACCGCACCAACCGTACCGTGCTTACGGTCATCTGGGTAACGAGATTCCGACAAAGCAAACAGTCCTTTCTCACGCATAGACAGCAACTGCTCATAACGGCGATCAGTAAAGAAGTAATCTTGCTCGGTATACTCATGGCCTTGCTCAAAAGCAAACTTCTCTGCGCCCTCACCCACCAACAGCACATGATTGCTGTTTCGCATCACGTCACGAGCGAGCTCAATTGGGTTTCTGATATGACGAACCCCAGCGACCGCGCCTGCTGCAAGGTTTCGCCCATCCATCACAGAAGCGTCCATTTCAACCATTTCGTTGTTGGTCAGCACTGAGCCTTTACCCGCATTAAAGTTAGGAGAGTCTTCCAATACTTTCACTGCCGCTACGACGGCATCTAAGGCTTCACCGCCCGTGTCTAGAATTTGATGTCCCGCTTTTACCGCAGCTTCTAAATCCGCCAAGATGGATTGTTGCAGCTCATCGCTCATCTGTTCACGCAAGATGGTGCCCGCACCACCATGAATGGCAATCGAGAAAGGTTTCGTCATCACTTTGTCCAACTGTTATTCCTTGTATGGTTGGCACTACACCTTAGATAAACAAAAAGCGCAAGTTGAAAACTCAACTTGCGCTTTTCAAAGCTTTGCTAGATTAGATTATCTAGTGAAGGAGCTTATGATTAGTGAGAACCACAGCTACCGCCGCCACAGCAGCCGCCTTCTTCTTCGTGATCGTGGTCATGATCGTGACCACCACAACAGCCACCACCTTGATGGATGTGACCGTGTTCGATCTCTTCTGCTGTTGCTTCACGTGTAGACATAACTTCTACTTCGAAAGTTAGTGTTTGACCAGCTAACATATGGTTACCGTCAACAACCACTTCGTTGCCGTCAACTTCTGTTACTTCAACAGGGATTGGACCTTGGTCAGTGTCAGCTAGGAAGCGCATGCCCACTTCGATTTGCTCAACGCCTTGGAACACGTCCGCAGGAACGCGCTGTACTAGCGCATCGTTGTGCTCACCGTAAGCTTCTTCAGGAGCTACCGTTACTGAGAACTTGTCGCCAGCCACTTTACCTTCAAGTTCTTTTTCAAGACCTGTAATTAGGTTGTTGTGACCGTGAAGGTAATCTAGAGGTGCTTCTGCTGTTGATTGATCAACAACGACACCGTCTTCCATCATTACTTTGTATGCAAGGCTTGCAACAACGTTCTTTTCAATTTTCATACTAACTCCAGGGAGATTAATTGACTTAACCTGAATGGGGTTAAGTACTGAGATATCTGGGTGTATTATGGGGATCAATTATCGAAGTTCAATTACTCCGGCTTAAAAATTCCGATCATTTCCTGATCTGAGTGTTTATTTTTCTCTACAGATTGTGGTTTACGCTGCTCTGTAAACTCACACTCGACACACTCAACTAATTCGATGTTATTTTCAATCCACCAGCGCAGGGTATCTTGCTGGCTGCAATTTGGGCAGCTAGCGCCGGCAATAAAACGTTTCTTGATTTTCACGCTATTTCCTTAGCTTGAGTCTTGGCTCAAGTACTACTTCCAATGATTAGGTGACTGATGGTCGCTCTCCATTTCACGACCAAATATTTCTTCTAGCTCTTTGCGGGCCTCTTTCGCTCTTTGAGCTAATTTCTTATCTTCATTGTGTTGAGGCAATAAGTCCTTAAGCATAGCATTATCTAACTTGCGAAAATGTGCTTCTGCCCGCTTTGCTTGATAAGGATGCATACCCAGTTCTACGAGCGCTTGGCGACCGAGATCTAGCGCCCCTAAAAATGTTTCACGAGAGTAATTCTCTACACCATGACTCATTAACTGGTAAGCCTCGACACGGCTTCTTGCTCGGGCTAACAACTTAAGTTTCGGGAAGTGCACGCGACAAATGTCCACGATGGCCATCACCTCATCAGGTGAATCAGTACAAATAATCAATGCTTCCGCTTTATCAGCGCCAGCAGCCCTCAATAGGTCAATTTGTGTAGCATCGCCATAAAACACTTTGTAACCATACTTACGTAATAGGTGGATTTGGCTGGCATCACTTTCTAATACTGTCACTTTGATTTTATTGGCATACATTAAACGTCCGACGATCTGACCGAAACGTCCAAAGCCTGCAATGATAACGCGTGGTCGGCGATCCACGACTTTCGTGGTCATGCCCTCTTCTTCTTGATTCAGGGTATGAGCAAACCACTTCTTTTGTCCCATCAGCAAAAGAGGAGTCGTCACCATGGATAGACTGACCACCACCAACAGAAACGCCACTTGCTCTTTGGGCAAAATGCCCTCTTGGCTCGCCGCGGTAAATATGACAAAGGCAAACTCACCGCCTTGGCTCAAAATTGCAGCCATACGGCTTCTCGCTTTGGCTCCGACACGGGCAGCTCTCGCCAATGCATACAAAACCAAACCCTTAACCACGACCAAAGCCACCACCGCACCGAGAATCTCTAAAGGGTGTAATGCCAATAACCCCAAGTTTACCGCCATGCCCACCGCAATAAAGAATAACCCCAACAACAGACCTTTAAATGGCTCGATAGCGATTTCCAGCTCATGGCGATACTCACTCTCTGCAAGCAAAACGCCTGCTAAAAAAGTCCCCAATGCCATCGAAAGGCCGAGCTTTTGCATCACGACCGAAATGCCAAGCACGACTAAAAGTGCAGCAACGGTAAAGAGCTCACGAACGCCGCTCATCACGACAAAACGAAATAGCGGACGTAGTAAAAAGTGACCACCAATCAACAGTGCTACCACACTGCCTAAAATAGTGAAGACATCCAACCAACTTCCACCACTATGCCCGCCTGCTAGCAAGGGCAACATCGCCAGCATCGGGATCACTGCAATATCTTGAAAGAGCAGCACCGCAAAACCAGATTGCCCCGTTTCGGTACCATTAAGCCCTTGCTCTTCAATGACTTTAAGCGCAATCGCCGTCGAGGACAGCGCCAACCCCATCCCGATCACCAAACTCACTTGCATGCTTACGCCAAACATACTGACGACACTACCAATCACGGCGGTCGTGACCACAACCTGCGCACCGCCTAAACCTAAAATCGGCCCTCGCATCTGCCACAATTTTTTAGGGTTTAATTCCAGCCCTATCAAAAACAGTAACAACACAACCCCAAGCTCGGCAAAATGCAAAATGGCATCAACGTCGCTAATTAAGCCAAGCCCCCATGGGCCAATCAACACACCAGCGAGTAAATAACCTAAAACCGAGCCAAGCCCAAGGCGCTGAGCAATCGGCACCGCAATAACCGCAGCCGAAAGAAAGACCACACTGCTTTGAAGAAACTCACTGGTGATCGCCATACTGACCTCCTCGCTCTGCCGCTTGCCAGTTTTCAAGTGGGTTACTCAGCCATCCACGGTATAACTCGGCATGTTCGTAGCGTTCAATATCTGAAACATTTCTTGACCAATACAACACCAGTGGTTCAATCCAGTGCATTTGACATAGGGCTGCCGTCAGTTCAAACGGTTGCAAGATTTGCTCAAGTGGGTATTTGTTGTACCCCTTCGCGCTGAAGGCTTCTTCTTTACCACCTGTTGTAATGACACTGCGCCAGTATTTTCCTTCTAGCGCCGCACCTCCGCCAAACGCAAAGCCTTTACCTAACACTCGGTCTAGCCACTCTTTTAATAGGGCTGGACATGAATACATATAAAGTGGGTGGTGAAATACAATCACATCGTGAGCGAGCAACAACTCATGTTCGTAATTCACATCAATAAAGAAATCGGGGTAAACACCGTAAAGATCGTGCACAGTGACGTGATCAAGCGACTGAGCTTTTTTTATCATCACTTGATTGGCAATCGAGTTATGTGGCTCTGGATGAGCATAAATGACCAGAACTTTTGGGAGAATAGACGGTGCAACAGCCAAATGGTCGTCCTTGTGGTTATTTTTATCCGTTATCAAATTGTTATACTTTTTTGTACAGCATAATGCAATTAAAGCGAATCAATCGACTTTTCCGGCCAATACCCCTACTATTCACCGCTAGATATATACCCAAGTGGCTTTAAAAACGATTGAAACCACTTCGCTATGTAACCAAGCAACGCGCACTGCGCAAAGTGAATGAAAACTTTATGATTACCTTCTCTGATATTCAGTTACTGCGTGGCGGTAAACCTCTTTTAGACCAAGCTTCTGCGACTATTCACCCTGGCGATAAAGTCGGTCTTGTGGGCAAAAACGGCTGCGGTAAATCAACGCTGTTTGCCCTACTGAAAGATGAACTGTCAATTGATGCTGGCTCATTTAGCCAACCTCAACACTGGGAGTTGGCCTGGGTCGCACAGGAAACGCCTGCGCTAGAGCGCACTGCACTGGAATACGTCATTGATGGTGATCGCGAATACCGCGCTCTCGAAAAGCAGTTAGCTGAAGCAGAAACACAAGACAACGGAACCCTAGTTGCCGAGATACACGGTAAAATTGAAACCATTGGTGGTTACAGCATTCGCGCTCGCGCGGCAGAACTGCTCGATGGTTTAGGGTTCAGCCAAGAGCAAATGAGTTGGAGTTTGACCCAATTCTCAGGTGGCTGGCGTATGCGCTTAAACTTAGCTCAGGCACTGTTGTGTCGTTCTGACTTATTACTGCTCGATGAGCCAACCAACCACTTGGACTTAGATGCAGTGATGTGGCTTGAACGCTGGCTACAAAACTACCCTGGCACGCTGATTCTGATCTCGCACGACCGAGACTTCCTTGATCCAATTGTTGGTCGCATCATTCACATCGAGAATCAGCAGCTGAACGAATACACGGGTAACTACTCGTCATTCGAAAACCAACGCGCACAAAAGATGGTGTTACAACAAGCGATGTTTGAAAAGCAACAGAAGCAGATGTCGCACATGCAAAGCTATATCGACCGCTTCCGTTATAAAGCATCAAAAGCACGCCAAGCCCAAAGCCGTATCAAAGCTTTGGAGCGCATGGAAAAAGTACTGCCAGCTCAATTCGATAACCCATTTAGCTTCCAATTCCGTGAGCCAGCTGCGCTGCCAAACCCAATCATGATGATGGATGAAGTATCTGCAGGTTACGGTGACAACCTCATCTTAGAGAAGATCCGCTTGAACTTGGTTCCTGGCAGTCGTATTGGTCTACTCGGCCGTAATGGTGCGGGTAAATCGACATTAATCAAGCTGCTCTCTGGTGAACTTAACGCGCAAGGTGGTGACCTAACTTACTCACAAGGCGTGAAAATTGGTTACTTCGCTCAGCACCAGTTAGAAACGCTTCACCCTGAAGAAACGCCGCTGCAACACATGATGCAAATCGCACCCGATCAAACCGAACAGCAGCTACGTGATTACCTAGGTAGCTTTGGCTTCCAAGGTGACAAAGCACTAGAAAAAGTTGCGCCGTTTTCTGGTGGCGAAAAAGCCCGTTTGGTATTGGCTTTAATTGTGTGGCAAAAGCCAAACCTGTTGCTACTTGATGAACCGACCAACCACTTAGACTTGGACATGCGTCAGGCATTGACGATGGCACTGCAAACGTTCGAAGGTGCAATGGTGATTGTTTCGCACGACCGTTACCTATTGCGTGCTACAACCGATGACTTGTACTTGGTGCATGATCGTCAAGTTGCGCCGTTCGATGGTGACTTAAACGACTATTATAAATGGTTAACCGAGCAACAAAGAGCGGAACGCAAAGAAGCACAAGCCGCACAGCCAGCCAAAGATAGCGCCAACAGCGCGGCAGCGAAAAAAGAGCAGAAACGTCGTGATGCAGAGTTTCGAAAACAGACAGCGCCAATTCGCAAAACGCTGACACAACTAGAAAATAAAATGGATAAGTTAGGTGCTGCACTGGCCGAAGCTGAAGAACAATTGGCGGACAACTCACTGTATGCGGCCGAAAATAAAGCTAAACTTAACCAAGTGCTGGCACTTCAAGCTTCTAGTAAGGCTGAGCTCGAAGAAATTGAAATGGAATGGATGTCTGCTCAAGAAACATTGGAGCAGATGGAGATAGAGTTTAATCAATGAGTAATCAACACGCTGAATACACACTCACCCTAGAACACCTTTGGCAGTTTAGTCTGCAATTTTATGGTGTGCGAGAAGTGAAAGAGGCGTGTTTATCATTACAGAACAATTATCACGGTAACGTGAACCTACTCCTGCTGCTCAGATGGCTCGATGAGCAGCAACTCATTTTCCAAGAAAAAGACTGGCCCTCGGTGCAAGACTGTCTAGGTAGAAGCGAAACTTTACTTCACTCCTTTCGCGACCTTCGTCGCCACCTTAAGTCTCAAGTCAATGACGCTTTGTATCGTGAGACCTTGCAGTTTGAGCTGCAACTAGAAAAGCAGCAACAAGCGGATTTGGTGGACTGCATTAACTCACTTGCACTACTCAAAAATGATGGTGACCCACTGACGTTGAGATACTGTCGTCACCTCGGTGGGGAACATTTGCAGCAAGCCTTTGCTATGCCGGTGCCAAACATTCAACCACCAAAACGCCCATAAATCTGTAGAATACCTATAATCTTTATAAAGGATTATATTAATAAGTTCTTCAACGGACACCGAAGGACCGCATAAGAGCAGTTAGGTATGACACAATTTTTCGCAGCCGCCGGGATCAAAAACCCGCATCTCCAAACGCTTTTGCCGCGTTTTATTCGCAAAAAAGCGTTGTTTACGCCGATTTGGCAAACCCTCGATACATCCGATGGCGACTTTCTCGATCTCGCGTGGAGCGAGGACCCAACCCAAGAGCCTGCACTAAAAAAGCCGATTTTTGTTTTATTTCATGGGTTAGAGGGATGCTTCTATAGCCCTTATGCCAATGGGCTAATGAATGCATTTGCTCAATCTGGATGGCTGTCGGTGATGATGCATTTTCGTGGCTGTAGCGGTAAGCCAAACAAGAAAGCTCGCGCCTATCATTCTGGTGAAGTGACTGACGCCCGCCACTTCTTAGAGCACCTTGAGCAACGCTTTCCTGATAACCCCAAAGTTGCGGTTGGTATTTCTCTTGGCGGTAACATGTTGGCGAATTATTTAGCCCAATATAAAGACCACCCTATTTTGAATGCAGCGACTATTATCTCAGCGCCTTTAGACCTAGCGGCGTGTGCGAACCGTATAGAACAAGGCTTTTCAAAAGTGTATCGCCGTTATCTGCTTTCTTCACTGAAACGTAACGCGTTACAAAAGCATCATCTACTGCATGGTGAGCTTGCGCTGTCCTACAACTCAATAAAACGTGTCACACGGCTGTATGAATTCGATGATTTGATCACCGCACCATTGCACGGCTTTAAAGACGCACAAGATTATTACGACCAATGCTCTGGCTTAAGTAAACTACAGCAAATCACGCTACCCACACTGATCATCCATGCCAAAGACGATCCGTTCATGACCGACGATGTGATCCCGAAGTTTGTTCTGCCAGATAACATTGATTACCGTCTCTTTGAACACGGTGGCCATGTTGGCTTCCTGACAGGAACGGCGTTAAAACCTAAGTTTTGGTTGGAGGAAGCGCTGCCTGCGTATTACGAAAGTATCGCCGCAGATTACCTTTCTGCTGTATCCAAGCAACGAACGCAGTAAACTAGCCGCTCATCATAAAAGTTAGAGGTATTTATGATCATTCCATGGCAAGACATTGCGCCGGAAACATTGGAAAACTTAATTCGTGAATTCGTCTTACGCGAAGGAACGGATTACGGAACCGTCGAGGTTTCTTTGCAAGACAAAATTGATCAAGTTAAAGCTCAATTGGAAAAAGGTGAAGCGGTTATCGTGTTCTCTGAGCTACACGAAACCGTCGATATTCAGCATAAAACAAAATTTTAGACCCTTCACATTTTACCGTATCCCACTCGATGACAAGGTATTGTTACGTGCTATAGTGGGATATCGACCGTGCAGTAGTAACTCTACTGCACATTACAGGTAAGTAATTTTCGACAAGGTTTGTCATGTCAGCTAAACACCCAATTATTGCGGTTACTGGTTCGTCCGGTGCCGGCACGACCACTACATCTGAAGCCTTCCGTAAAATGTTCAATATGATGAACGTTAAACCCGCATGGGTTGAAGGCGATAGCTTCCATCGCTTTACTCGCCCAGAAATGGACATCGAAATTCGCAAAGCCCGCGAGCAAGGTCGACACATTAGCTACTTTGGCCCACAAGCTAATGACTTCCCGGGATTAGAAGAGTTTTTCCGTAAGTTCGGGCATGACGGTACTGGCAGCGTGCGCCGTTATCTGCACACGTTTGACGAAGCGGTTCCCTACAATCAAATGCCAGGCACGTTTACACCGTGGCAAGACTTACCCGAAAACAGCGACGTGCTGTTTTATGAAGGGTTACATGGTGGCGTGGTCGATGGCGATGTTAATGTTGCTCAACATGTGGATTTCTTAATTGGCATGGTGCCGATTGTGAACTTAGAGTGGATCCAAAAATTCGTACGTGACACTCGCGATCGCGGCCATTCGCGTGAAGCGGTAATGGACTCAATCGTGCGATCCATGGACGATTACCTCAACTATATCACTCCGCAGTTTTCTCGTACTCACATCAACTTCCAGCGCGTACCGACCGTTGATACTTCCAACCCACTTAATGCAAAAGGCATCCCTAGTTTGGATGAGAGTTTTGTGGTGATTCGCCTACGCGGTATCAAGAATGTCGACTTCCCATATCTGCTGGCCATGATTGATGGCTCATTCATGTCACGCCACAACACGATTGTCGTACCCGGCGGTAAGATGAGCTTTGCAATGGAGCTCATAGTTCGGCCTATCCTACAACAGCTCATCGAAACAGGGAAAATTGGCTAAAAACCTGCCTGCGAAGATGTTTACTTTTCATACCGTGATCATGTGCACATTTTTGCTTACAAAATCTCAATCATGGCACGATTAAAATCAAGAAATCGTTTTCGAAAAAGGATACTATTTCTTACCGAAACACAAGAGAGCTTGCAGCATATAAAAAGTGCTCTTATTCTAGTAGGCCTAATTCAGGCTTAGCTAAAATATGGATAGCGCAAGCGTACCCTGCAGAGGAAGTGAGATATTATGGTTCTAGGTAAACCTCAAACCGACCCAACATTAGAGTGGTTTCTTTCACACTGTCATATTCATAAGTACCCTTCAAAGAGCACGCTAATTCACGCGGGCGAAAAGGCAGAAACTTTGTACTACATCGTTAAAGGTTCTGTTGCGGTTCTTATCAAAGACGAAGAAGGTAAGGAGATGATCCTTTCTTACCTAAACCAAGGAGACTTTATTGGTGAACTTGGTCTATTCGAGGAAGACCAAGAGCGCACAGCTTGGGTTCGTGCTAAATCTCCTTGTGAAGTTGCTGAAATTTCTTTCAAGAAGTTCCGTCAGCTTATCCAAGTAAACCCAGACATCCTAATGCGTCTTTCTGCGCAGATGGCTCGTCGTCTTCAAGTAACTAGCCAAAAAGTGGGTGACCTGGCGTTCCTAGACGTAACTGGTCGTATCGCTCAGACGCTTCTGAACCTTGCAAAACAACCAGACGCAATGACTCACCCAGACGGCATGCAAATCAAGATCACTCGTCAAGAAATCGGTCAAATTGTTGGCTGTTCTCGTGAGACAGTAGGTCGTATCTTGAAGATGCTAGAAGAGCAGAACCTAATCTCTGCTCACGGTAAAACCATCGTGGTTTACGGTACTCGTTAATCTCAAACTAGAGTGACACGAACAAAATTATAAAAGCCACCAATGGCAACATTGGTGGCTTTTTATTTGCTCATGACCAAATGAGATAGGGTGCAGCGAACACTAATGAGTAAGCTTAACAGGTTAACCCTAAAACTTAGCCATTCGTACTTTCAAAGATTTTGTCAGCTGAAGCGGCCACGAAACCTGGGTACAAATCACCATTTTCCATCGGATAGCGCTTAGCAAATTCATAAAACCCGCCAGGGATAATTTCAGTGCCTTCGCTAAAACGAACCGCTACTTTATCTGCCATGGTCGATGACTGCTCTAGCAACACCTCAGGAGTGCCCTTCACTTCACCACCATTTTCATTAATGGTAAACCCAGCGGTACGCAGATGATCGTTTACCTGCTTCACTTCTTCATATTCATTGAGTTGGTTAACGCTCACCGTGAAGTGGTTTGCTCCGTAACCATGCGCCGCAAGCCAAGATGCGTACTCACTTTCTTTAGCCAACGTTTGGTAATCAGCAAAGCTTAAATCCCACAAGCGTCCACCATGTAAGAATGCGCTATCGTTCAGCTTGTCAGCATCGACTTGTGCCACCAAATTTTTCACAATCTCTTGTAGCTCAGGCGAGCACTCTTCAACTTTTAGCTCACTAATAAATACTTTAGGTTGCTTCGGATCTGGGTGCTCATAGTGCTTAGCAACCAGCTTTTTGCTTTCGAAAACGTAATCACCACACGCCTTGTAACCAATAGCTACAAATGGCTTAGCTAGAGTTTCAATACCAAGAGGCGCGATATTGAAGGTACGTAAAGCTATATGATCATTAATCAGAGGCTCATCTTCTTGAAGCAGCTGATGCACTTTAGCCGCCGAAGGGCAAAGACGTTGAATGTAATCTTGCCATAGCGATTCAAATAACACATCGGGCGTCATAACGACTCCTTGTTACGAGATGTAGAGTTTAAAGGTAAGCGGAAGTTGGCTGCTCGTTCACAACAAAAGTTGTCCAGAATAATGAACGAGCAACCATCAACCTGTGACGGTAAATGCCAGTCAGTCAACACGCTTTTCCGAGTCTTTGCTCACTTTTCGTGTTCTGCCAACGATCACTACAACCCATACCTAAATGATGCGCCGGCAAGGTGAGCCGCAATGCATAGTTGCGACTCTATTATTAAAACTTATAGCACTACACCTGGACTCAATGTTGCAGGCAAGACAGTTTCTTGACCTTCCATTGATGCCATTGGGTACGCACAGTAATCTGCTGCGTAGTAAGCGCTTGGGCGCAAGTTACCCGACGCCCCCGGACCACCAAATGGCGCATCACCGCTTGCCCCAGTAAGCTGGCGGTTACGGTTCACGATTCCTGCACGAATGTGGTCAACGAAGTATTCCCATTCTTGGTCGTCGGTTGAAACCAAACCAGCAGATAAGCCAAAGCGCGTATCGTTTGCTAGCGCCACGGCTTTGTCTAATCCTTCGTAGCGCACCACTTGCAGAAGTGGGCCGAAGTACTCTTCATCTGGTAACTCAGCAATGTTCGTTACATCAATGATGCCTGGAGAAACAAACGCCGCCTCTCCTGCTTTCGCTTCAATCAAGCTTTCACCGCCAAGAGACTGTAGATTAGCTTGTGCATCAAGAATAAACTTGGCTGCCGCGACCGAAATTTGCGGTCCCATAAATGGCGCAGGTTCTGCAAATGGTTGGTCTACGCGAATATTGCGTGTCGCTTCAACGAGTTTGGTGATAAGCGCATCGCCTTTTTCACCCAATGGCACATACAAACGACGAGCACACGTACAACGCTGCCCAGCACTGATAAACGCTGACTGGATGATGGTGTAAACCGTGGCATCCAAATCACCATATTTATCAGAGATCACCATCGGGTTATTACCACCCATTTCTAGTGCGAGCATCTTGCCTGGTTGACCCGCAAATTGACGGTGTAATACATGCCCCGTATTCGCGCTACCCGTAAACAGTACGCCATCAATGCCTTTTGCGTCAGCTAGGGCGATACCAGTTTCTTTCGCGCCTTGAACAAGGTTAATCACGCCTTTCGGCAGACCGGCTTCTTCCCATAGCTTCATTGCCAATTCACCCGTCCATGGCGTTTGCTCAGACGGTTTGAAGACTACCGTGTTACCAGCCAGTAGCGCAGGCACAATGTGACCATTTGGTAGGTGGCCTGGGAAGTTGTAAGGACCAAACACCGCCATCACGCCCAATGGGCGGTGGCGCAATACGATTTGGTTGCCTGCTGCTTCACGGCTCGCCTCACCAGTGCGGTCATGATAAGCGCGAATCGAAATGGCAATTTTACCTGCCATGGCTGCTGCTTCAGTGCGCGTTTCCCAAATCGGCTTACCGGTTTCTTTGGCAATCACTTCGGCGATTTTTTCGCTGTTCTCTTTTACTTTCTCCGCAAAAGCCAACACGATTGCCTCACGCTCTGAAAATGGACGCTTTTTCCAGTCAATAAACGCTTCACGCGCTGCAGATACCGCCTGGTTCACCTGCTCTGCCGTTGCACCTTTGCCTTGCCAGATCACTTCTTGGTTGTACGGCGACAGAGACGTAAATGCTTCACCCTGACCTTGTACCCATTCACCTGCAATCCAATGTGTCATTGTTTCTATCCTTAAATTCTGTCGTCTGTTACTGCGGAAGAAGGCGGACGAAATCCCCTTCTTCAACCGAAAGTGCATCCGCAACGTCTGGTGCAATCATCACGCTTTGTGTTTCTGCGTCATACGCCGCTTTAGTGACTGTCGCACGGAAGTTCTCGAAAGATGAATTACACATCAAGAAGTCTTGTGTGCTGGAATGTTCAGAGATTTTGACTTGCGCGCGGAATGAATGACGTACCGACTCAATATTACGCAGATCACACTCAACCGTTGGGCCACCGTCGAAGATGTCGACGTAGCCTCGGTTGGTAAAACCTTCACGCTCAAGCAGCTTCAGCGCTGGACGCGTGTTGTCATGTACTTGACCAATCACGGCTTGCGCTTCTGGGCTGAGCAGATTGATGTAAATAGGCAGTTTCGGCATCAAGTCGGCGATAAAGCCTTTCTTGCCGATACCTGTCAGGTAATCTGCAAGAGTGAAATCGATAGAGAAGAAATGCTCTTGAAGCCATTGCCAGAATGGTGAATTACCCTCGTCGTCTGAAACGCCACGCATCTCCGCAAAGATCGTTTCAGAGAAGCGCTCTGGGTGCTCTGCCATCATTAGGAAACGACACTTCGACATTAGACGACCATTCAGACCTTGGCGGAATTTCTCACGCAAGAACAAGGTACAAATTTCGCTGTTACCCGTGTAGTTATTACCAAAAGTAAGCAGTTTAACGACGTTGTTAACGCCAAGCTTTGGCGACGAGTGCACAACTTTACTAATGTGATATGAGTAAAATGGGACATCCCAGCCGATAGATGCTTCGATTCCGGTGGTACCCGCAACCTCACCCGTTTCAGAGTCAAAGCCAACCATCAGGTAGCCTTCATCGCCTGGTTCTGCCACATCTGGCTTACCAAAGCTGTACTCTGAATGTTTGATTCGATTGGTTAACAGTTCTTCGTTAACCGGTAGAGATGTAAATCCGTGACCAGACTCCACCGCACAAGTGTGCAGTGCGTCGTAATCCGACATCGCGATAGGGCGAACTACTAGCATCAATACTCCCTCCAGATGCAAGAAGATCCTAACTATATTGTAGGAACAATTCCCCCATCAGAGATCCTTGACGGGGGTGTCTGCGTTGACGTTTAAACTGATATCGCGCTTAAACTAAAGTCGCGATCGCTTTATCCAGTTTCGCCAAGCCTTCTTCAATTTCTTGTTGTGTGATAACGAGTGATGGTGTGAAACGTACGACATTGGCACCCGCAACCAATACCATGAGACCTTGTTTACCTGCAGCAACCAGCACGTCACGCGCACGGCCTTGCCATTCTTCATTTAGTGCAGCGCCAAGTAATAGGCCTTGACCGCGCACTTCTGAGAAGATGTTGTACTTCGCGTTGATCTTCTCTAGACCTTCACGGAACATTGCTTCGCGTTCTAGTACACCAGCCAAAACCTCTGGCTTAGTGACTTCATTTACAACCGCTTCTGCAACCGCACA
Organism: Vibrio sp. OPT41; assembly: GCF_015163595.1. Lineage (NCBI taxonomy): Bacteria > Pseudomonadati > Pseudomonadota > Gammaproteobacteria > Vibrionales > Vibrionaceae > Vibrio > Vibrio sp. OPT41. The sequence continues at coordinate 94,259 of NZ_JADDYH010000023.1, read as the reverse complement.
CGCTAGTGGGTTACCGCCATATGTAGAACCGTGAGTGCCCACTTTCATGTGCTCTGCCAATTTTGCTGTCGTTAGCATTGCACCGATTGGGAAACCGCCACCAAGTGATTTCGCAGTACTTAGAATATCTGGCGTGATACCTAAACCTTGGTAAGCGTAGAAGTTACCTGTTCGGCCATTACCAGTTTGCACTTCATCGAAGATCAGTAAGGCGTTGTGTTTGTCACACAGCTCGCGAACCGCTTGAGCGAACTCAGGCGTTGGTGGCACGATGCCGCCTTCACCTTGTAATGGCTCCATCATGACCGCACAAGTACGATCAGACATGTGTGCTTGTAAAGCTTCGATATCGTTGTAAGGAAGGTGTGTCACGTCGCCTGGCTTAGGACCGAAGCCGTCAGAGTATGCCGCTTGGCCACCAACCGTTACGGTAAAGAATGTACGACCGTGGAAACCTTGTTTGAATGCAATGATTTCAGATTTCTCAGTGCCATGAACGTCTGCTGCATAACGACGTGCCAGCTTCAAAGCGGCTTCGTTTGCTTCTGCGCCAGAGTTAGCAAAGAACACTCGCTCAGCAAAACTCACTTCTGTTAGCTTTTTCGCCAGACGAAGGGCTGGTTCGTTCGTCATAACGTTACTTAAGTGCCAAAGCTTGTTAGCTTGCTCTGTTAGTGCGTCCACCATTACTGGATGACAATGGCCAAGACAGCTCACTGCAATACCACCAGCAAAGTCGATGTATTCATTACCTTCCTGATCCCAAACACGTGAACCTTCACCTTTAACAGGGATCATTTCCATCGGGTTATAGCAAGGTACCATTACCTCATCGAATAAACCGCGCTCTACTTTAATTTCCGTTGTCATTGCACATTCCTTCTTGATACCGCATGCGTAGCAGATAAGCGAATTTAACCGGCTCTCTTTGCCAGCAAATAATGTTTTGCATTTAAGCTATTGCGGCATTGTATTTACATTTAATTAACCATTTCAATAGTGATTTATTCTTTTCGTTCTCGAAAGTAACTTCCATTAATCACTGCTTATGACTATTTATGCATCAAGAAAGTAAAATAGAGAAGTGATTTTTTATAAATGTTATGTAATACAGGGGATAGAAGGTTTTAAAAGACATGAATAGACAAAGAGACTCGAGAGAATCGCATAGTTTTGCAATCCGCTCACCTCAGCAAAAAGATGAATGATTTGTTAAGAAAAGTGATCGCGATCAGATCGTTTTGCGTGCTAAAAAGTTCGCAAGCAACTCGTGACCTTGCTCAGTTTTGATTGATTCTGGGTGGAACTGCACCGCATCAATTGGCAAGGTTTTATGTTGGTAACCCATTATTTCATCCATGCTTCCGTCAGGCAGTTCTGTCCATGCAGTCAGTTCAAACACGTCGGGTAAAGTACCGTTTTTCACCACAAGAGAGTGATAACGGGTTACCGTGAGTGGGTTATTCAGATTTTTAAACACACTACGACCGTTGTGACGAATTGGTGAGGTCTTACCGTGCATCACTTGTCGTGCACGTACCACTTCGCCCCCAAACACTTGCGCTATCGCTTGATGGCCAAGACAAACACCCAATATTGGAAGCTTACCAGCGAAGTGTTCTATCGCTTGCAGTGAAATACCTGCTTCGTTCGGCGTACATGGCCCTGGCGAGATCACCAAATGAGTTGGGTTGAGCGCCTCAATGCCTTGGATATCGATTTCATCGTTACGCACCACCTTTACGTCTGCACCAAGCTCGCAGAAGTATTGGTAAAGGTTGTAGGTAAAAGAGTCGTAGTTATCGATGATCAACAACATAAAGGGTCGGTTGCTCCAATCCGTTTTGGCAATGCTTACGTAGTGAATCGCCACGTTCGTGACAATCAAGGGCGGTATTTTGCTATACCAAGCAAGAAAGGCAAGTTTTTGCTGAATAAAAAGGCCAGCATAGGCTGGCCTTTGGTCTTTACAGCTATTTAGGAACTGTTTGTCAGAAAGTAAATTCGCTTAGCGGCGACGACGGAATAAGCCGAGACCTAGCAGCGCAAATAGCGCGCCAAAACCAAACGAACCACCATCTGAATCCTTCGACCCTTCTGTTCCAGTTTCAGTTTGCGTCATTGAAACATCACGAACAGAGCTAAACTTCACGATATTACCTGTCGAGTCAGTCACTTTCTCTTCTAACTGATAATTACCTTGCTCTGGCGTTTGTTCAAACTCAATATTCACGCTACGCGCATCAATATCAGCTTGAACTAAAGTTTGGCTAGCCGAGTAAGCTTTCGTATCGCTGCTTGCCGCAGCCGCTTGTGTGGATGGCGTTAAGTTCACCGTAACAATATCGCCCACAACCGCCGTTGGTGGTAAACGGACATCGACGGCTAAGTTGTCACCTGCTTTCGGTAAATCGATGTCATCATCTGGTAAATCAATCGCGATGATCACTGGATCGTGGTCAGAGGCAGAGAACGCATCTTTGTACTTCGGCATATCACCTGTGTACTTGCTGCTGTATTCGAACAAGTTACTCTCTAGTGAGTTGATGTGCCAATCTTCAATTGCTACCACTTTTTGCGCTAGGCTGCTGCTTGCCAATGCGTGGTCCAAATTACCCAGCTCGCCCGAATAGGTGTAAGAAAACGTATCAGCGCCGTGCAGCAACGTGTTTAAGTTGTGCAGACCGTAACCTTTTTCAATTTTGGTCTTCTCTACTTGAAGTTCACCATCACCAATGGTTGTGTAAGCAGCAGTATAAATGTCACGGCCGTATTTCTCTCTTGAGTAATCAGTCAGTGTCAGAAGTGGGTCTTCCATGCCATAAGCATTGAGGTCGCCCATGAGCAATACATCGCCTTTCACTTCTTTCAACGCTTCACCCACTGCGTGCGCAGCAGAAACGCGGAAGTTGTTACAGTTGCCTTGCAGATCCGCTGGCTCAGAATCTTCTACACCAGCAATCCACTCTTCAATACACTCAGAGCCTTTCGACTTAAAGTGGTTTACGACAATAGACAAATCTTCACCCGTCTCTTTCACCGTAAAGGTCTGAAGTAGACTGTGGCGTTGATATTTGTCGTATGCAGGGTTACTTTCAGTGCCCTCTTTACGAGTAATGGTGTTCTCTGCAATGTGTTGCTCTGGCGTCACAATGACTTTTGCTGCTTCTTTTGGTGTTACTGCGTTAGCACGATATAAGATCGCCACCATGATCGCATCACTGCCAAAGTATTCGTCTTGGTATTTGTCTTGCTCTTCGATTTCGACATACGTGTAATGATCTTCCACGTCATCAATCTCAGCGTTTAAAGCATCAACCAAGTTTTGGATAGCACTACCATCACCAAAGCCGTTATTTTCCACTTCCATCAAGCCAATGATGTCCGCGTCCATCTTATTCATCGCTGAAACTATTTTCGCTTGCTGGATCAAGAACTCATCAAGGTTTGTCGCGCCACGATTTTGCCCGGTTGGGTTGTCGTGCCCGCTGTCAGCAACTGAAGTGAAGTAGTTAAGAACGTTGAAGCTCGCTACTCGTAAATCAGAATCGGCTATGGCTGGCGCCGCTTTACGCGCAACGTTAAAGTCATCACCTGACGTGACAAAGTTGCTGCTATCAACTTCATTGGTCGCAATTAGGCGGTACTCGTTGTAGCTGTAAGCCACAACACCTTGCAGGCCTTCGACACGAGAGCCTAGGCGAATGTGCTGCTCTGAAGAGCCATTTTGGTCTGCATCTTTAGCAAAATCTGGGTAGTATGGGATTTGTCCGTTTGGTGCTTTGCCATCTGATTCTAGGTATACGCGGTTCGCTGCGTTGTCTTTTGCTAGCTCAACGGCTGCATCGCTCTCTGCCGCGTGTAATTGAGTCGGCTTTAACAATGGCGCTTCATGAGAGAGCATCATATTGTTACGACGTGAATCGTAGTCGTAAGAGAAGTTGCGAGTTACAAACAAGTCACTTGCCGAGGTCAACTCAACTTGCATCCCTTCATGACGCTCAAGCGCATCACGTAGTGTCTCACCTTCTTTGATAACAAGATCGGTAACTCGAGAGGTTTCAGAGGTGCCTGTTTTCACATAGCTGTTAGCATCAGAAGCAAGCTGAGTATTGCTGTAATACTCTTGAACTTTACCTTTCACACAAACAACGTCACCAGCTTTCAGCGCCGTGTCTGCCGCGTCAGTATGAATGAACAAGCCTTCTGAGGTCTTGTCGTTGTTGTCGCTTTCTAATGCTTGTAGGTAGAAACCTTTGGTTAGGCCAGTGGTAACAGCAGTCACGACACCCGTTACGAAATGATCTTCGTCAGTAATGTATGGGTAACCATCAATGAATGGAGACGTATCGCCTTCACCTTGAATATCTTGGATGGTAGTGAAGTTAGGTTGCTGACCGTCGACTTCACAAGCGAATGGTGCTGGTGGCTCAGTCGCATTTAGCTCACCAAGGCCGTCAATGTTGTCTTTCTCAAATGCCGTCCACTGAGATGCATCATAAGTAGCAGAAGGGGTTAGTGCATCACTGTTACGAACTAATGTGGTGTCTTTACCAAAATCTACGTCACCCATCACACCGATGATGTCGTGCACTTCACCATCTTTAAGCAGTGCGATCGGGTCGTCACCGTTAAAGTTCGCAACGCTTTTATCTGTGATATCCGAGACAGCTTTGATGGTATCGCTCGCGTCACCATGCGCCAGTACATACACTTGGTTAGCTTGTAGCGTCACTTGGCTAAGGTCGAATGTGCTACCCCAAGTACCACCACCGTTTGATGATTTCGCCAACTCGTAGCCAGTGAGTGTCACCGCAGTATCACCCGTATTAGCGATCTCTACCGCTTTATTATAAGCGCCGCCTTCTACGTATTGGGAAATAATAATCTCTGCGTTCGCGTTTGCACTAAGTGCACTGGCGATGGTTAATGCGAGTATTGAGGGTTTGATTAACGTGTCCATTGTCATACCTGATATTTATGTAAATGCAAACTTAGCTCTGGTTAGAGCCTGCCATTTGCGTCTACTATCAGGTTTATTTATGAAATAAATAAGAATGAGTAATTAAAGCCGTGAAATGAATCACATGTGAATATAAGAAAATATGCCAGAGCATCCCATTCAAACATTTTTTGTAATAAATACAGAGCGCTATTGATAAACAAGTCAGAATTTAGATTGATTACTCAGTTTACTTTTTCACTTCATGTTAAGGAGTAGAAAATACATCACTTGTTGAGTTGCTTATTAACCCAACCATTCCTGTTACAAATAAAAAATATAATTAGTCACTAATTTAGAATGCTTTAATTTTCACTTGTATCACTGTTCAAGCCCAAGAATCTATTACTCGCTTCGCTCTCTCTTTTACAGGCCCCTCATACTTCAAAGTTTTCATGATTTATTCAATAACTTTTCATTACTCACTAGCCAAAAACATACACAAAAGATATAACACCTGCGCGAGACAATAAGATCTCATTAGCTGTAAACCCAGGAACGACAAATGAAAAAAATTCAACGCAGTGTGCTAGCTCTCTCCCTACTTAGCTTAATAGCGGGGTGTCAGTTGACCGCCAGTGAGCCACTTCAACCTACCGCGAATCAAGACATCATCGAATCAGCCAAAAATGAACTGGATGGTATTGAAGAGCTAGAAGTCAGTGACGAGGGTGTTATTACCTTTACTCAGCGTCTAAGAACGCCAGGAACCTACTGGATTCCAGCGAGAATTAAAGAACTGAGCTACGATATATCATGCGTACAGCTTAGTTACTTCATTGATAGAGGCATGGTTGTGAAGTCTGCCTTTCTAGGGGCTCGAGGACGTGTTGAATATTACGACATGGAACGCTGTATGAAAGACACGCCATTTCAATAATACAGGCATAAAAAAGCTCCACCAAAGTGGAGCTTTTTCGTATTTGTTCTTAGCCGACTATGGGCGAGCTACAAAACCTACTGCTTCGTATGCTTTCTTAAGCGTTTCAGCCGCACGTGCCGATGCTTTCTCAGCGCCTTGCTTCATCACTTCGTTCATGTAAGCGCGGTCAGCACGGATACGGTGGTATTCAGCTTGAATAGGCTCAAGCATAGTAACTAGAGCTTCACCAACATCTTTCTTAAATGGGCCATACATTTCTACGCCTTGGTATTTCGCTTCAATCTCTTCAAAGCTCATACCTGTTGCCGCAGAGTACAGACCCATTAGGTTAGAGATACCTGCCTTGTTGTCCCAATCGTGAGCGATACGAGGTGGCGTTTCTGTGTCAGTTTGCGCTTTGTTGATCTTCTTAAGGATCGACTTAGGCTCTTCCAGCAGCGTGATAACGTTCTTACGGTTGTCATCAGATTTAGACATCTTCTTCGTTGCGTCTTGAAGGCTCATTACACGCGCATTTACTGTCGGAATGTAAGGCTCTGGAACTTGGAAGATTGGCTGCTCTGGCGAGTAAATATTGTTGAAACGCGTTGCGATATCGCGCGCTAATTCTAGATGTTGCTTCTGGTCACTGCCTACAGGTACTTGGTGTGCACCGTAAAGCAAAATGTCAGCCGCCATCAACACCGGGTAGTCAAATAGACCGACGTTTACGTCATTCGCGTAACGTGCCGATTTGTCTTTAAACTGAGTCATACGGCTCAGCTCACCCATTTGAGTGTAGCAGTTAAGAAGCCAACCTAATTGAGCATGCTCTGGTACATGTGACTGAACAAATAGCGTGCTCTTCTTCGGGTCAACACCAACTGCCAGACAAATTGCCAGTGCGTCTAGAGTTGCTTCATGCAGCGCTTTAGGGTCCTGACGAACCGTAATCGCGTGAAGGTCTACCACACAATATTGGCAATCATAATCGTCTTGCATCTGCTGCCATTGACGTAGAGCACCCAAGTAGTTACCGATACTTAGTTCACCTGAAGGTTGAACACCACTCAATACAATGGGTTTGCTCATTAGAATGATTCCTTTGACTTCTTAATCTAATTAAATGAAAAAAACCGTGCAGTAATAGGTGCACGGTTTACTCAGTGTACTCATTAACGAGTATTTTGGAAGCTCTTTTGTAGCCGTTATGCAGAAACCGCTACAACGTCCAATAATTCTGCCAAACTGTCAGCGACGAAATCTGGATTTGATGCTGAAATAGGTTCACCGTGGTTGTAACCATATGTCAGACCAAATGAGGCACAGCCTGCATTCTTTGCTGCGAGAATGTCGTTTTTCGAGTCGCCAACCATCAGCATTTCACTTGGTTGGATTTGGTGCTTTTCCATTAGCCAGTTCAATGCTACTGGGTTTGGTTTTTTCTCTGGGAATGCATCACCGCCAAGGACATCAACGAAGTATTTTGCGATGTCGTGCTTTTCCAAAACGTCAGGCACAAACTTTGAAGGTTTGTTGGTCACCAGCGCCATAACAAAGCCCGCTTTGTGCAGCTCTGCTAGTGTCTCTTTTACCGTTGGGTAAAGATGACTTAGCTTGTGACCGCTTTGCTCGTAGTAATCATCAAACAATACACGCGCTTTAGCACGAAGCTCTTCACTCAGCTCTGGGTTGATGGTCAGGCTTTGGCTTAATGAGCGACCAATAAGCACGTCTGCGCCGTTACCCACGTAATCACGAACTTGTTCTTCTGAAACCGATGGAAAGCCAAGCGCCTGTACTGCTTGGTCTGCCGCGACAGCTAGATCTGGCACGCTATCAAGCAAAGTGCCATCTAGATCGAAGGCGATGAATTTAATGTCTTGTTGAGTCATAACTTCCCTGAGGATTTTTATTTATAAATCGGTGAAAACGACAAAGGATGGCACCCCATCCTTTGTTTTTATCATTATGTCTGATTCTACAGTAACTGTTTGTTTCGTCGTTACTTTGCAGCAATACGCTGACGAACTGCCTCAAACAAACAGATGCCGGATGCCACAGATACGTTCAAGCTTGAAACGCTACCAGCCATTGGGATCTTAATCAAATCGTCGCAGGTTTCACGAGTCAGACGACGCATACCGTCACCTTCAGCCCCCATTACGATAGCAAGAGGTCCAGTCAGTTTGGCTTGGTAGATGTCGTGCGTTGCTTCACCCGCAGTACCAACAAACCAGATGCCTTTCTCTTGCAATGTACGCATAGTACGAGCCAAGTTAGTCACTCGGATCAATGGTACGACTTCAGCTGCACCACAAGCGACTTTACTTACCGTCGCATTCATTGGCGCAGAACGATCTTTCGGTACGATGATCGCCGCAGCACCTGCCGCATCTGCGTTACGTAAACACGCACCAAGATTGTGTGGATCGGTCACGCCGTCTAACACTAAGAGCAGTGGTGATTCGTGCTTTGCAAGGATGTCATCAATATCGTTCTCATTCAGCTGCTTCGCTGGTTTCACACGAGCGATGATGCCTTGGTGATTTGCACCGCGTGCTTTGTCATCCAAGGTTTTACGTGTCATCTGCTGAATAGAAACACCACAAACCTGAAGATCATTTAGGATTGGCATTAGGCGATCATCTTGACGACCTTTTAAAACGTACGCCTCGATAAAACGCTCTGGTTCGCGCTCCAATACCGCCTTCACTGCGTGAATGCCGTAGATAAATTCGTTACTCATTGTTTAACCTGTTGTTCTGGTCGTATTGCCTGCGCCAACCGAGTTTGAACTAAGTTGGCGCTTCAACCTACTGCGCTTCTTTTTTAGTGCGCTTCTTTTTTAGTGCGCTTGGTTTTCTTCGGCTTACTGTGCGGCTTCTTTTTACGTGCTTTTTTCACTTTAGGCTTCTCGTTGCCTTGGGCGTCACCACGTTTTGGGCCATTACGCTTACTCGTTGCGCCCGTTTCTTCTGGGCGTTTAGTTGGCTCTATCGCAGGAATTGCACGAGCCGCGCCACCTTCTTTCGATGAAGAGCGAGTCGCAGCGCGTTTTTTATCTTTCGCTTTGCGTTTTGCTTCCGCTGCGCGTTTCTTCGCAGTCTTACCTTCGCCGCGTAGCTTACGACTTGTTTCGACCAATTCAAAGTCAATTTGCTTGTCATCGAGGTTAACAGCCAGTACTTTTACTTTTACTGCATCACCTAAGCGGTAGATGTTACCGAAACTTTCACCAATAAGTCGTTGACCAATCGGGTCAAATTGATAGTAGTCGTTCGCAAGGGTAGAAATATGTACCAAACCATCGATGTGCAAATCCGTTAAACGTACAAAGAAGCCAAAGCTAGTGACATTAGCGATAACACCGTCTAGTTCGTCACCGACGTGGTCTTGCATATATTCACACTTCAGCCAATCCGCAACATCACGTGTTGCATCATCAGCACGGCGCTCTGTCATCGAACATTGTTCGCCGTAAAAATCCATGTCGTCAAACGAGTAATGATAGCCACCTGTTGGTGTCCAGCGATCTTGATTACGACCTTCTTCTTTAGCAATCAGATACTTGATTGCACGGTGAAGTAACAAGTCAGGGTAACGACGAATTGGCGACGTAAAGTGCGCATAGCGTTTCAATGCCAACCCAAAGTGCCCCGCGTTATCTGCGTTGTATACCGCTTGCTTCATTGAGCGTAGCAGCATGGTCTGAATCAACTCTTGATCTTGACGCCCGGAGATTTGACGTGCGAGATCAGCATAGTCCGTTGGTGAAGGCTCTAAACCACCTTTTAGCTCAAGACCAAGTTCACTTAAGAAGTCACGGAAACCTTGCAGGCGTAATTCACCTGGAGATTCGTGGATACGATAAAGCGCGGGCTCTTTCGCTTTTTCTACCAGCGATGCCGAAGCAATGTTGGCTAAAATCATACATTCTTCGATGATCTTATGCGCGTCATTACGAATTACTGGCTCAATGCTTTCGATTTTACGTTCCGCATTGAAAATAAATTTGGTTTCAACGGTTTCAAATTCGATTGCACCGCGTTGATCTCGTGCTTCTTTCAGCACTTTGTACATCTTGTGCAACTCTTCTAGATGAGAAACAAGCGGCTGGTAGCGCTCACGTAGTTCTTCATCCCCTTCTAGAATCGCGCTCACTTTGCTATATGTGAGACGAGCGTGCGAGTTCATCACCGCCTCGTAATGCTTGTAACCAGACAGCTTACCTGTATCGGAAATGGTCATTTCGCACACCATACACAAGCGATCTACTTGCGGGTTAAGCGAACATAGACCGTTCGACAGTACTTCTGGCAACATTGGCACAACTTGCGAAGGGAAATATACTGAGTTACCACGATTGATCGCTTCTTTGTCCAACGCAGAGTCAGGACGAACGTAGTAACTGACGTCAGCAATCGCTACCCATAAACGCCAACCACCTTCTTTGTTCTTTTCACAGTAAACGGCATCATCAAAGTCTCGTGCGTCTTCGCCGTCAATGGTCACTAGTGGCAAATCACGTAGATCCACACGACCAACTTTCGCTTCTTCTGGTACTTCTTCGCCTAAGTTTTCGATTTGTTTATCGACGGCTTCTGGCCATTCGTGAGGGATTTGGTGTGTACGAATCGCAATTTGTGTTTCCATACCTGGTGCCATGTTTTCACCAAGGACTTCAACCACTTTACCCATCATGCCGCGTGAGCGTGAGCCACGATCAGTAATTTCAATTACGACTACGTTACCCATGCGTGCACCCGCTTTGTGCTCATTTGGGATCAGGATATCTTGGCTGATACGCGAGTCATCTGGGACAACATAGGAGTATCCATATTCAAGGAAGAAACGACCAACGATTTGATCATTGCGCTCCTCTAGCACACGCACCAAACGTCCTTCACGGCGGCCGCGCTTGCTGTTGTCTGTCGGTTGCACTAAGACAAAATCACCGTGGATGATGTTCTTCATCTGATGGTGCGGTAACAGAATATCATCATCCTTGCCGACGCTGCCTTCTGGACGTACCCAACCATGGCCATCACGATGACCAATCACGTAACCTTTCACCATTTCAAGTTTTTCAGGCAATGCATAGCACTGACGACGGGTAAACACCAGTTGGCCATCTCGCTCCATCGCACGTAGCCGACGACGCAACCCTTCGTATTGCTCTTCGCCCTCAAGCTTTAGTGCCTCAAACAAGTCGTTACGATTCATTGGAACGCCCGCTTGCTCTAGAAACTCGATGATAAACTCTCGGCTTGGAATTGGATTTTCGTAATTTTTGGATTCACGATCTGCAAAAGGATCGTTTGGAATATTGTCTGACATAGGCACGCCTATCTAGCAAGGAAGGTATATGGCTAGTATATCTGAGTCTCTCGATAAGCTACAGAATTGCTTTGAAAAAAGAATGATCGAGATCGACTCTAGGCATGCAAATGAGTTAAGGACGAGCCAGCAAGATCAAAAGTTCAGAATTGTCACTGAGCAAGGATTCAATCGTGCAGTCATCCAACTCCGCCAGAAAGGCACTTTTTGCTTTCGCCAATTTATCTTTGAGGCGGCAAGCAGGGGTAATATGGCAAAAATCCACACCACAGTTGACTAAATCTAACGGCTCTAAATCGCGCACAACACCACCGACTGTGATTTCAGACGCTGGCTTCATCAGCCGGATACCACCGTTTTTTCCGCGCACGGTATGGACATAACCCAACTGCCCTAACCGATTGATAACTTTAACCATATGGTTGCGCGACACACCAAATAAATCCGTCACTTCGGTAATGCTGGTTAACTCATCTTCCGGCAACGAAGCCAAGAAAATTAAGGTTCTCAACGCATAATCAGTGAAACTAGTTAACTGCATATTCTCTCCCAAAGTGCGACTCAATAACCCGCTGGTGATGCTAAAACCCCAAACTTGAGCTATCGATAAAAGTGTAAATCTTTTCTTGATCGAAAGATACATTTGAGATACAACCTTAAACATGCATTATAAATACAACTTAAAGTAGGAAGCCCTTATGCTCAGCAATCAAACTATCGAGATCGTCAAAGCGACCGCACCACTCATCGCCGAAACAGGACCAAAACTGACCGCGCACTTTTACGAGCGTATGTTTACTCATAACCCTGAGTTGAAAGATATTTTTAACATGAGTAACCAGCGTAACGGCGATCAGCGTGAAGCATTATTCAACGCTATCTGTGCCTATGCTGCCAATATTGAAAATTTGCCAGCTCTGCTTGGCGCAGTAGAGAAAATTGCGCATAAGCACACGAGCTTTTTGATCACAGAAGATCAGTACCAAATCGTTGGTAAGCATTTACTTGCGACAATCGATGAGCTTTTTAATCCAGGTCAAGAAGTGTTGGATGCTTGGGCTGAGGCTTACGGCGTACTTGCGAATGTATTTATTCAGCGCGAAGAACAAATTTACCAACAAAATGAAGCTTTGGAAGGCGGCTGGCGCGGTCTACGCGAATTTGAATTAGTCGATAAAAAGATTGAGATCGAGCACATTTGCAGCTTTGTGTTCAAGCCAACCGATGGCCAAAAAGTGGCGCCGTATAAACCGGGACAATACCTTGGCATCTACATCAACAGTGACCAGTTAGAAAACCAAGAAATTCGCCAATATAGCCTGTCTTCTGCGGTCCAAGAGAACACCTACCGTATCTCAGTAAAACGTGAAGAAGGCGGAAAAGTGTCGAACTACCTGCACGATAGCCTGAACATTGGCGAAAAAGTGCAGCTTGCGGCCCCTGCCGGTGATTTCTTTATGGATGCCGAACCACAAACACCCGTTGTTCTAATTTCTGCTGGTGTGGGACTTACTCCAACGCTGTCAATGCTAGAAAGTCTCTCAGAACATCAAGCACCTGTAACTTGGGTTCATGCAACAGAAAATGGCCAACAGCATGCTTTCAAGCAACACGTAAACCAACTCGTTGCAGAAAAAGAAAATATGAACGCGCTCGTTTGGTATAACCAACCAACGGCAGAAGACAAGCTAGGTGAAGACTTCCACTTCACGGGCTTTGTCAATCTGTATGAAATTGAAGCTGCATTAAAGCAAGATAACGTGCAGGTGTACTTCTGTGGTCCTGTAGGATTTATGCAGCACGTAGCGAAACAGCTATTAGAACTTGGCGTACCAGAAGAGCAATTCCATTACGAATGCTTCGGTCCACACAAAGTGGTTTAAGCGCTATCAGCTATCGGGAAAACAACAAAGCCCACGTGACGTGGGCTTTGTTGTATGAAGTTGTTTGCAATATTGAAGTGTTACCAAAAGGTGTCTCGCCGTTTAGCTCGAGCAATAACGTTTTGTGGCATGCGCTGTTCAAGGCCGTTTCTCAATACAGTTATGCGCTTATGCTGCCGCTTATCTGCTGTGACAGAGTTATATAACCAACGATACGCATCTTCGTAATCGAGTGGACTGCCATAATCACGTAAAAGCAACTCGGCCAGATGAATACGCGCGTTTAGGTTTCCCATTGACGCAGCTTCTCGCAAATATGGAATTGCACGTTCTTTATCTTGCTGTACTAAAGTGCCACGCGAATAGTATCGGCCAATCTGCTCTAGTGCAGCTGGTAACCCCTGATGCGCTGCATTTTCGATGTAGTAAAGACCCAGTTCGACATCTTGCTCGACACACACCCCCCAAGCCAACATATCTCCGTACAGAAATTCATAAGCGGGTAAGTTAATTCGAGTCGCACGAGCTACGATATCCTCCACCAGCTGGCAGTTATCAGCGCGCACACGTTGTAAGTGCTTATTTTGCTCAATAAGCTTTATCAGCTCTGCTTCGGTATAGATCGGAACTGGTGCCCCCACATCAGCAACATTGGCTTTCACTGTGGTAGCAACCAAGCTCAACAACAGTGAAGCAGCCACTGTTCGTAACTTCATAAACGTACCCTTAAGGTATCTAAGAAACCAAAGATCGGTGAAGGATCTCCTCTGCTTGATAACCTTATCGGCAAAAAACAGCTAAGCTTTAGACAATTTTTGCCTCTGATTTAGGCTCAGCGGCAAAAGCTTGCCATATGAGAGTCACGCTGTTTTTGTTCAGATACAAAAAAGCCGACCAGAAGGTCGGCTTTTGCAATCTTTAACGGCTATCAATTAAGCTTCGAATGGGTGAACTTTGATGATAGTTTCGTTACGGTCAGGACCTGTAGAGATGATGTCTACTGGAACGCCAGTTAGCTCTTCAATACGCTTGATGTAGTCAAGAGCGGCTTGTGGTAGAGCATCTAGTGACTTAGCACCAAATGTGTTCTCAGACCAACCAGGCATTGTTTCGTAGATTGGCGTTGCTTTTTCGAATGCTTCAGCAGCCATCGGAGAAACTTCTAGCACAGAGCCATCTTCCATCTTGTAACCAGTACAGATTTTTAGCTCTTCTAGACCATCTAGTACGTCTAGTTTAGTTAGACAGAAACCAGATACAGAGTTGATTTGGATTGCACGACGCATAGCAACAGCATCGAACCAACCTGTACGACGTAGACGACCAGTTGTCGCACCGAACTCGTGGCCAACTTCACCTAAGTGCTTACCAATTGGATCTTGCTTATCTAAACCGTCGTATAGTTCAGTCGGGAATGGACCAGCACCAACGCGAGTACAGTACGCTTTTGCGATACCCAAGATGTAACCGATGTGACGAGGACCAAAACCAGAACCTGCAGCAACACCACCAGCAGTCGTGTTAGAAGACGTTACGTACGGGTAAGTACCGTGGTCGATATCAAGTAGTGTACCTTGTGCACCTTCGAACATGATCTTGTCGCCGCGCTTACGTGCTGCGTCTAGTTCGTCAGTTACGTCGATAACCATTGAAGTTAGTAGCTCAGCGTAGCCTTTCGCTTGCTCAAGTACTTCTTCGTAGCTTACTGGCTCCGCTTTGTAGAAGTTAACTAGTTGGAAGTTATGGAACTCCATGACTTCTTTTAGCTTCTCTGCGAAAGTCGCCATATCGAATAGGTCGCCAACGCGTAGACCGCGACGAGCAACTTTATCTTCGTATGCTGGACCGATACCACGACCAGTAGTACCGATAGCTTTTTTACCGCGAGCGATTTCGCGAGCTTGGTCCATTGCAACGTGGTAAGGAAGAATTAGCGGACATGCTTCAGAAATGAAAAGACGCTCGCGTACTGGAATACCGCGCTCTTCAAGAGGCTTCATTTCTTTAAGTAGAGCTTCAGGTGATAGTACAACACCGTTACCGATAACACATTTTACGTTATCGCGAAGGATACCTGATGGAATTAAGTGAAGAACGGTTTTTTCACCGTCAATTACGAGAGTGTGACCTGCGTTGTGACCGCCTTGGTAGCGTACCACGTATTTTGCATCTTCAGTTAAAAGGTCTACGATTTTACCTTTACCTTCGTCACCCCATTGGGTGCCTAGAACGACTACGTTATTTCCCATCTTTCCAAGTCTGATTGCTAGTTAAAAATGGATTCTAGCACCGAATCACGCTTCTTGCAGTCATTTTTTGTTCACAGAGTTGCTACCAGAATGTCATCTTGCCGCTTTGTTCATTTTGAAATCAGCATATCACTGATAGTATTTAGCTTTCTCTATTCGACTGGAAAGCGCTATGTCTGAATCCATATGGTTGGCGATTGGGCTCGTGTTGATCGTGGAAGGCATTGGGCCACTGATTGCTCCTAACGGTTGGCGGAATATGGTGGCTCAATTAAGTGAACAACCCAACAATCAGCTACGACGCATCGGTGGCTGCCTAGTAGTTGCTGGAGCCGTCATCGCCATCATGATGAGCTAGCACTTAGCATCAGATACAAAAAAGGCTCCCTAAGGAGCCTTTTATTTCAATGAGACGCGGAGATTATTTCTCCATGCTGCCCTTCGACTGGTTCATGTATTGGAAGAACTCACTCTTCGGATCAAGCACCAGAATATCGCTCTTAGAGCTGAAGGACTTCTCATACGCACGTAGCGAACGTAGGAAGCTAAAGAACTCAGGGTCTTTGTTGTATGCTTCAGCATAAATCTTCGCAGCTTCAGCATCCGCCTCACCTCGTGTCACACGCGCAGTTTTATCAGCTTCAGCTAGAATAGTTGCTACTTCTAGTTCTGCTTGAGCACGAATAACTTCCGCTTTTTCACGACCTTGAGAACGGTGCTTACGAGCAACGGACTCACGCTCCGCACGCATACGACGGTAGATAGACTCACTGATTTCATCAGGCAGGTTGATTTTCTTCATTCGGAAATCAACGACACGAACACCCAAGTCTTTCATTGCGCTTTCACGCGTGTCTTTCAATACTTCAGACATGATTAGGTCGCGTTCACCATCAATCTCAAGCGCCTCACGAGCCGCTTCAGTTGCGACAACAT
>NZ_JADDYH010000023.1:39221-77936 GCF_015163595.1 Vibrio sp. OPT41 | reverse complement strand
CGGCACTTGCGTCTTCTGGTAGCACATCATCGTTACGTGGACCAGATACGATCTGTTTGATTTCACGAGCACCGATTTCAGAACGAAGCACGTCCGTCACTTTACGCTCAAGTAGTGCCTCTGCTGTTAGCGAGTTACCACCGCCTGTCGCGAGGTAGTAGCGACCAAAATCTTCAATACGCCACTTCACGTAGGTATCAATGATAACGTCTTTTTTCTCAGACGTTACGAAACGGTCTGCACGACCATCCATTGTTTGGATACGTGCATCAAGTTGTTTCACACGGTCAAACAAAGGCATCTTGAAATGCAGACCAGGCTCGTAAATTCGAGTGATGTCGTTATTGTCTTTCAAGACACGACCAAATCGAACCACGATACCGCGCTCACCTTCAGGAATCACAAACAAAGACATCAACATTAATGCCAGTGCGATTACCAGTACAGGGATCATTAACTTACGCATTCTTAGTATCTCCCTTGACGTGAACCTGTTGAACGAGACTGCGAGTTCGAAGTGTCTTCTTGTGTACGATCAGACTCAAGTTGAATTTGATCATAGGTTGAAGATGACTTCGATTTACGTTTGGTATCTGCTTTGCCCTCTTGTCCCGCCAACTTATCGATTGGAAGGTAAAGAAGATTGCCGCTTGATTCCGAGTCAATCAACACTTTCGAAGTACTTGAGTACACCTCTTCCATTGCGTCAATGTACAGACGATCACGCGTTACACCAGGCGCTGCTTGGTATTCTGGTAATAGTTTTTCGAACTGTGCTACCTGACCAAGAGCCTCGTTAGTGACACGCTCATTGTAACCTTGTGCTTCTTTCTTCAAACGCTCTGCTCGACCCGTTGCCTTAGGCAAGATTTCGTTCTTGTATGCTTCAGCTTCACGAATGAAACGCTCTTCATCCTCACGTGCTGCGATTGCATCATCAAACGCATCTTTCACTTGCTCTGGTGGACGAGCAGACTGGAAGTTCACATCAACAAGTACCAGACCCATATCATAGCTATCAATGATTTGGTTCAGTGTTTCTTGCGTAGTTTGACGAATTTGCTGACGACCACTGGTTAGAATGCTATCCATCAATGAGTCACCAATTACTGCACGTAGTGCAGAATCCGTTGCTTGACGCAAGCTGTCGTCTGCATTGGTTACACGGTACAAGTATTTGTATGGGTCAGTCACTCGGTACTGAACATCCATCGCAACTGTTACAACGTTTTCATCTTTAGTCAGCATTAGACCAGATGCACGTAGTGAACGAATCGCTTGTACGTTTACCGCTTCGTACTCATCAATAAAGCGAGGACGCCAGTTAAGACCTGGGTCTACGATACGATCGTATTTACCTAAACGCAGTACAACACCACGCTCTGCTTCACCGATGGTGTAAAAACCAGCGAAGAACCAAACTGCAACAGCAATCAGAGCAATCACGCCAAAGCCAATTGCACTACCACCACCGCCGCCGATTGGAGAACCACCGCCGCCTTTTTTACCAAACTTGCCGCCCAGCTTTTGACTCAGTTTGTTGAACACTTCATCTAAATCTGGCGGACCTTGATCTCGGCCACCAGGACGCTGGCCACCACGATTATTATTACCCCAAGGGTCATTATCGCGGCCATTGTTGCCGTTGTTATTTCCAGGCTCATTCCACGCCATTAGAAAGCTCCATCATTTGATATGACGTTATACTGTAGCAGTCCTTTAAGTGACTATAAAGCCAGTCAAAACTGCCCCTTCTCTTTTTTCAAGTCTAGACCAATCTACTTGCTGCATTCGAATATCGATCAACAAGTTACCATCCTGGTCATATTCCTCACGTTGAATACACTTCATTTGGAAGAAGGTACTACGGAATCGTCCTTGATACTGTGGAGGAATTCGCAACTGATGCTCGACCATTTGTGACGCCAGACGTTCCGTCAGCGCCTCAAACAGGACATCAATGCCCAACCCATCCATTGCTGAAACCCAAACTGCGCGAGGTACGCCTTCCTCGTCTCGTTCTATACGTGGTTTCTGCGAATCTAGATTGTCGATTTTGTTCATGACAACCAGAGTCGGCACTTCATGCGCGTCGATCTCTTCTAGTACTTCATGAACAGCTTGAATATTCTCACGAAAACGCTCATCACTGGCATCAACAACATGTAACAAAATGTCAGCTTCTTGCGTTTCCTGCAAGGTTGCCTTGAAGGCCGCAACCAAGTCGTGTGGCAAATGTCGAATAAAACCAACCGTGTCTGCCAAGATGGCAGGACCAACATCTGCTAACTCTATCTTACGTAAAGTCGGGTCCAAAGTAGCAAATAATTGATCAGCCGCGTACACGCCAGCTTCTGTAATACGGTTGAAGAGTGTCGACTTACCCGCGTTGGTGTAACCCACAAGTGAAACCGTTGGGATTTCAGCTCGATTTCGGGCGCGGCGTCCTTGTTCACGCTGCTTCGCTACTTTGTCTAAGCGTCGCAGGATGGCTTTGATTCTGTCACGCAATAAGCGACGGTCGGTTTCCAGCTGGGTTTCACCTGGGCCACGTAAACCGATACCACCTTTCTGCCTTTCAAGGTGCGTCCAACCACGAATCAAACGAGTAGAGATATGACGAAGTTGAGCCAGCTCTACCTGTAGCTTACCTTCGTGTGTTCGAGCTCGTTGAGCAAAGATATCGAGAATAAGACCAGTGCGGTCGAGAACTCGACATTGGCACAGTGCTTCGAGGTTACGTTCTTGGGCAGGAGAGAGGGCGTGATTAAAAATCACAATTTCGGCACCCGTTGATTGTACCGCTGTAGCAATCTCTTGGGCCTTACCCTCTCCGACATAATATTTCGGGTGTGGGGATTGACGACTACCAGTTACCACTTGTAGCGCCTCTACCCCAGCAGAAGAAACCAGCATTTCGAACTCAGCCAGATCTTCCCATTCACCTTCTTGCGTGAAGTTGATATGAACAAGTACGGCTCGCTCACCGGATTCATAACGGTCAAACAAGCAATCAACTCCTTATTTTAAAAATACTCGATGAAGAATTAATCTTCAGATTTCTCTTGTGGACGCTCACCTTGTGGACGTTCACCGCTGTGATGGCTCACTGGACGAGCCGGCACAACTGTTGAGATCGCGTGCTTGTACACCATTTGGTTAACAGTATTCTTCAGCAGGATCACAAATTGATCGAATGATTCGATCTGACCTTGTAGTTTAATACCATTCACAAGGTAGATAGATACCGGGATACGCTCACGACGTAGCGCGTTTAGAAATGGGTCTTGTAGAGATTGCCCCTTAGCCATTTTTATTTTCCTTATTTAATTTGTAGTTGTAATTATTTAGCTAGTGGTGCAATGCAAAAGATACGGCTTTTGCATCTGAGCTAAACGAATCAAAAATGCACTCTAAGTAATTAGCAGCATAGTATAAAAACCGCCAACAACAGATCCTTTGAGAGTGCGTTCACGCAAAAACGATCACATTATACACAGCTATGTCAATCAGATGCTATTGCTTCCGACATCGTTTCTAATGCCTGTTCAATGTTCTCGCTATCCAACCAAGTTAAATCATCCCAGCTGCGTAACCAGGTGATTTGACGCTTGGCCAATTGACGAGTCGCGCATACGCCACGAAATACCGCTTCGTCACGTGTACACTCCCCATCTAAATACTCCCACATCTGTCGGTAACCGACGCATCGTATGGAAGGAAGATCGGGGTGAAGATCTTTTCGCGAATGTAACGCTTTCATTTCTTCTTCAAAGCCCGCTTCCATCATCTTCTCGAAACGGAGTTCAATCCGACGGTGAAGTTCTGCCCTATCCTTGGGAGCTATTGCAAACTGCTTGACTCGGTATGGTAGGCTTTCACCTTTCGTTTGAGTCAATTCAGTCAAAGTTTTACCTGAAATGCGAAAAACTTCCAATGCCCGAGATAAACGTTGGGGATCATTGGGATGGATTCTCGCGGCTGACACAGGATCAACCTCTTTGAGTTCATCGTGCAACACTGACCAACCTTTAGTCAATGCCTCTTGTTCAATTTGCTGACGAATTTCAGGATTTGCAGCAGGAAGTGGTGATAAACCTTCAAGTAACGCCTTGTAATACAGCATTGTTCCACCCACAAGAAGTGGAATTTTTCCTTCTGCAACAATATCATCCATCGCTTTCAATGCATCTCGACGAAAGTCGGCGACAGAGTAAGATTCACTTGGATCCAAAATATCTATCAAGCGATGAGGCGCCAAACTTAACTCTTTTTCATCCGGTTTCGCCGTACCGATATCCATCCCTTTGTAGATCAAAGCAGAATCAACACTGATGATCTCAACCGGAAATTTTTGACGAAGACGAATCGCCAGCTCAGTTTTGCCTGATGCAGTTGGCCCCATTAAAAATAGCGCCAAAGGTAGTTTATCTGTCATGGTTTTAATTTGGCTATCGTGGCAGAGAAATCAACAGCGGATACGAATTTTGTATCTTCTAATGGCAATTGACCATGTCTTAGCTGTTCAAGTTCCGCAATAATTTGAATGGCTTCAGAAAAAGTATAGTGACTCTTCACTGTCGTGACCTGTAATGCGAGCCAATCTATCAACTCAGACAGCATCTGAGCCGCTGCTATACCTTCGTTCACACAAGATTGCGCGTAAGATAACAGATCTGGTACTAAATTTTGTAAGTTTTGTTGACGCAGCGGAGCTGGGACGCCCATCACCATTAAGGCGTGCTCGTTTCTCGCTTTCAATTGAATACCAAGCAATGCCAAATCTTGTTGATAATCTTGGGCCAGTCTCACTAATTCGGCCTCTAACTTAATAGATAGAGGAACAAGCAGAGGTTGTGCCTTGAGTGCACCATCGCTTGGAGAAAGCTGGCCTTTTACACGATAAAATTCTGCTCTAGGTAACGAGACTAACGCCGCCCCACTGTCACTGCTCATCAAAACAAATTGTTCATCGACCACCATCAGCGCTTTGCCTAATGCAGTAATCGATGGCATTGATGTGTGCGAAGTTATCGTGTGGGGCGCTATTGGAGTGACTGCCTGAGCCTCAAACTCTGGCGTTTTCAACAGCTCGTGATAAGCGCGTACTTCTTGTTTAGTTGGCGCTGGTTCTACGTGGCGCTCTTTACTGTGACTTGGCTTTGGTGCAGGTTTGGATTCCACCCAATCATTACGTTTGAATGACTCCACTACGCGCGCCTCTCGCACGGAGGTTTCACTAGGACCGCTATTACGAGGCTTCACTTCATAATCACTGCGTCCAGGATAAGCCGGTGTACTCTCTATCGCTTGATAAACCCGCTCTGGTACTGGTGAAGATGCTGGCTCTTGTACTTTTTCAGGCTCTGGCGAATGTTCAATCTCTTCGGACTCAGTCGGTTCCACGCGATGAAATGCCGATTCATTCACCTGTGGTTTATCAATCACGGCGCTTTGTGAAAGTGCATCCGTCAAAGCTTGATAGATGAAATCATGCACCAAACGAGCTTGGTGGAAACGCACTTCATGCTTAGCAGGGTGAACATTCACATCTACTTGGTGCGGATCTAGCTCAATAAAGAGCACATACGCAGCAAACTGATCTGGCTTTAAGCTCATTTCATAGCTTTGACGAATCGCGTGATTGATTAATTTGTCACGCATCATTCGGCCATTCACATAGCAATATTGTAAATCGCTTTGCTGCCTTGCTCCCTCTGGTGTGGTAATCCACCCATGTAACTTTAACCCTTGATGCTCAAGCTCGATTCTGAGCATATGCCGCACAAACGCGTTACCGCAGACAGCTGCAATACGTTTTTCGGTTTGAAGCTGATTTTTCGCCGCACGATATTGACGAATGATCTTGCCGTTGTGGCGCACATTGATGGTGACATCAAAGCGGCTTAACGCAATGCGTTTCAATAACTCATCAATATGAGCAAATTCGGTTTTCTCCGTACGAAGAAACTTGCGACGCGCTGGAGTATTAAAAAATAAGTCCAACACTTCAACAGTCGTGCCAATCGGGTGCGCTGCTGGCTTAAGCTTCACCTGCATATCACGCCCTTCGGAGTAAGCACTCCAAGCTTCTTCTTGTGCCGCAGGACGCGACGTGAGCGTCAAACGCGAGACTGAGCTAATACTGGCTAACGCTTCACCGCGAAAACCTAGACTCATAATGGCTTCGAGATCATCTAAGGTATGTATCTTAGATGTCGCATGACGACTGAGCGCTAAGCCGAGTTCATCTTTCGCGATACCTTTTCCGTTATCACGAACACGAATCAGCTTTGCGCCTCCTTTCTCGATATCGATATCGATTCGAGTTGCGCCAGAATCAAGACTATTTTCAACCAGCTCTTTAATCACAGAAGCAGGTCTTTCGACCACTTCCCCTGCGGCGATTTGGTTTGCAAGTCTGGCTGGCAAAATTTTAATCGTCATAATGAGTTAGAAGCTCACCTACTTGTTTGGAATGATCAGGACTTGCCCAACCGCTAGCTGATCAGAGCGTAAGTTATTCGCTTTACGAATGCTCGATACGCTAACGCCGTATTTGGACGCTATTTTGCCAAGGAACTCACCCCGAGAAACCTTGTGCTTACGAATCGGTTTATCTTTTACCGCGACCGTTATCTTCAACTTTTGCCCTACCCACAAGGTATCTGACTTCAAGTTATTCTCTCGGCGGATATCTGAAACCTTCACTTTATAGTGATTCGCAATCTTACCTAAGAACTCACCAGACTTAACCTTGTGCGTAATGGTTTCTGTCTCAACAGTAATCGGTTTACTTGGCACTTTAATCGTACCAGCAGAAGGAATGTTGAGCTTCTGACCAATTGCCAAGCCTGTCGACTTCAAGTTGTTTGCCGACATCAGCGCTTTAGAGCTAAGCCCATATTTGTTCGCGATCACCGATAATGACTCGCCACGCTTTACAATATGTACCATTGGCTTCGCTGAAGGCGAGAACACCGTACCCTCTGGTGGGTTATCTTTTAAGTACTTGACGACCGCCTTAGTGATAGCCTGAGCTAACTTATCTTGGTGCGCTCGTTGAAACAGTAAACGCTCTTCTGTTGGGTTAGAAATAAAGCCCGTTTCCACTAGCACAGACGGAATCTGTGGAGAGCGTAAAACCGCAAGGCTGGTGTTGATCGGTTTGGTGTTATGCAGGTGCGCAACACGTCCCATCTCACCTAGGATTTCTGTTGCCAGCTTATAACCTTCTTTTTGTGAATGACTAAACTGCAAGTCCAACAAAGTTTGGTTCACGTTACGATCTTTTGTCTTCGTGAAGAACGCATTACCCGAGCCGCCCAATAACTCAGACTGTTTCTCATGGTTCTCGACCCAACGAGCAATTTCGGTATTTGCACGACGAGTATTTAGTACGAAGACCGATCCACCGCGGGGCTTCGGTGAAGTAAACGCATCTGCGTGAATGGAGATCAGCAAGTGCGCATCATTTTCACGAGCAATCGCGACACGACGGTTTAAGTTTACAAAATAATCTCCCGTACGAGTCATGCGCGTTTTAATACCAGGAGTCGCATCGAGCTGAGCAGCAATTTTTCTTGAGATACTCAATACCGCATCTTTCTCGTACTTACGACGTGAAGGGCCAATAGAGCCAGGGTCTTCCCCACCGTGACCAGGGTCGATAACAATTAACACTTCTTGAGCTCGTTGAACTGAACTCATGTCTTTGCTGGCCGCCGCTGGCTTACTCGGTTTAGAGGTCGATGCCTTCTTACCGTGCGGTAAATCAATCACCAAGCGGTGACCATACTGCCCACCTGGTGTTGGGCTTAATTTAAATAATTCCGCTTGAACGCTCTTTTTTAGTTCAAACACCAAACGATAAGTGCCCTTCTCTGGAGGCGAGCTTTTTCGTACCAGTTTTAAAACAGGGCTATCCGTAACAGTAACAGGCAGTTTGGCCTGCATCGTCGTGCTTTTTAAATCCACGACAAGGCGATCCGGCCCTGATAAAGAGAAATAGGAATAGTCAGCTTCCGAGCCTAAATCGATGACAACACGTGTTTCATCAGGTGAAGGCCAAACTCGAAAACTCTTAACGACGTTAGCAAATGCTAAATTGGGGATGAGAAGGAGAAAAGTGGCGACAAACGTCGCCACTTTTCTAAAATTAGAAAAACTCAACATAGCTCCAATCGACTGAGTAACTGCATACCATAATCATTATTAGCTGTTAGTTCGGCTACACGTTGCTCACCTTGGTAGCGAATGTTTACATCAAGATCCGGTTGTGGCAGTAAGCCATGCCCTTTTTCAGGCCATTCAACCAAGCAAATCGCATCGTCTGTGAAATAGTCTCGAATCCCCATAAACTCAAGCTCTTCAGGATCCGCAAGACGATAAAGGTCGAAGTGATATACTTGCCACTGATCCAACTGGTACGGTTCGACTAGAGTATAAGTTGGACTTTTCACGTTACCTTGATGACCAAGAGCACGGACAAAACCACGACTAAAGGTTGTTTTACCTGCACCCAAATCACCATGCAGATAAATTGTGGTTTGCTGGGAACAAAGCTGAGCCAAAGCGGTGCCTAGTGCAACCGTTTCATGCTCATCTTTTAAATTGAATTGTTTCGTGCTCATTGATGCTTCTCTAACTAATGATCGTTGACTATATAAAAATCAAAAGAACAGGAATAGTAAACCGTGTTGGTTTTGAGAGACAAGCTTTCAAATGTCATATGTGCGAAAAAAGTATCCAATAAACGGTATCTTAATCATCTTAGTATCGACCTAGATTTAGAATATATGCAAATGACTTCAATAAGCAGTATTCACAACATCAAAAACGTACCTAACTGGGTAGCACCAAAGCCAGAGATCCGTTAAGATCCGCCCCCCTTTATTCCGGTGGTTAACATGAACTACGAACAACTCGCACAACAAATCAAAGTTTGGGGAAAAGAACTCGGCTTCCAAAAAGTTGGGATCTGCGACGTTGATCTGAGTGAACATGAAGCAGCACTACAAAAATGGCTTGATGCAGGCTATCACGGCTCAATGGATTGGATGGCTCGTCACGGTATGATGCGTGCTAGACCCCATGAGCTACTCCCGGGAACCGTTCGTGTTATCAGCGTCCGGATGGACTATCTGCCACCAGAGGCTCAATTCGCTTCAAACCTCGCGAATAAAAGTCATGCCTATATTAGCCGCTACGCACTAGGGCGTGATTATCACAAGCTCGTCAGAAAGCAGCTAAATAAACTCGGCAAACTTATTGAACAAGAGGTTGGTCAATATGGTTACCGACCTTTCGTTGATTCCGCACCAATATTAGAGCGACCTCTCGCCCAAAAAGCGGGCTTAGGTTGGACCGGGAAACATTCCCTGATTTTAGATCAAGACTGTGGATCGTGGTTCTTTTTAGGTGAACTACTTATCGACTTACCACTACCCGTAGATGAGCCAAGCGTTGATCAGTGCGGTAAATGCAAAGCATGCATTACATCATGCCCAACACAAGCCATCGTTGAAGACAAAGTTGTCGATGCCAGGCGTTGTATCTCTTATCTCACCATCGAGTTCGATGGCGTGATTCCTGAAGAGTTTCGGAAGCCAATGGGTAACCGCATTTATGGTTGTGACGACTGTCAATTGGTTTGCCCATGGAACCGCTACGCCGACATAACGGAGCAAGATGATTTCCACCGTCGTGACAGTTTCAAAAACCCTGACCTCGTCGACATGTTTAACTGGGATGAAGCGACTTTTCTAAAAAATATGGAAGGCTCCGCTATCCGTCGTATTGGTCATATACAGTGGCTACGTAACATCGCTGTCGCACTTGGTAATGCAGAATATAGTCAGCGAATCATAGATGCGCTGGAAAGTCGGCAAGGTGAAAATAAATTACTTGATGAGCACATTAAATGGGCTTTGACAGAGCAACTGAATCAACTCCCCACTGAGAGTAATTCATCTATAGAGACGAAAAAGCAACGCTTAATAAGGATAGTCGAGAAGGGACTGCCGAGAGACGCATAGAGCGTAGTCTATATGCAAGAGATTGAAAGTACTTTTGCATGTTCAATTCATGACCTTGTTCTCAATTTTGTAATGTGGAAAAAAATTTGAGATTCAAGAAAAACAAGCTAGCAGAAAAAAGTTAAACACAGCTCGGAGAAATGACTAGGATCAAAAAAATACCAGTTAATGATCGTATTTTAACGTACCCGATCCGACAAAAAACTTATTTTTTCTTTACATAACAGGTGCTTAGTTGATATTTCTTTGTTGTTTCCACTTCACTTTAGAGAAAAGATCTTTCTTCCCCATCATAAAAAGTCAAGCTAAAAACACTTTATCAACCAACTTATCCACAGAACGACGTATGTGGATAACTCTGTTAATTAAAGTAGATAAAACACGCGAAGCCTCATCATACTTGTACGTCAGCCGATTCATATCGTGTTTTAAACACAAACGAAATCGTCCGACATCATATGATGCGGATAAAAGTTTAGCTTTTGGGGATTCATGCTTCGCAGCATTATGAAAAGAGCGATGTGATTGGTTGCGAGAAGCAGGCGTTGAATCAAGCGGCGCATCCGTAGACGACTTAACAATTGTATACTAAATAAGTACTCAATCTATCGTCTTGTATTTGGTTGCGGGGGCCGGATTTGAACCGACGACCTTCGGGTTATGAGCCCGACGAGCTACCAAGCTGCTCCACCCCGCGTCCGAGTGCTTCATCTTCGTTGATGATGAAGGCTTTGCTTTCATTTATAAAAAGAAACTGGAGCGACACACGAGGTTCGAACTCGTGACCTCAACCTTGGCAAGGTTGCGCTCTACCAACTGAGCTAGTGTCGCATTTTGTCACCGTTGAGCACGATGAGGGCTATATATTGGAGCGACACACGAGGTTCGAACTCGTGACCTCAACCTTGGCAAGGTTGCGCTCTACCAACTGAGCTAGTGTCGCATATTAACAGCAGTCGCTATTAATGGAATTTGGTTGCGGGGGCCGGATTTGAACCGACGACCTTCGGGTTATGAGCCCGACGAGCTACCAAGCTGCTCCACCCCGCGTCCGTATTGTGTCACCGTTAAGTACCGTGAGAACTATAAAACTGGAGCGACACACGAGGTTCGAACTCGTGACCTCAACCTTGGCAAGGTTGCGCTCTACCAACTGAGCTAGTGTCGCATTGGTTGCGGGGGCCGGATTTGAACCGACGACCTTCGGGTTATGAGCCCGACGAGCTACCAAGCTGCTCCACCCCGCGTCCGTATTGTGTCACCGTTGAGTACCGTGAGAACTATAAAACTGGAGCGACACACGAGGTTCGAACTCGTGACCTCAACCTTGGCAAGGTTGCGCTCTACCAACTGAGCTAGTGTCGCATCAACAACGTTTCCGCTGTTTAGGGCTGCGAATTATAAGAGCATTTTTTTGTGATGCAAGTCCTTCCTTCAAAAAAACTTTATTTTTTTACTGAACGACGAAAAAGCAATCAAAAGCGATATAAATTACAACAATTTGGATCGCAACCTTAACAGTTAAATCTTGAAAATAGTACCTCGATAGTACTTAAGTTCTGCGATGGACTCACGAATGTCGTCCAAGGCCAAATGTGTTCCCTGTTTTGTGAACCCATTTAGCACCTCAGGTTGCCAGCGACGTGCTAGTTCTTTAAGAGTACTAACGTCAACATATCGGTAATGGAAGAACTCTTCCAACTCAGGCATATGCTTGTATAAAAAGCGACGATCCTGCCCAATGCTGTTACCACATATTGGCGAAGCTCCTTTCGGCACCCATTTTTCTAAAAATTCAATGGTTTGTGCGACTGCGTCTTGTTCTGAGATTTGACTGTTTCGAACGCGCTCCACCAAACCGCTTGCCGTATGCGTATTAGTGCACCAGTCGTCCATTTTCGCCAGTTCTTCTTCCGGCTGATGAATCGCTAACACTGGACCTTCAGCCAAAATATTTAGTTCGCTATCTGTGACAATAGAAGCAATTTCGATGATTTTGTGCGTTTCAGGATCAAGCCCTGTCATCTCTAAATCAACCCAAATTAGGTTTTGATCGCTAAAGGACATGGTTACGCCGCCTATTTGTTTATCGATAAAAGAGGTACTATACCTCAAAATACGAGAAACACGATACTCATACACGGAGCCAAGAGTACGGCTCAACCATTTGAGTAAATTCACATAAAGTACAGAATTGTGGCAAAGAAGAAAAAGTTAACCAAAGGTCAGGTGCGACGCGTACGTAGCAACCAACAAAAGCGTTTGAAGAAGCAAGAAGAGTCCATCCAGTGGGATGAAAACATGCTAGGCGCCAGCAAGCAAGGTCTCGTGATCACTCGTTTTGGTCAGCACGCGGACATTGAAGACCTTGAAACAGGCGAAATTCAACGCTGTAACCTCCGCCGTGGTATTGAGTCTCTAGTATCTGGCGATCGTGTTTTATGGCGCGAAGGATTGGAGTCTATGGCGGGCATCTCTGGTGTTGTTGAGGCGGTAGAACCTCGCTCTTCAGTGCTCACTCGTCCAGATTATTACGATGGCCTAAAACCCGTTGCAGCCAATATTGATCAAATGGTCATTGTCTCTTCGGTATTACCAGATCTATCGCTAAATATTATTGACCGCTATCTCGTTGCATCAGAAACACTGAATATTGCGCCATTGTTGGTCTTAAATAAGGTCGACCTTCTAGAAGCCGATGATCGTGCAATGTATGAAGAATGGCTCAAAGAATATGAACGTATTGGCTATAAAGTGCTTCTGGTCAGCAAGAAGTCTGGAGAAGGCATTGCTGAACTAGAAACCCTGCTGCGTGACCGAATTAATATCTTTGTTGGTCAATCAGGCGTAGGGAAATCCAGCTTAGTCAACGCGTTAATGCCGGAACTAGAGAGCGAAGTGGAAGAAGGCGAAGTCTCTGAGAACTCTGGCTTGGGCCAACACACCACGACGGCTGCACGTTTATACCACATTCCAACGGGTGGCGATTTGATCGACTCACCTGGAGTACGTGAATTTGGTCTTTGGCATTTGGAAGCAGAAGAAGTAACAAAAGCATTCGTTGAATTTCGACCATATTTAGGTGGTTGCAAGTTCCGAGATTGTAAACACAATGATGACCCAGGCTGCCTTCTACGTGAAGCTGTCGAGAACGGGGAAATTAACGAAACTCGCTTTGAAAACTATCATCGCATTTTGGAAAGCATGGTTGAAAATAAAGCAAATCGTCAGTATTCACGTAATAAAAAAGCCGATCTGTAATTGAGTTAAGGCTGTAACTGTGTAAAAAGTCTTCACCTAATACTGACAAGCAAATTAAATTTCAGTAACATCACGCGCCCTAAAGCGCGAATCTAACAGAAGTATCGGAATTAAAGATGGACAAGTTTAAAGTTGGACTGCAGTACTGGATCCCACAACACGGCCTCACTCGCCTAATGGGTAAACTGGCTTCAGCAAAAGCTGGCGGTCTAACAACAGCAGTTATTCGTTGGTTTATTAAACAATACAATGTGAATATGGATGAGGCAAAGCACTCAGATCCTAAGCATTTTAAAACGTTCAACGAGTTTTTCGTTCGTGAGCTAAAAGAAGGCGCACGCCCAATTTCTGAAGGCGAAAACGTCATCACTCATCCAGCCGACGCTTGTGTTAGCCAGTTTGGCCCTATTGAAGATGGTCAACTTATCCAAGCAAAAGGTCATCACTTCTCAGCACAAGAATTGCTGGGCGGTGACGCGAATTTAGCGGACGAATTTAAAGATGGTTCTTTTGCCACATTGTATCTATCTCCGCGCGATTACCACCGTGTACACATGCCATGTGACGGCACTCTGCGCCAAATGATTTACGTACCAGGTGACCTGTTCTCAGTAAACCCTCTGACAGCAGAAAACGTACCGAACCTATTTGCTCGTAACGAGCGTGTGGTGTGTATCTTCGATACTGAGTTTGGTCCAATGGCACAGGTGCTTGTTGGTGCGACAATTGTTGGTAGCATTGAGCAAGTATGGGCTGGCACTATCACTCCGCCTCGTGGAAACACTGTCTACAAATGGGATTACCCAGCAGAGGGTGACAAGGCCGTGATCTTGAAAAAAGGCGAAGAGATGGGCCGCTTCAAACTGGGTTCTACTGTTATTAACCTGTTTGCCAAAGACGCGATTGAGTTTGACGCAAGCATGGAAAACGGTAAGCCAACCGTTATGGGCACACCTTACGCCTTGAAAAATAAGTAAAACACCGTTAAAGAGCCCTTTATTAAGGGCTCTTTTTATTGATAAAAAGCAAAACTCCGTTCGAAATTTAGCCTCTATTTCTCAAACTCATACCTGCCTCTAAGACCCTCATTCCACAATCAATTATCCTGCGCTTAGAATGAATATTTAGAGGGGCAGCCAATGCCAAAGATGAGTGTAAACACGTTGGCGAAATTGCTGGTGTGCTTTTTAATTCCGCTCGGTGTTTTGATGATGCCGATCGATGCTATTCCTATTGACGATCTCACTTTAATTCAGCATCGCCTGTTAGCTATTTTTCTTCTTGCTGCCCTACTTTGGGTTCTCGAGCCGGTTCCCGTTTTTGCTACGTCCATTCTTATTATCGCTCTTGAACTGATCATGATATCGGATAAAGGTTTGCATCTATTTCGCAATCCACCAGCGGGGCATGATTTAGGAGAGTTAATTGCTTACACCGATATTTTCTCAGCCTTCTCTTCACCGATCATTATTCTTTTTATGGGTGGTTTTGCTCTTGCGATTGCGGCTTCCAAATACGAGCTCGACAACAACCTCGCCCGAGTACTATTAAAACCATTCGGCACCCAACCTAAGTTAATCATGCTGGGCTTGATGTTAATTACCGCCGTTTTTTCAATGTTTATGTCCAATACTGCCACGACCGTGATGATGCTAGCCCTGCTTGGCCCCATCGTCGCTTCAGCACCTAAAGGGGATTTAGGCATTAAAGCACTGGTGTTGTGTATTCCAATTGCCGCGAATACAGGCGGCATTGCGACTCCGATAGGCACGCCACCTAATGCGATAGCGCTTCAATATCTCACTGGAGAAAACGCGATAGACTTCCTATCGTGGATGACAATGGGTCTACCATTTGTGTTGGTACAACTTACTGTAGCTTGGTTCTTGTTGCAAAAGCTGTTTCCGTCTAGCGAACCAGAAATGAAACTAAAGCTAGATGGTACATTCAAAAGGAGCTGGCGTGCGATCGTCGTCTACATCACTTTTGCACTAACCATTGTGCTTTGGATGACAACGAAAGTGCATGGCATGAATACATACGTTGTCGCGATTATCCCACTAGCAGTGTTCACGTTAACGGGCATTATGGGAAAAGAAGAGCTCAAGCTGATTAACTGGGATGTTTTATGGCTGGTTGCCGGTGGTATAGCAATTGGCATTGCCTTAGACAAAACGGGCTTAGCCGAAGCATTAGCGCACGCCATTGATTACAGCCTGCTATCACCATTTGCCGTTGTTTTAGCCCTATCAGTAGTGTGTTGGTTAATGGCGAACTTTATGTCTAATACCGCAACAGCAAACTTATTGATGCCTATTGCTGCCGCTATTGGTACATCCATGCCAAGCCTTATTGCGGTTGGTGGCCTACAAGGTTTACTGGTTGTCGTCGCCTTCTCCGCATCACTTGGCATGATCTTACCGGTTTCCACACCACCAAACTCTTTGGCTTATTCAACAGGCCTCATCGAGAGCAAAGACATGGCGAAAGTAGGCCTGATTCTCGGTTTGATTGGTCTACTTATCGTGTATGGCGCAGTTTTGGTGCTGTTTTAATCGAAGAGCTCCATGAAAAAGCGTGTTGTCATGGAGCTGCTCTCCAGCTACTGCCCTTACAGAGCGGCTTTTACATCCCATAAATTTCGTGCATATTAAGACTCCTCTACTCTACAAGGACGTCGACACATCATGGGTTACGAATGGCTTGCTTTATGCGCCGCTTTTCTGTGGGCAGTTTCTAGCCTAATTTCGGTCATTCCTGCACAACACCTAGGCGCATTTTCTTACAGCCGCTGGCGTATGGGCTGCACAGCCGTGATCTTATCAACAATGGCCTGGATAACTGGCGGCTGGTTAACGGTTTCTTGGGAACATGTAACGCCAATGATGGCCTCAGGACTGATTGGTATTTTTATTGGTGATACCGCTCTATTCGCGTGTTTGAATCGTATGGGGCCAAGACAGGCCGGGTTACTCTTCTCTTGCCACGCCGTGTTCTCTGCCATCTTGGGCTACTTCTTATTTAGCGAAGTCATGACCACAATAGAACTACTGGGCGCATCATTGGTATTTAGCGGCGTGGTGATGGCGATATTCTTTGGCCGAAGAGGTCAAGTGAATAACGTCTTGGAAGACATTAAAGGTAACATCTGGGTAGGTATTGGACTTGGCTTAACCGCAGCAATGTGCCAAGCATTGGGAGGCATTATCGCCAAGCCAGTAATGCAAACCAGTATTGACCCAGTTGCGGCTTCTGCTATTCGAATGATCAGTGCCTTTTTCGCCCACAGCATGTTGTTAGTTCTAGGGGTCAAAGTCGCTCGCTCGACGCAACACATTACTTGGCGCGTATTTGGTATTACTGCCCTTAATGGTTTCTTGGCGATGGCCGTCGGCATGACGCTAATCTTATACGCACTGCAAGAAGGAAATGTAGGTATGGTTGCCCTTCTATCTTCAACCACGCCAATTATGTTGCTACCACTGCTCTGGATTTACACTAAACGCCGACCAAACCGATTTGCATGGTTGGGCGCAGCCCTAGCTGTGATTGGTGCTGGCATTTTGGTTCAGTAACCTTACAGACCAGCCCTTACTGCCAGATACAAAAAAGCCCGAGTTTAAACTCGGGCTTTTGTCATTCGGAGCCGTTAGTTAATTATTTAACTAGTACTTCACCCGTCATTTCTGCTGGGATTTCTAGACCAGCTAGAGAAAGCATGGTTGGTGCAAGGTCAGACAGTTTACCGCCTTCTTTGAATTCAACCGCTTTGTCACCTACATAGATTAGAGGTACTGGTAGGTTAGTATGAGCAGTGTGGATGCCGCCAGTTTCAGGGTCGATCATCATTTCTGCATTACCGTGGTCCGCAGTGATCAATAGTTGACCGCCAACTTCTTTGATTGCTTCAACCACTTTACCCACACTTTCATCTAGAGCTTCGATTGCTTTCTCAGCCGCTTCATAAACGCCAGTGTGACCAACCATATCTGCGTTCGGGTAGTTACAGATGATGGTATCGAACTTACCAGACTTGATAGCCGCAACCATCTTATCTGTTAGTTCTGGAGAGCTCATTTCAGGCTGCATGTCGTACGTTGCAACTTTTGGTGAAGCAACCAACTGACGCTCTTCGCCTTCGAATTCGTTCTCAACACCACCGTTGAAGAAGAAAGTCACGTGTGCGTATTTCTCTGTTTCAGAGATACGTAGCTGAGTTTGACCTTGTTTAGATAGCCACTCACCGTAAGTGTTTTCTAGAGACGCAGGTGGGAATGCGATAGCTAGAGGGATATCAGCCGCGTATTGAGTCAGCATCACAAAGTTAATTGCTGGGAATGCTGCACGCTCAAAGCCGTCAAATGCAGGAACGAATGCACGAGTGATTTGACGTGCACGGTCAGCACGGTAGTTCATGAAGATAACCGCATCGCCATCTTGCATGATTGCCTCTTCTTGACCTTCCGCTTTGATAGCTGTTGCTTTAACGAATTCGTCGTTTTCTTCACGAGCGTAAGCCGCTTCTAGACCTGCAACTGCCGTTTCTGCTGTGAACTCAGCTTTAGCTTGAGTTAGAAGATCGTAAGCAACTTGGACGCGATCCCAGTTGTTGTCACGGTCCATTGCGTAGTAACGACCTACTAGAGAAGCAACGCGGCCTTTACCTAGTTTCGCAAATAGATCTTGGAAACGTTGTAGTGAGTTTTCAGCACTACGTGGTGGTGTGTCACGGCCGTCTAGGAAGCAGTGTAGGTAGATTTTCTCTGCGCCACGCGCCGCTGCCATTTCAACTGCTGCGTAAATGTGGTCTTCGTGAGAGTGAACACCGCCTGGAGACATCAGGCCCATGATGTGTACTGCTTTTTCAGCTTTCACAGCAGAGTCGATTGCTTCAACTAGCGCAGGCGTTTGTTCGAACTCACCATCAGCAATTGATTTAGTGATACGAGTCAGGTCTTGGTATACAACGCGGCCTGCACCAATGTTAGTGTGACCAACTTCAGAGTTACCCATTTGACCATCAGGAAGGCCAACATCCATGCCTGAAGCAGAGATTAATGTGTGTGGGTTATTCGCAATCAGAGCATCCATTACTGGTGTTTTCGCATTCGCAATTGCGTTACTTGCTGTGTCTTCACGGTAACCGTAACCGTCAAGGATAACTAGAGCCAGTGGCTTCTTAGCTGACATAGTGATGACCTCATCAAATTTAAGTAACTTTTGGCGTAGGGCCTCGCTGCCCTATCTAACCTTGAAACAAAACTAGCGTAATTTTACTACACTTTTTAACCAAAACTGTAGGTTAAGATCAAATAATGTTTGCGATTTATTGTTGCTATCTTACAAGTTAAGCGAACAACGAGTCAGTGCCGACAATCGTGTTCCACAAGCATAGTCATTTCTAATACGCTTTGTACACCCCAGTCTAAGTTCGGTTTTCTTACGCTTCTCATTCTTATTTTTGCACTTGAAACAGCGCTAATTTAAAGCAACATCAAACAAGATGGATTAATACCTATTGTTCTCTTTTCTCAGTAAAACAGAAGTCACTTAAACCGATAAGTCCAATAGGCAAAAGCAATCAAGCTACCAGAGCAAAATGTACGGATAGTAAGGGCATAAAGGGTTTATAGAGATCTCAATTATTCGTTAGAAAATTTTAACCCTCTCGCCTAAGAGCCGTAACCTCGCTATACTCCTGCTTTATTTTTCCGCCAACAGCGTAAGAGCTCAAGACATGCAAGAGTACATTGAATTTTTCCAACAGAACATGATTCTATCTTTGGTTTGGGTAGGTCTTCTTGTCGCCTTTATCATGAACATCGTGAAGTCAGCGACAGCCGCATACAAAGAAATCAACGTAAACCAACTGACTCATCTTATGAACCGTGAAAACGGCGTTGTAGTGGATATCCGTACCAAAGACGAGTTCAAAAAAGGTCATATCACCGACTCACTTCACATTTTACCGTCAGACATCAAAGCGGGTAACTTGGGTAGCCTTGAAAACCACAAATCAGACCCAATCATTGTTGTATGTAAGACAGGACAGACCGCTCAAGAAAGCGCAAACCTACTAGTAAAAGCTGGCTTCGAAAACGTGAGCCTACTAAAAAATGGTTTGATTGCGTGGAACGAAGCGAACCTGCCGTTAGTTCGCGGTAAGAAGTAGGAACGTGGCAAGAACGAAAGTTCGCGTTTAAACGCGCTTTTACCAAGCCTCGCGGACAAAAAACTGAGCAAATTGAAAGCAGTTGGAGCACTAAGTTGTGACGCTTTGCACGTAATACACGCTTCATCTAGTCAAGGTAGATTGGCTCAGTTAGTCTCAGGACATACCAGTTTTCTGAGCTTAGACGTTTCTAGGCTCAACAAATATTGATTTAAGGATTAAAAAATGGCTGAAGCAGCACCTCAAGACGCACAACAAAACTTCGCAATTCAACGCATCTTCCTAAAAGACGTTTCTTTTGAAGCGCCGAACTCTCCAGTAATTTTCCAGAAAGAGTGGAACCCAGACGTTAAACTAGACCTAGACACTCAAAGCCGTGAGCTTGGTGAAGGCGTTTACGAAGTTGTTCTACGCCTAACCGTTACTGTGAAGAACGAAGAAGAGACTGCGTTCCTATGTGAAGTTCAACAAGGTGGTATCTTCACTGCTGAACAAATGGAAGCTGGTCAACTTGCACATTGCCTAGGCGCATTCTGCCCGAACATCCTATTCCCATACGCTCGTGAAACTATCTCAAGCCTAGTCGTTAAAGGTACGTTCCCTCAACTGAACCTAGCGCCAGTAAACTTTGACGCGCTATTCATGAACTACCTACAACAGCAAGCTCAACAAGGCGAAGCTGAAGCGTAATTCACGTTTTATAAGTGACGAATAGCCACAGTGCTGACGTCACCGACTCAAATAAAATGCACAGAGCGTCTACCATTCGATGCAATGTGCATTTTTTATTTCTGACAAAAGTTCCTAGTTCCTAATCGCCAGAAGGCGTAAAATTTGACGATTAGGAACTAGATTCTACTAGTAGCAAGACAATTAGGCGGTAGCATGACACAAGCAAATACAAACAATGCTTACGGTAAAGACATCGCAATGACTGTGATTGGCGCAGGCTCATACGGCACCTCTTTGGCAATCTCACTCGCTCGTAACGGCGCGAACGTTGTCCTTTGGGGACACGAGCCAGAGCACATGGCTCGCCTAGAAGCAGACCGAGCTAACCATGCCTTTTTACCAGGTGTTGATTTCCCTGAAAGCTTGATCATTGAATCGGATTTAGAAAAAGCCGTTCAAGCAAGCCGAGATTTGTTGGTTGTGGTTCCAAGCCATGTCTTTGGCATCGTGCTAAACAGCTGTAAACCATTCTTGCGCGAAGACTCTCGCATCTGTTGGGCAACCAAAGGGCTTGAACCTGAAACGGGGCGCCTGCTGAAAGACGTCGCTTATGACATTATCGGTGAAAACTACTCACTAGCAGTATTGTCTGGCCCAACGTTTGCGAAAGAGCTCGCAATGGGTATGCCGACTGCAATCTCTGTTGCGTCTCCAGATTCTGAATTTGTTGCGGATCTACAAGAAAAAATCCACTGTAGCAAAACCTTCCGCGTATACGCCAATAGTGACTTTATTGGTATGCAATTGGGCGGCGCTGTGAAAAACGTTATTGCGATTGGTGCGGGTATGTCTGATGGTATCGGTTTTGGCGCCAATGCTCGTACCGCATTAATTACTCGTGGCTTGGCTGAAATGAGTCGCCTTGGTGCTGCGCTGGGTGCACAGCCAGAAACCTTTATGGGCATGGCGGGTTTAGGCGATCTTGTCCTGACATGTACCGATAACCAATCACGTAACCGACGCTTTGGCTTGGCATTAGGCCAAGGTAAAGACGTTGATACGGCTCAAGAAGAAATTGGTCAAGTGGTTGAGGGTTACCGCAATACAAAAGAAGTATGGCTACTTTCTCAACGTATGGGTGTTGAGATGCCGATAGTTGATCAAATTTATCAAGTATTGTATCAAGGAAAAGATGCGCGCTTAGCAGCGCAAGATTTACTTGCTCGTGACAAAAAAGCCGAAGGAAAGTAGCAATCTACCGCCCTTTGCAGCTCATCTGAGAAAAATTGAAGTTGTCGGGTCACGGAAGAACCACTCTGGATATTGAGAATGAAACACTGCGAAAAACAAAAAGTCTGGAACAAAATTGTCTCAGAAGCCCGTGAAATGTCAGAACAAGAGCCTATGCTGGCGAGCTTCTATCATGCCACCATTATCAAGCATGAAAGTTTGTGTGCCGCTCTGAGTTATATTCTGGCTAACAAATTGAACACCGCTTCCATGCCAGCGATGGCTGTGCGTGAAGTGGTTGAAGAAGCCTTTGCGGCTGATCCAACCATCACTGACGGCGCGGCTTGTGATATTTGTGCCACGGTCAATCGCGACCCTGCTGTTTCAATGTACTCAATGCCATTGCTGTACCTAAAAGGCTATCACGCACTGCAAGGCTACCGAGTAGCAAACTGGCTGTGGAAGCAAGGTCGTCACGCTCTTGCGACTTACCTACAAAATCAGATTTCGGTAGCATGTCAGGTCGATATTCACCCTGCAGCACGCATTGGTAGTGGTATCATGCTCGACCATGCAACAGGCATCGTGATTGGTGAAACTGCCGTGGTCGAAAACGACGTGTCTATACTGCAAGATGTCACCCTTGGTGGTACTGGTAAAGAATGCGGTGATCGTCACCCGAAAATTCGCGAAGGCGTAATGATCGGAGCTGGTGCAAAGATTCTTGGCAATATCGAAGTCGGTGAAGGCGCGAAAATCGGATCTTGCTCTGTGGTATTGCAAGCCGTGCCTCCTCACACAACGGTGGCTGGCGTGCCTGCAAAAATCGTCGGACGTCCAAAAACGGACAAACCCTCTCTCGATATGGATCAAGGCTTTAACGGCAAGTCGCAAAGCTTTATCCATGGAGATGGTATTTAATCGTCAACAAACCTTTTTGACAACAACGTGGTAGGTAACTCTCAAGTGCGAAAACAAAATCACCCTGTTCTACGCTCGGCTATTTTATTAACTTGTGCTTTATCTGCCACTTATCCCATTACCTCCTCTGCTGTGAGTCAGCAAGAGCTCAAAGGCGTATCCAGTGAGATAAGCCGTCAGCGCAAATCGCTCTCTTCCCAAGAAAAGCAGCTCAATGAGTTACAGAAATCACTAAAAGATCAAGAGCTTGGTATTTCTAAGCTTGAGCGTGAAATACGACAAACCAAGTCTAACCTCGCACAAGCAGACAAAAACATAGAAAACCTGGAAGAGAAAATTGCCTTGCAAGAAGCACAGCGTCAAGAGCAAGAAGAAGAACTCAAACAGCTGCTGCAAACGTATTACGTAACCGAGCGAGCGAAGGCCAATGGTCACTTGTTAAATCAAGGTGTGGAAGAAGACCGCATGAGCCAATACTTCCAGCATTTAGCTAAAGCACGTGCTGAAGTGATTGATGCGATCACCAAAATAACCCAAGAATTAGCGCACAACAAAAACCAGCTCGAGCTAGAAAAAGAGCAAATCGAGACTCTGCTCAAGCAGCAATCCGAAAAACGTACAGCGCTAGCGAGTACACAATCCAAGCGTAAGCAAACCCTGAATAAAATTCAGAGCAGTATCAAGAATGACAAACGCTACTTAGCCGAGCTGCAACGCAACGAAACCCGTTTAAAAGCAGAGATCGCCAAAGCAGCGAAGCGTAATGCGGTGCCAATGGACGGACTCGGCAAACAGCGCGGTAAGTTGCCTTGGCCACTCAAAGGCAGTGTGTTACACAACTTTGGTACGCGACAAACTGGGCAGATAAACTGGAAGGGTATGGTGTTGTCTGCCAACTATGGTCAACAAGTGAAAGCCGTTTATCCTGGTACTGTCGTATTTGCTGAGTATCTGCGCGGATACGGTTTAGTGGTACTGCTCGACCACGGCAAAGGTGACATGACCCTCTATGGTTACAACCAAGCCTTAACTAAAAAAGAAGGCGACCGAGTCACCGCCGGCGAAGTGATTGCTCTCGCGGGTGATACAGGTGGTCAAGACAGACCATCGCTGTACTTTGAAATTCGTCGTAATAGTGAAGCGCAGAATCCGAAATCTTGGTTAAAACGCTGATTATCTGACTCATAGACTTATAATAAAAAGGGAGCCACTCGGCTCCTTTTTTGTATTCATATTTTGGAAAATGCTATGCGTAGTAGGTTTCTACCGCATCAATAAAAGCATTCACATCATCTTTGCTTAACGCGTTGATTCCTGCCGCCGCCTCTCGCCCCCCACCTGTCGGGAACTGACCACACACGGCAACGGCACCTTGTTTATTGTTTAATGGGGCGCGGAGTGAAACCGTATAAGTACCATCTGCATTTTCAGTAAGTACCGCATGCGCAGAGTCAGGGGTTTGGTTTGCTAGCCAGTTGCCATAAACACCACTGATTCGGCGTGATGCCGCCGTGTTTGGTAACTCAAACAACTTCAGCTTACCACTCTCATGCATGGCAGGCACTGCGAGAGCCGCCTCCATGTCTTGTTGGTAAGCCGATTGCAATTGGTAGTATGGCGAGGCCGTATCTTCAATAGCTTCAAATGGTGACGTGTACTTCAGCAAAGCTCGGTACAGCTCCGCAGGGTGAAAGTGTAAATCTTCGACCTTCGATCCGTAGCCGTTGTAGTTAATTAAAGTACCCAGCTCTTTTAGCTGCTCTTTCTGTTGCTGCAACAAGCCCGCGTTATTCGCTAACTCATCGGCTTTAGCAATCATGTTATCGCCATAAGCCGCCGTAATCGCCCAGTCATGAAAACGCCCATCAAGCAACTTATCGACAATCAACGCCGTGCACATGTTGGCATCGAGATCGATGTGCGCATCCAAATTACCATGCTGAGGAATGTCGCCCGCTTTGTGATGATCGGCGTAAAAGACGTGCGCGCCTTGAGCCAAAGCTTGCTCTAGACCTGCCATGTTCTTTTCCATCGAAATGTCTAACACAGTCAGCTCATCACCCGCTTGCACGTCTACTTTTTCCACCAGCTTGATGTCGCGCTTTACACCGGTTATTAACTGGGCATCGACAGGATCAGCCAAACGCAATTGTAGAAGAGCAATGATGCCATCAGCATCACCATTAAAAATGTCGTAATTCATGGGGCGATAGTTCCTTTATCGAGAATCTTATCCCTGCAAGGGTTTTTAGCGTATGGGACTATTGTGCGTGGCATATTTGACAAGTCAACTCGAGCCACGACTCGAAAATGAGAGTGACTCTCGAAATATTAAGCAGTTTGACGTTTAACTGTGTAGATTGCTAACCGCATCTTCTAATAACAGTAGCTGCTCTAAGCCCTGCTCAGTTGCTAATGGCTTAACGACATTAAGCATCTGCAACATCCCTTGCTTCACCATTTGCTCGGTAATGTTGGTTTTTGAAGCCATCGCGGATTGATATGCCAACCAACTACACGCAATCAAGTGCAATGTACATACCAATGACTTCAACTGTTGTTGATCGACATTCAACAGCTTCATCGTTACGAACTCTTGCATAATAGCAATGAGGTTCGCTTGCAGCTTCTCTTGCACATCGATGTACTGCTCGTGTAACTGTTCATCTCGTGACAAGATTTCTGGTAGGTTTGCGTAGAAAAAGCGGTATTTCCACATCAAGGTAAAAATAGAGTCTAGGTAGCTCTTCAGCATAGTCAGGCTCTCTTGCGAACCTTGAATAGGGGTAAATCTTTCTAAAAGTTCTGCTGAATAAAGCGCAAAGATCTCACGAACGATTTCTTGCTTATTGCGGAAGTGGTAATACAGATTACCAGGGCTAATTTCGATGTGATCGGCAATGTGATTGGTGGTGATGTTGCGCTCACCATGTTGGTTGAACAACTCCAGTGCCGCGTAGACGATTTTGTCGCGCGTTTTCATTGTTATCGTGTTCCCTCTTCATTAACGAATCGAGTATAGCGACTTCACCAACCTAGGTCGATAGAGGCTCCAAATACGGTAACATAACAGACCAGTTAAGATGCCAGTTGAGTTGGCGACAAGGTCTAACCAAGAAGTTTGTCGCCCTACATACCCTTGCAACCACTCAATAACGGCGCTGAATAGCAAAATACCAATCGCCACCGCCCAACGTTGACGCCAACGCCACACACAAAAACAACCTAAAAACGCAAAGCCGCTATACGCCATAGCGTGCTGCATTTTGTCGAGATACGCGATATTGCCCCAGTCTTGCAGTTCACCTGAACTCAGAGATAAAAAAGCGATCAATATGGCGTAGCTAAAGATGACGAAACGTGCAACCGTCAGGTTCATTGGACGTCCTTATGCAATTGGAAATGGAAAGGCCGTCACTTGATCAATGTGGTCACAGCCTAGCGCCAGCATGATCAAACGATCGATACCCAACGCGACCCCTGCACAATCTGGCAACCCTGCTTCCAGTGCAGAGATCAGATGATAATCGATCGGCTGTGGTTTTAAACCCATTTCGATACGCTTTGCGTTATCTTGTTCAAAGCGCGCTAATTGCTCTTTCGGGTTATCCAGTTCATGAAATCCGTTCGCCAGCTCTATCCCCTTAAAGTACACTTCAAAACGATCCGCGACGCGATGATCTTGAGGATTGATTTTCGCAAGCGCCGCCTGTGATGCAGGGAAGTCGTACACAAAAGCCGGCACGTCCTGGCCAATTTTGTTTTCTACTCCCACGCTAAATAGTAGTTGCAGCAGCGTATCGCGATCTTCCTCTGGCTCAGCAATGTCACTCAAACCCAGCTTGCTTGCCGCCGCTTTCAGCTCAGTCATCGAGCCTTCCAGTGGACACACACCCAACACATCAATGAAGGCTTGCTGATACGTCATGCGCTGCGCTGCGCCACACTTCAATACCAGCTGCAACAGGTCATCCATTTCATCCATCAATTTATGATGGTCAAAGCCAACGCGATACCACTCCAACATCGTAAACTCAGGATTGTGGTAGCGACCATTCTCTTCATTACGAAATGCTTTGTTGATTTGATAAATACAACCGCTACCCGCAGCCAAAAGGCGCTTCATATGGAATTCTGGGCTGGTCATAAAAAACAGCTTACTGCCATCGGCATAGCCTGGGCCAACAAACTCGGTTTGGAAAGTATGCAAATGAATGTCAGTCACGGTTGCGTGACTCATGGCTGGCGTATCGACTTCCATCACCTGTCGGTCAGCGAAGAATTGTCGAATCGACGCGATTAACGTCGCACGTTGACGAAGTTGGTCAATGGAAGCAGTAGGTTGCCAGTTGGTTTGCATAACAAGTCTCTCAAACTTTAATTCAGCGAGGAAAGTCTCATTCTACATGCTTTTTACTCTTCAAGAAGAGAGGAATATCCCTTCTTCTTTTTACTAATGTGCTCGCCAATTTGAGGCAAGCATTACTCGTGCCGCAGAACAAAAAACACTCAGTTAAAATCCTATTATCCATGCGGTTAATGTCACGCAACACGGGTTTAACATCCCTAATATTAATGCTTGAGGACCAAAACCTCGATGCCGTGATAGCAGTCACATAACCTATAAATTCTATGCCCTTAAGTGCATTACCGAAGCAAAAACCCAATTACATCAATTTTTCTGCCATGTGGCTCATCTACACTAACCCTACTACTTTTGGGGAGTTCTTTTTAAAGAGCGCCTCGTAATGACAATAACAAGCGGATTTCCGCAATCACACACTGGAGGATAACTGTGCAAATTATCACCACAGATATCGCAGTCATCGGCGCAGGCGGCGCTGGTCTTCGTACTGCTATTGCAGCGGCTGAAGCAAACCCAGACTTAGAAGTCGCTCTGATTTCTAAAGTTTATCCAATGCGCTCCCACACGGTCGCTGCAGAGGGTGGCTCAGCAGCAGTTATCAAGGATGAAGATAGCTTAGACAACCACTTCAACGACACTGTTGGCGGTGGTGACTGGCTATGTGAACAGGATGTTGTTGAATACTTTGTAGAGAACGCGACTCGCGAAATGATCCAAATGGAGCAATGGGGTTGCCCATGGAGTCGTAAAGAGAACGGTGAAGTCAACGTACGCCGCTTTGGTGGTATGAAGGTTGAACGTACTTGGTTCGCTGCAGACAAAACTGGCTTCCACATGCTTCATACGCTATTCCAGACATCAATGAAGTACAGCAACATCAAACGTTTTGATGAGTACTTTGTGGTGGATCTGCTTGTTGATGAAGGCGAAGTTCAAGGTCTGATTGCTATTCACATGTCTGAAGGCGAGCTTGTTACTATCAAAGCAAAATCGGTTGTTCTAGCAACAGGTGGAGCGGGCCGTGTTTACCACTGTAACACCAACGGCGGTATCGTAACGGGCGATGGTATGGCAATGGCTTACCGTCACGGCGTTCCTCTACGTGATATGGAATTCGTTCAATACCACCCAACCGGTCTTCCAGGCACAGGTATCCTGATGACGGAAGGTTGTCGTGGTGAAGGCGGTATCATCGTTAACAAGAACGGCTATCGTTACCTACAAGATTACGGCATGGGCCCTGAAACTCCAGTTGGCCAACCGAAGAACAAATACATGGAACTGGGTCCTCGTGACAAAGTTTCTCAAGCTTTCTGGCACGAACAACAGAAAGGCAACACCATCAAACACCCACTGGGTGACGTGGTGCACCTAGATCTTCGCCATCTTGGTGAAGAGTACCTACAAGAGCGTCTACCGTTCATCTGTGAGCTAGCAAAAGCTTACGTAAACGTGGACCCTGCAAAAGAGCCAATTCCAATTCGTCCAACCGTTCACTACACCATGGGTGGTATTGAAACGGACGGCGGTTGTGAAACTCGCATTAAAGGCCTATTCGCGGTGGGTGAATGTGCGTCTGTTGGTCTTCACGGTGCAAACCGTCTAGGTTCTAACTCACTGGCTGAGTTCGTGGTATTTGGCCGCGTAGCGGGTGAAAATGCAGTGAAACGCGCAGCAGAATTCAAAGGTTGGAACGACGCGGCAATTGACGCGCAAGTCAAAGCCGTTGAAGAGCGCATCGCGAAACTGATGAACCAAGAAGGCGACGAAAACTGGGCAGAAATCCGCACAGAAATGGGCCACACCATGGAAGCTGGCTGTGGTATCTACCGCCAAGAAGATTTGATGCAAGCGACTATCGACAAAATCACTGAGTTGAAAGAACGCTACAAACGCATCAGCATCAAAGACAAAGGTAAAGTGTTCAACACAGAC
Organism: Vibrio sp. OPT41; assembly: GCF_015163595.1. Lineage (NCBI taxonomy): Bacteria > Pseudomonadati > Pseudomonadota > Gammaproteobacteria > Vibrionales > Vibrionaceae > Vibrio > Vibrio sp. OPT41. Next base: position 49,342 of record NZ_JADDYH010000023.1, on the reverse strand, counting down.
CTTCTATACGCAATCGAAGTGGGTTACGGCCTAGAAGTCGCAGAAGCGATGGTTCACTCTGCGATTCTACGTAAAGAATCGCGCGGCGCGCACCAGCGTCTAGACGACGGTTGTACAGAACGTGATGACGTGAACTTCCTAAAACACTCACTTGCTTTCTACAAGCCAGAGTCAGCACCAAGTATCGATTACAGCAATGTGACCATCACTAAGTCACAACCAAAAGCTCGTCTATACGGTGAAGCAGCAGAAAAAGCAGCGGCTGAAGAGAAGAACGCAGAGGAGCAAGCATAATGTCAGCAAATCGCATTCAAAAAGTAGACATCCTGCGTTACGACCCAGAAAAAGATGCAGAACCATACAAGCAAACATTCGAAGTCCCATTCGATGAAACCATGTCTGTACTTGACGCACTTGGTTACATCAAAGACCACCTAGACAAAGATCTGTCTTACCGTTGGTCTTGCCGTATGGCGATCTGTGGTTCTTGCGGCATCATGGTGAACAACGTACCGAAACTTGCTTGTAAGAGCTTCCTACGTGACTACCCAGACGGTGTGACTATCGAACCTCTAGCGAACTTCCCAATCGAGAAAGACTTGATTGTTGATATGACGCCATTCATCGAGCGCCTAGAAGCAATCAAACCATACATCATTGGTAACGATCGTAAACCAGAAGACGGTACGAACTTGCAAACGCCAGAACAGATGGCGAAATACAAGCAGTTCGCTGGCTGTATCAACTGTGGTCTGTGCTATGCCGCATGTCCTCAGTTTGGTCTTAACCCAGAGTTCATCGGTCCTGCTGCACTAACGCTAGCCCACCGCTACAACCTAGACAGCCGTGACAACGGTAAAGATGAGCGCATGAAGCTTATCAACGGTGAAAACGGTGCTTGGGGTTGTACGTTTGTTGGTTACTGTTCTGAAGTTTGTCCGAAGAACGTTGACCCAGCAGCGGCAGTAAACCAAGGCAAAGTGGAGTCTTCTATGGACTTCGTGATTGCTATGTTGAAACCTGATGGTTCACCAAAGAAAGTGGAGGCATAAGGATGAGCAATCGTAAACCTTACGTTCGTGAAGTAAAACGCACTTGGTGGAAGAACCATCCTTTCTACCGCTTCTACATGCTACGTGAAGCGACGGTGCTTCCGTTAATCCTATTCACTCTGTTCCTAACTTTCGGTTTAGGTTGCTTGGTGAAAGGTCCTGAAGCATGGCAAGGTTGGTTAGCGTTCATGGCGAACCCAATCGTAGTCGCAATCAACATCGTTGCACTACTCGGTAGCCTATTCCACGCTCAAACTTTCTTCAGCATGATGCCACAAGTAATGCCAATTCGTTTGAAAGGCAAACCCGTGGACAAGAAGATCATCGTATTGACTCAGTGGGCCGCGGTTGCGTTCATCTCACTGATCGTTCTCATCGTGGTGTAAGGAGCTGAGCAATGAAACCGAATTATAGTGTAAACACATCACCAAAACGTTCTGATGAGCCAATCTGGTGGGGTCTGTTTGGCGCAGGTGGTACTTGGTTCGCGATGATCACGCCAATCACGGTATTGGTGCTGGGCATCTTGGTCCCACTAGGCGTGATTGATGCAGAAGCGATGAGCTACGAGCGTGTCTCTGCATTCGCAACCAGCATCATCGGTGCGCTATTCATCATTGGCACGCTAGCATTGCCAATGTGGCATGCAATGCACCGTGTACACCACGGCATGCACGACCTTAAATTCCACACTGGTGTGATTGGTAAAATTGCATGCTATGCATTTGCAGGCCTCATCACTGCACTAGCAGTTATCTTTATCTTCATGATTTAAGAGACTGACCAAAAAAAGAAAAAGCTGGCTAAATGCCAGCTTTTTTATTGCTTTGGGTTACCTATGATCTTTTTGCTTTTTAAGCTTTTGACCACCCATGATCTTATTGCTGTGCGACCTTCTTTGTCTGGTCCATAAGACCCAGAGCACCAAAGCCAGTAATCACATCTAGGTTTGTTTTCAAGCCCGTTTCGTCACTTCCACCAATGTAATTTTGTGGCATCTGAACTTGGAAGTTTTGCAAATTGTTGTACAGCGAGTTCGCTACGTCTCGATTCAATTCTGCCAAGTAAACTTCACGGTTTGCTCCTAACGCCGCATACTTACCTTTTAGGACTTCAGATTCTGCGCGACCTTTCGCTAATATCGCTTTCGCTTCAAACTCAGCAGAAAGTGCGTTCGCTTTTTGAATCGCTAAGTTAGCCTCTGCGATAGCTAGCTCTTTCTCCTTCTCGACTTCAGCAAGTCGTTTGGTTTTTTCCACTTCAACGATTTCACGCTCTGCAATCTGACGCGCCACTTCCACTTCTTTTTGTTGAGCAATAATTGCGAGTTCTTTACCACGCTGGGCGTCTTGCACCTCACGTGTTCGTTGAATCTCTTTGCGTAACTGCTCGGTCTCTGCCTGTGCTTTCGACGTTTCTTGTTCCTGAATCGCGCGAATACGATCCGCCACTAAACGCTTTTTATCTGCCAATAGCTGATCTAATTGCTTTTCTGGTTGCGGGTCACCAATGGTCACCTGCGTCACTTGAATACCGTATTGTTGTAACGGATTGTCTTGACGAATTGGTTGCCCGGTTTTGTCTACGACTGGCACAGTTTTCCATACCAGTTGATTGGTGCGCTGTAATTGGTTCGGATTAGTTTGATTCGCCCCAACAGGCGCAAGATCCAACTCTTCCACTTCAACCTGACGTCGCTCTGTTAGATAAATCCCCTCTCGTAACTGATCGCCAAGTTTCGATTTGAACTGGTTCAAACCACCTTGGAAAAACTCTTCACCCGTGTATTGGGTTGCGGTAATCACCGTTACGTTACGTGCGTTCTTTACAAGCAGCGCATCGATCAAGTTACTGTTGTTGCGGAACTCTTTATGCATCTTCTTCACCGCTTCAGGGTCATTACTGAGCTTAAAGCGGAATGTTACGGGGATCTGACCAATATAGGTGTCGGCAAATCGAACCTGAATCGCATCAAGACGTTGATAAAAATCTTCGCCCTTGCTGTTACCGAATGACACGGTGATGACTTGGTCATACTTGGTGATTTTGGACAGAAATGGCATACGAAAATGAATGCCAGGTTCAGTAAACACATCCAACTCACCAGTAATATTATTCTGATGCACGTAGCTGTAACCCGCATCGGTCATCAGCACCGAGCTATTAATCGTTAAGCCTATTGCCAACAGCGGTACGCCAAATACGGCTGCTTTTAATCCTTTATGTAGTAACTGACGTCTTTCTTCCACCTTTAAACCCCTTCCTAAACCTCTGCTTTCCATTTTGTTCTCCTTTTTGGATTGTTACTGAGTTAAATCGATAAAAATCAGATTGCTATGCAACTCAGCAACAAGTACTAATGTATCAAAATGTTACATTAAGGAATAATCGACAGATTCATGGAATAAATAAGATTTTTACGAATAATACAAAATCATCAAAAATTTGCGGAGGATATCGATGTTTTACGCAGAGGGATTAAAAGAGAAGAATCACAGGCAATAAAAAAGGCCGCCGAAGCGACCTTTCTAACAATCATATAAAGTGCTTACTTCACACGACCTACGTATTCAGCAGTACGAGTATCTACGCGAATCACTTCACCAATTGAGATGAACAGAGGAACACGAACAACAGCGCCAGTTGATAGCGTCGCTGGTTTACCGCCAGTACCTTGAGTATCACCTTTCAGGCCTGGGTCTGTGTCTACAACTTCTAGCTCAACGAAGTTTGGTGGAGTAACAGTAATTGGGTTACCGTTCCAAAGAGTGATCATACAAGTGTTGTTTTCTACCAACCACTTAGCGTTTTCACCTACCGCTTTTGCATCCGCTGCGATCTGTTCAAACGTTTCACTGTTCATAAAGTGGTAGAATTCGCCGTCTGAATATAGATAATCTAGGTCGATATCCATTACGTCTGCCACTTCACAAGTGTCACCAGACTTGAATGTTTTCTCTAGCACTTTACCAGAAAGAAGTTTACGAATTTTAACACGGTTGAACGCTTGGCCTTTACCTGGTTTAACGTATTCGTTTTCCAGAATTACACAAGGCTCGTTATCAAGCATTAACTTAAGACCGCCTTTAAATTCATTGGTGCTAACTGTAGCCATTTTTTCCTCTTACATTCTTAGAGCTAAATTCAATGCCGCACATAATAACCCGAAAAGTCGAATCTGTTGAGCAAAACTGGCTCAAACAGTTGGCGAATGGGATCTCTGATCCTGCAAAATTGCTCGAAATACTGGAAATTGATCCTTCACCGTGGCAAGACGGGTTTGCCGCGCGCAAGCTGTTTGCACAGCGTGTACCGCAAAGTTTTGTCGATAGGATGGAGAAAGGCAACCCTAAAGACCCTCTTCTACGTCAGGTTTTACCACTGAGCGACGAATTTGAGGTGCATCCGGGCTACTCCAATGATCCATTGGAAGAGCAGGACAATGAAGTCCCTGGCCTGCTACACAAGTATCGCAACCGCGCCCTGATGATTGTCAAAGGTGGCTGCGCGGTAAATTGCCGTTACTGTTTTCGTCGTCACTTCCCTTATCAAGAGAACAAAAGCGGGAAACAAGCCTGGACCAAGTGCTTAGAGTACATGGCACAACAACCAGAGTTGAACGAAGTCATCTTCTCAGGTGGTGATCCATTAATGGCAAAAGACGATGAGATTCATTGGCTTTTAGAGCACATTGCTCATATTCCTCACATCAAACGTCTGCGTATTCATAGCCGTTTACCTGTGGTGATTCCTGCTCGAGTCACTGATGAACTATGCCAACTTCTGCAAGCATCAAGGTTACAAATCATCCTCGTCACTCACATCAACCATGCCAACGAAATCAATGACGAATTTGCTGAACAGATGTTCAAGCTCAAAAGAGCGGGCGTTACGCTTCTAAACCAAGGCGTTCTGCTGAAAGGCGTGAATGATTCGGTAGAAGCTCAAGTGGCGTTAAGTGAGGCCTTATTTGACGCGGGTATCTTGCCTTATTACCTCCACGTTCTTGATAAGGTGCAAGGCGCAGCGCACTACTTTATTTCGGACGAAGAAGCGAAAGCTATTATGCGCGGACTCATCACGCGTGTATCGGGTTATCTGGTACCAAAACTCACACGAGAAATTGGTGGCAGGCCAAGTAAAACGCCGTTGGATTTGCATTTAGAATAAGCTCTGACGCTCAATTAAATTTGTCGTCTAGATTGATTATTTTTGTTCGCTTTGCACGGTAAGTCTATGCATACTCCGCACTTTTGGAGGTCAAGATGCATACAGCATTCGAACAAATTTTCGATCTTGGCCCATTCAGTTGGCCTGCCCTACTATGCTGCGCCATTAATGGGCTCATGATCGGTATAGAGCGCCAAACTCGTGGTAAACCGGTTGGCATTCGCACAGCAATATTAATTATTTCAGGCACCTACCTGTTGATGTCGATGGCAGTGTCGTTATCGCCAAATACACTTGATCAAGCACGAGTGCTTGGTCAAATCATTACTGGCGTCGGCTTCTTAGGCGCTGGCGTTATGATGACACTTGATGGAAAAATCCATGGCGTAACATCCGCGGCTGTAATATGGGTACTAGCAGGTTTAGGTTTGATGATAGGTTTAGGTTATTTAACGCAGTCGGTGGTTATTACTCTCCTGACATTAACCGTGTTGTTAGGTGTGGATAAAGCAGAAAACCACATCAAAGCATTACGCCGCGGTGTTCATCAAAGAATTCAACAACGCAAAACTTCATCACGATTAATTAAATAGTTAACGCTCCGAGAAACTCGCTTCATCCCATCTGTAATTAAAAGCCCTCGACGAACATCGAGGGCTTTCTGTATATAAAGATTCTGACTTTCTCAGGGATTACTTAGCAAAGTTGATGAGTGGGAAACACTTGAAGAAACCGTTATCCGCACAGTTCAAAAGACCAATTTGCACGCCATCGATTTGATCGGTCATGTTGAAGAAACCAAACTGGAAATTAGACTTCTTAGAGATACTCGCTAAGCCCACATCCGCCATGGTGTAGCCTTCAGAATAGTTCACCGCGCTCCAGTTCAAGCCTTTTACGTTGTTCGTAATGTTAACAGCACCCAAGTTAACACCCGTCGTCTGACCTTGGTTCCAGTTAACTAAGCCTAAAGACGCGCCTTTCATTTCTTGATTTACTTTTGCTGCGCCAAAAAACAGACCGAAGTTCACACCTGTCGTACGATCCGTTTCTGACATACCAAGCAGTGAAAAGTCGACACCTTTAACCTCATTTACCTGCCCATGCAGCACAGCTAAACGAACGCCACCAACTGAAGAATTAGAAGGTGCGTTTGTGTTATCGATAGTAGAGAACATCACAGGTGTACTGTCGGCAAAAGCAACAGGTGATGCGATAGCGGCTGCAACCGCCAATGACGTCATAAGCTTTTTCATTTTCATCTCCATGATGGGAAGCAACAATTTACAACATAGTGTAATGTTCAGATTTTGCTCTGTCCCCGTTCAAAAAGTGTTAGCAATAGGTCAGATTTAACCATCTGACTCAAAAGAAAAAATATTTCTCTTCGATTTTTTGCTTCTGAAATGGCGCTTTTTACGCTCAAAAATTTCATGATAAGCCACACCAGAACGTCATGTTTCTCAGGTGATACGCATAAAAAAGTCGAGGCATCTGCCTCGACTTTTAAAGGTTTGGTCGGTTATCTTTCCGCTATAAGGTTTCCCTAGAGCGATGAGATAAGCTGGCTTACATCATGCCGCCCATACCGCCCATGCCACCCATGCCGCCCATGTCAGGCATCGCTGGCGCGTCTTTTTGCGGTAGGTCAGTAACCATCGCTTCAGTTGTGATCATCAAACCTGCAACCGATGCTGCGAATTGTAGTGCAGAACGAGTAACTTTAGTTGGATCTAGGATACCCATTTCTAGCATGTCGCCGTATTCGCCTGTTGCCGCGTTGTAGCCGTAGCTACCTTCACCCGCTTTCACGTTGTTCGCAACCACTGAGTCTTCCTCACCTGCGTTCTTCGTGATTTGACGGATTGGCGCTTCCATTGCACGTAGTGCAACGCGGATACCAACGTTTTGTTCTTCGTTGTCACCCGTTAGGTGAGCAATCTTAGATGCCGCACGGATCAGTGCAACACCACCACCAGCAACAACACCTTCTTCAACCGCTGCACGAGTTGCGGCTAGCGCATCTTCTACACGGTCTTTCTTCTCTTTCATTTCAACTTCAGTCGCTGCACCGACTTTGATTACTGCAACACCGCCAGCCAGTTTAGCAACACGCTCTTGTAGTTTCTCTTTGTCGTAGTCTGAAGTTGCGTCTTCGATTTGTTGACGAATCTGAGCAACACGGCCAGAGATCATCTCTTCTTCACCGATACCATCGATGATAGTCGTGTTTTCTTTCGTGATAGAAACACGCTTCGCTTGACCTAGATCTTCTAGTGCAACTTTTTCTAGCTCTAGACCGATCTCTTCAGAAATCACAGTACCGCCAGTTAGGACAGCGATGTCTTGTAGCATTGCTTTACGACGGTCACCGAAGCCAGGTGCTTTCACAGCTGCAACTTTTACGATGCCACGCATGTTGTTCACAACCAATGTTGCTAGCGCTTCGCCTTCTACATCTTCTGCAATGATAAGCAGTGGACGAGATGCTTTCGCGACAGCTTCTAGCGTTGGAAGAAGCTCACGAATGTTTGAGATCTTCTTGTCTACTAGAAGGATGAATGGGTTTTCTAGATCAACACTGCCTGATTCTTGGTTGTTGATGAAGTAAGGAGACAGGTAACCGCGGTCGAACTGCATACCTTCTACTACGTCTAACTCGTCTTGTAGCGCCTGACCTTCTTCAACCGTGATAACGCCATCACGACCCACACGCTCCATTGCTTCTGCAATGATATTACCTACGCTTGCGTCTGAGTTTGCAGAGATAGTACCAACCTGCGCGATCGCTTTTGTGTCGTTACATTCAACAGAAAGCTCTTTTAGTTGCTCAACTGCCGCGGCAACAGCTTTGTCGATACCACGCTTAAGATCCATTGGGTTCATGCCCGCTGCGACTGCTTTTAGACCTTCGTTAACGATAGATTGTGCTAGTACCGTTGCTGTTGTTGTACCGTCACCCGCTGCGTCGTTTGCTTTAGACGCAACTTCTTTAACCATTTGTGCGCCCATGTTCTGGAATTTATCTTCCAGCTCGATTTCACGCGCTACTGATACACCATCTTTAGTGATAGTCGGTGCACCAAAAGATTTGTCTAGAACGACATTGCGTCCTTTAGGACCCAGTGTTACTTTTACTGCGTCAGCCAGAACGTTTACACCTTCCAGCATTTTAACTCGTGCGTCATTACCAAATTTAACGTCTTTAGCAGCCATCTTTGATTTCCTTTCTAAAATTCTTTGTGTGTAATTTCGTAATTGAATCTGAGCAAAAAATTACTCAATGATTGCTATTATTCAACGATCGCCATGATGTCGTTTTCAGACATGACAAGCACTTCTTTACCGTCGATTTTTTCAGTTTTTGTACCGTAACCTTCAGCGAAGATAACGGTATCACCGACTTTAACGTCTAGTGGCAGTACGGTGCCGTTTTCTAGGATGCGGCCTTTACCCACAGCTAGAACAACACCGCGAGTCGATTTTTCTGCAGCAGAACCAGTCAGAACGATGCCACCAGCAGACTTAGATTCAACTTCTTTACGTTCAACGATAACTCGGTCATGTAATGGACGAATGTTCATCGGTCGTCTCTCCTGAAAATTTCCATGTTTATTTGATAATTGTCCTTAGGGACTGTAGCCCCAGACACGTGATCCCTATATAAGGGGTCGAAGCAGCGATCCCAAGGGGGTGGCACAAAATTTTTGTGACTTAGTTAAAATAACGAACAACTAGGCAACGGTTTGCGTTAGAAATGCTCACTCGCTCGGCATCTCGCTTTCTTGTATCCTTGCATTTTGCTCACCAGATAGTTGTCACACATGCAGGAAAATAACAAGCTGGAACCCCAAGCGACCGATAAGCATGGTTTGTTGACCGCACCCATTCCTGAAACGCTGCGGAAAATGACCGTACCCATGACCATGGGCATGATCGCAATTTTGATGTTTAACTTGGTGGACACGTTTTTTATCTCGTTGCTTGGCACTCAAGCGCTAGCAGCTATCAGCTATACCTTCCCTGTCACCTTTGCGGTTAACTGCATTACGATGGGGATTGGGATGGGACTATCGACCAATATTGGTCGCTTGCTTGGGCAAGGTCATGCACCACAAGCTGCACGGTTCACCACCCACGGTTTGTTATTAGCCGTGTTACTTGTGGCTATCGCGTCTTCTATTGGCTTTACCACCATTGCGCCATTGTTTCGTTTTCTTGGTGCGTCTGATGATCTCATCCCTCTTATTGAGCAGTATATGCAGGTCTGGTATCTCACCATTCCTCTGCTAGTGATCCCAATGGCGGGCAACAGTGCTATCCGAGCTACTGGCGACACAAAGACACCAGCAAAAGTCATGATGTTGGCTGGTTTGATTAATGGCATGCTCGATCCATTGTTGATTTTCGGTTATGGCCCTTTTCCGGAACTTGGCATTCAAGGCGCAGCCATAGCAAGTGCCTTTAGCTGGTTAGGTGCTTTGTGTGGCTCATTCTATGTGCTAATTAAACGGGAAAAATTGCTTGCTCAACCCCAATGGGCTTTGCTGAAACAAGACTGGCAACAGACACTAAAAATTGGTACCCCTGCAGCGCTATCAAACGCGATGAATCCGTTGTCCGGTGCCATTCTGATGATGCTGTTATCCAACCACGGTACAGCGGCGGTTGCTGCTTACGGCGCAGCGCAGCGTATTGAGTCCATATTGATTTTAGTATTGATGTCGCTGACCTCTGCCCTCACACCGTTTATGGCACAAAATTTAGGAGCCAAACAACCGCAACGAGCCTTTTCCGGTTTATTTATTAGCATGCGTTTTGCAGTGGTATTCCAAGGGTTTATCTTCTTGATGATGGTACCGCTGAGCATTCCTCTGGCTGCGCTGTTTTCTCAGGAAG
>NZ_JADDYH010000023.1:0-39167 GCF_015163595.1 Vibrio sp. OPT41 | reverse complement strand
ATGCGGTGAAAAACCTGCTTTGGCATTATTTACTGGTGGTGCCATTTAGTTATGGCTTCCAAGGCATCGTAATGATGTTAGTCAGTGGTTTGAATGCGATGCACAAGCCATTGCGTGCATTCCAGTGGAGCTTTATGCGGCTGTTCATTTTTACCTTGCCATCGGCGTGGGTCGGGAGCCAAATCTACAGCATTGAAGGCTTGTTTATCGGTATCGCGGTTGGGAATACGTTGGGTGGGCTACTGGGCTACTTGTTTGCGCTGCGCGAGCGCAAATTAACGCTCATAGAGCAGAGCAGCGTGTCTTAGCACTCGTCTATCGCTAGTTTCTTTTTTGTTGATTCTCAAATACAAAAAAACCGCGGAAAGCCGCGGTTTTGTTTATCTATTTCAAGCTTGCTTAGAATAACTCTTCAGCAACTTTGTATAGATCGTTGCGTACTGGACGCTTCATGTTTTCGATTGCGTCGATGATATCGTGGTGAACAAGTTGCTCTTTCACGATACCTACACAACGACCACCATGACCTTCGATCAATAGGTGAACAGCGTAGTTACCCATACGAGATGCTAGTACGCGGTCAAATGCAGTTGGACGACCACCACGTTGGATGTGACCAAGTACTGTTGCACGAGTTTCACGACCTGTCGCGGCTTCGATGTCACGTGCTAGTTCATTAGCATCCATCATTAGCTCAGTAAGCGCGATGATCGCGTGTTTCTTACCTTTAGCGATACCATCTTGGATGTTGCTGATCAGCTTGTCTTTGTCTAGACCAGTTTCCGGAGTGATGATGTATTCACAACCGCCCGCAATTGCAGACATCAGAGTCAAATCACCACAGTGACGGCCCATGATTTCTACAATTGAAATGCGTTGGTGAGATGAAGAAGTATCACGTAAACGGTCGATTGCATCGATAACGGTGTTTAGTGCACTTAGGTAGCCCACAGTGTAATCCGTACCTGCGATATCGTTGTCGATTGTGCCCGGAAGACCGATACATGGGTAACCCATTTCAGTCAGTTTCTTCGCACCCATGTACGAACCATCACCACCGATTACCACTAGTGCATCGATACCATGTTTTTTCAGGTTCTCAATCGCTTTTTCACGAACTTCCACTTGTTTAAATTCAGGGAAACGTGCAGAACCTAGGAACGTACCACCTTTGTTGATCACATCTGAAACGCTAGAACGATCTAGCTTCTCGATGCGGCCTTCGTATAGGCCTAGGTAGCCGTCGTACACACCGAATACTTCCAATCCTTCGGATAGTGCTGTACGTACTACGCCGCGTATCGCAGCGTTCATACCAGGTGCGTCACCGCCACTTGTTAAAACACCGATCTTCTTAATCATGCTCACCCTCGATCTTTGGCAATCAATTATTTAATTTTCTTTTAGGCCCCTTGTTACCAAGCAACCTGCATAATCCAGAACTGTGCGTTATGTTACATTTCCTCTACAGGATTACCAATGAAAACGCACTTTTTTATGTAACTTTTCTACTTATGTAAGAGTATTACAGTTTCTCTATGAAACTTTGTTGATTCATATCAGGATCACGAATCTTAATAAGTATTGATGGAAAGATAGTCAATAAGTACCTGTTTGTCGTCGGGCACTGATGGATTTTTCAAGCCTACCAATCTTGTGCTTTCTGCTCTTTCTCTGGTCCGAAAACGACAGACAATGGATCTTGATGGATCAATACGTCCGCATCAGGAAACAGAGCCAATAAATTATCTTCCACTTTATCAGCAATGTAATGCGCCTCAATTAATCGTAAGTTATCGTCTAGCTCTAAATGCAACTGTATAAAGCGCGTCGGTCCTGACATTCGCGTGCGTAACTGATGCACGCCCAATACCCCTTTTACGCTCAAACAAGCTTGGTTAATTTGCTCAAGCTCTTCATCGGGCAACTTTCTATCAAGTAAGGTTTGAATCGCTTCGCTGACCATTTTGAAAGCGCTATAAAGAATGAAGACACCAATACCAATCGCAAACACAGCATCCGCTTGAGTCACTCCAAAATAACTGAGCCCCAGAGCAACCATGATCGCAGCATTCATATACAAGTCAGTCTGATAATGCAGAGAATCCGCCGCTATTGCTTGGCTCCCCGTCACGCGAACCACATGTTTTTGGAACATCACCAAGCCAAGTGTGACCACAATCGCAAACAGCGATACATACACACCTAACTCCGGTGCGTGTAAAGCATGTGGGCGGAAAAATCGGTCAATCCCGTTAAGAATCAAAAATACTGCCGAGCCCGAAATAAACATTGCTTGGGCTAGGGCCGCTAAGGACTCAGCTTTACCATGTCCAAACGTATGTTCGCGGTCTGCCGGTTGTAAGGCGTAACGAACCACCACAAGATTCACAACCGAAGCCGCGATATCTAACATGGAGTCAATCAATGACGCCAATAAGCTCACTGAGCCGGTTACCCACCACGTGATGACTTTTACTATCAGAAGAAGCGTCGCCACAATGGTTGCAGTCCAAGCGGCGGTCGTAACTAAACGTGCGTATTGCTGTTTCATAATCAAAGAGTTAACTAAAACCATACGTTGAGTATATTGAATGACCATGAAATAACCAGATCAAAAAGAGGCAACCAATGGCTGCCTCTTTATATAACATCAATTCATGACTTAATTATTGCGCGACTTTTCCATGCGCTTGTGCATTCTGTCGCCACACTCTTGCATACGTTCATTTTGTAGCTCAACAAATTTCGCTTTCTGCTCAGGTGTTAATACGCTAAGCATTTGGTGCTTTCTTTCTAGCATTTGCACGCGACGTTCCGTTTGGCGCTCAACCATCTCTTTTGCTAACTCGGTAGCTTGAGCTTCATCAAAATTATCCGCCAGCAAAAGCGATTGCACTTTTGCGTGATGCGCTTGACGCTCAGCCATACGTGCTTCTTTGCCATCAGCGAATTTTGCTTTCATTTCTGCTTTGTTTGCTTCACGCATTTCTTTTAGCTGATCTTTTTGTGCATCAGTCAGGTCTAGTTGACGCATGACACCTCGGTCCATACCCATGCCGCATTCGTCACGAGGACCTTTATGATGGTTTTTACCACCGTAAGCGAATGCGCTTGCGGCGCCAAGAGTAAGAGGTAGAACAACAGCAGCTAACACAAGTTTTTTTGCAGACTTCATAATACGATTCCTTACACAGGTGAGTGGTTCTTCTGAGCTGTTCTCACAGCGCTTGAGTATAGAATACGACCCGCTAGGTAAAGCGACGTATAGGGAGCGTAAAGAATCGTAAAGAGTGATTTTTCTCCTCTTCGTTGCGCATCATTCCAATGTAATATTAGGCTATCGGTAACTTACTATAGGTGCCCCCATGGCAAACATTCTTTTAATCGATGACGATATCGAGCTAACCAGCTTATTAAAAGAAGTACTCAGTTTCGAAGGGTTTGACGTCAGCGAAGCAAATGACGGTGAAGCCGGCTTAGCCGCGATCAATGATAAGATTGATTTGATTTTGTTGGATGTCATGATGCCAAAACTCAATGGCATGGAAACGCTGAAACGCTTACGTGAAAATTGGGAAACTCCCGTCTTGATGCTGACCGCTAAAGGGGAAGAAATTGATCGCGTGATCGGCTTGGAACTGGGCGCGGATGATTATTTACCAAAACCTTTTAGTGACCGAGAGCTGTTGGCGCGTATCCGTGCGATTTTACGCCGCACTAGCAGCACACAAAAAAATACCAAAAACAGCGATTGCATTGAGTATCAAGAAATCCGCCTCTATCCCGGTAAGCAAGAAGCGTATTGTGAGCAACAGCTACTCGACCTCACGGCAACCGAGTTTGCGCTACTCACCCACTTCGTACAAAACCCAGGACAAGTGCTGACCAAAGAGACACTGAGCTTAGATGTGCTTGGTAAACGACTCGCTGCTTTTGATCGCGCTATCGATATGCATGTCTCGAACTTACGTAAAAAATTACCAGATCAAAGCAATGGCAAGCCGCGAATTAAAACCCTGCGTGGTCGTGGCTACATGCTGCTTGAGGAGGATTAATGCGCCTATCACGCATCAAACTGCCAAACATCAATAGCCTGTATGGACGCATCTTTGCCATTTTTTGGTTCACCATGTTATTAGTATTGATAGCCGTGCTATCACTGCCACATTTGGACCCACGCAAAGCTCGCGATATTCCAGAAGAACACTACAAACGTATGGTAGAAACGCGTGACTCAATCCAACAAAAATACAGCCAGCAAACTGATTTAGGCCGCATACTTTTTCGTATCGAGGGCAACCGCCACGGCAAGCACGACCCTCGCCCACGAGTGTTTTTTTCTGACTACAGCGGTAATGTTCTTACGACAGAAAAACGCAGCAATTTTCAATTGCGTGCAATGCAAAACTTTGTCACCAGTATCGAAGATTACAATAATCCAAAGCAGAAGCTGTATGGTCGATACATGATTGCGGGCCCAATTCCTATCACTTTGGCAGGTTCCGATATCTTGATGTACGTGGGCTTCAAGTGGAATGAGCCACCACCTCTACTCCTGCGTCTGTTTGATCACCCATTCCAGCTCTTGCTTGCGGTCATGCTGGTTAGTACACCATTGCTGTTATGGCTTGCTTGGGCATTGAGTCAGCCTGCACGTCGTCTTGAAGCCGCTGCTCAACGTGTAGCGAAAGGTGAATTTGTCACAGACCCAAATTTAGAAAAAGGCACAGCGGAGTTTCGTCAAGCAGGTAGCAGCTTCAACCAGATGGTCGAAGCGGTTAATCAAATGATTTCAGGACAACAACGTTTGCTATCCGATATCTCTCACGAGCTGCGCTCACCTTTAACTCGTCTACGCATGGCAAGCGCATTAGCGACGCGTAAACAAGGAGAAAGCCCAGAATTGACTCGTATCGATACCGAAGCGCAGCGCTTGGAACAGATGATCAGCGAACTATTAGAGCTTTCTCGCATGCAGGCGAACAGTCATATGACTCGCGAAACACAGCCATTAGAAAGTTTATGGGAAGAGATCATTAAAGATGCGCAGTTTGAAGCAGAGCAAATGGGCAAACAGCTACACTATTCAGAATTACCTAAGCGCAATATTTCCGGTAACCCTAAACTGCTGATGAGTGCGGTGGAAAATATCGTTCGTAACGCCATTTACTACGGAAAAGATGAGGTACAAATCGACATCAAAGCCGATGACGATACGCTTCGTATCACGGTTGACGATAATGGAGAAGGTGTACCAGAAGAGGAACTGGCCGCGATTTTTCGCCCGTTCTATCGCGTTTCCACGGCACGCGATCGCCACTCTGGCGGCACAGGTCTCGGCCTAACCATTACCGAAAGTGCCATTCGCCAGCACAGTGGCACGATCGCAGCCAGCCGAAGTCCTTTAGGCGGATTGCGCATGAGTATCACCTTACCGATCAATTGTTAGTCTCAATTTGATGAACTAACAATAATTCGCACCATATTTCTAGAGTGAGTGATTAACAGCCCCACCCTCACTTTAGAAATTGGTGAGGCTTCGTAGAATACCCTTACAAAGATCAAAGTTGATAATAATTATCGTTAGCATTAAAGTGAATTTTCCAATTAAGGAGGATTTACTATGTCACATACATTTCCCGCTCTGCCTTACCCGTACGATTCACTAGAGCCGTACATCGACGCGAAAACCATGGAAGTGCATTACAGCAAACACCACAAGACGTACTTTGATAAGTTTGTAAATGCCGTTGAAGGGAGCGAGCTCGAAACTCAGTCATTAGACGAGATCTTTGACAATATCTCTAAGCTCAGTCCAGCAGTACGTAATAATGGGGGCGGCTATTACAACCACATCATTTATTGGAATTGCATGTCACCAAACGGTGGCGGAGAGCCTCAAGGCGCGCTTGCTCAAGCAATTAACGATAAATTTGGTAGCTTTGCGCAATTTAAAGAGGCGTTTGCCCAAGCAGCCATCAATACCTTTGGGTCTGGCTTTGCATGGCTGATCGTAAAAGATGGTGAGATTCACATTACGTCCACCAGTAATCAAGACAACCCTCTGATGGATGTAGTGGATGTGCGCGGTGAACCAATCCTCGCATTAGACGTGTGGGAGCACGCGTATTACATCAGCTACCAAAACCGTCGCCCAGAATATATTGATGCGTGGTGGAACGTCGTCAACTGGCGAGCAGTTGAAGAAAACTATGCTCACGCTCTCTTATAAAGAGCATCACTACTTACGGTATTAACATCCGCGCTAATGCCTGCTTTCATACCCAGGTCAATCTTGCTGAATCTCGCATATCTCGGTGACTTGGGTATATACTGCCCCTCTCTTTGACCAACTCTATTTCAATACCATGTTTGATATCGCTTTATACGAACCAGAAATCGCGCCGAACACCGGCAACATCATTCGACTATGCGCCAACTGCGGTGCAAACCTTCACTTAATTGAACCTCTGGGTTTCGATCTTGAAGAGAAAAAAGTCCGCCGTGCTGGTTTGGATTACCATGATTTAGCTCGCGTAACACGCCATAAAAACTATCAAGCGTTCTTAGAGTATTTAGAGAAAGAGAAGCAAGGTAACTATCGATTGTTTGCCTGCACCACCAAAACCACAGGTCACCACGTTGATGCACAATACCAAGCGGGTGATGTTTTGATGTTTGGTCCAGAAACTCGTGGCTTGCCTGCTGAAATCATCGATAGCTTACCAATGGAGCAGCGTATTCGCATTCCAATGATGCCAGATGCGCGCAGCCTAAACCTTTCGAATGCCGTTGCGATCATTGCTTTTGAAGCATGGCGTCAAATGGGCTTTGAAGGCGCATTGTAAGCAGCACGAATTCCAAATACAGAAAAGGGCGCTTGGTGCGCCCTTTTGTTTTCTTTACTGTCTAACTCAATCAGTTGAGCTTGTTGCGATCATCATCGTCTTTACGCTCGTATTCCCCTTCGAAGGTCTTGCCATTATCTGACTGGGAATCAAATGGGTCACGACGGAACGGGTCTTGCTCAAATGGCCCCTGGTTAGAGAAACCACCTTGGAAGCCACCACCATGCATGGTTTTCACCACCATTTTGCTCATCAAGTATTTAGCTATCGCGGCGCGTGGCGCAGGAAGCAACACCAACATACCAAGGGCATCGGTCATAAAGCCCGGGGTTAACAGTAGCACGCCAGCCACCGCTAGCATTACGCCTTCAAAAATTTGCTGGGCTGGAATTTCACCTTGTTCAAGACGCCCCTGTACTGACATCAGTGTTTGTATACCTTGGCTACGAACCAACGACGCACCAACAAATGCAGTGATTAAGACTAGTGCAATGGTCGGCCATAAACCTAAAAAGCCGCCCACCTGAATAAATAAGCCGATTTCAATGATCGGAACAAAAATAAACGCTAATAATAAGATAGGAAACACACGCCCTCCTTTGTTTAATTCAGTGTAATGGTAAAAGCAGACTAAGCTCAAACGAATCGTTGTAAAAAAGCGTGTTCATACTGGTCTCCTTCTTTTTTAGACAAAGTAGCGGGAGCGCGTTTCATTCAATTGCATACCGATTTTTTCGTGCTTTTAAAGTGCTAATTTCGAACTCTAAAAACTCATGTTTGTCGAGGAAAATCGAGTACCCATAAAGGGTTATTAATAACCCGTTCATACTTTGCAAATTATTGACTCATGAAAAACGAAAAAGGTGATCTAGTTACTATTTTTATGCGCTAGGTGCAGTATCATGTGCCACATAAGTCAGGACGGATTTTCCAGCCAAAAATTCTGATGAATGGATTCTAGATTGCAGAAATGGCTAATAAATAACTTTATTATCAGAATTATCATCTAAGGATCCTGCTATGGCTACCCTATCTGATGCTCCAAAAACAGCAAACCCAGCCACTCGTATTGAAGAAGATCTATTAGGTCAACGTCATGTCCCTGCAGATGCGTACTACGGTATTCATACGCTACGTGCGATCGAGAACTTCAACATCTCTAATATGACCATTTCTGACGTACCAGAATTTGTACGCGGCATGGTAATGACCAAAAAAGCAGCAGCGTTAGCAAACAAAGAACTTGGCGCTATTCCAAAAGACGTTGCAAACTACATCATCGAAGCGTGTGATTTGATCCTAGAAACTGGCAAGTGTATGGATCAGTTCCCATCAGACGTATTCCAAGGCGGTGCAGGCACTTCAGTTAACATGAACACGAACGAAGTGATCGCAAACGTCGCGCTTGAGTTGATGGGTAAAGAGAAAGGCCAATACGAATTTGTTAACCCAAATGACCATGTAAACAAGAGCCAATCAACCAACTGTGCGTACCCAACAGGTTTCCGTATTGCGGTATACAACAGCGTACACAAGCTAATGGAAGCAATTGAGTACCTAAAAGGCGCATTCGAACTTAAAGCCGTTGAGTTTAAAGATGTACTGAAAATGGGCCGTACTCAGCTTCAAGACGCAGTACCAATGACAGTAGGTCAAGAGTTCCATGCGTGGGCGGTAACACTAAACGAAGAGATTCGTGCTCTAGATTACACATCTAAACTCCTCCTAGAAATCAACCTAGGCGCAACCGCAATCGGTACTGGTCTAAATACACCAACTGGCTACCAAGCGCTTGCAGTAAAACACCTAGCGGAAGTAACAGGCCTTGACGTTGTTGCAGCAGAAGACCTTATCGAAGCAACGTCTGACTGTGGTGCATACGTAATGACTCACGGCGCGCTAAAACGCCTAGCAGTGAAACTATCGAAGATCTGTAACGACCTTCGTCTACTTTCTTCTGGTCCTCGTGCGGGTCTAAATGAATTGAACCTACCTGAAATGCAAGCAGGCTCTTCAATCATGCCAGCTAAAGTAAACCCAGTTATCCCAGAAGTAGTAAACCAAGTTTGCTTCAAAGTTCTCGGTAACGACAACACGGTTTCTTTCGCAGCAGAAGGCGGTCAGCTACAACTAAACGTTATGGAACCTGTGATCGCACAAAGTGTGTTTGAGTCTATCTCTCTACTACACAACGCGTGTGTGAACCTACGTGATAAATGTATCGACGGCATCACTGTGAACAAAGAAGTTTGCGAAAACTACGTTTACAACTCTATCGGTATCGTCACTTACCTAAACCCATACATCGGCCACCACGAAGGTGACATCGTAGGTAAGATTTGTGCAGAAACTGGTAAGAGTGTTCGTGAAGTCGTGCTAGAGCGCGGTCTGCTTACAGCAGAGGAGCTTGATGAAATCTTGTCAGTAGAAAACTTCATGCATCCTACTTACAAAGCAAAACGTTACGAGTAATAACGAATCCGAAGGGGGCCACTCAGGCCCCTTTTTTAGGCTCTCATACGGTTAACCACATTTTTTATATGCTTTTATTGCCGCTAAACCACTAGGTTCTCATTCTCTGAGCATTTACTCCTGTTCCTGAGTGTTCAAAAAATCAGAATCAAATAAAAAACTAAAGAGGTATCAATATGGTCATGGTCGAACTCTTCGTGGTTCTGCTCTTCATCTATTTGGGGGCAAGAATCGGTGGTATCGGCATTGGTTTTGCCGGTGGTGCTGGGGTCATTGCGTTGTCTTTGATCTTGGGCGTACCAACAAGCCAAGCTTACATTCCCGTTGACGTAATTTTGATCATCATGTCTGTAATCACCGCTATCGCAGCAATGCAAGTAGCGGGTGGTTTAGACTGGATGGTGCAAGTTGCTGAAAACTTTTTGCGCAAGCATCCTGAGCGCATCACCTTTTATGCGCCTATCGTAACTTACCTAATGACATTAATGGCGGGTACTGGCCACACGGCATTCTCTACTTTGCCAGTGATTGCAGAAGTAGCGAAAGGCCAAGGCGTGCGCCCTTCTCGTCCACTGTCTATCGCGGTCGTGGCATCGCAAATCGCTATCACCGCATCACCAATCTCAGCGGCTGTTGTAGCGTTCGCGGCAATGCTGCACCCATTTGGCGTTGACTACCTAACACTACTAGCAATCTGTATCCCAACGACGTTCATCGCGTGCATGATCGGTGCGTTCGTGGCGAACTTCATGGGCTGTGAGCTAAAAGACGATGCTGAATACCAAGAGCGTCTAGAAAAAGGCTTAATCAAGCTAAATACAGAAGCAAAACGCGAAATCCTACCAACAGCGAAGAAAGCAACCTTCATCTTCCTAGGCGCAATCGCATTTGTCGTGTGTTACGCAGCAGCAATTTCTGGCTCTGTGGGTCTTATCGAGAACCCTGCTCTAGGCCGTAACGAAGCTATCATGACGGTAATGCTAGCAGCTGCGGCAGCTATCGTAATGAGCTGTAAAATCGATGCTGGCAAAATCCCAGCCGCAGCAACATTCCGCTCTGGTATGACAGCGTGTGTGTGTGTTCTTGGTGTGGCATGGCTAGGTTCTACGTTCGTTAACGCGCACGTTGACGGCATCAAAGAAGTGGCTGGTGCGCTACTAGCAGACTACCCATGGATGCTAGCACTTGTTCTATTCTTCGCTTCAATGCTGCTTTACTCACAAGGTGCAACCACTGTTGCGCTGATGCCAGCAGCACTAGCAATCGGTGTCGCACCACTTACCGCAGTTGCATCTTTCGCAGCAGTAAGTGCGCTATTCGTGCTGCCAACTTACCCAACGCTTCTAGCAGCGGTTGAGATGGACGACACGGGTTCAACTCGTATCGGTAAGTACGTATTCAACCACCCATTCTTTGTACCTGGTGTGGTAACCATCGCTTCTGCGGTAGCACTTGGCTTCGCATTCGGTGGTCTACTGATCTAGTAGAAACAGAGTCTTACTCGGGGAGCTTCGGCTCCCTTTTTTATTGCCTGTTGTCTTGATTTATGCTCAATAAATCTTCATTTTCATGAAACTTATTGACTCGCCTCCGGGTCTGATTGAGTTACACTAACGGCAATTATCTAAGATGAATTGACTCTTTTATGCGCGCATTACTTCCCGTTTTACTCTTAGGGCTCATTACCTTTTCCACTCCGTCTTTAGCTTTATTTGGCAAAGACCAGTTTAACAGTAGCCAGAACAACAGTTTTGGTAGCAGCAGCGACAGTTTTGTTCCTGTTGATCAGGCGTTTCCATTTAACTTCTACCAGCAAGATGACAAATTGATGCTCGATTGGCAGGTACGTGACGGGTACTACCTATATCAAGAGCGCTTGTCTGTAGCTGGTGAGAAAGTATCGCTAGGCGAACTGCAAATGGAAGACGGCACACCGCATAAAGATGAATTCTTTGGTGACGTGCATATCTATACTCAACCTCTCTTCGTTAATGTACCAATGCATGATTGGCAAGACGGTGCGCGCGTAGTCGTGCAATACCAAGGTTGTGCGAAAGCAGGCTTCTGTTACCCGCCAGAAACTCGCGTGATTCCTATCAGCGCGTTTACTTCGTCGAACTCAGATTCAACAACGGCGACAACTACATCAAAAGCAGAACAGACACCAACAGCAACGCCACCAGCGGTGCAATCATCTACGTCTGGTGACACATCATCAGTGCCAGTAACACAGCAAGATAGCCTTGCTGCCAACCTTGCTGATAACTGGTGGACACCACTTCTGTTCTTGGCGCTTGGTGTGGGCTTGGCGTTTACACCTTGTGTGCTGCCGATGTACCCAATTCTGACCAGCATAGTGCTTGGCAGTGGCAAGCTAAGCCAACGCCGCGCGCTAGGCTTGTCATTCGTCTACGTGCAAGGCATGGCACTGACTTACACCCTACTCGGCCTTGTGGTGGCATCTGCAGGTATGCAGTTCCAAGCGGCAATGCAACACCCTTATGTGCTGATTGGCTTGAGCGTACTGTTCATCGCACTCGCTTTGTCTATGTTTGGTCTGTACTCATTACAGCTACCAAGCAACGTTCAAACGTGGTTAAACAACCTCAGCAACAAACAGCAAGGCGGCAGCAGTGCAGGCGTATTCGCCATGGGGGCGATTTCTGGACTGGTGTGCTCACCATGTACCACGGCACCTCTGTCTGGTGCGCTACTTTACGTGGCACAAAGCGGCGATTTGCTTACCGGTGGTATCGCGTTATACGCGCTGGCGATGGGCATGGGTATTCCGCTGATTCTTGTTGCGGTCTTCGGCAACAAACTGCTACCAAAAGCAGGTGGTTGGATGGACCGAGTGAAAACACTCTTCGGCTTTATTCTGCTTGCCGCACCTATCTTCTTACTAGAACGCATCATGCCAGAAATGTGGTCAACGATTCTGTGGTCAGCACTGGGTATTGCTGCTTTTGGTTGGCTATACCACATCAAAAACAGTCTAGAGTTTGGTGGCTGGAAACAAAGTGCCGTGGGCATAATCGCCGTCTTAGGTTTGCTAGCCTCAGCACAACCTATCTTAAATTACTGGTTTGGCAACAGCACAACACAAACTCAGCAAGCCACTGTTAGCTTTACTCGCATTGCTAACGTGGCGGATCTTGAAGAACAACTGGCACTTGCGAAAGCGGCAGGTAAACCCGTCATGCTCGATTTCTACGCCGATTGGTGTGTAGCATGTAAAGAGTTTGAAAAGTACACCTTCCATGACCCAAGCGTCGAAGCCAAACTGCAAGACTTCGTTCTTCTGCAAGCGGACGTGACCAAAAACCAAGTGCAAGACATCGAACTACTGAAGCACATGAGTGTGCTTGGTTTACCAACAATTGAGTTTTGGGATGCCAGTGGTGAACACGTTTCAAACGCTCGTTTGACGGGCTTTATGCAAGCCGAGCCTTTCTTAGAGCATATCAAGCAGTTCTGATAACCAGATATTCAAACGCCAGTGATGTCCACTGGCTTTTTTTGTTGCTCAGATTTGAATAAGAACATTGCGTTTATATGCAATTTTCCTAATAAAAGTCGATTTGGTTCAGACTTTTAGCGAATAAATATTGTCCACTCTCTCAAAGCTGGACAATAATAAATTTAACGAAATAGTCAAAAGTGTTTAACGTCATGGATTCGACCTACACCATCATTATTGCAGATGATCACCCACTCTTCCGGAATGCCTTGTTTCAATCTATCCACATGGCTATTAGTGGTGCAAATTTGCTGGAAGCGGACTCACTCGACGCACTTCTGGCTTTGTTGGAGCGAGAGGAAGAGCCAGATTTAGTGCTATTGGATCTCAAAATGCCAGGAGCAAATGGTATGTCTGGCTTGATTCATTTGCGAGCAGAGCATCCAGATTTACCTATCGTCGTCGTTTCAGCGAGTGAAGAGCCGGCGATCGTGACGCAGGTGAAAAGCCATGGTGCATTTGGTTTTATTCCCAAGTCCAGCGACATGCGCGAATTAGTGAACGCGCTCAATCAAGTGCTGAATGGCGACCCATACTTCCCTGAAGGGTTGATCACCAATAACGCGGCATGTAATGACTTAGCGGAAAAGATTGCTGCGCTAACACCGCAGCAATATAAAGTGTTGGGAATGTTGTCCGATGGCTTGCTGAACAAGCAAATCGCTTACGAATTGAATGTTTCAGAAGCCACCATAAAAGCGCACATGACAGCGATTTTCCGTAAGCTCGGTGTAAAGAACCGCACGCAAGCCGTGATTATGCTGACGGAAATGAGCGACTAGATTGACATCTTATCGTCAGACTTACTTTTTTCGTTTGGCAATCGGATACCGACTTTAGTGACCTGCTGATCAACAACATCAGCGACGATCCAATGCAAACCTTGCCACTCGAAATGGTCTCCCAATACTGGCGTGCTACCTAATTGCTCTTCGACAAGGTTTCTCAAACTTTTATCCAGCGGTTCATCCCCCAGATTCAAACCATACATCACGGCAATATCGGCAAGCTTCACTTCAATATCGAGGAAGAAGTCACCGAAGAATCGCGCTAGCGACGCTTTCTCTGGGGCTTCACTAAACAGTAAGCTCAGTGCATCTAAATCCTTTTCTTGTGCTAATACACACAAGGTATCATCTTCCTCAAGACGCGTACTGCCGGATGGGTGCAATAGCTCTTTACTGCGAAATACAGCGGCGATACGCGTTCCTTCCGGCATCGAAAGACTACGTAATGGCTCACCAATGCACCATTTATCTGCTTTAAGTCTATAGATAAACAGCTCCCACTCACTGGTCGGGTAAATCTCTACACCCGTACGCGAAATTGGCTCAGGCTTAGAAGGTAGCTCGACCTTTGCAAGAGACATCGCCTTAGTCAACGTGCCCCCTTGTACTATCAAAGACACCATTACTACAAAGAATGCCAAATTGAAGTACAGTTGAGCATCTGGCAACCCTGCCATCATCGGAAATACCGCGAGGATGATAGGTACAGCACCACGCAGTCCTACCCAAGAGACAAACCACTTTTCACGTGGCGTGAAACTCTTGAATGGCAGTAAACCAATCCAAACTGAGATTGGTCGGGCAAACAAAATCATCCCGAAAGCAAGCGCAAGACCTGGCAACGCAATAGAGAGTAAATTGGATGGCGTAACCAACAAACCAAGCACCAAGAACATACCAATTTGAGCTAGCCACGTCATACCATCTAAAACATGAAGAATAGAGTGGCGGCTGCGTGTTGGACGGTTACCTAATAAAAGACCAACAAGGTAAATCGACAAAATACCACTGCCACCCAAAGTGTTAGATAAAGCGAAAATAAGCAAGCCACCACTGACCGTTAAAATAGAATACAGCCCATCTGGTAATTGATTGCGATTGATAACTTTCCATAAGATCCAGCCACCAGCGAAGCCAAGTAACGCGCCAATACCAAACTGCTTAAGAAAACTGAACGCCAAAAAGCCCGCACTTAAATCTGCGCCAGGGTTCGCTAAAATAGCAATCAGAGTTACGGTCAGAAACACCGCCATTGGGTCATTGGTGCCGGATTCAATTTCCAGCGTTGAACCAACACGTTCGTTCAGGCTACGACCTTTGAGTAGAGAGAAGACCGCGGCAGCATCGGTGGAACCAACAATCGCACCAACCAATATGCCTTGCAATAAATCTAAGTCGAATAACCACGTTGCCATCAGCCCGGTTAAAATGGTGGTGATCGCAACGCCAAATGTCGCCAAAGAGACCGAGGGCCATAACGCAACCCTAAAGCTGGCGACCCGCGTTCTCATCCCACCATCAAGCAAAATGATGGCTAATGCGAGGTTACTAACCAAATAAGCGATCGAAAAGTTATCGAATAAAATGCCGCCTAAGCCGTCTTCCCCCGCTAGCATTCCAACGGCTAAAAATACCAAAAGAATTGGGATTCCCAACTTAGAAGACACTGGGCTTAAAAGAACGCTAAGTGCGATTAACAACGCACCTATTAGAAAAAAACTGTTAATGGTGTCTGCGTCCATTCTCACCCTCCCTTAATGAAAAACGATAATAATTGTGATGAGCAAGGCTACTTCGTTAATGAGGTAATGCCCTAATCTGCCTCCCCTTTACACCGTCTCAAAATGCGAGGTTGTACGAGAATGACTCAGTTATATTACTTTATTGTGCGTTAAAACGGTGATTTGATGCGAAAACTTTATGTAAATAAATTACTTGTGAGCTTTCTTATCTACGCCTTCTCTCATTGAGAGCCACAAGATCACCACCAATATTTACACAGCATCTCCAAATTCAATGAAGAAAAGATTAATGGCCAGTCTTAATCATGCTTGTTTATCCAATCAACCTTTAGACCTTTGGCTAACTTAACAGTTTATTAACATAACATTTTACCCCTTTATTCGCTGCAAAAGCCCATAGTATGGAGGTTCCTCATTTTTAACACCCCGACTAAAGTTGAAAAGAGTTATTGCCAACACCTTGCTAATGTACATATTGAAACATTTCATTAACAACAATACCAATCGTAAGGAGACGGCAATGGCATTTGAAAGCGAAGAAAGAGCCAAAGCCTATTGGGACAAAAACGTGAAGCTCATGATCGGCCTAATGGTCATCTGGTTCGTCGTGTCTTTCGGCTGCGGCATTTTATTTGTCGACGTACTAAATCAATTTCAACTAGGCGGTTACAAACTCGGTTTCTGGTTTGCTCAACAAGGCTCCATCTATGCCTTCCTAGGAATTATTTTCTATTACGCATGGAAGATGCGCCAAATTGACCGTGAATTCGGCGTGGACGAATAAGGAGTCACTCAGATGGATTTGAAAACTATTACCTACCTGGTCGTTGGCGCCACGTTCATCCTGTACATCGGGATTGCTATTTGGGCTCGCGCCGGCTCAACCAAAGAGTTTTATGTTGCTGGTGGCGGTGTAAACCCGATTGCAAACGGTATGGCAACCGCAGCCGATTGGATGTCCGCAGCGTCCTTTATCTCAATGGCAGGCTTAATTGCCTTCATGGGCTATGGCGGCTCAGTATTTCTAATGGGTTGGACTGGTGGCTACGTTCTGCTTGCGCTGTTGCTAGCGCCTTACCTACGCAAATTTGGTAAGTTTACGGTGCCAGAGTTTGTTGGTGAACGCTTTTACTCCAACACAGCACGTATCGTAGCGGTTGTTTGTCTTATCATCGCATCAGTGACTTATGTTATCGGTCAGATGAAAGGCGTGGGCGTTGCGTTTGGTCGCTTCTTAGAAGTGGATTACTCCACTGGCCTATTAATTGGTATGTGTATCGTTTTCATGTACGCGGTTCTTGGCGGCATGAAAGGCATCACTTACACGCAGATTGCTCAATATTGCGTACTCATTCTTGCTTACACTATCCCTGCAATCTTTATCTCTCTGCAACTCACTGGTAACCCAATCCCACAAATTGGTCTAGGGAGTACCATGGCTGGTACCGATGTCTATCTACTCGATCGGCTTGACCAAGTGGTGACCGAACTCGGATTCAGTGAATACACGACCCAAGTACGTGGCGACACACTTAATATGTTTGTCTACACCATGTCACTGATGATTGGTACTGCCGGTCTACCACACGTAATTATCCGTTTCTTTACCGTGCCGAAGGTTCGCGACGCACGTACATCAGCAGGCTGGGCTCTGATCTTCATCGCAATCCTTTACACTACTGCACCAGCGGTATCAGCGATGGCTCGTCTCAACCTAATGAATACGGTAAATCCAGCTCCGGGTCAGCACCTAGCGTATGACGAGCGTCCTGCGTGGTTCAAAAACTGGGAAACAACTGGACTACTCGGTTTTGACGATAAAAATGGCGATGGCAATATCCAATACACTTCAGATGCGTCCACCAACGAACTGCGCGTTGATAACGACATCATGGTATTGGCTAACCCAGAGATCGCTAAACTACCAAACTGGGTGATTGCACTTGTGGCAGCAGGTGGTCTTGCAGCTGCACTATCTACCGCAGCAGGTTTACTACTCGCCATTTCTTCAGCTATTTCCCATGACTTAATCAAAGGGGTTATCAATCCGAACATATCCGAGAAAAAAGAGCTACTTGCTAGTCGAATATCAATGGCAGTAGCGATAGCAGCCGCAGGCTATCTCGGTTTAAATCCGCCTGGATTTGCCGCAGGTACGGTAGCACTCGCCTTTGGTCTTGCCGCTTCATCCATCTTCCCTGCATTGATGATGGGCATCTTCAGCAAGAGCATCAACAAAGAAGGCGCAATCGCCGGTATGATTGCGGGTATCAGTATTACGCTGTTCTACGTATTCCAACACAAAGGCATCCTTTTCGTTGCTGATTGGAAATATCTAGAAAGCTGGGGAACAAACTGGTTCCTGGGTATTGAGCCAAACGCGTTTGGTGCTATTGGCGCACTATTTAACTTCATCGTCGCATTCGCTGTCTCCAAAGTAACAGCAGAAACGCCACAAGAAGTAAAAGACCTAGTCGAACACGTTCGCGTGCCAGTAGGTGCTGGTAGTGCAGTGGATCACTAAAAACTAATCAAAACCACAAAAGCCCCGTTTGGAACCAGCCGTCCGGGGCTTTTTTATTCTCACTTTTCAGTTACCATATTCGCAGTATGTCGTTGCAAGGAAGCCAAGATGTTCAAAAACAAGCACTTTATTCTCGCTCTACTGATTGCGCCAGTTCTCTCTTTGATCGCTTACTTCGGTACCGATATGGCCCTCAGCGAGAAGCCCCACGCGGCACAAGAAGGGGAAACTTACAAACTCGCGAGTAAGTCTAATTGTCGTTACACCAGTGGTCTGTGTGATATGGAAAATGGCGATTTTAAAGTGAAATTTCGCTCGGAAAAACTCACTAAAAATAACTTAGAATTATCACTCAACGCCGCTTACCCACTCGAAGGTGTTAAAGTTTCTATTGTGAGTGACAAAGAGAAAAACGCTCAACCGATTAATATGAAGCCCGCCGATCAAGCAGGCCAAAGCTGGTACATCACCTTACCAAAGCCTGCATCTGCAGAAAGCTGGTTAAGAGTCGTCATTCAATCAGGCGGTACACTGTATTATGGTGAAACACAAACCGCATTTGTGAAGTACGAAACCTTATTTACTGAATAACGGTGACAAGCTAATTCACCGGTATTCAAACGACAGTGACTTAGTTTCACTCAGCATAAATGAATTCCTACTCAGCCGACGCCTTTGCGTCGGCTTTTGTTTCAGTAAGTCTTTCTTCAACAACCTCTTACTCTAAAAAGGGTTGCCAACTCACAAGTTAATTGATAATAATTATCATTACATTTAATGAGAGGTGGTTATGGACAACAAACGGGACATCTTTAACGCATTTTTTAAAGCCCAAGATAGATTCCTTCTCGCCGCACCACATGGCTTTGAGCCAGACGTGATTCATGACTATATTCATTGGGGAATGGTGTTGTCTTCTTGTTATGAACACGATGCCGATGAAGAAAATCTATTGTTGTGTGAGCTGTTTTTACGTCAGGTTTATTTCCATTTACTAGACGCAATTCAAGACTCAACTCGCAGTCGTATCTTCCGTCGTGTCTGTCTCGATTCTATCCATACGCCATTATTCTGCCTCAAACGCTATTACTACCAGTTTGAACAAGGCGACGTGAAATTTCTCGCACTACAACAACAATTACGCCTGATTCAAATCTCACTCGATTAACCAAAAGGATCCCTACCATGAGCACCGAATTCCGCATAGAAACTGACAGTATGGGCGAAGTAACGGTCCCTGCAGATGCTCTCTACCAAGCCCAGACTCAACGCGCCGTCGATAACTTCTCATTCAGTCAACATAAAATGCCATCTGGTTTTATCAAAGCGTTAGCACACATCAAGCAGACTGCGGCACTCACCAACGCACAGCTAGGGCTGCTTGAGGGAGATATTGCCAACGCGATTGCTGACGCAGCTCAAGCAATTATCGAAGGCAATCATATTGAGCAATTCCCAATTGACGTGTTCCAAACGGGATCAGGCACTAGCTCAAATATGAATGCGAATGAAGTGATTGCAACACTGGCCTCCCAGCATCTAGGCGGCACTGTCAGCCCTAATGATCACGTCAACATGGGACAAAGCAGCAACGATGTGGTACCGACGGCCATTCAAGTTAGCGCAGCATTAGCCATTGAAAAACAGCTCTTCCCGGCCCTGTCACACCTAAGCCAAACACTAGAGTCTAAGCAACAAGCATTGAAAGATGTTGTAAAAACCGGTCGCACCCACTTAATGGATGCGATGCCAATTACCTTTGCTCAAGAACTTGGCGGTTGGCAGTTCCAAATCGAGCATGCAAAACAAGCGATTGAACAAACACTTCCTGCTGTAAAAGCCTTAGCCCAAGGTGGTACGGCGGTTGGAACGGGGATCAATGCCGATCCACGCTTTGCAGACTTATTCGCTAGCAACCTAACCCAGTCAACTCGTATTCAGTTCACGGCCAGTGATAACTTCTTTTTCAATTTAAGCAGTCAAGATGCGATCGTCGCTCTGTCGGGACAGCTCAAAACAGCAGCAGTTGCGATCATGAAGATCGCAAATGATCTTCGTTGGATGAATTCAGGCCCATTAGCTGGTTTAGGTGAGATTGAATTACAAGGCTTGCAACCGGGTTCTTCCATCATGCCTGGCAAAGTAAATCCTGTGATCCCAGAAGCCGCAGCTATGGCATCAGCGCAAGTCATTGGTAATGACACCACCATTACCGTCGCAGGCCAAGCGGGCAACTTCCAGCTTAACGTCATGCTGCCAGTTATTGCTCATAACGTATTGGAGAGCATCGAGTTACTCTCTAACAGCGCAACCGCTTTAGCTGACAAAGCCATTGCGACGTTTGAAGTTCGCCAAGATAACTTGGATGTAGCACTCGCCAAAAACCCTATTTTGGTCACGGCTCTCAACCCTGTCATTGGTTACCTAAAAGCGGCAGAAGTCGCGAAAAAAGCCTACAAACAGGGACGCGCGATTATTGATGTCGCGGAAGAAGAAACTGATTTGGATAGAGCCACACTAGAGCGATTGCTTAATCCAGCCAAACTGACTCAAGGCGGCGTCGCAGAATAAGCGGCAAACTCAGCCTATCAACTAAGATTACAAACATCGAGACCTCCATTCGGAGGTCTCTTTTTATAGCGATTTTTCAAACACTCCAATCCTAAGCAACTCGATTGAGCACCGAACGCAGCTTAAGCGGCTTAACTGGCTTAGCAATAAAGCTGAACCCATTTGCTTTGATGCCATCAAGCATATCATCGGTACGATCTGCACTGATGATGACGCCTTCAAAGCTGTGGCCTAATCTCAGGCGGCATTGCTGTAGCACTTCTAAACCAGTACGACCATCATCAAGTCGGTAATCGGAGAAAATTACATCCGGAATCCAACCATCCTCAAGCGCTTGTAGACTTTCAACTAAATCAATCGCAACTCGTGTATCGCAGCCCCATCGGGAAAGTAAGTTTTCCATGCCGACTAGAATGTCAGGCTCATTATCGACACATAGGATTCTCAGATGACCAAGTTCAGATTGCTTACTCATTGCCACGTGAACTGGATGAGGCTGAACATGATCAGCTTTATCTAGGGTGATGGAAAAAACACTGCCTTTTCCAACCCAAGAGCGCATCGAAATTTCATGCCCAAGTACCTGAGCAATTCCTTTCGAAATCGCCAAACCAAGTCCGAGACCTTGGTCGGAACGAACTTGAGTTCCGCGATTAAACTCTTCAAAAATCTCTTGCTGCTTCTCTTCTTCAATCCCCACTCCATTATCCCATACATCAATACGCACTCGCCCTTTCACGCGGCGAACACCAAGTGCGACTTTGCCATTCGGGTTATAACGAAACGCATTGGTCAGGAAGTTTTGCACCACACGGCGCAGCAGTTTGGGATCCGACTTAACCATGAGTGAGGACGGAATCATGGTGAACTCTATACCTTGCTGTTTGGCTAACGCACTAAACTCAGCATTCAAATTCGATAACACATCATTTAACGCAAAGCCATGCACGTTGACTTCCAACTTGCCCGATTCCAAACGCGAGATATCCAGCAAATCTCCAATTAAGTCTTCGGCAGCCTCTAAAGCACTTTCAATGTGTGCTGACAGCTTTTTGGCTTCGCTGTCTTTGGCGACTTCCGATAGTGAAGATGCGAATAGACGCGCCGCGTTGAGCGGTTGCATCAAGTCATGGCTTACTGCCGCCAAGAACCGTGATTTGGACTTCGATTCCAAATCAGAGCGCTGCGTCGCTTCCACCAGCTGCTTGTTGAGTTGTTCTAATTCTCGAGTCCGCAGACGTACCCTTTCTTCCAATGTCTCGTTGGCGTCTTTCAGTGCTTGCTCTGCATCACGGAATACGGTGATGTCGGTAAAGCTCATCACAAAGCCACCACCTGGCATTGGGTTACCTTGCACCTCTATCACGCGACCATCGGGACGAACCCGAGAAGAGGTGTGCCGAGTCCCTTGCTCAAGGTGATAAACACGGCGACGAACGTGGTCATCAGGGTCACCAGGGCCACACAACCCCTGCTCTGCATTGTGCCGAATCACATCCGCAATCGGTCGACCTACTTGAATCAGGCCTGGCGGAAATTCAAAGAGTTCTAAATAGCGTTGGTTCCACGCTACCAAGCGTAGTTGCTTATCGACGACCGCAATACCTTGTCCAATATGCTCAATCGCGCCTTGGAGTAAACCCCGACTAAAATCGTACAGTTCAGAGGCTTCATCGACGATAGTCGCCACCTCTTCAAGCTGCATGTTTCTTCCTTGCAGAGCGGAAGTAAGTACTAACTTAGCAGAAGATGCTCCAAATACCCCTGCTAGCACACGCTCCGTATGCCGAATCAGAGAAGATGGCGCTTGTTGATTCGGCATCAACTCTTCTCGTTGCTGGCTCCAGTAGGCTTGAAACGCCGCTTTAACTCGCGTTCGTCCTACAAATCTAGACGCTAGCATTTCCAGTTCTGCAACCGTAACGCGGCTCTGGTACAGACTCATATTTTCGCTTTCAGGCAGCGGTGTACCAACGAATGATGCCGATTGTAAGCGCTCACTTAGGCTTGGTCGGGTAGCCATAGAAACCACAACAAAACACACTGCATTAGCGACCACACTGAGGATCATCCCCCAATCTGAAATCGCGATATCAAAACTAGCCAATACCTCTGGTGGCGTAATCAACCAGATCAGGAAGTTATTACTGGCGTCTCCGGCAAGCATGTCTGTTTGGCTCATTAACGTAATCAACCAGGTAGCAAAACCCACCGCGAGGCCAACATACACACCTTTCTTATTCCCTTGACGCCAATACATACCGCCAACCAGCGCAGGAGCGAATTGCGTGATAGCCGCGAACGAGAGAAAGCCGATAGCAGACAGTGAATGAATAGTGTCCAACGCTTGATAGAAACACCACGCGCCAATCAACAAAACTAATATCAAACCACGGCGGATCCGCAGTAATAATTCAGAAAAATGCTGATGGTTACGCTGCGTCAGTCGCATGCGACGCAATAGCAATGGCATAACCAAGTCATTCGAGACCATGATCGCTAAGGCAATCGTCGATACGATAACCATGCCACTTGCCGCTGAAGTACCGCCTAGAAACGCAAGTAAGGCGATTTCACTCGCCCCTACCGACATCGGCACACTGATGACATAAGTATCAGGCGAAGCGCCACTCAAGAGACCTTGCCCTACCCACGCAATAGGTAAAACAAAAATCCCCATTAAGATCAGATAAATGGGGAACAACCAACGAGCCACGTGCAAATCTTGAGCACGTTCATTTTCCACAACCATCGTATGGAATTGTCGCGGAAGGCAAACGATCGCCAGCATCGTGAGTACAGTATGAATCAATATAGTCGGGATATTTGGTGACTGATACGTCTGTGCGGCAACATCAATTAAGCTCAAATTCTCGGTGTTCATCGCCAACCAAACAATGAAAACACCAACCACTAAAAAAGCCAGCAGTTTGATAATGGATTCGAAGGCAATTGCCATCATCATCCCACGATGGTGTTCCGTGTTATCAATGTGGCGGGTACCGAATAGCATCGTAAAAATCGCCAATGCGACCACAACAAACCACGACACGCTATCGTTTTGATAACCAAAATCAGTAGCCAGCTCCGGAGCAATGATTTCAAGCCCCATAGTGATACCACGCAGCTGTAAAGCGATGTACGGCAAAATTCCCGCAACCGCTATGAGCGTAACAACCACGGCCAAACCTTGGGATTTACCGTAGCGTGCTCCGATAAAGTCAGCAATCGACGTGATGTGTTCCCGTTTAGCAATCAAAATAAGCCGAGCTAAAACGCGCCATCCGATGGTAAACACTAAAATGGGAGCAATATAGATAGGCAAGAAAGACCAAGGATTACTGCTGGCCTGCCCGACCGTGCCGTAGAAGGTCCACGATGTACAGTACACCGCAATGGAAAGGCTATAAATCCAAGGCCGCCAGCGCGCTAGCCACCTTTTCTGAATGTCGCCGTACCACGCGATGATAAATAAAGCTCCCAAATACGCTAAAGAAACGGGAACCACCAGCCATCCTTGCATCCGATATCCTTTCTTGCCTTTCTTGCTACTTTTAAAGCAAGAGAATAAAAAAACCTCTCCATGAGGGAGAGGTTTCATTTAACACTGCTTTGATAACGGAGACAAAGCTTAGTTTTTAACCTTTGTTACATAAGTCTAATTCTGTGTTTCAAGTGGCTTGTCTGATACATCAACCACCTGATGTGGGTCTTGCGAATCAAGCTTGATGAACAGAGCCAATAACCCCATCGCGGCCATGCCCCAGAACACAAG
Source organism: Vibrio sp. OPT41 (assembly GCF_015163595.1). NCBI lineage: Bacteria > Pseudomonadati > Pseudomonadota > Gammaproteobacteria > Vibrionales > Vibrionaceae > Vibrio > Vibrio sp. OPT41. Next base: position 14,924 of record NZ_JADDYH010000023.1, on the reverse strand, counting down.
CGATCCCCAGTGCTCATAACCCCAGCCACTCAATACGGTCATTAACGCGATAAATGCGCCCAACGGAATCGCGTTATACAACGCTTGCAACGCTACGATCTTATTTTCTTCGGAGTTTTGGATATATTGGATCGCGGCAATGTGTGCGGTAGCGAAAGTCACACCATGCAATAGTTGAACAACCACCAAAGCAATAATTGATGTTGTCGACGCCGTAATACCCCAACGCATCATTACACCAACGGCAGCAGCAATAAACAGCGCGCGTATCGACCAACCTACGAATAAGCGCTTACTCAATGCAAACACTGCCACTTCTGCGGCCACTCCTAAGCTCCACAAGTAGCCAATGACATCTTCCGAGTGACCAGCGGCCTTCCAGTGAATCGCACTAAAGCCGTAGTAAGCCGCATGACTGCCCTGAATTAGTGACACCAACACTAAGAATTTTAGTATCGGCTTGTCGGTCAAAAGAGCGGTCAGCTTTGGACGTTCTGCGCTTTGCCCACCGTGCGTTACAGGCATTGGGTTAGTCGGTCGCATAGCAAACAGCAACGAGATAAACACGCCGAACATCGCAGTGTACAAGATCATATCGGAGCCAAATTCAGCCACCAGGTAGCCCACTGCCGTCGAGCCTGCGATAAAGGCGATCGAACCCCATAGCCGCGTGCGGCCATAATCGAGCATTTTCAGGCGAGCGTAGTAATTTGCCATCGCGTCCGACAACGGAATAATCGGTCCACAACAAAGATTGAACAACACTGTCGCTAGTGCCATTAACCAAAAGCTACCACCCGTAAAAAAGTGAAATCCAACAAAAAGGAGGGCAGCGAAACTCAACCAACGTAAAGCAGGCATAAGATGTTCGACTTTGTGTACTCGTGGGGTGATCACGATATTGGCAACACAACGTGTCGCAAGGCCTAACCCGACCAGCAAACCGATATCTGTCGAAGATACGCCCTGATCCTTAAACCAAAGTGACCAAAATGGCAGATACACGCCATACGCAAAGAAGAATCCGAGAAAGTACTGGGAAATCCAGCCATACGGAGAAGGTTTCAACATTACTAATATCCTAAAACGGGAACACCAACGTTCGAGCCGGGAATTATGGATCGCCATGCGTATTATAAAAAGGGAAGAATAAGAAACTTATCGTTTCCTCGATGGAATACTAACTTTGCGACATTTGGCATCTTCAAGCGAAAACATCGTAATTTAGACCAAAGTCGTCTGGCTTCCGGTAAGAAATTTGTCAGACTTAGAGAGTGTTCCTTCCATCATTATTGGGTGTTCTCATGCCTGACAAATTTAACATGCAATCTCCACCGTTCGATCGCTTAACTGAAGCACAACAAACGCGACTGCGATCGTCTCTGGACGTCGCCTACTATCGAGCTCGAGATGTTATTTTATCCTGCGGACAGAAGAACCCCCACTTACATATTCTGATCAAAGGCGCGGTAGAAGAGCGCTCCAACGATCAACAGGAAGTGTTCGCACATTATGCCAACGACGATATGTTCGATGTACGCTCGTTACTTGAAGACAAGGTACGTCATCACTACATCGCGCTTGAGGACACGCTCTCTTACCTACTGCCGAAAGAAGTTTTCCTTGCCCTTTACAACGAAAATGGCCAGTTTGCAGCCTATTTCGATAACAATTTATCGAAACGGCAAGAGCTCATCGAAGCGGCCCATCAACAGCAAAACTTAGCGGAGTTTATTCTCACTAAAGTTGACCGCAGCATTTATCACCCACCGATGATCCTTGAACCAAATACACCAATTCACGAGGTAACGCGTGCCTTAAAAGAAAATGGGATTGACGCTGCATTGGTTCAACTCCATGGCGATGATCCACGATTGGAAAAATGGCCATCAGCCCACCCGTACGCAATAGTGACTCGTACTAATATGCTGCATTCTGTGATGATAGATGGTTGCGCGCTCGACACACCAGTGGGTGAGATCGCGAGCTTTCCTGTTTATCACGTTGATGATGGTGACTTTCTATTCAACGCCATGATCACAATGACCAGAAATAGAATGAAACGCCTCATGGTATGTGAAGGCAACAGAGCCGTCGGCATGCTGGATATGACCCAAATTCTCAGCGCGTTCTCAACCCACTCTCACGTGTTAACGCTCAGTATTGCTCGAGCAAGTAGCGTGGAAGAGCTCGCTTTGGCCTCAAACCGCCAACGTCAATTGGTCGAGAGCTTATTGAAAAACGGCATCCGCACTCGCTTCATCATGGAGCTTATCTCAGCCGTAAACGAACAAATTATCGAGAAAGCGTTCGAGTTAGTGATACCACCAGCCTTGCACGACCATTGTTGCTTGATCGTACTCGGCTCTGAAGGCCGAGGAGAGCAAATTCTCAAAACCGATCAAGACAATGCCCTGATTATTCAAGATGGTTTGGAATGGCCTCATTGCGAACAAGTGATGCGATCCTTCACACACACCCTACAACAGCTCGGTTATCCACTTTGCCCTGGTAAAGTGATGGTTAACAACCCGAAATGGGTCAAAACACAGCAAGAATGGATAAGTACCCTAAACCACTGGATAGCTAAAGCCGAACCAGAACAAATCATGGACTTAGCTATTTTCAGTGACGCCCATGCTGTTGCTGGGAATTGCGAGCTGCTGGCTCCAATTGCGGCGCATCTTCGTGACACAATGAAAGATCGCATGTTGATATTGTCTGACTTTACTCGCCCTGCCTTGCAGTTTTCGGTGCCCCTAACTCTATTTGGCAACGTAAAAAGTGCTAAAGACGGATTGGACATTAAACGCGGCGGTATTTTCCCAATTGTACACGGCATTCGCGCCTTGTCTTTGGAGTATGCCATTGAAGAGAAGAACACGTTTGAACGCATTGAAGCTCTGAGAAATAAGCGCATCTTAGAATCCGAAACGGCAGATAATCTCAACGAAGCACTGAAATTGTTCTTTAAACTTCGTCTTAATCAGCAACTCAAAAAGCAAGAAGCGTTGAATAACATTGATATTAAACAACTGGATAGAACTGAGCGTGATTTGCTTCGCCACAGCTTACATGTGGTGAAGAAATTTAAGCAATTTTTAGGCTTCCATTATCAAATTCGTGATTAACCCTGATTTTCATAAATCACAGAGGCGTAGGCAATGAACTGGTTACAACGCAAATACTGGCATTACAAATTGAAAGGCTCGCCTTATCAGTCGCTGTTTTGCACGCCAGATAAAACAGAATACGTCTCTCTTGACTGCGAAACCACCAGCCTTGACCCAAATCGCGCCGAGCTGGTGACTATTGCAGCCACCAAGATCATCGACAACCGCATCATCACCAGTCAACCATTTGAAGTCCGCTTACGCGCGCCGCAATCGCTCGACTCAGGCTCGGTCAAGATCCATCGAATTCGCCACCAAGACTTAGTCGATGGCATCAGTGAAAAAGAGGCGCTGCTCGAGCTGCTCGACTTTATCGGCAACCGACCACTTGTGGGCTATCACATTCGTTACGATAAAAAGATCTTAGACCTTGCTTGTCTGCGGCAACTTGGCTTCCCACTTCCTAACCCACTTATCGAGGTCAGTCAGATTTATCACGATAAGTTGGAACGACATTTGCCGAATGCCTATTTCGACTTAAGTCTGGATGCCATTTGTAAACACCTCGAACTTCCTATCCAAGACAAACACGACGCCTTGCAAGACGCGATTTCTGCCGCTTTGGTCTTTGTCCGCTTAACGAAAGGCGATTTACCCAACCTAACCGCGCCGTATACATAAAAATCAGTTGACCTAGCTCCCAGAAATACTTTTGTTTCAGCGATTTCCCGGCGCTTCCATCACTCTCATCCTAAAGTCTAATTGTGGAAATACGCGCGGTGACTGACAGTTATAAGCACAACGTCGTCATTACCACGACCAAGTTATTTAGAACCAAAAAACAGCCCTACAAAAATATATTCAAAATCTTATCTAGATTGGTGTAAGGCCGAGAAATAAGGCACAAGGAGAGAAGCCATGAGCGAAGCCCACGTTTATCCGGTAAAAGAAAATATTAAAACTCATACACACGCGGATAATGATACTTACTTAGCCATGTATCAGCAGTCGGTAACCGATCCAGAGGGCTTCTGGAGCGAGCACGGCAAAATCGTTGATTGGATCAAACCTTTCACCAAAGTAAAAAGCACTTCTTTCGACACTGGCCATGTTGATATTCGCTGGTTTGAAGATGGCACACTGAACGTCTCGGCTAACTGTATTGACCGTCATCTTGCAGAACACGGGGACGACGTCGCCATCATTTGGGAAGGCGATGATCCAGCCGACGACAAAACACTCACTTTCAACGAACTGCACAAAGAAGTGTGTAAATTCTCCAACGCATTGAAAGAGCAAGGCGTACGCAAGGGCGACGTGGTGTGTCTATACATGCCAATGGTGCCAGAAGCCGCAGTGGCGATGCTCGCTTGTACCCGTATTGGTGCGGTTCACACCGTAGTATTTGGCGGTTTCTCACCAGAAGCACTATCCGGCCGTATCATCGACTCTGACGCTAAAGTCGTGATCACCGCTGACGAAGGCGTACGTGGCGGACGCGCTGTTCCACTGAAAAAGAACGTGGATGAAGCACTAACCAACCCAGACGTAAAAACCATCAATAAAGTCGTCGTGCTTAAACGTACAGGTGGTGATGTTGAATGGCATGAACACCGTGATGTTTGGTGGCACGAAGCAACAGCCAACGTTTCTGACGTTTGCCCACCAGAAGAGATGAAAGCCGAAGACCCGCTGTTCATCCTCTACACATCTGGCTCGACAGGTAAACCTAAAGGCGTACTACATACTACAGGCGGTTACCTCGTCTACGCGGCAATGACCTTTAAATATGTCTTCGATTATCAACCAGGTGAAACCTTCTGGTGTACCGCGGATGTGGGCTGGATTACAGGCCATACTTACCTAATTTATGGTCCACTAGCGAACGGGGCCAAAACCATTCTGTTTGAAGGTGTTCCAAACTACCCAAGCACGGCTCGTATGAGTGAAGTGGTTGATAAGCACCAAGTGAACATTCTCTACACTGCGCCAACCGCTATTCGTGCACTAATGGCAAAAGGTAACGAAGCGGTAGCAGGGACATCACGTTCAAGCTTACGTGTAATGGGTTCAGTAGGTGAGCCTATCAACCCTGAAGCGTGGGAGTGGTACTACAAAACGATTGGTAACGAGAGCTCGCCTATCGTTGATACTTGGTGGCAAACAGAGACCGGCGGTATCTTAATTGCACCACTACCAGGCGCAACAGACTTAAAACCAGGCTCAGCAACTCGACCATTCTTCGGAGTCCAACCTGCACTGGTTGATAACATGGGCAACATCATTGAAGAAACCACAGCAGAAGGTAACTTGGTGATCCTTGATTCATGGCCAGGTCAGATGCGTACTGTTTATGGCGACCACGAACGCTTTGAACAGACCTACTTCTCAACCTTCAAGGGAATGTACTTTACTAGTGATGGTGCTCGTCGTGACGAAGACGGCTACTACTGGATCACTGGCCGTGTTGATGACGTACTAAACGTGTCGGGTCACCGTATGGGTACCGCTGAAATTGAATCAGCGCTAGTGGCGCACCACAAGATTGCAGAAGCGGCGATTGTTGGTATTCCACATGACATCAAAGGCCAAGCTATCTACGCTTACATTACATTGAACGATGGTGAATTCCCGTCAGCTGAGCTGCACAAAGAAGTTAAAGATTGGGTGCGTAAAGAGATTGGTCCAATCGCGACACCAGATGTACTGCACTGGACAGATTCCTTACCGAAGACTCGTTCTGGTAAGATAATGCGTCGAATCCTGCGTAAGATTGCAACGGGCGATACAAGCAACCTCGGAGACACGTCAACGCTTGCCGATCCGAGCGTGGTAGACAAGCTTATCGCAGAGAAAGCAGAATTGGCATAAATTCAACCAACTGTTTTAAAAGCACTTTAAAAACCGCCATCACTCATGGCGGTTTTTTGCTTTAGTGCACAAATTGGCCACAAAAAAAATATGGCAATTATGTTGTTTTTGTTAACTTGGTTACAGAAACGAGAGTGGCTATTAGGAGATTAGACCAGTAAATTGCTGCTAATTGCTATGAATTAGCTATAATCTTGGTCGATTTTTTAAAATTTGCTCGGTTTTAACAAAAAAATCGTGCTGAACTATCGTATATTTGGGAATATAAACGTTCCACTCACGATAAGGGAAGATAGCAACACAATGTCTGCAAAGTCACGGATTCTTGTTCTAAACGGACCAAATCTTAATCTATTGGGTCTGCGCGAACCGACACACTATGGTCACAGTACCTTAGCTCAAGTTGTGGATACTCTTACAGAGCAAGCCCATAACGCTGGGGTAGAACTGGAACACCTACAATCAAATCGTGAGTACGAACTGATTGAAGCCATTCACGCTGCCTATGGCAAGATTGACTTCATCATCATCAATCCAGCGGCTTTCACTCATACTAGTGTGGCGCTGCGAGATGCATTACTTGGCGTCGCCATCCCATTTATTGAGGTGCACTTATCAAATGTGCACGCACGTGAACCATTCCGTCATCACTCTTATCTGTCAGATAAAGCAGAGGGTGTGATTTGCGGTTTAGGCGCACAAGGTTATGAATTTGCTCTGTCTGCAGCGATCAATAAGCTACAGGCAAAGTAACCCTAACACTCTGCAACCCTACGAGGGTTGTCTTAATCACAAGATAAAAGAGAAAGAAAAGATGGATATTCGTAAAATCAAGAAGCTAATTGAGTTAGTTGAAGAGTCTGGCATTGCTGAGCTAGAGATCTCTGAAGGTGAAGAGTCAGTGCGCATCAGCCGTCATGGCACTGCAGCTCCTCAAGCACCAATTCACTACGCAGCAGCTCCAGCGGCGGCACCTGCTCCAGTAGCAGCGGCACCAGTAGCGGAAGCGCCAGCAGCAGAAGCTCCAGCAGCAACACCTGCAGGTCACCAAGTTCTTTCTCCAATGGTTGGTACTTTCTACCGCTCTCCAAGCCCAGACTCTAAAGCATTCGTAGAAGTGGGTCAGAAAGTAAATGCTGGCGATACTCTATGTATTGTTGAAGCAATGAAAATGATGAACCAAATCGAAGCGGACAAATCTGGCGTTGTTACAGCAATCCTAGCTGAAGACGGCCAACCAGTTGAATTCGACCAACCTCTTGTTGTAATCGAATAAGCGGGGCTTGCCTTATGCTAGACAAAGTAGTCATCGCGAACCGAGGTGAAATTGCACTTCGTATTCTTCGCGCTTGTAAAGAATTAGGTATTAAGACCGTCGCTGTTCACTCAACAGCGGATCGCGATCTTAAGCACGTACTACTCGCAGACGAAACCGTATGTATCGGCCCTGCTCGTGGTATCGACAGCTACCTAAACATTCCACGCATCATTTCTGCAGCAGAAGTGACTGGTGCTGTGGCTATCCACCCAGGTTACGGCTTCCTGTCTGAGAACGCAGACTTCGCAGAGCAAGTTGAGCGCAGTGGTTTCATCTTCGTTGGCCCAAAGGCAGACACTATCCGCCTAATGGGCGATAAAGTATCTGCTATCAATGCAATGAAGAAAGCAGGCGTTCCTTGTGTACCGGGTTCTGACGGCCCTCTAGACAATGACGAAGAGAAAAACAAAGCATTTGCTAAGCGCATTGGTTACCCAGTAATCATCAAAGCATCTGGCGGCGGCGGCGGTCGTGGTATGCGTGTTGTTCGCGCAGAGAAAGACCTTATCCAAGCTATTGCAATGACACGTGCTGAAGCAAAAGCGGCGTTCAACAATGACATGGTTTACATGGAGAAATTCCTAGAAAACCCTCGTCACGTTGAAGTTCAGGTTATTGCTGACGGTCAAGGCGGCGCAATCCACCTTGGTGAGCGTGACTGTTCAATGCAACGTCGTCACCAAAAAGTAGTGGAAGAAGCTCCAGCACCTGGTATCACCGAAGAAATGCGTAAGTACATCGGTGAACGCTGTACTCGTGCATGTATCGAGATCGGTTACCGCGGCGCAGGTACGTTTGAATTCCTATACGAGAACGGTGAGTTCTACTTCATCGAAATGAACACTCGTATTCAGGTAGAGCACCCAGTAACAGAGATGGTTACTGGCATCGACCTAATCAAAGAACAGCTTCGCGTTGCAGCGGGTCAGCCTCTGTCATTCACTCAAGATGATATTAAGATCCGTGGCCATGCGATTGAGTGTCGTATCAACGCAGAAGACCCTGAGCGCTTCCTACCATCTCCGGGTAAGATCGAGCGTTTCCACGCTCCTGGCGGTATGGGTGTACGTTGGGAATCTCATATCTACACAGGCTACACAGTACCACCTCATTACGATTCAATGATTGGTAAACTGATCACTTACGGTGAGAACCGTGATGTAGCGATTGCACGTATGAAGAACGCACTGGGTGAGATGATCATCGAAGGCATCAAAACTAACGTGCCACTGCAATTCTCCATTATGAATGACGAAAACTTCCAACACGGTGGTGCAAACATCCACTACCTAGAGAAGAAGCTTGGCTTACAATAAGCCTAAGCAAACGTCTTAAAAAATGCCCACTCCCGTGGGCATTTTTGTTTTATATGTACGCGAAGGGCTCAACATATAAATCGGCTTATTTGGGTATATACTCAAACAAATCGTAGAGTTCTGGTAAACTCTGCGCCACTTCATTCACTTTAAGAGCAAAAACCAATGCCTTGGATTCAAATCAAACTCAACGCGACCAATGAAAACGCTGAGCAAATCGGCGATATGCTAATGGAAGAGACTGGCGCGCTGTCTGTTACATTCTTAGACGCGCAGGATACACCTGTATTCGAACCTCTACCTGGCGAAACTCGCTTATGGGGCGATACTGATATTCTGGCACTGTATGATGCAGAAGCAGACACTAACTTCATCATCGACCAAATTAAAGCGAGCAATATGCTGGCTGACAATTTTGCTTACAAAGTAGAACAGCTTGAAGATAAAGACTGGGAACGCGAATGGATGGAAAACTTCCACCCAATGAAATTTGGTGAACGCTTATGGATTTGTCCAAGCTGGCGCGACATTCCAGATCCTGACGCTGTTAATGTTATGTTGGATCCAGGCCTTGCATTCGGTACGGGTACTCACCCTACAACAGCACTTTGTCTTGAGTGGCTAGAAAGCATGGACTTAAGCGGTAAGACCGTTATCGACTTCGGTTGTGGCTCAGGTATTCTTGCGATCGCAGCGATCAAACTGGGCGCTGAAAAAGTGATAGGGATCGACATTGATCCTCAAGCCCTGCTTGCTTCAAAAGACAATGCTGAGCGTAATGGCGTTGCAGACAAACTAGAAGTTTACTTACCGCAAAATCAACCAGAAGGTCTCGTCGCTGACGTCGTTGTGGCCAACATCCTTGCGGGACCTTTACGTGAACTTGCACCTATCATCAAAGGACTAGTTAAGCCAAATGGCGACCTCGCTATGTCCGGCGTATTAGACACTCAAGCTGAAGATGTTGCGAACTATTACCGTGACGAGCTTCACATTGACCCGATTGTTGAGCAAAGTGAATGGTGTCGCATCTCTGGTCGTAAGCAAGGCTAGACAAGGTTTTCAGAGCTAATTGTTTGAAATTCATACAATTTACAAAAACAATTTGTAAATGCTCAAATATTAGTCTTTTCACGCAGTGAAAAAATGCGTAAAATGCGCGCCCTTGCTGGTACAGAACTGTGATGACGTTTTGAAAATCGGAAACTATCAACTTAAGAACAATCTAATCGTAGCCCCTATGGCTGGTGTAACGGATAGACCGTTTCGCGAGTTGTGTCTTCGCTATGGTGCGGGAATGGCCGTCAGTGAAATGATGTCTGCTAACCCAAAACTATGGGGAACGTCAAAGTCGAAACAGCGCATGGTACACGAGGGCGAATCGGGCATTCGCTCTGTACAGATTGCGGGTTCCGATCCACAGCTTATGGCGGACGCAGCTCAATTCAGTGTTGAGAACGGTGCACAAATCATCGACATCAACATGGGCTGCCCGGCAAAAAAAGTGAATAAGAAGCTAGCGGGCTCTGCTCTGCTTCAATACCCAAACATTATCGAAGAGATTTTGAAAGCGGTCGTGAATGCAGTGGACGTTCCTGTAACGTTAAAGACTCGAACTGGCTGGGATACAGACAACAAGAACTGTGTCCAGATCGCTAAATTAGCCGAAAACTGCGGCATACAAGCTCTTGCTCTGCATGGCAGAACGAAAGCATGTATGTACAAAGGTGAGGCCGAATATGACAGCATTAAAGCGGTAAAAGAGGCGATTTCAATTCCGGTTATCGCGAACGGTGATATCGATAGCCCGGAGAAAGCCAAATTTGTACTGGAGTACACCGGTGCGGACGCTTTAATGATTGGACGCCCTGCCCAGGGTCGTCCTTGGATTTTCCAGGAAATCCATCACTATTTGGAAAACGGCACCACAATGGAGGAACTTCCAACTGAGGAAGTGAAAACCATTATGCTTGGTCATGTAAATGCTCTGCATGAGTTTTATGGGGAGTTCTTAGGTCCACGTATCGCGCGCAAGCACGTTGGGTGGTACCTGAAAGAGCATGAACAGGCAAGTGAGTTTCGCCGTACCTTCAACGCTATCGACGCAGCTCCGCTGCAAATTGAGGCGTTAGAAGGTTATTTTGATAACGTTGCATCATAATTAAGAGAAGAGCTAGACCGAATATGTTCGAACAAAATCTGACTTCAGAAGCATTAACAGTAACTACAGTAACGTCACAAGACCAGATTACTCAGAAGCCTTTACGTGACTCTGTTAAAGCGTCTCTTAAAAACTACCTTGCTCAACTAAACGGCCAGGAAGTAACAGAACTATACGAATTAGTTCTAGCTGAAGTTGAACAGCCACTACTAGATACTATCATGCAGTACACTCGCGGTAACCAAACTCGCGCAGCAACTATGATGGGTATCAACCGCGGTACTCTTCGCAAGAAACTTAAGAAATACGGCATGAACTAAGACCGTTTTTCAAAAAGTATTTGGAACAAGCCGTTACCTTTTTAGGTAACGGCTTTTCTTTATCTACTAAAACACTACGAATAACGCTCACTTTGTTCAGTATTACCAACTGGCTTTAAGATAACTACTGCTGAGCCAAACAATAGGAAAGCCACGAAAGCGACCCATTCATTGCCTACAGAATACGCGAAGCCCGCCAAGGCAGACCAAGTCGCGACACCAAAGTGCATCATACTCATTCCAAAAGACATTAACACACCTCGATATTCATCAGATAAGCTTGCGATATGTGCTTGTAATGCCGGAGAACCAACCCCTCCAGCGAGAGACCAGAGCACTAGAGCTGGAAGATAAGCGGTCACCGTACTCATCTCATTTGAGAACACCCATGCACTACAAGGTATGCACACCATTAAGGCCACTCGCATAACGGCTCGAGAGCTACCAAGCCAGCGAGAAGCTCTCGCCACGCACATATTTCCAACCACACTCACGATCCCTAGAGCTGCATAAATAGCGCCCACCCAACCGAGCGCCAAATCGCTGGTATGTCGAATATGAAGGCCTATCAGGTTAAATACACCAATACCTCCCCCTAAACCTAAACACATCGCTAGAATCGCCCTCAACGCGCCAGGAACATGAATGACGTCTGTGATAGGTGGCAGAGTATCTGACTTCTTGGACTCATTATGCTTGTTGTTCATGAACACTACGCTCATAGCACCGACAAGAAGAGCCGCAACGCCCAAAATAATAAAAGCGGCACGCCATGATAAAAGCTGGGTCAACAATGCTCCGATCGCCGGGCTAGTTATCATACCTAGCGTTAATCCCGCCTGAACCATCACAATTTGACGCATCGCTCTATTACCCTTCGCGTCTCCCGCTAACGCGAATGCAATTGGCAACATGCCTGCACTTGCAATACCAGTGATCACTCGAGTTGCAATAGCAAGTTCAAAATCATGAACTATGCCCGTCGTAATAGACGCAACCCCAAATACAAAGCAAGCAGGCACCATGATACGAATACGCCCAACTCGGTCTGATAAACGGCCCAAGTAAGGAGCGCAAATTGCTATGGCTAAACTATATGCCGTAATAAATAAGGTCACCTGACTCGGTTGAACACTTAAATCATTTCCGATGGGTTCAAGAATAGATCCAAGCATCAACTCATCAGCACCAACAAGAAAAGCAACGAGAAATAGGATCATGGACTGCATCATAGCTCCACCTCCTGTTCTGTTTCCGATTCAGCACAAGTGAGCAACGAAATATCTAAAACTCTATCAGGCCAAGATTGCAAAAATGCCTTCTCATGAGATACCACAATCACGCTACCGGAAAAGCGCTGGAGAGCCTCTTTAAGCGCATTTTTACTACTGCTATCCAAATGTGTTGTTGGTTCGTCCAACAGCAAAACATTGCATTTCTGAACCGATAAACAACACAGTTTCACCCGAGTTTGCTCACCACCGCTCAATGTATCTAAGTGGCGCTGCGTCTTATCCCCCGTGATCCCAAAGCGAGCTAATAGCTTGCGTGACTCTTTGCTTGAGATTGTTGGCGCACAAGAGCACAGCTCCTGTTCAGGCGTGTTCTGAGGATGGCGCCAAGACAAATCTTGAGAAAAATAACCAATCATTGCACCTTTTGCCAATACCACCTCACCAGAGAGTGGCTCGATCTTCCCCATCAGGGTTTTAAGTAAGGTCGACTTACCCACGCCGTTAAAGCCAGCAACAACCAACTTTTCCCCGCGCGCTAACGTGATATCAAATACTGGAAGCAGAGGCTGCTGATAACCGATCATCAACGCTTTTGCCTCAACCACATTCGGTTGCTCAATGGGCTGGTAAGCAAAGTCAAACGTCGATACTTTCTCTACATGATTCAGTTGAATACGTTCGATTTTATCCAGTCTCTTCTTACGCCCTTTAGCAAGACTCGCGTTAACTCCTGCACCATTTTGGGCAATAAATTTCTCTAACTTTCGAATTTCACTTTGCTGAGCCTTATATTGCTTTTCTAATAAAGCACCGTCGTGCTGCTTTTGCTGCATTGCTTTGACATAAGTACCGCTGTATTTTCGAACCGTTTGATAATCAATATCACAAATACTGGTCGCTACTTGATTAAGAAAATCAACATCATGAGAAACCAGTAAAACGGTACCAATGTAATCATTGAGAAACGTGACTAGCCATTCAATGTGCGGAGCATCAAGATAGTTTGTCGGCTCATCAAGAATTAACACATCGGGGTTGCGAAGTAACAACCTGCCTAAAAGGACTTTGTGCCTTTGACCGCCACTTAGCGAGATAAGCGGTGTATCTAAGCCAAATTGATAAATACCAAGACCTACAGCAACTCGTTCAATTTTGGTATTAATTGCATAGAAGTCTTCATCTTCTAAATATGCCTGTAGCCGAGCGACTTGGCTTAAAAGAGATGTAGAGTGAGACTCGGTCATCGCATGATACAAAGTCCAAAGCTTTTGCTCTGCAGCGTATAAACTCTCAAAAGAGCCCTTTAAACACTCATGAACTGTCAGCACATTATCGATCTTAAAATGTTGTTCTAAATACCCCACCTCAAGGTTTGGTAACCATTCAATGCAGCCCTTATCTGCAGATAATTCACCGAAAAGCAGTTTCAATAAGGTGCTTTTTCCAACACCATTCGCTCCGGTGATACCTATTTTCTCTCCCACGTTAATACGAAAGGTCACGTTGTTGTATAACGTCTTATCAGCTATCTGATAAGACAAATTTTTAACTTGTAAAATACTCATGTTTTCAACCAAATAAAAAAGGGCCGGTGATCAATACCGGCCCTTATTTCAATACTGGGTAATGCTTTGTAGCTGCTTAACAGATACAAAAAGGCCGATGATGAAATATCACCGGCCATCTCTTCTCTTTTATCAGGTGTACAAGCTCCTGCGTATAACTTCAGCGAAGCTACCCACACATAAAACACCTGATGAAGATTAATTTAAGACTCCGAGCAACACTTCATCGCGTTTTTTGCATGGAGTTCAGCCTTCTTACAAAGCTTTTAAACAAGAGATATAACATGATTTACTGTTGAAAAAATATTCGATGTGAAGCGTACACCTTTAGAATAAAAAGTACCAGATAATTATTAAAACTATCGTGACTTACACGAAGGTCCACAGAAAGAAGACTTTTCCTCAGTCAATGTGCCAGGTGAACTGCTTACTCAGCAAACACAGCTATGAAAGCACCTATACCGCTCACGTTATACGTACGTAGTGGTGGCTTTGAAGGTTGGAGAGGGTTAGAGGGAAGAAGTAGCGAATATACTTTAAGACACTGGCTTAAATAGGTCGACAAAACAAAATCCATGTTTGGAAAGTTTTAAATGCGCTGAGTTTATATTAATAAGCGCCTATGGCTAAATCAAAACATCTAAAGCAGAGAAATCTCCCCCGAAAATAACATAACCTAGTGAATAAATTTTCCAGGTAATAATAAAGGAAGCTTTGGTAAGTAAGCACAAGGGCTGAGAACTAGCGCTCGATACTAGGACCCGGTTCAGTAGAAACCACACAAAACTGAGTTCCACTTCACTCATAACAGGGCTTAGAAAGCATCGCCAGAGGGAAGCCGGCCTCTCGATGCAAGGTTTCAATATGAAAGTGGGTTTAAGGTAAGTCGGGGAACCAAAACGAAAAAAGCCCCAGTCTTTCGACTGGGGCTTAATATAAGTGGCGGAGTGGACGGGACTCGAACCCGCGACCCCCGGCGTGACAGGCCGGTATTCTAACCAACTGAACTACCACTCCGCAGTGGT
>NZ_JADDYH010000022.1:0-427 GCF_015163595.1 Vibrio sp. OPT41 | reverse complement strand
ACAAAACCTTAAATTGAAGAGTTTGATCATGGCTCAGATTGAACGCTGGCGGCAGGCCTAACACATGCAAGTCGAGCGGAAACGAGTTATCTGAACCTTCGGGGAACGATAACGGCGTCGAGCGGCGGACGGGTGAGTAATGCCTAGGAAATTGCCCTGATGTGGGGGATAACCATTGGAAACGATGGCTAATACCGCATGATGCCTACGGGCCAAAGAGGGGGACCTTCGGGCCTCTCGCGTCAGGATATGCCTAGGTGGGATTAGCTAGTTGGTGAGGTAAGGGCTCACCAAGGCGACGATCCCTAGCTGGTCTGAGAGGATGATCAGCCACACTGGAACTGAGACACGGTCCAGACTCCTACGGGAGGCAGCAGTGGGGAATATTGCACAATGGGCGCAAGCCTGATGCAGCCATGCCGCGTGT
>NZ_JADDYH010000020.1:0-17900 GCF_015163595.1 Vibrio sp. OPT41 | reverse complement strand
GCGAGGGAGTAATCGCGCTGAGTTCTTTTAGTTGTTGATTTCATAACACTCTCCAATTTTGGGGGTGGAAAGTGTCAACCTTATTTAGGACGGCACAGCACAAACAAAAAAGGCATCCAGTTAGGATGCCTTTTTCTATTTATTCAACAATTAAAGTGCAATACCGATGTTGCTCACACCTTCTTCACGTAGCTCTTCACGCAAATCTTTAATCAAGCTGATGTCACGTTCTACCGCTTCACGCAGCGGACGGAAGATAGCCCACTGGACGTCCCACTCTTCACATACGGCTTCGTTTTCTTTCTGGTTGTCGTTAGTGATTGGCTCTGCGCCTTGTGCTTGCTCTAGATCAGCAACGGTTTGTACCGACTGTTGACTCACTTTAAGCATTGAATCGAAAAGGTAATCGCGGTCCAATAGACCATGCAGTAACGTAGACAAACCCTGACACGCGTCCATCGCTGGGTAAACGCCGTAAAAATCGAACTCATCCGCACTTGGGAACAACTCTTCTAACTTCTCCAATTGACGTTCGAAGTTAATTTTCGCGTTCTTAACTGTCAAAATTTCCCATACACTATCAAGAATCGCTCGGTAAGCACGCGGGTCAGCAAATTCTGTATTCTCACAAAACATCGCATAGTTTGGATACATGCGTTCACACAGACACGCCATAAAGGTAATTTGTTGCCAAGGTTCTAGTTTTTCTAAACGAACCTGAAGAGGATTCTTAAGCATAGTCACTCAATCATTGAAGAAAAAAACAGCGAAAGTGTACTTGATTCATCACAGGGAAAAAAGTTAATGCCGCATTCAAATCAGATTTTCCTGCTCTCAGAGCATCGCGACACCTACAAAACGTTACTGGCAGAGAAAAATCTGCCCGATCTTTGCCTCACCGACCAACCAGAAGCTGCTCAGATCGTACTAGCGGATCCACCCTTACTATCACAAAGCTTAGACGAATTTTCACAGCTTGAATGGGTGCAATCCACGTTTGCTGGTGTCAACGCCTTAACATCCCCTAGCTTTCGTCAGGACTATACTCTAACTAACGTTCGAGGCATCTTTGGTCCACTGATTGCTGAATATGTTTTGGGTTACAGTATTGCCCATTATCGCCACTTTGCCCGATACCACCAGCAACAACAAAACAAACAATGGCAGCCTCACCTATACACGTCATTACAAAGTAAAACCATGGTAATTCTTGGTACCGGTAGCATTGGGGGCTATCTGGGCAACGCCGCTAAAGCAATGGGGATAAAAACTATCGGTATTAACCGCACAGGTATCCCGACTTCAGGCGGCGAGTTTCATCAGACCTTTCATATCAATGAACTAAGTAAGGCATTTGAGCAAGCCGACATCGTTGTGAATACTCTACCAAGTACACCTGAGACGCGACAGTTACTTAATCGTCAAACGCTCAGCCAACTAAATCAGGCGTTATTATTTAACGTAGGTCGTGGCGACGTACTGGATGAGACAGGGTTGCTCTTCGCTCTGAAAAACCGTTGGGTAGAACACGCCTTCTTAGATGTGTTTGAGCAAGAACCGTTATCGGTAGAGCATCCGTTTTGGAAACTACCGCAAGTCACCATCACTCCACACATTGCTGCGCTGAGTTTTCCCGAGCAAGTCATCGAGATTTTTGCTGACAACTATCTACGCTGGCGCGATGGGTTTTCATTAAATTATCAAGTGGATTTCGAAAAGGGTTACTGAGAATGTCGTTAGACGAGCTATTGCAACAAGTGAGGGCCTGCCAGATATGCGCGGATAATTTACCTTTGGGCGCAAACCCTGTCGTACAAGCCGCAAAAGGGGCACGCATCCTAATCATCGGTCAGGCCCCTGGCACACGTGTACACAAAACCTCGATACCTTGGAATGACCCAAGTGGTGATCGATTACGCCAATGGCTCGATATCGACAAAGACGTTTTCTACGACCCAAATAAAATTGCCATTGTCCCAATGGGATTCTGTTATCCAGGCAAAGGGAACTCTGGTGATTTACCGCCTCGTAAAGAATGTGCGCCCACTTGGCATAAAAAGATTCTTGAGCAGCTGCCCAATATAGAGCTCACTCTACTAATTGGTCAGTACTCGCAGCAGTACTATCTCACCAACAAACCAAAGACGCTCACGCAAACCGTTCAGCAATGGCAAGATTGGGAACCGGACTTTATCCCGCTCCCTCACCCATCTCCACGCAATACATTGTGGTTAAAGAAGAATCCTTGGTTTGAATCTGACGTCGTGCCATACCTTAAAAAACGCATTCACTCGATGCTTTAGGTTACCTATGATCTAATTGCTTGCTTATCTGTACAAGAAAATTAGAACATAAAACCCGAAATCATAAGTATTTGTTTATATTAAACTTTAACATCTAGTGTACAGCTAGAGTAGTAATTAGATCATAGTAGGCCAAATACTACTAGAGCTGTACAGCCTTGAGTCTCAGATAGAAAAACTGAATTTTAGGCAAAAAAATACCGGCACTGAATGCCGGCATTTGATTTCAAAAAAATCTAACTTACTTGTGGTATGGCTTAGATAACTCGTGTACCGCATCCACAAATACGCCCGCGTTTTCTGGCGGTACATCCAAGTGGATACCGTGACCTAGGTTGAACACATGACCAGTCCCCGTATCACCAAATCCTTCTAGGATATCCGCTACTTCTTCGCGGATGCGCTCTGGTGAAGCGTAAAGCATTGATGGGTCCATATTACCTTGCAGCGCCACTTTATCACCGATACGTGCTTTCGCGTCAGCAATGTTGATTGTCCAGTCTAGACCAACCGCATCACAGCCCGTAGCTGCGATTTGCTCAAGCCACATGCCGCCATTCTTAGTAAACAGTGTGACTGGCACGCGACGACCGTCGTTTTCACGAATCAGACCATCTACAATCTTGTGCATGTATTGCAGTGAGAACAGATTGTAATCACGAGGCGTTAGTACGCCACCCCATGTGTCAAATACCATTACCGATTGCGCACCCGCTTTAATTTGCGCGTTTAAGTACTCGATAACGCTGTCTGCCAGCTTATCTAGAAGTAGGTGCAGAGTTTGTGGTTCCGCGTACATCATCTTCTTGATCTTGGTAAACGCTTTAGAGCTACCACCTTCGATCATATACGTCGCAAGAGTCCAAGGACTACCAGAAAAACCAATCAGCGGCACTTCACCCTTCAGGTCTTTACGGATCTGGCGTACTGCGTTCATTACGTATTGCAGTTCACCTTCAGGATCTGGCAAACCAATTTTTTCCACGTCGGCTTTGCATGTAATTGGGTTATCAAAAACAGGTCCTTCACCCGCAGCAAAACGTAAACCAAGCCCCATTGCATCTGGAATCGTTAAGATGTCCGAGAATAAGATCGCGGCATCAAGAGGAAAACGGCGTAATGGTTGAAGTGTCACTTCGGATGCTAATTCTGCATTTCGACACAAAGACATGAAATCACCCGCTTCTGCACGAGTCGCTTTGTATTCTGGTAGGTAACGACCTGCCTGGCGCATCATCCATACTGGCGTGTAATCTACCGGCTCTTTTAAAAGCGCACGCAGATAACGATCATTTTTTAATTCAGTCATTCCGTAATTCCAACTGTTAGGCTTTCTGTGAAAGGGGGTATTCTATCACTGATTTAAGTCCAATAGCTGTGTGCTTTGCAACCTGGATCAAGTTATTAACTTTTAAATCAATGCTTAATTTGCACCCAATCGGTATCAGTGTTAAAAATTTGTTCGCTAGCGAAAACTACAATTATAAACTGAGTACTTAGTACTCAGCATCTCATAACGACATCTTACTTACCCCCTCCCTCTCGGAGGGTTTTTTTTATCTATTTATCAGATAATTAGTGTCTATATCTTTCAGCGTCTGCTCGATAAGTGCTCTTGCAATCGTTCCTTTAGGCGCAACAGGCGGCATCTCGTCGATACCAAACCATTGTGCATCAGACAGCTCAGTGTAGTCTGGACTTAACTCTCCCGATTCATAGTCAGCTAAAAACCCCATCATCATACTGGATGGGAAAGCCCAAGGCTGGCTGCCAAAGTAACGAATATTTTTAACGAGAATTCCCGTTTCTTCATGAATTTCTCGAGCCACGCACTCTTCTAAGGTCTCACCGACTTCAAGAAAACCCGCAATAACCGTATACATACCATTTCGATGCCTTGGATGTTGGGCTAATAAGATCTGATTTTCTTTACGTACAGCAACGATAATACACGGAAATATTCTAGGATAATGAAGGGTGCGACATTCACCACACTGCATGGCTAACTGGTTATTATTAAGAAAGTTTCTTCCTCCGCACTGTGGACAAAAGCGCAAACTTTGCGTCATGTGCCCATATTGCACAGCTTTACTTAACAACATAAATAATGGCTCAGGAAAATGCAGGCAGTCACGCAGGGATGCTAAAGGTAGATCATGCTCTAAATCGGCCAAGTTAAGCCACATGACGGGCGAACCAGAATACTCACCAATGGGTCTTGCACTCGTTACTGGCAGTGATAACTGCTCTGCAGACCCGAAGGGCACAGCACCATCCACCAGCCAAATTTCACTTCCTGCAACAACACACCAGTATGCATTTATCGCGCGGTTAACATCACCTTTTCTTAACATTACACCATCCCTTTGCTTGAAGTTCGTTCATTTTACTGGCAATCTAATTTCATACTAGAGTTTATCGTTAAGTAAATGTGCACTCTAAATTCTAGTAAGGACAAGAGTTTGTAATAACTTTACTAACTTTGCTTTGCAAAGGATACGTTCGCCGATGGGCGATCAGATCATGAGGGCATGGTCATGCTAAGAAAATTCAAACAAACACAAGACCAGTGGGGTGGCTCAAGTGATGTCATTGATCACTGGTTAGAGACACGACAATCCCTGATTGTTGAATATTGTAAGCTTGCAGCGCTGCAACCTTGTTCGAAAACCAATGTTATTGAACTCCCATCTCCTTCCGAACTGCAGGATTTCTGTCAGCACCTCGTTGATTACATCTCCGAAGGCCACTTTAAAATTTATGACATGGTTATGGACCGTTGGAAAGCAACCGGCTTTGTCGTGACTAATGAGATCAATCAAACCTATGGTCAAATTGTTCTAACGACTGAACCTCTATTGAACTTTAACGATAAGTACTCAGAAGTGACTGAAGATGATGAATTAAATGATTTCGATTCTGATATGTGTCTCATTGGGGAAATTCTTGAGACTCGCTTTGAAGTCGAGGACTATCTGATACAGCAAATCGCAGAAAGCCTGTCTATGCCACCTGGGGCTTAGTATTTGCAAACATTTAGAAATAGAGTGAGAGAAAAGACTGACGATCATCGTCGGTCTTTTTTGTTTCTAGCTTTATCGAAAATCCCACCGGAAGAACAAAGTAGTATAAAAACTAAAAAGGCACCCGAAGGTGCCTTTTTCTTAAGCTTTTAACGATTACTCGTTATATGACTTACTCTTCAGAAGAGAAACCAGCGTTTAGAAGTGCCGCTAGGTTATCCGTTGCTTGCTCAGCAGAAGGACCATCTTGCTCTTCAGAACGTTTAGCTTGACGCTCTTGGTGGTATGCGAAACCAGTACCAGCTGGGATCAGACGACCAACAATTACGTTCTCTTTCAGACCACGTAGGTCATCACGCTTACCAGAAACCGCAGCTTCTGTTAGTACGCGAGTTGTCTCCTGGAACGATGCCGCAGAGATGAACGACTCAGTCGCTAGAGATGCTTTAGTAATACCTAGTAGTTCACGTTCGAAACGTGCAGGCTCTTTGCCTTCAGCTTCTAGGTTACGGTTAGCAATCTTAACTTGTGAGTACTCAATCTGTTCACCAGGTAGGAACTCAGAGTCACCAGAGTGAGTAATAGTACACTTACGCAGCATCTGACGAACGATAGTTTCAATGTGCTTATCGTTAATCTTAACGCCTTGTAGACGGTAAACTTCCTGTACTTCGTTAGCAATGTACTGCGTTACCGCGTGTACACCACGTAGACGTAGGATGTCATGTGGAGACTCTGGACCATCTGCGATCACGTCACCACGTTCAACTTTTTCACCTTCGAATACGTTCAACTGACGATGCTTAGGAATCATCTCTTCGTAAGCTTCACCGCTTTCACGTGTGATCACTAGGCGACGTTTACCTTTAGTCTCTTTACCAAAGCTCACAGTACCTGTGTGCTCAGCAAGGATTGCAGGCTCTTTCGGCTTACGTGCTTCAAATAGGTCAGCAACTCGTGGAAGACCACCGGTGATATCTTTGTTACCGCCAGACTTCTGAGGAATACGTGCTAGTGTTGCACCAACACCTACTGCTGCGCCATCTTCGATGTTCACAATCGCTTTACCAGGTAGGAAGTAGTGAGCTGGCATATCAGTACCAGGGATCATTACATCGTTACCTTGCTCGTCAACAAGTTTGATAGCTGGACGCATATCTTTACCTGCTGAAGGGCGAGCTGCTGGGTCAGTTACTTCGCTTGAAGATAGACCAGTTAGGTCATCAGTTTGACGAGATACTGTTACGCCGTCGATCATATCTACGAACTGGATGCGACCTGCTACCTCAGTAATGATAGGTAGTGTGTGCGCTTCCCAGTTTGCAACTGTTTCGCCAGCTTGAACTGTATCACCATCGCCTTTGCTTAGTAGCGTACCGTAAGGCAGTTTGTGCTTCTCTTTAGTACGACCAAACTCATCAACGATAGTTAACTCTGTCGCACGAGAAGTGATAACGATCTTACCGTCATCAGCCAATACAGATTTAGCGTTGTGTAGCTTGATAGAACCGTTGTTCTTAACTTGAACACTGTTCTCTGCCGCTGCTGTCGATGCCGCACCACCGATGTGGAACGTACGCATCGTTAGCTGTGTACCTGGCTCACCGATAGACTGAGCAGCAATAACACCCACTGCTTCACCTTGGTTCACTAGGTGACCACGTGCTAGGTCACGACCATAACATTGTGCACAACAACCGAAGTCAGAATCACACGTTACTACAGAGCGCACTTTCATGCTGTCTACTGAGTTCTCTTCCATGATTTGACACCACTTCTCATCGATCAGGGTGTTACGTGGAATAAGAACGTCTTCAGTGCCAGGTTTTAGTACGTCTTCAGCAACAACACGACCAAGAGCAAGCTCAGAAAGTGCAACTTTAACATCACCACCCTCGATGTGAGGCATCATGTCGACACCTTCGTGAGTGCCACAGTCATGTTCAGTTACAACAACGTCTTGAGCAACGTCTACTAGACGACGAGTTAGGTAACCCGAGTTCGCTGTTTTCAGTGCCGTATCCGCAAGACCCTTACGAGCACCGTGCGTTGAGATAAAGTACTGAAGTACGTTTAGACCTTCTTTAAAGTTCGCTGTGATCGGTGTTTCGATGATTGAACCATCTGGACGCGCCATCAGACCACGCATACCCGCAAGCTGACGAATCTGTGCTGCAGAACCACGAGCGCCCGAGTCCGCCATCATATAGATGCTGTTGAATGACTCTTGCTGTTCCTCTTCACCGTCACGGTTAACTACCGTTTCAGATGAAAGGTTTTCCATCATTGCTTTCGCAACACGGTCGTTGGTCGATGCCCAGATATCGATAACTTTGTTGTAGCGTTCGCCCGCAGTAACAAGACCTGATTGGTACTGTTCCTGGATTTCACGTACTTCTTCTTCCGCTTCTGCGATTTCAGTGTACTTAGCTGCAGGTACAACCATATCGTCGATACCAACAGATACACCAGAAAGTGCCGCGTATGCGAAACCTGTGTACATGATTTGGTCAGCGAAGATTACTGTGTCTTTCAGACCTAGTTTACGGTACGCCTCGTTAAGTAGGTTAGAGATTTGCTTCTTACCTAGCTTTTGGTTAACGATGCTGTACGGTAGACCAGCTGGCACGATTTGCCATAGCATTGCACGACCAACAGTGGTGTCTACCATCTTGGTTTCTGTAGTGCTGTTGCCATCTTCGTCTACAACAGTTTCTGTAATACGTACTTTAACGCGTGCGTGAAGCTCAGCTTGTTTAGTGCGGTATGCTTTCTCAGCCTCTTCTGGGCCAGAAAGGTACATGCCTTCACCTTTCACGTTGATCTTTTCACGAGTCATGTAGTACAGACCCAATACAACGTCCTGAGAAGGTACGATGATCGGATCACCTGACGCTGGCGACAGAATGTTGTTTGTCGACATCATCAGAGTACGAGCTTCAAGCTGTGCCTCTAGAGTTAGAGGTACGTGAACCGCCATTTGGTCACCATCGAAGTCCGCGTTGTACGCTGCACAAACAAGTGGGTGTAGCTGAATCGCTTTACCTTCGATCAGTACTGGTTCGAACGCCTGGATACCTAGACGGTGAAGTGTCGGTGCACGGTTCAATAGTACTGGGTGTTCACGGATTACTTCGTCTAGGATATCCCAAACGACCGCTTCTTCACGCTCTACCATTTTCTTAGCAGCTTTGATTGTAGTCGCAAGACCACGAGTCTCTAGCTTGCTGTAGATGAATGGTTTGAATAGCTCAAGTGCCATCTTCTTAGGAAGACCACACTGGTGTAGACGAAGGTATGGACCTACTGTGATTACAGAACGGCCAGAGTAGTCTACACGTTTACCTAGAAGGTTCTGACGGAAACGACCTTGTTTACCCTTGATCATATCAGCAAGAGATTTCAGAGGACGCTTGTTAGAACCTGTGATCGCACGACCACGACGACCGTTATCTAGTAGCGCATCAACAGACTCTTGCAGCATACGTTTTTCGTTACGTACGATGATGTCCGGAGCAGCTAGCTCTAGAAGACGCTTCAAACGGTTGTTACGGTTGATCACACGACGGTATAGATCGTTAAGATCAGAAGTCGCAAAGCGACCGCCATCTAGAGGTACTAGAGGACGTAGATCTGGCGGAAGTACTGGAAGTACAGTTAGGATCATCCACTCAGGGTTGTTACCCGATGCGATGAACGCTTCTACCAGCTTAAGACGCTTAGTTACTTTCTTACGCTTAGTTTCAGAGTTTGTTGTCTCTAACTCTTCACGCATTTGTTCTGCTTCAGCGTGCATATCCATAGAACCTAGTAGGTCCTTGATAGCTTCCGCACCCATCTTAGCAGTGAACTCGTCGCCCCACTCTTCTAGACGATCTAGATACTCTTCTTCAGTAAGCATCTGACCTTTTTCTAGATCAGTCATACCAGGCTCTGTTACTACGTACATTTCGAAGTACAGAACGCGTTCGATATCACGTAGAGGGATATCCATTAGTAGACCGATACGAGACGGTAGCGATTTTAGGAACCAGATGTGAGCTACTGGTGAAGCCAGTTCAATGTGGCCCATACGGTCACGACGAACTTTAGTTTGTGTAACTTCTACACCACACTTCTCACAGATAACACCACGGTGCTTCAGGCGCTTGTACTTACCACAAAGACATTCGTAGTCTTTAACTGGACCAAAGATACGCGCACAGAACAGACCATCGCGTTCAGGTTTGAACGTACGATAGTTGATCGTTTCAGGTTTTTTAACTTCACCGAAAGACCATGAACGGATCATGTCTGGTGAAGATAGACCGATTTTGATTGCATCAAATTCTTCGGTCTTATGCTGTGCTTTTAGAAAGTTTAATAAGTCTTTCACAATCAGCTCCTGTAAGGAGTTAAAAGGAGCTCACTCGCTAAAGTGAGCACCTTCTTCCAAATAATCGCTTTGATTCTCTCGACTTTCATCAAGAGAGAAAAGGATTACTCTTCGTCTTCTAGCTCGATGTTGATACCTAGCGAGCGGATCTCTTTCAACAGTACGTTGAACGATTCTGGCATGCCAGGTTCCATGCTGTGGTTACCGTCTACGATGTTCTTGTACATCTTAGTACGGCCGTTAACGTCATCCGACTTAACCGTTAGCATTTCTTGTAGCGTGTAAGCAGCACCGTATGCTTCTAGTGCCCATACTTCCATCTCACCGAAACGCTGACCACCGAACTGAGCTTTACCACCTAGTGGCTGCTGAGTTACTAGGCTGTACGAACCAGTTGAACGAGCGTGCATCTTGTCATCAACAAGGTGGTTCAGTTTCAGCATGTACATGTAACCAACAGTTACAGGACGCTCAAACGCATCACCTGTGCGACCATCAAACAGTGTTAACTGACCTGATGTTGGTAGATCTGCTAGCTCAAGAAGTGCTTTGATTGACTCTTCTGGAGCGCCATCAAATACAGGAGTCGCGATTGGTAGACCGCCACGCAAGTTCTTGATCAGAGTACGTACTTCATCATCAGATAGAGAAGCAATGTCTACTTTCTGGCGAGTGTCGCCTAGATCGTAAACTTTTTGTAGGAACTCGCGGAATTTCGCTAGTTCTTGCTGCTCTTTAACCATCTGGTTGATCTTGTCACCGATACCTTTCGCTGCCAGA
This sequence comes from Vibrio sp. OPT41, assembly GCF_015163595.1. NCBI lineage: Bacteria > Pseudomonadati > Pseudomonadota > Gammaproteobacteria > Vibrionales > Vibrionaceae > Vibrio > Vibrio sp. OPT41. The sequence continues at coordinate 7,419 of NZ_JADDYH010000020.1, read as the reverse complement.
CCTAAGTGTACTTCTAGGATCTGACCGATGTTCATACGCGAAGGTACACCCAGTGGGTTAAGTACGATGTCTACAGGCTGACCTTTCTCATCGTATGGCATGTCTTCAACAGGGTTGATCTTAGAGATTACACCCTTGTTACCGTGACGACCCGCCATCTTATCACCAGGCTGAATGCGACGTTTAACCGCTAGGTAAACCTTAACGATCTTCAGGACGCCAGGTGCTAAATCATCACCTTGAGTGATCTTACGACGCTTAGTTTCGAACTTCTTATCGAAGTCAGCTTTTAGCTCATCCCACTGCTCAGCAAGTTGCTCAAGCTGAGTTTGTAGTGCGTCATCTTCTAGCGTTAGTTCTAGCCACTTCTTACGATCAGTTGTGTCTAGTTTCGCTTCAGAGTAACCGCCTTCAATCAATACAGCTTTAACACGGTTTAGAAGGCCGCCCTCAAGAATCTGGAATTCTTCAGTTAGGTCTTTCTTCGCTTCTTTAAGCTGCATCTGTTCGATTTCAAGCGCACGCTTGTCTTTCTCTACGCCATCGCGAGTAAAGACTTGAACGTCGATGATCGTACCTGATACAGAGTTAGGTACACGTAGTGAAGTATCTTTAACGTCAGATGCTTTTTCACCGAAGATTGCACGTAGTAGCTTCTCTTCAGGCGTTAGCTGAGTTTCACCTTTAGGTGTAACTTTACCAACTAGGATGTCGCCACCCTTAACTTCAGCACCGATGTAAACGATACCTGACTCGTCTAGTTTAGACAGAGCAGACTCACCTACGTTTGGAATATCCGCTGTGATCTCTTCAGAACCAAGCTTAGTATCACGCGCCACACAAGTCAGTTCTTGGATGTGGATAGTCGTGAAACGGTCTTCTTGAACTACGCGCTCAGATACTAAGATCGAGTCTTCGAAGTTGTAACCGTTCCAAGGCATGAACGCGATACGCATGTTTTGACCAAGCGCTAGTTCACCAAGGTCTGTTGAAGGACCATCAGCAAGAACGTCACCGCGTGATACAGGCTCACCTGGCATCACACATGGGCGCTGGTTAATACATGTGTTCTGGTTAGAACGTGTGTATTTAGTCAGGTTGTAGATGTCGATACCAGCTTCACCTGGTACTAGCTCTTCTTCGTTAACTTTAACAACGATACGAGAAGCATCTACTGACTGGATTACACCACCACGTTTAGCAACTGCAGTTACACCTGAGTCAACTGCTACGTTACGTTCAATACCAGTACCAACAAGCGGTTTGTCAGCTTTCAGTGTTGGAACTGCCTGACGTTGCATGTTCGCACCCATCAATGCACGGTTCGCATCATCGTGTTCTAGGAACGGGATAAGCGATGCAGCGATAGATACAACCTGGTTTGTCGCAACGTCCATGTACTGAGCGTGCTCACGAGGGTGTAGACCAGATTCACCTTTCTGACGAGCTGTGATCAGCTCATCTGCAAAAGTACCATCTTCGTTTAGCTTAGCGTTCGCCTGTGCGATAACGAATTGGCCTTCTTCGATTGCAGATAGGTAATCTACTTCGTCTGTTACTACGCCATCTACAACGCGACGGTATGGTGTCTCTAGGAAACCGTACTCGTTACAACGCGCAAACGCAGATAGAGAGTTGATCAGACCGATGTTTGGACCTTCAGGCGTTTCGATAGGACATAGACGACCGTAGTGAGTTACGTGTACGTCACGTACTTCGAAGCCAGCACGTTCACGAGTTAGACCGCCAGGACCCAACGCAGAAATACGACGCTTGTGCGTTACTTCTGATAGCGGGTTGTTTTGGTCCATGAACTGTGAAAGCTGTGAAGAGCCAAAGAATTCTTTAACTGCCGCAGAAATTGGCTTCGCGTTGATCAAGTCTTGAGGCATGATTGCGTCAAGATCGCCTAGGCTTAGACGCTCTTTAACTGCACGCTCAACACGTACTAGACCTACACGGAACTGGTTCTCAGCCATTTCGCCTACAGAACGGATACGACGGTTGCCTAGGTGGTCGATATCGTCCACTTCGCCCTTACCGTTACGGATCGCGATCAGCTTCTTCATCACTTCGATGATATCAGTTTCATCAAGTGTGCCTTGCTCTTGAGCATCTTCACGGCCGATAGAGCTGTTGAACTTCATACGACCAACAGTCGATAGATCGTAACGCTCTTCAGAGAAGAATAGGCTTTCGAATAGAGCTTCTGCAGCTTCTTTTGTTGGCGGCTCACCAGGGCGCATCATGCGGTAGATTTCTACCAATGCAGAAATACGATCAACCGTGCTGTCGATACGTAATGTTTCTGACATGAATGGACCGTGGTCTAGATCGTTCGTAAATAGAACTTCTAGCGCTTTGTGGCCTGCCTGAGATAGGTTCGCTAATGCTTCCAGGCTGATTTCCTGGTTAGCGTTAACAATGATCTCGCCAGTTGCTTCATTGATGTAATCTTTAGATGCAACTTTACCAACGATGTACTCAACTGGTACTTCGATGTGATCAACGCCATCTTTTTCTAGTTGGCGGATATGACGAGCTGTTACGCGACGACCCTGCTCAACGTAAACTTTACCATTTGCTTCGATGTCGAATGACGCAGTTTCACCACGTAGACGATCAGGAACCAACTCCATCAATAGAGTTTGGTCTTTCACTTCGAAGTTCACTTTCTCGAAGAAGATATCTAGGATTTCTTCTGTCGACTTACCTAGTGCTCGAAGGATGATCGATGCTGGTAGCTTACGACGGCGGTCGATACGAACGTACAAGTTATCCTTAGGATCAAACTCGAAATCAAGCCATGAACCACGGTAAGGAATAACACGTGCGTTGTATAAAACTTTACCTGAAGAGTGGGTCTTACCCTTATCGCTGTCGAAGAACACGCCTGGGCTTCGGTGCAGCTGGGATACGATAACCCTCTCGGTACCGTTGATTACGAAGGTACCATTGTCTGTCATGAGTGGAATTTCACCCATGTAGACTTCTTGTTCTTTAATGTCTTTTACAGTACCTGCTGGCGCGTCTTTATCAAAGATAACTAGGCGTAGTTTTACACGTAGTGGCTTTGAGTAAGTTACACCGCGGATTTGACATTCTTTAACGTCAAAAACTGGCTCACCAAGACGGTAGCTAACGTATTGCAGCTCAGAATTGCCGTTGTAGCTCTGAATCGGGAATACAGAACGGAAAGCGGCTTCAAGACCGTATTGACCTTCAGGATCCTGTTCGATAAATTTGTCGAACGAATCGAGCTGGATCGATAGCAGGTATGGAATGTCCAAAACTTGTGGACGAGTACCAAAGTCCTTACGGATGCGCTTTTTCTCGGTATAAGAGTAAACCATGGGGTTCCTCAGCTCGCTGATAAGTGACCCAAACTGTCCGCCCGCTCCTAGTTACTTAAGGGGGGTAAGGGACAGTGACTAATATAGCTGTTTACTGTAGTGACATTTCATTTCGTAAGAATGAAATGTTTTTTGTATGGATATCAGGCGCTTAAACAGCGGGAAAATTCGCCTATACCCTACAGCGCAAAAAGGCCGGTGGTTAAAAAACCACCAGCCAATTAGCCGTTAGGCTAAGAAACTATGCAATAATTACTTAACAGCAACAGTTGCACCAGCTTCTTCTAGCTGAGCTTTAAGAGCTTCAGCTTCTGCTTTCTCAACACCTTCTTTAAGAGGTGCTGGAGCGCCGTCTACTAGAGCTTTAGCTTCTTTAAGACCTAGGCCAGTTGCGCCACGTACTGCTTTGATTACAGCAACTTTGTTACCGCCAGCAGCTTCTAGGATTACGTCGAATTCAGTTTGCTCAGCAGCAGCTTCGCCTGCAGCAGCGCCGCCAGCTACAACAGCAGCAGCAGCAGAAACACCGAATTTCTCTTCCATTGCTTCGATTAGTTCAACAACTTGCATTACAGACATTTCTGCAACTGCGTCTAGGATTTGCTCGTTAGTAATAGACATAACAATTCTCTTTTAAGTCAACAATAAGTTTATTAAGCAACCAGTAAAAAGCAAGGCTTATGCCGCTGCTTCTTGTTTTTGATCGCGGATAGCTGCGATAGTACGCGCCAGCTTGCCAGCCGAAGCTTCTTTCATGCACATCATTAGGCGTGCAATTGCTTCGTCGTAAGTTGGTAGTGTTGCTAGTACTTCAGCGTCAGTTAAAGCGCCTTCAAATGCAGCAGCTTTGATCTCGAAATCTTTGTTCTCTTTAGCGAAGTCTTTGAAAAGACGCGCTGCAGCACCTGGGTGCTCATTAGAGAATGCGATTAGAGTAGGACCAGTGAAAGTGTCAGTTAGACACTCGTACTCAGTACCTTCAACCGCACGACGAGCAAGAGTGTTACGAACAACTCTCATGTAAACGCCAGCTTCACGAGCTTGTTTACGTAGAGAAGTCATCGCGCCAACTTGAACGCCACGAGAATCAGCTACAACTGCAGAAAGTGCACCACTGGCAGCTTCGTTGACTTCAGCAACAATTGCTTTTTTGTCTTGAAGGTTTAAAGCCATCTTGGATTTACTCCTGGTTGTCGTTACACCACTCACTATCATCACGACAGTGAGAGCTATTGAGGTGCTTCCCCAGAAGAAAGTTAACTATATTACATAGAGCTTTCTGTCAGTTCGGGCACCATCTACGTAGGATAATTAAGTTTGCTTTTACACAAACACCTACGGTCTTGGACGGAGACTGGGTCTTAATTCATTTCGAACTAGGAGACAGTTCAAAGAACCAAAGTTCAGCCCCAACCACAAATATTAGGCGCAAAATTATACACTAATTTTGCGCCTAAGCAAATAAATTATGCTTGAGTGTTCAGGCTAGCCTGATCAACAGCAACACCAGCACCCATAGTAGTAGAGATGCTTACTTTCTTCAGGAAAGTACCTTTCGCTGAAGATGGCTTAGCTTTCTTCAGAGCAACTAGAAGTGCTTCTAGGTTCTCTTTGATCTGCTCAGCAGAGAAGTTTGCTTTACCGATAGTAGTGTGGATGATGCCGTTTTTGTCGTTACGGTAACGAACCTGACCAGCTTTAGCGTTTTTAACTGCTTCAGCAACGTTAGGAGTTACAGTACCAACTTTAGGGTTTGGCATAAGACCGCGAGGACCTAGGATAGTACCTAGTTGACCTACAACGCGCATTGCATCTGGAGAAGCAACAACTACGTCAAAGTTCATTTCGCCTTTCTTAACTTGCTCAGCAAGATCTTCCATACCTACGATGTCTGCGCCAGCTTCTTTAGCTGCTTCAGCGTTAGCACCTTGAGTGAACACTGCAACGCGGATTTCGCGGCCAGTACCGTGAGGTAGTACAGTTGCACCACGTACGTTCTGGTCAGATTTACGAGCATCAATGCCAAGGTTAACAGCAACGTCTACAGACTCAACGAATTTAGCAGTCGCTAGTTCTTGAAGAAGAGCAACAGCTTCGTTGATTTCGTATTCTTTAGTTACGTCAACTTTTTCGCGGATTACGCGCATGCGCTTAGTTAGTTTTGCCATCTTATTAACCCTCTACCACTAGGCCCATTGAACGAGCAGTACCAGCGATAGAACGCTTCATCGCTTCGATGTCAGCACCAGTCATATCAGCAGCTTTAGTTTCTGCGATTTCTTGGATTTGAGCGTCAGTTACAGTACCAACTTTTTCAGTGTTTGGACGACCTGAACCAGACTTAACGCCAGCAGCTTTCTTAAGAAGAACAGCAGCAGGTGGAGTCTTAGTTACGAACGTGAAAGAACGGTCGCTGTATACTGTGATAACTACTGGAGTTGGTAGACCTTTCTCAATAGATTCTGTTTTTGCGTTGAACGCTTTACAGAATTCCATGATGTTCACACCGTGTTGACCTAGTGCAGGACCTACTGGTGGACTAGGGTTAGCCATACCAGCAGCAACTTGTAGCTTGATGTAAGCTTCAACTTTCTTAGCCATGATAATTCCTAAGTTTGGGTACAAACGCTAATCGCGGATCAGCTCCCCGTTTGTGTAAGAAACTTTTTACTTCACTTGAAGTAAAAAGGCGCGAAATTATAGTCATAATCCGCGCCTTATACAACCCTAAAAAGGTGATTTTTTATACTCTTTAACGAAGAGTCTTAGTCCAGCTTTTCAACCTGACCAAATTCAAGCTCAACTGGTGTCGCACGACCAAAGATCGATACAGACACTTTCAGGCGGCTCTTCTCGTAATCCACTTCTTCAACAGTACCGTTGAAGTCAGCAAATGGACCTTCGTTAACACGTACCACTTCACCCGCTTCGTACATTGTACGCGGACGAGGCGCTTCACTCGCTTTCTCAAGACGATTAAGAATCGCGTCAGCCTCTTTATCCGTGATAGGTGCCGGACGGTCTGAGGTACCACCAATGAAGCCCATGACACGCGGCACACTGCGTACTAGGTGCCATGATTCATCGTTCATAATCATCTGAACAAGGACGTAACCTGGGAAGAACTTACGCTCAGACTTGCGACGCTGACCCGCGCGCATTTCCACTACTTCTTCAGTAGGAACCAGTACTTCACCGAATAGCTCTTCCATGCCGTGCATTTTGATATGCTCGCGCAGAGATTGAGCTACACGACCTTCAAATCCAGAGAAGGCTTGAACCACATACCAGCGTTTTTTTGGAGCTTCACTCATGAATAAAAACCCTCTATACCCCAGTTGCTAGAGCTACTAGACGAACCATAATTCCGTCAATACCCCATAGCACTAGAGCCATTACAATACTTACAGCTAAAACGATCAGTGTTGTTTGCATGGTTTCTTGGCGAGTAGGCCAAACAACTTTACGTACTTCCATACGAGATTCTTTTGCAAAACTGATCGCTGCTTTACCTTTAGTCGTTGTTGCTGCAACGCCTAAGGCAGCTGCAATAAGAACAACAACGCCTGCAGCACGAACCACTACAGACATTTCACCATACAGGTAATTACCCACAACAGCGGCAGCTGCCAATACGAAAGCGGCTACCCACTTAAACGTATCTGCTGCGTTTGAGCTATCAGGAGTTTCAGCATTATTTGCTTTCATAAAACCAACCTGTTACAAGTCTTAATATAGACGACAACAACCCCGCTGTTGCAGGGCAAACTCCATATCGCTGAAAAAATCAGCGTACTCTTCTTAAGATTAAGCCTCTTTGCTTAATCTTGCTCTGCGCCCAACCCACTTCTGAACAAGAAAACAGCAAAAATAATGTTGAGTGCAGAAAAAGGGCATCAAATGATGCCCTTTTTGCTACTGGTTCGTCAAATCTAATTCAAGATTTTCCGAAAGCATCGCTAATTCGCTATGAATTAGTCGAAGATCTTAGCAACAACACCAGCACCTACTGTACGGCCACCTTCACGGATCGCGAAACGTAGACCTTCGTCCATTGCGATTGGTG
>NZ_JADDYH010000019.1:33440-59055 GCF_015163595.1 Vibrio sp. OPT41 | reverse complement strand
TCGATTCCAATAACTTTGATTGCCGACATGATGGCACCTCCCAATATTCAGCGACATAGCTGAGTGTAGTGCAGGTGTGGGGCGTACCATCTTATTAACGTCTTTAGGAAAATTGAATATAAGCAACTATCAAATAACTACAGGTGCGGCAACATGAGTTTGGAAGTGCTAGTGCGATGAGCGAAATCGCAATAGTAAAAAGGCTTTGTTTAGATACAGATTATTAAATACCATTACTTTAAATACCTAGACAAGGATGTTGCACGTAGACCTCTGTCGTCATAAGAGAGCCTTCAAAAACAACATCTGATGAAAACACCATTCTCCAAAAACTTTGTGTACTGCCACATATTAAAATTGCAACAGCACACAAAATAGTGTTAATACCAGTGAATATCTACACCTTCATCAAACGCTATCAAACCATTGTGGGTCGCCAAAGATGGAATAGTCACACTGGTGAGTTCATTGCCAGCAAACGCTTCACTTTGAATATCGAACACTGATTCTGGGATAGTTACGCTGGTAAGTCGGTTATTCCGGAACGCTTTATAACCAATGAAGGACACTGAACTTGGTATAGTCACCTTAGTGATCTTATTATCAGCAAACGCCTCCGGTGCAATGGTATTTACCGAATCTGATATAGTTACGCTAGTGAGATTATTGTTACTAAATACCCCATGGCTAATAGTGGAAACCGATTCTGGGATGGCCACACTGATAAGTTCATTGCCAGCAAACGCCTCACGCCCAATGGTGGTAACCGAATCTGGGATGACCACACTGGTTAGTTCGCTGCTAGCAAGCGCCCTACGCTCAATGATGGTCACCGTATCAGGAATAACAACTTCTTTTCTTGCCCCACCATAGGAAATAACAACCTTCTTATTCTCGGTGCCATCCTCATTACGAGCAAAAATAAAGCCATCTGATGGTGCATTATTAACTGTGGATAGTGCATTGCGATTAAATGCACCTAAGCCAATAGTAGTCAACGAATTTGAGAGGGTCACGTTGACAAGCTGGTTGTCAGAAAACGCAGCCTCTCCGATAGTTCTTACTGAATCTGGAATGGTCAAATTGGTGAGTTTATTATTACTAAACGCCCTATCCTCAATAGAGGTCACAGAATCTGGGATAGTTACGCTAGTCAGTCGGTTGTTCCGAAACGCCTCATTCTCAATGGTATTCACTGAATAAGGTATAGTCACATTGGTGAGCTTGTTGTAAGCAAACGCCTTTTCACCAATGGTCGTCACCGAATCAGGCATAGTCACACTGGTGAGCTCATTATCAGAAAACGCGCCACGCTCAATAGTGTTTACCGAATCTGGAATAACAATTCCTTTTCTTGAACCACCATAGGATACGACAACCTTCTTGTTCTCTGTGCCATCATCATTACGAGCAAAAATAAATCCATCTGATGCCGCATTGTTAACTGCAGATATTACATTACCATTAAACGCTCCATTACCAATAATGGTCACAGAATCCGGGATAGTCACGCTGATGAGCTGGTTGTTAGAAAATGCAGCCCCCTCAATAGTGTTCACGGAATCTGGGATAGTCAAACTGGTGAGTTTATTATCACTAAACACCTTCCAACCAATAATGGTCACCGAATCTGGAATGATCAAATTGGTTAAATTATTGTAACTAAATGCTTCCCACCCAAGAATATTCACGGAATCTGGGATAGTCACACTGGTGAGTTCATTGCCAGAAAAGGCCCGATGTCCAATGGTGGTTATCGAATCTGGAATGGTCACGTTGGTGAGCCTGTTGTGAGCAAACGCATCATCCTCAACGGTAGTTAAAGAACTAGGTATAGTCACACTGGTGAGCTCGTTATCAGCAAACGCCCCCTGGCCAACGGTGGTCACCGAATTTGGAATGTTCACACTAGTAAGCTCATTATCAGCAAATGCCCTCTCACCAATGGTGGTTACCGAATTTGGAATGGTCACACTAGTAAGCTCATTATCAGCAAATGCCCTCTCACCAATGGTGGTCATCGAATCTGAAATGGTTACACTAATGAGCTTGTTGTCAGCAAACGCCCCTTCACCAATGGTGGTCACCGAATCTGGAATGGCCACACTGATGAGCTTGTTACCAGCAAACGCCCCTTCACCAATGGTGGTCACCGAATCTGGAATGGTCACACTGATGAGCTTGTTACCAGCAAACGCCCCTTCACCAATGGTGGTCACTGAATCTGGAATGGTCACACTGATGAGCTTGTTACCAGCAAACGCCCCTTCACCAATGGTAGTCACTGAATCTGGAATGGTCACACTGATGAGCTTGTTACCAGCAAACGCCCCTTCACCAATAGTAGTCACCGAATCTGGAATAGTCACACTAGTGAGCGCGTTATCAGCAAACGCCTCCTCACCAATAGTGGTCACCGAGTCTGGAATGGTCACGCTGGTAAGTTTGTTGTGAGCAAACGCATTATCCCCAACAGTAATCACAGAACCTGGGAGCGTTACACTAGTGAGCTCATTGTAAATAAACGCATAGTCTCCAATAGTAGTTATCGAATCTGGAAGGGTTATGCTAGTGAGATTATTATGACCAAACGCGCTCTTATCAACGGCAGTCACCGAATCTGGAAAAGTCACACTGGTAAGATTGTTGCCCTCAAACATACCGAAACCAATGGTAGTCACCGAATCAGGAATAACAATCTCCTTTCTCCCTCCGCCAAAGGAAACAACAACCTTCTTGTTGTCAGTACCATCATCATTACAAGCAAAGATTATGCCATCTGATGGCGCATTGTTGAATGTGGATATTGCATTACCATTAAACGCATTAGAACCAATGGTGGTCACCGAATCTGGGATAATCACGCTGGTGAGATAGTTGTCAGAAAACGCTGAACCCTCAATAGTCGTCACAGAGTCTGGGATGGTCACACTGGTAAGTGTATTGCCAGTAAATGCCCCCCAACCAATAGTGGTTACCGAATCAGAGAGACTCACGTGGGTGAGGTTGTTGTCAGCAAACGCAACTTTTCCTATGGTGGTCACTGAATTAGGTATAGTCAGGCTGGTGAGTTTGTTTCGAATAAACGCGTCATCCTCAATGGTGGTCACAGATTCTGGTATAGTCACGTTGTGGATCTCATTATCGGCAAACACACTCTCGCCAATAACGGTCACCGAATCTGGAAGGATCAGGCTAGTAAGCTCGTTGCGTTCAAACGCACTATCCCCCAATAGTGGTCACAGAATTTGAAAGGGTCAGGCTAGAGAGCTTGTTTCCATAAAATGCTTCCTTACCAATGGTTGTTACCGAGTCTGGAATGATCAAGCTAGTTAGTTCGTTGTGTTGAAACGCCCAATCACCAATGGTAGTCAACGAATTTGAAAGGGTCAGACTAGAGAGCTTGTTTCCATTAAATGCATCCCTACCAATGGTGGTCACGGAATTTGGAATAGTCACATTGGTCAAATTGTTGTAACTAAACGCACTCGCACCAATAGTAGTCACTGAATCAGGGATAGTCACGCTGGTGAGCTTGCTACGTCTAAACGCATCACGCCGAATAGTAGTTACCGAATCTGGGATGATGACATCTGTTTCGCTACCATTATAGTCAATAATTACTGACTTGCTTTTTGTGCCATACACCAACCCTTCTGTTGCTTTTTCACAGCCAGTAAGAAAGGTTAAACAGAGCAAACTGCCCAGGGTCGGGCAGATTACCCTCGTGAATCTTGTTATTGATAATGACATACCTGTTCTCAGATTTATATTTATTTTCTGTGCGAATGCATAAAACATTCACATACGGTCAGTTTTATCTTGGGTTAAGAGGATGATAGCAATACTTATTGCGACTTATCATTCCCAACAAGTTGTTTAAACAATTTCACTACTAAAAGAAGCGGTTTGACAAGCAAAACAACTATATAAAAGGCTTAAATCTTGTTAAGTTTCATTCTATCGCAGTATTTTCGTAGTATAAAACACACGCTTTTAGACTTTTTAGATTATTTAATCTAACGAATTTGGGGTAGAGCCCTCTTAAAACCATCACATCCACAAAGTACCACGAGCAAAATTAAGCTTGAGGGGCGAGCCGGCATAAAAGTTGAAATAGGAGTAAAGAACCTCATCAAAAGAGCTTTTGGTATAGTTCCTGATTTCGCAAACTTTACACCGAATTGATTATATATTGGATGTATTTTTTATCTGACTATAGCTACGCCTTATCGAAGCTAGGAACGCACAAGAAGAGTTTTATGTAATTTATACTTCACAAACAATTTCTCGTAGGTATTTGTGATAGGGTCTACCGTTTTTTAGTACCAGAATTGTTACAAGTCAGACAGCAATTATTGCTTTTAAACTCAGAACCTTAAAAAGCCCTGAGCAGAAGTGCTAGAACAGTAACTTAAAAACATAGCTATTTATTCAAATCTTGTGTAGTAACCACTTCGCTTACCCAAATAGGCATGAAGTCAATGCCTCCAGCGGCAATACCACGGCACAAACCTGTATTACCATAACTCGCACGAACCATTTGTTTGCCATCAAACAACCAGCTTTCAAAGCTCCAGCAATCCCCCAATCCTCGGTCTTTATGAGCGGAGGAAACAATGCCGTCAGAATAGTCATTACCATAGATGTTAAGACGTTTAGGCACAGCAGCATCGCCTTCTCCCAACAACCAATAACTTGAACCATAGTTATAAGCCGCCATCCAACAGGACGCCTCAATCAATGATTGGCCATTATTAAGCTTTGCAATAGCAATTGACGGTGTTTCTTCAAACAGTCTATGGCACTCGGAACTGTCTCCGTTAGACTGATAGCTAGCACGAAGCTGTGGTAACAATTTGGCATATTGGGCAGATTCTGGCTCAAGTGATTTCATCATTGCATCGCCGCCAACATTCACAAGTGTGGGGATAGCCACAGCAAGATTCACCCTAGACTCAGCGCCTTGACCTTTTGCGACAATAGCAAACGGAGTATTCTGGCGCCCCTGATATTCATCCATCCTACGAAACACGGCACTGGCACCGCTACCAGACAGTACCCATTTAGTTTTACCATCACCAATTTCAATAAGTGCATCTTTAGTCACTACTGCAAGAATGGCCTGAACCTGCATGGATGTCATGGCGTCATGCTGTATCGGGCCCAACTCTAGGCCATCGATATAAAGATTTATCTGCTCAGGCCAATGGTCAAAATCAGATTCATCCCCTAAATACACTTTGCCCGTTACTGACGCTGCAGGACCCGCTTTACGAGTAAACATCACAGCAACAGGATTGAGACTGCCAATATTTGAATAGCCAGCCGCCCGGCAGGTCCCTGTATTATCACAAGCTAGATACCAATCTTTGTGTTGAAAACTCTCTCCCTCAAAAGCGCTGACAGAAAAAGCTACCAAACCCAATGTACATATTGTACTTCTAATACAGAGCATTAGCATATTCCTCCAGTTCAGTTTTAATGAATAAATCATTGTGCCTCCTTTGCTACTTCTATTTACCAGTATTAAAAATTCCGTATTCTTATGAAAACATCAATTTAGAATTATTTATTAGAGCGAACCAGAAAAAAAATTTAGTCAGTTACCCCAGTTCATCAATAGTTAAAGGAGTGGTTCCATATTTTTTAGTAATTAACTTTCTTCGCTCCATTAATAAATGATAATAAACAACCATAATAAATTATTAAGTGGATTTAATTTTCATAATTACTCACCTATATATAGTACCTTTTTCTCCCATTTTATAACCTAAAGTAAAACCCAAACTTTTAACAGGCTTTACTTTATAACTCTGAGCCGAACGTAGTGCTTTATCTATATCTTTTTTCGTTAGTTTTCCAGAGATTTCTTTGAACTGTTTTTCTGCGTCTGGATGTTTGTTTTTTTTTGCCCAGTAAGACCATTTAAACGCTTCAATTAAATTCATCATCCCATTTTCATCATCACGATATAATTGCGCAAAGCCAAATTGAGAATATGGGTCATTGTATTTAACCCCCACGGAATACCACTCTATTGCTTTATCTATATTCTTATCGCAACCCAGGCCATATTGGTACATATACCCAATTTTCCCCATCGCAACGCTTGAACCTTCGTTTACTGCACTATAGTATTTTTGGATGGCTTCTTTATAATTTACAATGTTGTACTTAGTTGATGAATAAATGTCACCAAGTAAAACTAATGCGTAGTGATCCTTCTTGTTGGCAGCAGTCTTAAGCCACTTAAGAGCCTCGTTGAAATCGTAATGGTCACCATCCAGATAAGTGTGTCCAAGAAGAAGCATTGCGTCCGTGTCATTCTGATCTGCTGCCTTGTGTAGCCAATGCATCATCATTTTAGGGTTAGAGTACTCTTTGTCCATAGTATAAATCGCCGCAAGAGTTTTTTGCGCTTCTAAATCTCCAGACTCTGCTGCAATCGTGTGCCATCTCAACATTTCTGCTGAATCTCGACGAAAGTGTCCGTTTCCTTCATAGATTATGCCTAAAATAGCAGCGCAATCTACTTCTCCGTCAGCATATGCTTCCGTCAACCATTTGCTAGCTAACCGCCAATCCTTTTTAAATTTTTCACCACTAAAATACAGGTAGCCAAGTTCTTTCTTTGCCTCCGAGCTTCCCTTCAACGCTGCCTTCGTTAACCAATTTACTACTAGCTTTTTATTATACTTAACACGCCTTCCATGATAGTAACGTCTCGCTAAGATAATTTGAGCCACACTAGACCCCTTTATCGCTAAGTATTTAAGAATATCAATCGGCAACGCAACAACAAGTAATTTATAAATAATATTGAATGTTATTTTTAGCCTGAACATAACTCTTTGCAATAAATTAACATCACGTTTTTTCATTGTTATCTAAATTTCTCCAAGGTTAAATCCTCCGAACTTAATATCAAATTTAATAGTTATTAGTAATATTGAACTTCAATGTTTACTTGTATTTTTGTTCAATTTGGTAAATACAGGTAAGCATCAGTCGATGATAACCAAAAATTGACCGTGTTTGTGTTGGTTTCACTATGCAAGATAACTTTTTTTTCAGGCAAAAACACGTCAGCAACATATAAGTGAGTAAAAACACTCTGTAGAAAAGAAACACTATTGAGCTAGAAAGTACAACGGGTAAAAATACAATCGTGTTTGGTGTACCACCAGCACACCTCTGAATATGTATTTGTAACTTTTTCAAATTTAGTAAGTCATGATATTGCAACGTTATTTGTGGACACCAGCGTAATGGTTAAGATTGCACCTTTTAAAAGGTATGATCAAAGTGGGTAAGTGCCGTTTCATTAAAAAGCACAGAGTAATCATTGCTGCCCAGATATCAGGATAACCCCGCCACCCAAAAACGTAACTTTGAACAGACAAATACCACAGTGAGAGTTTGAATCGCCTTAGGTTACATTTTATGAGGGCAAACGAACGCACCAGATTTTGTAAGGTGTTTTATCTAGTGGGCAAGCTAACATTCAATTTCTAACTGAGCTTCCGTAAGTTTCTCTCACTACTAAAGCTTCTCCTCCTCCTTCCCTTTTCCCACACTTTCAACGATACTCTTGCGCCTTATTGTTCAGTTGGAAAACTTCATGCCTCAAGCTAACTCCGTTGTCGTACTCGACTTTGAAACCACAGGTCTGTCTCCGAATATGGGTGATCGCGCGATTGAAATCGGTGCGGTTAAGATCGTTGATGTTGAGGTGATCGATAGTTTTCAGCAACTTATGAATCCTGGCTTTCGTGTGAGCTCATCCATTGAAGTTTACACAGGCATTACCAATAACATGCTGCGCACAACGCGTCGTTCGATAAGCGCTTTCTGGATGCGGAACTGGAGCGAATTAACTGCGGTTATTCTGGCAAGTTCGCGTGTTCTTTATTGGTGGCACAACGCCTTATTCAAGATGCGCCGTCACACAAGTTGGGTGAGTTGGTTCGTTATAAGAACATTGAAAACGACGGTGTATTCCACCGCGCGTTAGCCGATGCACAGGTAATGGCAAAGCTTTGGTTACTGATGGTGGAAGAGCTTGAACAATCGGGCATAGCAGCGCCAAGCTTCAAGCTTATGCAAACGGTAAGTAAGACAGCAAAAGGAAAACTGGAGCAGTTGCTCTCTAAAAATCGGTTTTAACCACACGAGATATAAACAAAAGTCGATTACTTTTGATAGGAATCGGATTATTAAATATAGAAAGTGATTGCTTACATTAAAGTCTATTTTTATGTATTTAATAACAATTGTTTAGTGCCATTTAATCTCAAAATTTTGTTTGCCAGCTTTATTAGTCCTGGAAGGTGAATCATTTGTAATAAACTTGGAACTGAAAACATCAAAACAGCTTTCAATAGATTCCAAATAACATCGTAATCACCAGGAGTAAATTTAAAAGCTGACATTAATAAAGCCAGAACAATAAATGCATAACAAAAATTTTGAACAAACTCATCAGGATACCAAGAGTACGTTATTTTCGTTTTATTTTTATCTTGTCCTAGTTTACATCGAAGCTCCCCACCAATCTCTCGTCCTGCAACAATTGAGCTGAAGTTTATAAACTCACGAGTATTGAATAACCGGTCTTGATGTGCTTCAGAACTTCGAGAAGTTTTTCTTTTTACTATTAAGATATTTTCCTTTTTCTTAGTCAAGTAAGCACCTTCACTAGGATTATTCTCATTTAAATAAAAATAGTCAGTATTTTTTAACCTAGAAAGAATCTCTTCCATTGATTCTTCGCTATACTTTTCGCTTCTATAAAGTGCGTGGTTTATATTCATTACAATCTTGTAGCCTTGTGGGAACCAAATTTCACATCAACTAACTATCAAAACAGTTAGCAATTCAAATCAAGATGTAAATTCTAAACAAGGCTGACTAAAACACCACTTCCAAAGTGACCATTTTCATAGGCGAATTACCTTTATTTTAGTAAAGCTCCAAACTGTGAATATCACTCCGGCACCCTATCCGAAATTACCTTGCCGTCTTTGATGGTGATGATGCGTTTAGTGCGCTCTGCCAGAGCGTTATCGTGCGTCACGATGATCAATGTTCTGCCTTCGGCGTGGAGTTGGTTGAACAGAGCTTCGATCTCAGCACCAGATTTTGAATCGAGCGCGCCGGTTGGCTCGTCAGCTAGGATGATTTGCGGATCGTTGACCAAGGCTCTTGCAATCGCAACTCTCTGCTTTTGACCACCAGAAAGCTGGTTTGGTTTATGGTCTAAACGATCCCCTAGCCCGACTTGCTCTAGCAATTTAGCTGCGCGCTGGCGACGTTCTTTGGCTTTGATACCAGAGTAAACCAACGGCAGTGCCACGTTATCAAGCGCCGTCGCGTATTCCAATAAGTTAAAGCTTTGGAAGACAAATCCGATCTTTTGGTTACGAATGCCAGCCAGCTCATTCGCACTTAAACTTGCGACGTTTTGGCCGCCAAGTTGGTACTCGCCATCGGTGGGCTTATCTAAACAGCCGAGCATGTTCATCAACGTTGATTTGCCTGAACCGGACGGGCCAAGAATCGAAAGAAACTCGCCTTGATTAATGGTTAAGTCAACGCCGTCTAGCGCGCGAACTTCCGCCTCCCCGCTTGAGTAGTATTTACAGATGTTGGTCAGCTCAACAAGCGGCTTGTTCGACATGTTCTCTCCAGAGTTATTGTTGTTATTCACTTTGTAGCGCCTCCAACGGGCTGACTTTTGCGGCTCGGTTTGCAGGTAACCATGCAGATGCCACGCCAATGATCACTAAGGTGAGGATGACAATCGCGACAACGACCCACGACAACTCAGGGACAGGTTTACCCAGTTGTTCATAAAAAGCATTGCCCTCTAAAGGAATGGAACTGATGGCAGACACCAGCGCGTACGTCACAGCTAACCCAAGCGCGCCCCCCATCATCATTGTCAATAAAGACTGCACTAAATAGTGCATACGAATGGCCGTTGGGGTTGCACCGACTGCCATGCGCACGCCGATATCACGCGTAGATCGCTTTACGGTGGCATACATCACATTGGCAATGCCGACGCCAGCAACAGCTAACGTCACGAAGCCGATAATGCCAAGAAAACTCTGCAAACCTATCAGAAACTGCTGCATACTCTTTTGTTTAAGGAACATATCATCGACTTGGACGACCTGTTCATCACTGACACTTGCCCCGTGCTTACGGGCAATCACTTGCCTGATCGTCTTTGCTAAGGCTTCTCGGTCTACATCGGCTTGTGGTTGCACATTGATGCCACCAATTTCACCGTTGACATGAAATCGCTTCCACGTCGCTAACGGCACAAAGCTGGAATAGTTGATAAGATCCCCCAGTTCTATTTGAGCGCTGTTTTTCTCCAATACGCCCACAACGGTGAACTCCTCATTGCCGATTTTTACCTTTTTCCCCACAGGGTTGACTTGCAATGTGACTGTCGCAAACCAACTAAAGTCCTCATTCGGGTTGAATAAGTCGGCTGCCAGTTCATAACCCAGTACAACGACTTTGCGCGTCTCTTTTTGATCGAGTGGATTTAACCATCGTCCCCCCGCCATCGGCACCAAATTGGTCATGGATTGAAACTCGCTCGTGACCGCTAAGGGCTCTTGCCATGAGCTTCTGTCACCAACGGTGATACGCTCTTTCCACTTCGCAGTTGGCGCAACGCTTTTTACATCGGGTAATGCTCGAACGATCTCTGAATCGTCCATTTTTAACGTCAGAAATTTACCTTGGTGAAAAGCACCGTGGTCGACGGTGGCCATCCCTCCGGTCAAATAGATCAAGTTGCCGTTACCATTTTGTGCGGTTTTCAATACGCCCTGACGAATACCCTCACCTACCGCCAACATAGCAGCGATACAGAGGGTCGCCCACGCTACTGCCAGAATGGTCAAACCCAGTCTCAGCTTTTCTGCCGCCATTTCTTGGAAAATTTGTCTCATCGGTAACAGCATGACTAGGCCCTCGCACTCAAAGCAATGACTGGCGTGAGACGCGATGCTCGCCTTGCTGGGAAATACGATGCCATCAATGCCAAGATAAGCGTCACAAGTAAAGACCAAGCAATGGAATCTGGCGTGATCACAGGTAAACCAATCCATTCCGGTAATGCCATGCTGCTTAGGACAGACACCACGGCATACGAAAACATCAGACCTAATGCCGTGCCCACAGCTACCAAAATAAGCCCTTCAAGAATAAACTGACTGAGTATGGATTTTTGAGTCGCCCCGATCGCCAAACGCACACCGATTTCACGCGTGCGCTCCGTGACGGATAAAAACATGATGTTGGCAACGCCAAGCGCACCGACCGCCATGGTCATCGCACCGCTCGCTCCGAGAAAAATCTGAATGCCACGCAAAATTCCACTGATGACCGCCGCACCTTCACTAAAATCGGGTAATTCGACCGCATCTTTATCACTTGGGTCAAAATGAAGCTGCTTGGCGAAAAAGTTCACGATATTTTGTCGAAACGACGGTGCATCCATCCCGTCTCTCGGCTTCATCAATACCATCCAAGGTTTCGCATCCCACAAATCGCGGTACGTTGTTTGAGGAATGAAAACCGTGCGGCTATCGCCGAATGAAATGCCAGTGTCCTCACCAACGGTTATCCCAATCACCAAAAACGGAATGCCGTTGACTTTGAGCCTATCCCCGATTTGGATTCCGCCCATTTGCGCAATTTGATCGCCTAACACCGCCACGCGAGTGTGGTTGTCCATATCACTTGGTGACAGATTTCTCGAACCGGATTGCAGCTTGCGTTGCATTAAAGGAAAGTAAGACGTATCAATACCGCTGACCGTACTCGATAAGTTCTGTCCTTTGAGATTGGTGATATTCGCATCCCATTTGGCGTAAACGCTTGACGCCTGTTGCACGAAGCCTGACTGTTTGATCATGTCGACTTTTTCTTGTGGAATATCAATTTGTCGTCTTGAAGCTAACCCTTGCCACGGTTTACTGGTACTCGACGGAAACACCACTTGCACATTGTTGATCATAAATGAAAACGACTGGGTCTGATGGCGATAAAAGCCTTCGCCAAGTGCGATTAACACCACCACAGAGATCACGCCCCAAGCAATCGCGATAATGGCCAGCACGCTCTTCATGCGGTGCGCCATCAACGTTTGCCAAGTTTGTTGCAATAGACTGCTCATGAATGAAAAGCTCGAGAGAGCAACGCCATGGTATCGTCATCGAGTTTCCCTGCGGTTTGCAGTAAGCCGATTCTCTTACGCCAGTAGCTGTACAAGTTGGTTTGCAGACTGTTTTTCGCCTCAAACAAGCTGTTGTGTGCGCTGATAACTTCCGACACTTCAAGCAGGCCAGCGTCGTAAAGTTTCTCTTTGCTTTGCAACACTCTGGCGCGCGACTCAACCAGCTCGTTCGCTATCAAAACTTGATTCCAGTTGATATCGACCTGCGTAAACTGCTGAATAACTCGTTTCTGAATATCAATTTCCACTCTACGCATATCTTGCTTGGCGCTTAAAATGTTCAACGATGCTTCGTCCACTTTCGCTCGCACTGCACCATTGAGATCAATCGGCAAACTCAAACTAATCCCAGCGTTAAACTCGCCGTTTGAACGATTGTCACCATCGCTGTAGCCCACACTGCCTTTGACGGTTGGGTAGTATCCACCTTTAGCTGAATCTTTCGCGAACTCGCTCGCTTTCACCATCTGCGCCGCTACCAACAGCTCTGGACTACTGTCTTTCGCCAGCTTTAGCCATTGCTCCTGAGAGTCCACCAGCATCGGAGGCTGAATTAAAGAATCCGTTCGAATTTGGTCGACACTCTCCGGCATTTGATTAATTAACGCCGCAAGCTCTGCTTTTTTCACTTCGAGATCGGCTTTTGCATTGAGGATACTTGCTTGCTCAGAGACTTGATTCGCTCGCATCTCTTCAACATCAACCGACTTCACTTTGCCTGCTCGATAGCGTTTCTCAATGATGTTGAGAAGTTCCTTCCCCTCCTCCAGCTTGGACTGCGCCAATTTGAGGTCGCCCTGTGCGCTTGCCACATCTAGGTAAGCGGTGAGCAACTTCTGCGCAAGCTCGTTATGCGATTGAGATAGCTCTAACTGTGCTTTGAGATAATTGGCATTCGCTTGATCCAGTTCCGACCACAAACTGCTATCCCAAATAGTTTGAGATAAGGTAGCGCCGTAACTGTTGGAATGGCTTGAGGACTCATTCCAATCCGCTGACGCACTGGCACTTAAACCCGGTAATAACGCACTGCGGCTACTCTGTACGCCAACCTCGCCAAGCTGGACGCCGATTTTCGCTTTTTCGTAATTTGGATCGTTCTGCTTTGCTTGTTGCCAAGCTTGTTCAATAGAAATTGCGTAGGTCGGCAAACTGAGCGTGGCAGCCAACAATGCAAAGGCGATTTTTGATCGTTGCAGCTTAACCATACGCCGCTCCCATCATGCTGTTGTCGATAACCTCTTCATCAAGCTCCACGCCGTCAAGCACTTCGACATTGATGCCATCTGACAGACCGAGTTTCACAGGTTGTTTATGAAACCCTTGTTCTGAGCTGTCGGGGATCAGAACATTCGGTGCGTCACCATCAAATTGCAGAGCGCGCTCCGGTAGAGTGAGCACGTTTTCAGACTTCTTCAGAATGATTTGAGCCGTCGATGAAAAACCAGAACGAAGCAACACATCTTGTGGGATCTTGAGTTCTCCCACTTCAACCTCAAAACCGTTATCAAAACTTTTTGCAGAAGCATTGCCCTCTGGTGAGTTAAGGTTCTCAGATTGAATCGCCACTTTGGTTAGCACACCAGAAATCGCCACATCAGGATAAGGCGCAACCGTCAACATAACGGGCATTCCCGGAGACAACTGCGCAGCATCATGCTCACTGACGCTACCTTTAAAAATCAGACTGTTCATGTCGGCCAATGACATCATTTCAGTCGCGGCTTGGCTTGATTGAGTCGAGATGATCGGCTCTCCGACCTCAACTTTCTGGTTGAGTACCGTGCCATCAATTGGCGCGTAGATCGTCGACGTTAAACGCGCATCACCGATAGACGCCTCACCACTGCGGATGAGTTCGAGATTCTGGCGCTTTTGCAATACGTCCGCTTGCGCAGATTTGACTGCCGAGCGCGCACTTACGTATTCGTCGTAGTTACTTGGAATAATGTCCTGCTTGACCAAGCTTTCTAAGTTGGACAGTTTTTGTTTGGCGGATTCCAGATCGGCTTCACTACGCATGAGTTCTGCCGATGCATCCGTTAATGCTTGGGGGGTTGGGTTTGGACGCACTTTGATCAGCGGCTGGCCTTGCTTCACCTTTTCACCAACTTTCGCGTAAATTTCACCGACGATACCGTCGATTTGTGACTTGATAGACACGGAGTGTGCAGGGACAATTTTACCAACAGCCACCGCTTGTTTTTCAATCGTGCCTTTTTCCACAATCAATGTAGGCAGTAATTCTGGTTGAGCGGAAGATTGGAGATAGAAATACGTACCACCGCCGAGCAGCGCAATGCTCACAGCGGAGACAAGCCAACGTTTCGTCATTATTTATTCCAACAATTATTGGGTAGTCTAATGACTACTCCTAAAACACAAAGTTGAAGGAATAATATCCTGCTTTAATAGCGGTATGGTTGTCACAGTTGGTATGGTTTTGTCAGTCGCCTCTGACAATCAAAGACTAAAAAATCTCGACGAATCATTCAGCAAAGACGCTGTCTACGATGGCGACTAACATGCTCTGTAACCGCTCGTTTCAACCGCCACCCTTTTCATTCTGAACAATGTGCAAAATGGCGCTGTTCTGTATCCAAGTGAGCAGCTGTTTCTTGAGCGTTTAATATGTTCTCTTGATTAGCCCCAAACTCAGCCCCCGTTCCAGGCCAATAATATGTATCTTTATCACGACATAGTGTGAGAATGACAGGATCATTGTGTATATTGGGCTCATCTCCTAGCTCGCCATACATACTGAAAGTAATCTCAGACCCAACGTCTCCACGAAGTTTCTGAATCACTTCTGCTTGAACTTTAAAGAGAACATCTTCCTCGTGTTCAGCAAACTTTTCAAAACCTGTAATTTTCACCACTGCAGAATAGGGCGTTTGAAATATCGCATCTTTGAGTACCTCATTCTGAGAGTACACTCCCTGTGAAGCACAAGCTGATAAGCTCACACAGCCTAGCAAACTTATAAATTTCTTCATGTTTAACTTTCCGTTCCTGCTAAGGCAGAGCCTTTTGTATATACAGGTAAAGTACCTTTTGTTTCATCGTAGTTACTCGGTACTACGAACTTGTCCCAGACATCAATAGAGTACTTTGCTATATTGACTTGGTTGCTTTGGTTTCCTCCTAACATGTACAAATGCCTACCATCAGGGCTCTTTCCCACGACAAAAGCAACATGCCCACCACCTTTTCTCGATTTAATCCCTAGAGCTCCATGTATAGGTTCTGAGATGTTTTTACCAAAACCCTTCCACTCCTTTGCTCGATAAGCTTCTTTTACTGGAGTGATTCCGTGTTGTTTAAAAACCCAAGCGGCAAACGAACCACACCAAGCATTTTGACCTCCAGAGTCATCAGTGCCCCAGAACTTAGATGCTGTAAAATACTCTAAAATCCTTGGATTGGCCTTAGTGCCTGAAACTTCTTTTTGTCCAATTTCTCCCAACGCTGTTTTCATCCAAGGCACTTTGGTTACTAGTTTTTGAGCATCATGAGGATCATTTTTCACTGAACTATAGGATGGTAATCCATTGAGCTTACGATGAGTTCTACCATTTACATCGATCCGACCATCTGGCTTTACCATATAAAGTAGCTTACGCTGACACACTTTTATTGCCTCTACTGTTTTCGACAAATGAGGACTCCGCCCTAACGAGCCATCAACAACCAACAGTCGGGTAAAACCTATTCTCTTTTGGTTATCATTTAAAAATTGTTGAACTGCTTTAACATCATTTTTCGAATTAGTGCCATTTATACCAACAGAGCCACGGATTTTTAATCCCATTCTCGTTACCTTTATAACTAATCATATAATTAAGAAAGTACGCTTTAGCGTGACAACAATAAAGATAAAATGTTGTTTTATACGATTAGCCATACGAGGGGAATTAGGTGTTGAAAATATAGATTACAAATAAACTCAGCTCATATCACTAAAAACACCTATTTATCACCTTTTGGTCACGCTTCAAAGCAGGACAGCCAAGATGTTTTAAACCATGCGTATTAATAGACGAAAAAATGTTTATAAATGAACACTTAAATTAACATAGTAAAACTATCAATTACTATTTAAAATTTAAATAACACTTCCTTTTTAAAGGCACTCTATAATTAAATTTATCAAACTTTAATTTTTATTAAATTAAGCTTTAATTTATTAATCTGACTATTTAACTAATTTCATTTCAGTTAATTGTACTTTTTGGCATGTTAGCGAGTGATGGCGGCGCCAATAACACCGACCCATTTTCAGAAGGAATAACGGACGATAACCAATGGATTGTGGAAGAACCACACATGATGATTATTACCCTAGACCAAGTGTTGCTCGACTATCTACCCATCGGTTCAAGTTATGATGGCCCATACGTGATGTGGAATGGTATGCCATACGCACACATTATTATTCCCGTTAGAGCGAGAAAATAAAAAGAAAAAATCCGATACTCAATATTTTGAATATCGGATTTTTATAGCGTTATCGAGCTAACCAAACTCTCGCTAGTATTCCTATCGGAGTGGTAACGCCAGTTGTGACGGAGGAAATTTCACCATTTCTTAAAATATAAATGGTTGGAGTCACGCTAATTTTCCATTCACGCATAATATAGCTTGAAGGATCGTTTATGTTTTCAAAACGATATTCTTTTGCCCTCATAAACTGCGCCACACGCTCATTCGGTCCCGACGATCCAGAAACGCCAACTACGGTGTAGTCATCACTCAGCCAACTCACGCTTGGGCTTACAAATTTACAAGCGGGACACCAAGTCGCCCAAAAATAAACAACGACAGGTTGTTCATAACTTTGCGCGATTGCATCGAAGTGTTCGCCATCGCTCAATACTGAGCTCAATGGTGGTGACTCCTGTTTAGGAATATCTTTAGTGCGATACCAATCCATCGCGATAGAAATCGCGGTGACAATGAGCACCATCTGTACGATTTGAATGAGCCAATATCGGAATGTTCTACGCTGCTTTGTCGAACTCATTGAATGGCTCCCCCACTCGCTTGTTTCACCGCGCTTAAAACAACATCATCAGTCAGAATCACAGGTAACGGGATACCTTGTGGCGCCGCCGGGCCATAGACGATGTTAAACGGCACACCGTAACGCCCATGAGCTCGTAAAAAGTCAGTTACCGAGCCGTCCGGATGTGTCCAATCCCCTTTTAACGTCGCTACATTAGGGCTTTGCAGCAATGAGTAGACAGGATCTTGCCAGATCACACCGATCTTGTTCGCTTTACACGTGACACACCAATCCGCAGTGACATCCACAAACACCACTCGCCCATTATTGACGTGATCTTCAATCGCCGAGTTAGAAAGCTTCTGCCACGCTAAGTCCTCAGGAAGCGGTGTCGCCCATTGGTCGGCAGTGACACTACCAAGTAACAGGCCACCAGCTATCAACACTAATGACGCAGTTCCGGATACAGCAAGCGCTTTCTCACCATACACTTTCTTAACTCTTGCCATCATTACAACAAAAGCAACCACAGCGATAAGTGCAATCCATAACATCGGTACATGATTTGCCATTAATGAAAGTAGCCAAATGCTAGTCGCCAGCATCATTATGCCAAACACGATTTTAACGACATTCATCCACGAGCCAGGCTTTGGTAGTTTCAGCGCGATATTTGGAAACATAGCGACTAAGAGCCAAGGCAGTGCCATACCCAATGCTAATGCTGTAAAGGTTGCAAATAACGTTAATACGTCGGCACCCAAGGCAAACGCCACGGCCGTTCCTAGAAAAGGCGCGGAGCAAGGCGTCGCAAGCAATGTAGCAAACATACCTTGAACATAGTGACCAACTAGGGAGTTATCACCTTTCGAGGCCAGCCATGTATTGGTACCCGATGATAGACGGACTTCAAACAGCCCCAGCATATTGGCCCCAAACAAAGTGGTGACCAACACCATCAAACCTAAGAACCAAGGGCTTTGAAATTGCACGCCCCAGCCAATGGCATTACCTGTTAGCTTAAGCACCAAAATAAAACCAGCGAGAATCCAGAACGACGTTAATATACCAAGTGACGAGGCAACAAACTGAGCGCGAATTTGACGACGCTCGATACCTTGAGCGGCAACAATACTACTTAGCTTCATCCCCAAAACCGGAAGAACGCAAGGCATAATGTTAAGAATTAAACCGCCGAGCAACGCGAATAGAAAAACACTCGTTAGAGACGTGCTCGGCAACGGTTCAACTATTGCCTCAGCAGTTGCTTGAGTGGTTTCTTCTGCTAGTAAATTGGTGTCTTTGATGGTCACAAACAGCGACTGACCATCCAACTCCACATCGCCCAGCCAAGTATCAACGATATAGCTCGCGGTGACGATGTTTCCTTCTTGATACATTCCTTCAAGCTTGAAGCTATAGTCTCGCGTTGCTTCATCGACACCATCCACCAGCACTTGTGGTTGTTGCCAACCCTGACTGTTCTGTAGCTTGATTTGTAGTTTCGATTGGTTCGCATCCCAACTCGCCTGAGTAACATCAATAAACGGCGATGGCTGCGGCACGTTACTCACTGCTTGAGCGTAACTGAACATCACGTCTTCATCGACTTTTAGATCAGAAGGCAAGAACGTCAATTGAATTTGATAGTCGGTCAGCACACAAATCGTCGTACAAGAAGAAAGTGTCAGTACCGCATCAATCGTGACAGGTTTGGACATGTCTTCGACGTGCAGCGTCATGGGGAACAAAGTATCGCCTTTATACCCAAGAGTCTCGATACCTAATAGTTCGAATTTTTGTGGGTGCGGCCATTGCCAATCCACTTTGGATAAATTTTGTGAATTCTGCCAATCAATAGATGGTGCTACGCCGCCCTCACCAGGTGAACGCCAGTAAGTTTTCCAGTCCCCAGCCAACTTGACGTCCAGATAACCAGTGATTGTTTTGGCTTGCGGATCTTGTTGACCAGTGAGCACAAAGCGCGTTTGCACTGGAAGATGTTGCGGGTTGGTCAGCCAACCTGTATCAGTAGTTTGAGCTGAAATACTCAGAGAGAGCAAACTCAAAGCAAGCGTCATAAAAAACATGGACGCAAACTGAGTCAGTTTAGTAATTTGATTCATAGTGATTCCTAGTTAAAAGACAAAGGTGCTAAATAACTGACGCTAGTGGTCAGAAAGCACGCTTTTATTCTCGGAACACACAGAAAGTCAGATGGACTCGATACTTACGGCCTATCGGTTCCGTCCAATGTTGCACACCAATATAGGCACTGCACAACCAAATTGCCGAAGCAAAAAGACCGACAAACAGAACAACAATAAATACATCGAGTTGATGTTGAGAAAACTGAATTAACTTTTCAGACAATTCGCACTTGCTGGTTTCTTTAGTATCAATCGACTTGACGCTCGAACGCTCATCAGCAAATGAAACCGCGGGCGATTCCGTCTCATATTTCATAGAGCATGACGATGCAAAGCCTGAATTTTGCATCAGACACACAACGACCACCCAGCCAATAATCGCCAGTAGCCATTTTGCCCGCTTATGTGGCGTGTGATGTCGTTTAGTCAACAAACTCATAAGAATTCAGATAAAGTAAGAACGAAGAAGATAATACGCGAGTCGTCATAAAGCTCAAGTTGTATCCTCTAAATAACCTTAAGAGGCTTCACTCGCTAAGCTTTAATCTAGCCTGCCATAAATATATGCCAACTCTGCGACGGTTTTTGCCGAGAACTTCTTCAATAGATTGGCTCGGTGTACTTCAACCGTTCGCATTGCTATGCAAAGTTCGTCAGCAATACGAATGTTGCGTTTTCCTTCAATGATCAAACGTAAAATGTCTTTTTCTCTAGGTGTGAGCGATTCATAAGCCGATTTAGCTGCTGCCATATCGAGGTTTGTGGCAGACTGCGCCTGTCCCTGCAAAATGGCTCGTGCCAGTTCATCGCCTTTGACTGGTTTTTGGAAGAAATTGACCGCCCCAGCTTGCAATGCATCGACCGCCATCGGAACATCACCATGCCCTGTCAGATAAATAACGGCCAACGGGCTGTTGGCTTGATTTAAAACTTGGTGCACTTGCTGACCACGAAGGTTGGGCATTCGGCTATCAAGGATCACGCATCCGGCCTGATGAATGTTCACTTTATCGAGAAAAGATTGCCCATCAGCAAAAGTCGTCACGTTGAAGTCATGCTCTTCCAGCATAAAAGCGAGCGAGTCACGCACCGATTCATCATCATCGACTACAAAAACAGGTAGCTGCTTTTCACCGCTGCTCATTGAATGCTCCTATGCCTAGTTCAGATTAGTTTTGATATGGAAACACAAGCTCAACCAAACAACCATGTGGTGCTGTCGAGCTGATGACAAACTCGCCACCATGCATTTCCATCACATCGCGACAAATGGCTAACCCTAGCCCAAGCCCTTCTTCTTTGCTACTCACAAACGCTTGAGTCGGATTCTCTTGCTGCAACCCTGTACCATTGTCTAACACTCGAATAGAGAGTTGACTGATTTGGTAATCGCAATGCAGGGCAATTTTACCTTGATAACCTGATGAGTGATATTTCTCTTGGAACAAAGTACACGCATCAATCGCGTTGCTGATCACATTAACTAAAACCTGTTGTACGCCAACTGCATCGACAAGTAACGGACGAATGTTCCCTTCTGTACTGGCCACAATAGAAATGTTTTGCTTCTGCATCCGAAAATGGAGTAACTCAATCGTGTCATCAATGAGTACTTGAAGATCGCACGACGTTTTGTCGACACTGCGCTTGCGAATCAACGTTCTTAATCGCTGAATAATTGCATCGGCTCTTTCAACTTGGCCCTGTATTTTCTCAAGCACAGGGACAATATCTTCATGAGGGCGCTTTTTGGCCAAGCGAAGTAAACCGCCTTCACTATAGTTGCGAATGGCTGCCAGTGGCTGATTGAGTTCATGGGCAAGACTAGTGCCGATTTCTCCGACAATCGCGACCCTTTGTGAATGTTCTAACTGTTCACTTTTCTCTTTTAATCGTAACGATGTCTGCTCCAACGCTTGCTTACTCTTGCTAAATCGATACTCAAGCCAAAAGTGGTACGCGTTCAACACAATCACAAACATGAACAGCGCCCATGCCCATTCTTGATGACTACGCAGCCAGCGTAGAGCCTCACTCCACCAGGGTTGTTGCAACGGATGGAGATCCAACGCCTGATAAAGTTTGTCGATGCTCAGCAAGCTGACGGGGGACGTCCAACCTGACGCGCCTGCCGCAATAACCGCAGGGTGTTCAGGTGGCATCGCTAACAATACTTGCGCAATCTGTTTGGCGATCTGAGCTGAGCCGCGCTCTGTTTTGGCAAATGACCAGTTAGGATAAAGCGGTGTGGAAACAGCGCATAACGAGTGCTCATTCGGCTGTTGATTTAAAACTCGGTAATTACCCGGTTGTAAAAGCCCTTCACTTAACATCTGTTCCAATAAACAAGCAGGGACGACGGCCGCTTCCACATTACCATCACGTAATTGATACAGGTTGGCATCAATAGGAAAACCAAGATAGCGGACATCGGAAAAGAAATCGTTTGGATTAAGCCCCATTTTGACTATTTGATAGCGCATCGTGAGGTAACCACCAAAGGCTTTTTCTGATACCGCCGCAACGGGACGTCCTGAGACATCTTGCACCGTTTGATAACTTGAATTGGCTCGAACCACAAGCGCCGAACCAATGCCGTAATTCGAGTTTTGTGGGGCTCTGCTAGTTAGCGTTGCCATCCACGACAGCGCGTATTGCCTGCCCAATCGCACTGCCTGACCTGGGTTGGTTAAGATGAAATTCATCTTCTGAAACTTCACCGCTTCGCCCATTTCATCCAAGTTAAGGGGATGAAGGACAAAATGCACATCGGAAATTTGCTGATTGAGCCAATCAATGGTCGGTTGCCATCTCTGCTCGGCATAAAGATGGCCGCGTATCGCTAACACGCCCACTTCGACTTTTTTCTTGACCTGTGGCTGCTCTGCTTTTTGCTCTTGCAGATCTGCTTGTTCAGAAACTGCGCCGTGAGCCAAAGATGCAAAGGCAACTAAGCAAAGAATCCAAAGCTGAAGCCACAGTGCTTTTTTCATGATGAGTCGAATCGTTCCGTCAAGAGAGTACGACAAGAATAACAGCTACCTTCCCTAAACCACATTTGTTTTAGATCAAGTTTGATCTGAGTATGTGGAAATCCACAATATAAGCCTCGCAGTGCATTTCTCACAATGGAATCAGTCAATTCAAATACAACAAAAAAAGCAGGTGAGTTATGGATTCCACCAAACGTCGCTTTCTCAGCGCGGTCACAGCCGGAGCCGCGTTAATTCCAGTCGCAGGCATTGGCACGGCAACTGCGGGAAACATTATTCGAAATAACCAGTCCGCTGACCGAAAAGGGCAAGTCGGCAAGCGTTATGCCATGGTGATAGATTTGCGTAAATGTGTCGGATGCCAGGCTTGCACTGTGGGTTGCAGCATCGAGAACCAAGCGCCAATTGGTCAATTCCGAACCACCGTAAAGCAATACGAAGTTACGTTAGATGATGGCTCTACAGCCACGCGAGAAGCAAAAGCCTTTATGCTACCGCGCCTTTGTAACCACTGCGACAACCCACCTTGCGTGGCAGTGTGTCCGGTTCAAGCAACCTTTCAGCGCGAAGATGGCATTGTCATGGTGGATAACAGCCGCTGCGTCGCCTGCGCGTACTGCGTACAAGCTTGCCCTTACGATGCTCGTTTTATCAATGAAGACACCCTCACCGCAGATAAATGTACCTTCTGTGCTCACCGTCTAGAACAAGGCCTATTACCTGCCTGCGTGGAAACCTGTGTTGGCGGAGCACGTGTAATTGGTGATTTGAATGATCCATCAAGTGAAGTTCGCCGCTTAATTGCGAAGCACCAAGACGATATCAAAGTGCTAAAGCCCAATGAAGAGACCAAGCCGCATGTGTTTTACATCGGCATGGATGAACGCTTCACCAGCCACATCGACGGGCAGCCAGCTATTTACGACCCACAAGGAAAGCGCGCATGAACATCACCGAAGTGTTAGTCCAACCTCAAGCAATGGCTTGGCTCCCGTGGGCGGTGCAGTACTTCTTTTACATCGGTTCTGCTTACGCTGCCGCTATTTTGTTCCTAATCGCCCTATTATTTGAGCAACACACCAGTCATCGGTTACGCGCCGCGCTGGTGCTAACGATGGCCATCGGCGCTATCGTAGGCCCGTTGGCGTTAACTGGCGACCTTCACCAGCCGGGACGAGCTTGGCATTTTTACGTGCACATCACGCCGTGGTCATGGATGTCTCTAGGCTCGCTGTTCCTGCCTGTTTTCTCAGGTTTAGCGGTAGTGACTGCATGGCTGTATCTCCGCGAGGATCTGATCAACTTACGTAATCAGCCAGGGAAAGTACTGCCTCTAATTTCAAAGCTGTCACTGGGTGACTGGGTGCTCTCTCGTAGAGTCATGCTTATGGTATCTGTTATCACGGTGCTATCAGGCATCACCATTGCAGTCTACACAGGCGCTGAAATTGCAGTCGTTAAATCGCGCTCTTTATGGCACCAACCCGCGTCGCCGGTTCTTTGGTTTGTCACTGCATTTATGAGCGCGGTCGGATTTTCTCTGTTGATTTGGCTCTTGCTGCCTAGTCAGTCAAAGACACTGACATCTGGCGATACTAATTTACTTAAAAAATCAGTGGTTACCAGCGGTGTATTAACGCTGATACTGCTACCGATTTGGGCATCCAACAATTCCGCATTTTCGCTCTATTCTAGCGAACAGTGGATGCACAACATTGCCCTGCTCACTTTTGTCGTTTTAGGTTGTGTTTTGCTCGCTTTCATCTTCTTGCGCGATACCAAAAAGTCCGCATCAGCCAGATTTCGTCACGTCATAGGGCTCAGTTTTGTGTCTGCTGCCGCACTGGAAAGTGCATGGCTGATTCGCTGGTTTACCATCATGGAAGTGCAAACCATCGCCAAGTTCGATGCAGGGCTGTATCCATACCAACTCACTATGGATGGAAATGGCTGGATAGGCAT
Source organism: Vibrio sp. OPT41 (assembly GCF_015163595.1). Taxonomy (NCBI): domain Bacteria; kingdom Pseudomonadati; phylum Pseudomonadota; class Gammaproteobacteria; order Vibrionales; family Vibrionaceae; genus Vibrio; species Vibrio sp. OPT41. The sequence goes on along the minus strand of NZ_JADDYH010000019.1, from coordinate 34,680 downwards.
TATCGGCATGCTCGGATTATGGCTTGCACTGGCACTGCTCGGTTCGGAGCTGGTTCAGCCAAAACAAAAGATCGAAGTAAAAGCCTCATCACCCACCTTAACTGAACGCTAATCAAAGAGGATTTCATCATGGATAACAAACGCCGTCAGTTTTTGAAATCAGGCATTGCAGTTGGTGGGCTTGGCGCATTCGCTGCGGGTTACGCCACCACCACCAAACACATGGTCGAGGGTGCGCTCGAAGGCACTGCGGGAGAAAAAACGCGTGATATTCACCACGGTAACTCGCTTGAACCAGAGTACACGGTCAACAGCAAAGGCAACCTAATCCCTAATCCAAATCAGCGCGTTGCACCATCGATGTGCTTTGGTTGTTGGTCACTGTGCGGATTGCGTGTACGCATTGATAACCGCAACGACGAGATTTTGCGTATTACTGGCAACCCATATCACCCACTCTCTCATCAGCAACACATTCCGTTCGAAACGCCAGTCAAAGGTGCTTATTTAAGTTTGGCAGGAGAAGCGGGCCTTGACGGTCGTTCAACAGCATGCGCACGTGGCAATGGGATGCTAGAAATTCGCAACAGCCCGTACCGCATTACTCAGCCACTGAAACGAGTTGGAAAACGCGGCGAAGGAAAATGGATTACGATCAGTTACGAACAACTGATAGAAGAAGTCGTCGAGGGCGGTGATTTATTTGGTGAAGGTCATGTTGATGGCTTACGCGACATGCGCGATTTAACAACGCCCGTTGATCCTGAAAACCCAGAATATGGACCGAAAGCCAACCAACTGTTAATGACCAACGCCGGTAACGAAGGCCGAGACGACATATTCAAACGCTTCGCGTTCAACAGCTATGGTACGCGTAACTTTGGGCATCATGGCTCTTACTGCGGCTACGCATTTCGTGCTGGCAGCGGCGCATTCATGAACGATTTAGATAAGAACGCGCACTTGAAGCCAGACTTTGATAACGCGGAATACATCATCTTCATCGGTATGTCACCAGCTCAAGCGGGTAACCCTTTTAAGCGTCAGGCGCGCCAACTCGCCAATGCGCGAACAGAAGGTAGCTTGGAATACACCATCATCACACCAAGTTTGCCTGCTGGTTCATCGAGCTTGGCTGCCGGTGACAACAACCGCTGGGTACCAATCAAACCAGGCACCGACTCTGCCCTCGTGCTTGGCATGATCCAGTGGATCATCGAAAACCAACGCTACAACAAAA
>NZ_JADDYH010000019.1:0-33385 GCF_015163595.1 Vibrio sp. OPT41 | reverse complement strand
CCTTCTTGGCGCAGCCGGGGGCAAACGCGATGAAACGAGCCGGCACCGCGCACTGGTGTAATGCTACGCATCTCGTGATAAGCGATAATCAGCACCCGAGAAACGGCACGTTTTTACGCGCGTCCGACTTGAATCTGCCATTCGAGGGCGAAGCGTTGTCTGACTCCGACCCGTACGTCATCGTGGATGAGCAAAGCGGCGAATTTGGTGTTCATACCCAAGCTGAGGAAGCGGCACTGTTTATCGATAAAACGGTTTCGCTTGCATCGGGCGAAGTGCGCGTAAAATCGTCTCTACAAAGACTCAAAGAAGAGGCGTTCAAATACAGTCTTGAGTTCTACAGCCAACAATGTGAAATCCCTGTCGAACAAGTTGTTGAACTAGCAAAGCGCTTCACCAGTCACGGAACAAAAGCGGTGGTCGATACCCACGGTGGCAACATGCACACCAATGGGTTCTATAACTCGTTTACCATCATGATGCTCAATGCGTTGATTGGTAACATAAATATGAAAGGCGGCGCGATGGCCAAAGCGGGTGGCTACCCAACTTCCGCTGCGGGTCCTCGTTACGACTTCACCAAATTTGCTGGCAAAGTCGGCCCGAAAGGCGTCTTTTTGTCGCGCAGTAAATTCCCCTACCACAAAACCAGCGAATACAAACGTCGCGTTGAGGCAGGTGAATCACCTTACCCAACTCGCGCCCCTTGGTATCCGTTTGCCGCGCCACTGCTGACAGAGCATCTGTCTGCGGCTATTGATGGGTATCCATACCGCGTTAAAGCGTGGATCAACCACATGGCGAACCCGATGTATGGTGTACCCGGATTGAAAACGCTGCTGGAAGACAAGCTTAAAGATCCAAAACAACTCGGTTTGATTGTGTCTGTTGATGCGTTCATTAACGAAACCACCGCGTTGTCGGATTATATTGTACCTGACACGGTCACCTACGAAAGCTGGGGTATGGCAACGCCTTGGCACGACGTTCCGGTGAAAACCGTCACCGCTCGTTGGCCGATTGTGGAAGCGCGAACAGAGAAAACCGCCGATGGTCGTTCGATTTGCTTAGAAAACTTTTTGATTGATGTCGCCAAGAAAATGCAACTAGGCGGCTTTGGTGACAACGCGATTCAAGATGCGCAAGGGAATTGGCACGCTCTCCACAGCGCTGAAGATTTCTACTTACGTTCCGCGGCAAACTTGGCTTATGTGAAAGGCGGGGTGCCTGAAGTTTCGGCAGAAGACATTGCGTGGTCCGGCCTAGAGCGTTTAATGCCAGCCATGCAGAAGACGCTGACAGCGGATGAGATGAAACGTGTGGCGTTTATTTTTGCTCGCGGTGGACGTTTTGAAAATGCAACCGAAGCGTATCAAGGTGAGCAAATGAAGCACAAATGGACACGACCTGTCGCGATATGGAATGAACGTGTCGGCAGCGCAAGAAACACCATGACCGGTGATTTCTACACGGGTTGCCCAACATGGCATCCACAAAAGCTGGCCGATGGCACACCAATGGAAGACCAGTTCCCAAGCTCAGAATGGCCTTTCAGCCTGACGAACTTTAAATCCAACATTCACAGTGCGGTATCCAACCTATCGCCAAGGTTGAACTCGATTAAAGGCGTAAACCCAGTGTACATCCATCCAATCGATGCCGAGCGCGCAGGCATTAAAACGGGTGATGAGTTTGTTATCGAGACACCATCTGCAAGCACCAAAGCACTTGCGATGATAGTCAGCGGAATTCGCCCTGGCACACTCGGATTTGAACATGGATTTGGTCATACCGAGCTAGGACAACGCTCGCACTGGATCGGCGATAAACAACAACCCGTAAAAACTCGCAGCCAAGATGGAGTCAACATTAACGACATCGGATTAATTGACCCAACCCGAGAAGGGAAAGGCGTGTTGTTAGATTGGGTGGTAGGAGCCGCGGCTCGTCAATCATTACCAGCCAAAATCCGCAAAGCGTAACGCCGCACGTTAAGACGTCTCTACCACTTAGAGCTGCCGATTTGTGCAGCTCTTCACCACTTTGTTTTTATCGCTTATAGAACAACCAATAAAAACAAATACGGCCATTTACACTTATTAAATATGTGGAAATCCACAATACCTTTCATTATTGACAAGGCCGACAATATCGTCCAAGTGACTACCAAGTAGCACTTAGACATATAAATAAAAATTAAAGTGAGTCAGCATGTCAAAAATTCTTCCAGTGGTGGTGGCCTGTTTGTTAGCAACCACTATGGGCGCAAGCGCCTCGTCTATTCCGGAAAAAGCCAGCGTATGTAGCGGTTGTCACGGCCAAGATGGCATGGGACAGCCAAATATCGCGCCGATGATCGCTGGTTTAAACGCGAATTATCTCAACACTCAAATCGAACTATTCCTTAGTGGCGAACGCCAAAATGTGGTCATGCAAGGCATGGCGAAGGAACTCAGCGATCCCGCAGACCGTAAGGAAGTTATGGAGTACTTTGCTAACCTCCCGAGCTATGAGTTCACGAATCCAGAACAACGCGGCGACCAAGCTGATATTCGTAACCCGTATCGTAAATTAATTTTCCAAGGCGATTGGGATAGAAATATTCCAGCTTGCGCAACTTGTCATGGAGCCAGCGGTATGGGCGTCGACAAGTTCCCTCGCCTCGCAAGCCAACATGCTGATTACTTAAAAACGCAATTGATGGCATGGAAAAACGGCACTCGCAGTGGCGACCCGCTCAATATGATGGGGACCATCGCAAAAAATCTCACTGACAAAGAGATCGAAAATCTTGCTTACTACTTTGCCTCATTACGTTACTAGGAGCAGTCATGAAACGTTTCTATTCTTTGTTCGCACTGCCTTTCATTTCTACGCTCGTACTAGCTAACGATCCATTACCGGACCGCCAGAAAGAGCTACCTGCGATAGAAAAAGAAAAGCACGGTGAATACTTAAAATCGCGTGATCTCAGCACAATCCCAAACACCGCATTTGGTGAGCAAGTAAAACATGGTTACTCGCTCTTTGTTAACTCACAACAAATGCGCGGAAAATACGTTGGCAACGAACAAAACTGTGTGAACTGCCATATGGAGGCAGGACGAAAAGCAAACGCTGCGCCACTGTGGGCAGCTTACATGGCATACCCTGCATATCGTAAGAAAAACGATCGCGTAAACAGCTATGCTGACCGTATCCAAGGTTGTTTCGAGTATTCCATGAATGGTAAAGCGCCCGCTTACGATTCGCCAGAAATTGTTGCCCTTAGTGCTTACGCCTACTGGTTAGCGATGGGCGGCTTGCTTGACAAACATGGTATGGCGGATGAACCCATTCCAGAGCTAGACGCAAAAGCGTTGCAAATTGGTGGAAAAGCAAAAGACTTCCCGTTGCCCGAAGCCATCGCACAAGCATTACCAATTGAAAATCGAGGTAATCTCTCTGGGCGTGGCTACCCAAAAATCGCCGCCCCTGAGCAAGAACCATCAATAGAGCGAGGCGCACTGGTCTACGAAAAGAACTGTGAAACTTGCCATCGCGCCGACGGTTCTGGCATCAAAGACACCAACGGCCACTCATACATTCCACCACTTTGGGGCGAATATGCGTATAACTGGGGCGCAGGTATGCACCGGATTAACACAGCGGCCTATTTTATTTACGAAAACATGCCGCTTGGGAAAAGTGTGCAGCTGACAGAGCAAGAAGCTTGGGATGTCGCAGCATACGTCAACAGCCATGAGCGTCCACAAGATCCTCGATTCAAAGGCAATGTCACCGCAAACGCGGAGAAATATCACCAACACCAAGGCTATTACGGCAAAACGCTCAACGGTACGCAAGTCGGCTCCAATGCCTTTAAGAGCGGAACGGTCAAGTAAAGTACAACTAAGCACCTTAAATAAAATGCTCTTTTTCCCTGCTCAGATTATCTGGGCAGGGTTACTTACCCTTAAAAACAAGTAATTACCCCCCTCCACAGACAAGCAATATCACATTATTTTCGACTTCCAACATACTCATCTTCGCCGTAAAATCTTGTACCAAACGTGACTTCGTTTATGTCTTAGATCTCTCATATCCTCTAATGCCAAAAGTAAGAAACTCGTAAACTCCTGAATCAAAACAAGCGTGCCTAGTGAAAAAAGAGTATTCTTAAAGCAAATGAATCTAAAACCTACCCGATGAGTATTCAACCTAATTCCCGTCAGTTAATTTCATGCGAAGAGTGCGGCCTTGTTGTTCGCATTCCCGATATCGAACAGGGGCAAAAAGCACAATGTCCTCGATGTTCGCATTCGCTGACTAAAGTGAATGCCAAGCCTTACCAAAGCGTGATCGCCATATCATCGGCATGTTTGATCATGTTAGTGCTAAGCATTTCTTTCCCTTTTATGTCGTTCAGCGTGCAAGGGTTGTCGCAAGAAATCACCTTGTTGCACGCTGCAAAAATGCTGGCTGAGTTTCAAAATGTGCTTTTGGGTGTGCTGTTACTCGCAACAGTTATCGTTTTACCTGCAATCTATGTTGGCCTCATTCTCTTTCTTCACCTTGAAGCATTAAAAGCACGTAAACATACCCCCTCTAAAAAGCAGCAACGAATGGCAAAAGTTTTATGCCGTCTTCTGTTTCGAGTCGAACCCTGGTTAATGGTGGATGTCTTTTTGATTGGCGTGTTGGTCAGCTTAATTAAAATCGCTTCCCTCGCAGACATAGGAATGGGCACTTCATTCTGGGCGTTTTGTGTATATACCGTTCTGGTAGTCAAATGCATATCAATGGTCGACAAAAGCTGGCTCTGGGGGCACTTTATTCCAGCTATCGAGCTATCTAATGTAAAAGAGGGTGATACGCACCATAACCACAACCATATTGGTTGTCATACGTGTCACCAGCTCAACCCTATTGAAGCTAAAAAACACCAACACTGCATTCGTTGTAAAAGCCCTATTCACAAATACAACCCCGCAGACAACTTACAAAAAGCTTGGGCGCTTTTGTTTGCTTCAGTCATTTTCTATATCCCTGCAAACCTCTACCCTATGATGTACACCGTAAGTCTTGGACATGCAGAAGGTTCAACTATCATGGAGGGGGTTATATTGCTTTGGCATTTAGGTTCTTACCCTATTGCGATGGTAATTTTCTTTGCTAGCGTATTTATTCCAATGGCGAAAATGCTGGCACTCGCGTGGCTGTATTACAATGCGCAAAAAGCGCGATATCTTCCGCACGAAGAGAGTATTTCACGCTTAAAGATCTACCGTATAACTGAGTTTATTGGCCGTTGGTCCATGATCGATATCTTCGTCGTCGCGATCTTAGTTGCACTGGTTCAACTGCAAAACTTAATGGCGATTTATCCAGGTCCTGCTGCGCTCTCTTTCGCGGCAGTGGTCATTTTTACTATGCTTTCTGCAATGATATTTGACTCACGTTTGTTGTGGCAATTGCCACAAAACGAAGTGCAGGAGCCGATTTCTGACAACTTAAACGAGAAAGCCAAATATGAGTGATGAGAACAACGTAACCGCTCAAATAAAACCGCAAAAGCAGATTTCTGCGATATGGATTGTCCCGATCCTTGCGCTAGCCATGGGAGCGTGGATGCTGTTCCAATATATCAACAGTACAGGCCCACAAATTACTCTCCAACTGCCAACCGCAGATGGGATTGAGGTTGGCAAAACCGAAATCCGAGCATTGAATGTAAAAGTAGGACTGATTACTGAAGTCACTCTCAGTGAAAATTACGATCACATCATCGCTAAGGCACAAATGAACAAGGATGCAGAACGCATGCTGCGAGATGACACCATGTTTTGGGTTGTGAAGCCTCGTATTGGCCGTGATGGCGTTTCAGGTTTAGAGACCTTGCTCTCTGGCGCTTATATCCAACTTCAGCCGGGTAAGTCTAAGATAGAGAAAGAGCGCTTTACGGTCTTAGATGTTCCCCCAGTCGCCTCTCCTGATGCAGAGGGGTTACGCCTTGTGTTAACACACCGCGAGGCTGGTAAGCTAGGCGTTGGTGACCCCGTCATTTATAAAGGCTTTACGGTTGGTCGTGTAGAGAAAACCAGCTTTGATGTTGACACTCGCAAAGCGTTATACCAACTCTTTATTTTCAAGCCTTATGACAGCTTAGTGCGCACTCGTACCAAGTTCTGGCTGAATTCTGGCGTAGATTTACAGCTCAACGCTGAAGGGTTCGAAGTCAAGTTTGGCTCATTAGAGAGCATGCTAACGGGTGGTGTTACCTTCGATACCGTTCCAGGTCTTGAATCCGGTGAACAGCTCACTGAAAATATGGTCAACTTCCGCTTGTACGATGATATTAAACAACTTCGAGAAGGCATGTACGATGATTATATTGAATTCGTTATGCTTTTTGATGAATCGGTACGAGGACTTAAACGTAAGGCACCTGTCGAATATCGAGGCTTGAGAATTGGTACTGTGATGCGTGTACCAATGCGACTTCCAACCCCAGAAGAGAACTTTTCTGCGAAAAAAATTCCTGTATTGGTACGTATCGAGCTCGGCCGTGTTTATGGCGATTTCCAATCCCAATCTTTACCAATGTTAAAAGATAAATTGAAGAGTGAGTTTGCTAAAGGCCTACGTGGTACTTTAAAAACAGGTAACTTATTAACAGGCGCACTATATGTTGACGCCGACTTCTATCCAAATGACGAGCCTTACGTACCGAGTAAGTTTGCTGATTTAGATGTTTTCCCAACTATGCGTGGTGGTTTTGCGCAGGTTCAGCGCCAAGTGAACGACTTCCTAAATAAGATTAATAACTTACCGATGGAAGAAACGTTAGATTCTCTCAATTCAACGTTAAAAACGTCCGAAAAAACGTTAGCTTCAGCAGAACGCGTGGCGGACAGTATTGATAAACTTTTGAATCAAAAAGAGACGCAAGAGATCCCAACAGATATTCGCCAAAGCTTACAGCAATTACAAAAAACACTCGATGGTTATGGGCCCAACTCAACCATGTACAGCGAAATGGAAGCCACGCTAAAAGAATTAGAAAGCGTAATGACAGAGTTTAAACCCGTACTTAAACAGCTAAACGAAAAGCCAAACTCTCTCGTGTTTGGAGAAGATGAAATCAGTGACCCAATACCAGTTAAAGGCAAAAACTAATGAAACGAGTATTCTTTCTGTCTATCGCGCTATTTGTCGGTCTAACGGGTTGCAGTAGCGCTCCGCAAACTAAAGGAGCTATGTACCTTCTACCTAAGGCGGAACCAGTGACGCTGAGCTCTTCTGATATCGCTCAGCGCCCAACTTTAGTTGTTCGTCCAGTGACATTGGCGAGTTATTTGAATGATAATGGCATTGTTTATCGAACCTCTGAGACCCAAGTTATTCAGGCAAAGCACAATCAATGGGCGCACAGTATTTCTGAGCAAATCACTCAGAGAGTCGTCTCGGAACTACGCCACAAGCAAAGTCATTACTGGCCGGCTGAAATGAATAATCTGTTGGATCAAAGCGGTGAAGCCAAACTACAGCTTACGTTAAATAAATTTAATGGCAGCTACAAAGGTAATATCGAAATTGAGGGGGAATGGTTACTCATTAATGCCGAAGGTAAGGTAGAAAACAGCGCGCCAATACAAATCTCTCAGCCGCTTCAAGATGAGGGCTATGAAGCGCTCGTCAACGCTTTATCCATAGGCATAGAAAGCCTAACCTCAGACATTGCCAAACAACTCTAAGTCAATGTTAATTACAGGGAAGCAAGTTGCTTCCCTTTTTTATGCAGAGTGTAGCGACTTCTACTAAGCTGAAAGCTGACGAAAAGCCGAAAAGGAAATTGGATGAAACCATGTAACCTGCTATCACTCTCCTCACTCATTCTTGTATTACCTACATCAGTAGCGCTCTCAGCCGAGACACAAGAATCTCGTTGGCGAAATAGCATAGAAGTGTACATGCTAGGACTGAATATCCACGGGGATACCAGTATTGGTCGCTTTTCATCAGAGGTGGATGTCGATCCTAAGTTCATAGTAGACCACCTCGATATTGGGGCGATGTTGCGATTCGAGAGTATTTACCAAAGTAAGTGGGGCTACTACATAGATTATAGTTTCATGAACTTAAGTGGTGATGTTAATAATATCAAGGGCGCTCTGCCTAACGCTCGTTATCGTGCGGACATCGAAATACGGCAAGGTGTTCTAGAAGCAAAGGCATTCCAACGCGAACAATATTCATTTGGTAAACTGGATTATATGTTTGGATTACGTTGGTGGGACAATGACATCACCGGCAAGCTGTATCGTAATGACAACCGGGTACTAGAAGATAGACTGTCATTACAAGAAGATTGGGTCGATTTTTTAGTTGGCTTGCGACTCATTGATGAATTGAGTGAAAACTGGCGATTTCATGCCAGTATCGACGCCGGACTTGGCAACGATACTCACTTCACTTATGCCATTCAAACTGGTGTTCGTTATCGCTTTAACGAATGGTCTGATCTCAACTTAGCTTACAAGTCGACCTGGGTCGATTACAAAAATGAAGAGGTATTTGAATATGATACGGCTTCTCAAGGGCTTTTAGTCGGACTTGGCTTTTACTTTTGATCAGGTGAAACCCTAGCCTATATTCAAGCGTTGTAACGTGTACTAGCTCTAGGTACACGTCTAGTGCCGCGTTACAGATGCTTAAATAAGGCAAATTGATCTTCATCAGACTATAAATTGCTCTTCGGTGTTACTCTCTGTCGCAAAATATAAAACCCCACTCTATGACCTCATATAGGTCTTGTTGATAAGGTTCCCGAGTAGCAATGTCGATTAACATTTCCGATTTAACCACCGCCCTAAATAAGGTGGAGCATATTCATAAAGTGCAGCTTGAAAACGTACATCAGTTCTTCAAAGCAAACGAAGCTTTCTCGTTGCAAACATTCAGCCAGCTGATATCAAGCGACTCGCTTGATGATCGATTTAAAACCATCGATAAAGCTTTCTCTTTGCTTGGTGATGCAAAAACCTACCTTTTAGAAGTGTCTTACCTTATTAAGTAAAAAAGAAAGCCCCGATAAAATTCATTACCGGGGCTATCATTTTCTATCTAAACTAATGACTTACAATTTGTAACGATCATCAATTACCGTTAATTCTGGGAAGGTTTTACCCTCGTCCATCGCTTCCTCTGTCTCTTCTTTTACTTGGTTATCAATCCAGAAATTACCGATATCCATTGGATGAAGCACCCATTCTGTCGCTTTTGTCATGCCGTTTTTAGGAATTTTAACCCAGCGCCAATGAGCAACTCGAGAATAAGGCACCATGTAGCCAGGAACGATGATATTTGCTTTGCTGACATAGTTTTGGATTTGATGCGACAAGTCGTAACGCTTCTCCTGATCAAACTCAGAGTCATACGCTTCAATTAACTTGTCTAGCTCAGGGCTGCTGTAGTTGGTGTGAGCATTCGTTTGTGGTCGATTTGCATTATCCGAGTGTAGGTATTCCCAATACGCAGGGATCTCACCAGAGCCCATATTCAAAAACGCTAGCTGATGCTTTTTCTCAAGAATGTATTTAAACGCAGATGAGCCATCCACCAAGTTTAACGTGAACTCAAGACCAGCAAGTTTCGCTTGCTCTTTCAGGTATGCAATACGCGGTGTCCAAGAGTTGTATCCGTAGGTGATGGCAAAGCTCAAGCGTTGGCCCTTGTCGTTAACACGAATACCATCTGCGCCCACTTTGTCAAAGCCCGCTTTTTCGAAGTGTTTAACCGCCGCATCAGCATCAAACTTTGGCGGTGTATTGTTAGGATCATCGTATTCGCCATGACCAAAGCCGAGTCCATGCGGTTTACGTGAATAATCTCCACGCATGATGTTTTCAATCATGCCGTCATAGTCAGTGGCTGCCATAACACCTTTACGCACTTCTAGGTTATCCAACATCGGCATCGCTGTGTTCATCCAAAGACCACCAGCTCCTTGCGGTGCTTCGTTAAAGCCCCAGTACTTTTGGATATAGCCTTTTTTGTACACATCACTATTGGTTTTGTCATGCCAAAAGCTTGGTAGCACCATCTCAAAGTAGTCTAAGTTGCCTTTCTCAAAGTGCTTCATGGCAATATCAGGATCGCGAATTACCTTAATGCGAACCTTTTCAACGTTATAACGGTTTTTATAGTAGCGGTTGTTGTATCCCCACCAATCTTCACCGACATGTTTGAATGTTACGCTCTTACCTTTCTTCACTTGATCAATGTAGTAAGGCGCTGCGGTTGGCTCAGATTTAAAGTTAAACTTTCTGACGAAGTTATCAGGCATGCCATCGTTATTTGCGTCCTTTTCTCCTTCAAAGAAGTGTTCAGGACGAGGCTGAAAACCATTACTTGGCATGTTAATCATAACCATAAGTGAGTCATGACTTTGAGCTACAGCAAGATTGACTTTGATCGTGTAGTCATCAATTTTTTCAACACTCACAATACTGTTTGTGAAGAAGTCGTTATACCACGGGTCGATAATGTCTTTTGACGTGTAGTACTTCATCATAAAGACGTAATCATCTGCTGTAATTTTTTCACCATCTGACCACTCGGCCGTTTCGTCGAGTTTAAAGAATACGGTTTTGTTGTCCTCTCCAAATGCCCATGACTTAGCAAGTTGAGGGATCCATTTGCCAGTATTTGGATGACGCTGAGCCAGTTTTGGTGAACCATCCATTAAGTATTGGCGCAAACCTGAGTTCGCATCTGGACCAACACTTCGTAATGTTTGCGGAAAGCTCTGAATGTAAGTGCGATAGGTGCCACCTCGTACCGCTTCTTCAGAGGCAAATAGAGGTTCGTTGTTGTTTGAAATCCATTCGATATCAGCTGGCAATTCTGCCGCACTCAGTTGAAAACTGGCAGCGGTCAGTGTTGCTAGTACTGAAAATGGCAGTTTTTTAGTCATGTTTCTTCCTTGTTGTGTTTGCGCACTAAGGTCGTAACAAGGAAGACAGCGTGTGAAAGCTCACAGAAAGCTGCGATTTAAAATACGCAGATAGGAAATAATAGGAACGTAATATGAAGTGACGTCCTGCCAGCTTCTATATTAATTTCAAAGAGTTTCACTAGGTCATCCTAGACCTTACAACGCAGTGAATGCATCTTCGCCATAGTATTCTTTAGACATTTGTAACGCAAGCCATCAATAACACATGGTTGCATTTTCGAGGCATCACAGTGAGTTATGTTACAAAAGTGTGATCGGCATAGTACCAAGCCCTACTTTACTCAGAATAAACCGCAGAACCTTTATCTCAATTGGCCCCGATATACCAGTTAAAGCGAGTAAATGATCAGACATAGCTGGTTAAAAGGAATGGTTGTTTACCGCGATCAGTATTTTCATTCGATGTAAAAAGTGAGGCATCTTAGCCTCACTTTTCTCCATACAATCGAGACAGTGCTTACATGTTAGATAAGCTCTCATTGATCGACTTCAGCACTTCTGCAGGATTTGACGCTTGAGTGATAGGGCGACCAATCACAAGATAATCTGAACCTGATTGGATAGCGTCTACTGGCGTCATGATACGGCGTTGGTCACCTTGTTCTGAGCCAGCAGGTCGAATACCAGGGGTCACTAACTTAAATTCTTGGCCTAGTTCGCTCTTCAGTAATGAGGACTCTTGCGCTGAACATACCACACCATCTAAGCCTGCGTTTTTGGTCAAGGTTGCTAGACGAATCACTTGCTCCTGAGGCGCAACATTCAAACCAATACCAGCTAAATCACTTTGTTCCATACTGGTTAGTACCGTTACACCGATAAGAAGTGGACGATCTTTACCATATGGCTCAAGAATTTCACGTGATGCCGTCATCATACGCTCACCACCGCTCGCGTGTACGTTCACCATCCATACACCCATTTCAGCCGCAGCGCGAACTGCTTTCGAACAGGTGTTTGGAATATCGTGAAATTTTAAATCTAGGAATACCGAGAAACCACGTTTATGGAGTTCACGTACAAAATCAGGACCAAATAGCGTAAACATCTCCTTGCCAACTTTTAGTCGGCATGACGCAGGATCAATTCTATCTACAAACGCAAGTGCATCTGCTTGGTTATCATAATCCAGTGCGACAATAACTTTTTGGTCGATCATTTCATCTCCTAACTGTTTTGGTTCTTATTAAATAAAAAGTTAAAAAAATGCAGCGGACAGAAACTCTGCCAGCTGCATTAAGAATTATTCACCATCCAATCCGCGGATTGGCTTGATCGTCCCCCATCCTTTACAGGACGGACAATGCCAATAAAGGGAATGGGTAGAAAATCCACACTTCCGGCATCGGTAATGTGGTTTCACTTTTAACTGTTCACCCACCATCGCTTGTAGTGTTGATAGGCTGTCTTTCGCTCGACCATCTTCTGCTTCTGCAATGTGGTAGTCAATTAAACGGTAGAAGCCCTTCATGGTTGGGTTTTTCAGCAATTGTTTCGTCAGTAACTCTTGAGCAGCCCCAACGTTCTCGTGATGAGCAACTAATTGAGCCAACATCAACTCGGCTGATACGCCTGCTTTCTTATCAATACAAGCTCTCAGAAACTCGACAAGTTCATCTTCCTGACCCAGATGATGATAGCATTCTGCAATAGTTGGCAAGACATCACTGATAAAGTCTTTATCTTGCTCAAGTACCCCCGTCAGATATTTGATGGTGTGCTTATAGTCTTCAGACTCTAGGTAAATTCGTCCCAAAGCAATACTTGCTCGAACACACTTCGGGTCTTCCGCTAACGCTTTTTTAAAATGCTGTATTGCCTTATTAGTATTCCCATCAGCTTGGTCGAGCATGGCTATTTCACACCAAAAATGGGCAATATTTGCACGCATCCTTGAGCGTTTATTACCTAACTTAGCCAATTGGTTCGCGTAATAAATCGCCTTTTCCCATTCTCGTGTTTGCTGATAAATGGTCACTAATTGTTGAAGAGCCGCCTCTTTGTAATCTGGCTCTTCGACTAACTGTTCGAAGATTTTCTCTGCACGATCAAGAAAACCAGAGACCATGTAGTCTTTCGCTAACTGTTGAAGGGCGAGGTTCTTTTGGTCCAGTGTTAAGCCTGAACGAGAAATAAGATTTTGGTGAATTCTGATTGCGCGGTCGACTTCACCACGAGACCGGAACAGGTTACCCAACGCAAGGTGAGTATCAATGGTCTCGTTATCAACTTGGAGCAATTCAATAAAGTGATCGACAGCCTTATCTGATTGGTCAGAGAGCAGCAGATTAAGACCCGTCATATACTGACGAGAGATTTGATGAGATTGCTTCTGCTTGTCTTGCTGAGCGCTGCGATGCCCCATATACCAGCCATACGCAGCAGCTATAGGCAACAACAAGAAGAGTAGTTCAAGCATTAAAGTTAAGCCTTATCCTTATGCCTGTTTTTCAATGGCTGGCTTATCAGCAGCGTTGTTTGATTCAGTTGGTTCGTACTTTTTCAGTTTTTTCTTTAAACGACGGACCTGTAGCTGAGTTTTCAGTTGGATGCTACCAAAGATAACCCACGCTAAAGCAAAGCCAACCACAAATACTACACCTAATAGCGTAGACAAGTGGAACTCTCCTTTTGCTAGAAGATAGTTAAAAGTCACGAGCTCTTGGTTTTGGGAACCTAACGCCAATGCAATTAAAAAGAGAGCTAAAACAGCAACGATTTTTATAATTTTCATGTTACATCACCCTTCTAGGAGTAAGTCGGTAAGATTATGCAGGAAAATGCTTCTTCAGACTACGTATATTAGCAATAATCTATACCCAAGTAACCTCAAGATGCTTAGTTTGTAGACATGCTTAGAAGTTAAAGTTATTTGGGTATAGAAAGCAGCAAGGAAAACGGCTGAATCCACAATTAGATTAGTAAACGATCTTGGATGTATGACTAACTTGGATACATTACAAAAAAGCGGCATACACAAACGTATGCCGCTTTTTTCAAACTAATAAGAGTGCATTAACCAATATTTACACGCTCACGAAGTTCTTTACCAGGTTTGAAATGTGGAACGTATTTACCTTCCAATTCCACTTTATCGCCCGTTTTAGGGTTACGACCTACGCGAGGCTCGCGGTAATGAAGAGAAAAACTACCAAAGCCACGGATCTCGATACGGTCACCGCTCTCTAGTGTAGAGGCCATGTGCTCTAAAATATCTTTTACAGCATCCTCTACCTCTTTCGCTGATAAGTGTGTTTGCTCAGCGCAGAGTCTTTCAATCAGTTCAGACTTAGTCATAGTTGCCCTCTTTGAGTATCTTTATCACTTATTATAGTAAGTAATACTAATTCCAACAAACACTTGCTGACAATTCTAGACAAATTTTATGCAAAATGCGCAATGAAGAAATGCCTTTTATTAAGATAGTTTACTGTCATTAGTATTACTACTTAAATATGACCAAATATAAAAAAGGAGCCTTGCGGCTCCTTTTTTGCTTAAGCGAGTATATTATTCGCCTTTAGCAGCTTTGAAAGCGTCAGCCATTGCGTTACCGAATGCATTGTCATCTTGCTTGTTGATAGATGCCATTGCTTCTTGCTCGTCAGCTTCGTCTTTAGCTTTGATAGATAGGTTGATTACGCGGTTCTTACGGTCTACACCTGTGAACTTCGCTTCAACAACATCACCAGCGCTTAGGATTAGAGAAGCATCTTCTACGCGATCGCGTGATACTTCAGAAGCACGGATGTAACCTTCAACGCCTTCTGCGATTTCAACAGTAGCGCCTTTAGCGTCAACAGCAGTTACAGTAGCGTTAACTAGAACACCTTTCTTGTTGTCAGCAACGTAAGCATTGAATGGGTCATTTTCCATTTGCTTGATGCCTAGAGAGATGCGCTCACGCTCAGCGTCTACTGCTAGAACAACTGCAGAGATCTCGTCGCCTTTCTTGTACTCACGTACAGCTTCTTCGCCAGCAACATTCCAAGAAATGTCAGATAGGTGAACTAGACCATCGATGCCGCCTTCTAGACCGATGAAGATACCGAAGTCAGTGATAGACTTGATCTTACCAGTAACTTTGTCGCCTTTAGCTTGTGCTTCAGCGAATGACTGCCATGGGTTAGCTTTACACTGTTTCAGACCTAGAGAGATACGACGACGTTCTTCGTCGATTTCAAGAACCATAACCTCAACTTCGTCGCCAACATTAACAACTTTAGAAGGGTGGATGTTCTTGTTAGTCCAATCCATTTCTGAAACGTGAACTAGACCTTCAACGCCTTCTTCGATTTCAACGAAGCAGCCGTAGTCAGTTAGGTTAGTTACGCGACCAGTTAGTTTGTGACCTTCTGGGTAACGCTTAGCGATTGCTACCCATGGATCTTCGCCTAGTTGCTTAAGACCTAGTGATACGCGAGTACGCTCACGGTCGAACTTAAGAACTTTAACTTGGATCTCGTCACCAACGTTAACGATTTCAGATGGGTGCTTAACGCGCTTCCAAGCCATATCAGTGATATGTAGAAGACCGTCAACGCCACCTAGGTCAACGAACGCACCGTAGTCAGTAAGGTTCTTAACGATACCTTTAACTTCAGAACCTTCTTGTAGAGTTTCTAGAAGCTCGTCACGCTCAACGCTGTTCTCTGATTCGATAACTGCACGACGTGAAACAACTACGTTGTTACGTTTTTGGTCAAGTTTGATAACTTTGAACTCTAGCTCTTTGTTTTCTAGGTGAGCAGTGTCGCGGATTGGACGTACGTCTACTAGAGAGCCAGGAAGGAAAGCACGGATACCGTTTAGTTCAACAGTGAAACCGCCTTTAACTTTACCGTTGATGATACCAACAACAGTTTCAGCTTCTTCGTAAGCTTTCTCAAGTACGATCCAAGCTTCGTGACGCTTAGCTTTCTCACGAGAAAGTTGAGTTTCACCGAAACCATCTTCAACAGCGTCTAGAGCTACGTCTACTTCAGCGCCAACTTCAACTTCAAGTTCGCCAGCAGCGTTCTTGAACTGTTCAGCAGGGATAGCAGATTCAGACTTAAGACCAGCGTCAACAAGAACGAAACCGTTCTCGATAGCTACTACAGTACCTTTAACGATGCTGCCTTGTTGGAATTCTGTTTCGTTTAGAAACTCTTCAAAGAGTTGAGCAAAAGATTCAGTCATTTAATTAATCTTCAATAAATTAAACTTCCACGGGTATCCTACCGCATGGGGTTATTAAATTCGCCAGTCATCATCCTTGCGACCAACGCTCTTAGCCTAGTCGAGTATTATTACTCAGCTAGCTTCGATTCGATATATTGTAGTGCCTTTTCTACTACTTCGTCGATAGTCATCGACGTAGAATCTAGCACAAGCGCATCCTCAGCAGGGCGTAATGGCGCCACTGGGCGGTTACGATCTCGGTCGTCACGCTCTTGGATCTCGCTTAAAAGGTCAGCAAATCTAACATCTAACCCTTTCTCTTGCAACTGTTTAAGGCGTCGATTTGCACGCTCTTCAGCACTCGCATCAAGGAAGATTTTTGCTTGCGCACTCGGGAATACAATTGTGCCCATATCACGACCATCAGCAACCAGACCCGGAGCGGTCTCAAATGCACGCTGACGACGTAGTAATGCTTCACGAACACGTGGCAAAGCCGCAACTTTAGATGCTGCCATACCCGTTTCTTCTTTACGAAGCTCCCCTGACACATCTTCGCCTTCTAGAATGACCTTAACTAAGTCACCTTCCGCGATAAATTGAACGTCTAGGTGTGTTGCTAGTGGGACAAGAGCATCTTCTGACTCGGTGTCGACACCGTGGTGAATCGCAGCGAGTGCAAGTACACGATAAATTGCGCCAGAATCTAAGAGTTGGAAACCCAACTTTTTCGCCAGCAACATACATAAAGTGCCTTTACCTGCACCACTAGGTCCATCTACGGTTACAACCGGAGTTTGAGAGGACATGTTCTTCTCCACCAATAGTTTCTTTTCAGCAATTTGCTCGGTTTTCGAGGCGCACATTATACGGGTAATCAGTCTTTGGAGCGAGGAAAAATGTCGTGTAAAGCATTACACCTAATGCGTAATTGGATTCATCAATAAACATAAAGTTCAACAAAAACGGCGAGAGCTTCCGCCCTCGCCGTTTTAAATGTCATGAACTTAAGCTCGATTAAACAATCGGCTTTTGACCACGCTCAGCTAACTTTAAAATCACACTATCAGCGACTTTACCCGCCACACCTGCTAGCTTGTCGGCCAGTTTTTTCTTTTGTACATAATGCACAGAAAGTACAGTTTTATCTTTGCATGCCGCAACAACGATATCATCAGATGTACTAATGTCATCCACCAAACCAAGCTCTTTCGCTTGTGTGCCGAACCAGTGCTCACCAGTGGCTACTTTGTCTAGGTCCAAACTAGGACGACGCTCACAGATGAAGTCTTTAAACAAGACATGTGTTTCTTCAAGTTCTTGCTTAAACTTATCGCGCGCTTTATCGGTATTCTCACCGAACATCGTTAGCGTGCGTTTATATTCACCCGCTGTTAGTTGTTCGTACTCAATGTCATGTTTCTTCAACAGTTTGTTGAAGTTAGGAATCTGTGCGATAACGCCAATAGAACCCACAATTGCAAATGGTGCAGAAACAATTTTATCTGCTACACATGCCATCATGTAACCGCCACTTGCCGCAACTTTGTCAACAGAGATGGTCAGAGGAAGACCCGCAGCTTTGATTCGGTCCAGTTGAGAAGAGGCAAGGCCGTAACCATGAACCATACCACCGCCAGACTCTAAGCGAAGTAACACTTCATCACCTTCACGTGCGACAGCCAAAATAGCGGTGATTTCTTCACGTAGAGACGCGACTTCTTTTGCGTCTATGCTACCGTTGAAATCAAGAACAAATAGGTGTGGTTCACGCTTGCTATCTAATGAACCGTCTTTGCTCGCTTGTTTGATTTCTTTCTCGCGAGATTTGTTCTTCTCTTTTTCTTCTTTCTTGACGGCTTTATCTCGAGCCTTGATGAAAGCATCGTCATGCAAATGATGCTCTAACTGCTCAACAGATTGTTTGTGTTGCTCTGAAAGGTTGGTAATCTCTAACTCCCCTTTCGCCGCACCCGATTTGCCACCAGCCGATTTTGCAATAATGAGCAGAACAATTATCGCAGCAACCACCGTGATAATTTTGGCCAGAAACAGACCATAATCTAATAAAAATTCCAACGAGAGCTCCTTTATCTCATTTCAGATGACGTTAGTATGTTACGCAGAAACATCAGCGAGAAGGCAGCGCGGTTTGTAACCACTTGTTCTGATTGATAGCATACCTAACGAAAGTTCTGGAATTGGTATAACACATGAATTGGTGTATTGTAACCATCTTGTCACGATTACCAAGATTTTCCATTGAGAAACAGGCGTTTTTTAGCGTCAATTAACTATCATGGGCCCTCTTACAATAATAAGGATTTATCGCCGTGAACTACTCCGTTTCAGCTGATGCTCTAAAAGGTAAAGTCATTCTTGTTACTGGCGCTGGTAATGGCATCGGCCGTCAAGCCGCGCTTTCTTATGCCGAGCACGGTGCAACTGTTATTCTCTTGGGTAGAAATGTGCAAAACCTTGAATCTATCTATGATGAGATTGAAGCTGCTGGCTATCCACAAGCTGCTATCATTCCATTGGATCTCAAGGGTGCAACTCAGCAGAATTACATTGATATGGCAGAGACAATCGAAGGACAGTTTGGTCGCTTGGATGGTCTATTACACAACGCAGGTGTCTTGAGTTCGCTGTGTCCATTTGATCAAATCAAAGAGGAAGACTTCGACGATATCATGCAGATCAACGTGAAAGCCGAAGTGCTAATGACTCAAGCATTACTGCCTGTGATGCGTAAATCAGAAGCTGGGCGTATTATCTTTACCTCTTCAACCGTCGGCCACTCTGGCCGCGCATTCTGGGGGCCATACGCTATCTCTAAATTTGCCGTAGAAGGCATGATGCAAGTTTTAGCTGACGAGCTGAGTGATACACCGATCCGCGTTAACGCAATTAACCCTGGTGCCACTCGTACTCGCATGCGTGAAAAAGCATATCCGGGTGAAGATGCGAATACTCTCAAAACGCCACTGGATATCATGCCGCTATATTTGCACTTAATGGATCCTGCGGTTACCGATGTGAACGGTCAGTGCATCGACGCTCAACCGAAGCGTAAATAACTCATTCAGGTTACCTCACATAATCGATTGAAAAGGCAGCAAACGCTGCCTTTTTTCATTTCTCTCTTCATAAAAATCTTGCGACTTTCTCCCACAGAAATATACTGTATGTATATACAGGTATTTATTATGCAAGATATTATTCAGAACTTAAAAAGCCAACACCTTGTTTGGCAAGCAAATTTAACGAAAGCAGATCCTCAGCAGTTGCAGACTAGTTCCGGTTTTTCTGAATTAGATGATTTGCTCGGCGGAGGCTTTCCACCTCATGGCGTAGTGGAGATGGAATCTATTGGTAGTATTGGTGAATTGCGTTTGCTCGCTCCTTATTTAAAAGCCACCCAGACCAATGGTGTGACCGCATTTATTCAACCTCCCGCGTTAGTGAATTCTCTGTTCTTACACTACATCGGTTTGGATATAAACCAAGTGTGGGTCGTTAATCCAGCTCATCCCAAAGATGCTCTTTGGGCTGCAGAGCAATGTCTGAAAAGTGGGGTATGCAGTAATGTTTTGTTATGGCAAGAAGAGCTTGAAATACATCAAGTGAAACGCTTACAGGTAGCGAGTGAACAAGGTACTTGCCCTCTCTTTATGCTTAAAACAGATACTATCAACCGCTTGTCTTTGCCTGTGTCACTCAGTTTAAAACTGAAAGGCGACGAGCAAGGGATTCATGTTGAAGTGCTGAAAAGGAAAGGAGGCTGGAATAGAGGTAGCGTTAGTATCGGATTCCAACACCATTACCCGCAACTGGTGAAACCATCATCTGAAACTGTGCACTCGACTGTGGTCAATTTCCCACTGGCGAACCAAGGTTAGTGATATGGCTCTGTGGATTTACTTGCACTTCCCTCGCCTGCAGCTAGACGCACTCTTTGGTGATAACCAAAAACAACCCGTGGTGATTGTCGAAAGCCAACGTTGCCAGATTATTCAATACAACGAGATTGCCGAACAACAAGGCATTAAGCCAGGTATGGGCCTAGGCAGTGCTGCGTCCTTGTGTCGAGATTTACAAGTGCATCCTTATCATCCGCACACCGAATGGAGCAAGTTACAAGAAATTGCTCAATGGCTGTATTTGATCACATCTGACGTTGTGTTGATGCCAAACCAAGGTATTTTGCTGCGTGCTACTCCAATGCTCGCTCTGTATGAAGGGTTTGAAAACTATTGGAACAAAGTCAGAGCTCACTTATCGGAGCTGAAACTGAGTTTTCAATTCGGATGTGGTTTTTCGCCTTTTGCTGCCAAATTGATGGCATTATCAGGAGCGAACGTCATCAGCGAAGACAAATCTGCCATACAAAAAGCCTTATCACCAATACCGTTAACACTGACAGATTTATCAAACGCTACCGTAGAGAAGTTACAACGTGTAGGTGTCACCACATTGCAAAACCTGCTTGAACTGCCATTGCAAGACATCGCACGACGCTTTGATATCGATTTGGTGAACTACGTTGGTCGACTGACTGGGCAGTTTAAACACCCTGTCGACTTTTATCACCCTACCGAATCCTTCCAAGTTTATTTAGAGCTGTTGTTTGAGATCGAAAACGTTCAGTGGATTGAAAAGCCGTTGGCCAAATTGCTTCGTCAACTCGAAATCTTTCTTAAATTAAGAGATAAGGTCGCTTTTGAACTGTGTTTAACACTCCACCAGCGTGAGAAACAAGAGCAACACCTTCAACTCACTTCTGCGCAAGGTGATTACCTATGTCAGCGTTGGCAACAGTTAGCGAGTTTGAGCTTAGAGTCACTCTCGCTTAATGGCCCAGTCACAGGGCTAACGTTAAAAGTCATCCGTCAAGGTGAGCCTCTTAGTGCATCACGCGATCTCTTTGCTGGGCAGAAAGGAAACATGAATGCTTTAGAGTTGCTTTCTTTACTGCAAGCTAAATTGGGAAAAAGTGCCGTTTTAAAACCCAATATTGCTTGCGATCCTAGACCAGAAAAGGCCAGTCAGTATCGCCCTGCTGATGCTACGGATGAAAAGGGGCACGCCATACCATCCATACTACGCCCAGCAATGCAATTACCGACTCCCATTGTATTGCAAGAGCAAGTTTCTTTGGTCCACGGACCTGAGCGAATAGTTTCTGGGTGGTGGGATGGTGATGAGATCATGCGTGATTACTACATTGCACACACCAAGCAAGGCCGCTGGTTATGGATATTTCGTGATCAGCACAAGCACTGGTTTCTTCATGGCTATTTTTGTTAAATCGACAGTTATTTTTGTTGGGTCATTATGAGTTACGCGGAACTATTTTGTCAGTCTAACTTCTCTTTTTTGACTGGAGCTTCTCATGCAGAAGAGCTGGTACTCCAAGCTGCTTTCTATCGCTATCAAGCTCTAGCTATAACGGATGAATGTTCAGTCGCGGGCGTTGTCAAAGCCCATGCGACCATCGAACAACATAAACTCGATATCAAACAAATCGTTGGAAGTATGTTTTGGTTAAATGATGAATGCCAAATCGTACTGCTTTGCCCTTGTCGCAAGGCTTATGCCGAGTTGTGTCGTATCATCACAAACGCAAGAAGACGCAGTGAAAAAGGCAACTATCAACTGTTCGAATGGGATTTGATGTCGGTTCGACATTGTTTGGTATTGTGGCTGCCCACACATCAAGAGAGTGATCACTATTGGGGGCGCTGGCTCAATCAACACCACGCTAATCGTTTGTGGGTAGCGATTCAGCGCCATTTGAGTAACAACGATACTGAGTACATTGCGCACTGCGAGCAGTTAGCACATGAATTTCAATTACCTATAACTGCCTGCGGAGGCGTTCTCATGCATGACGTTGAACGCTTGCCATTACAACATGTACTTACTGCTATAAAACATGGGTGTAGCGTCGATAAACTCGGTTTTGACCGTATTTCGAATACTGAGCGAGCGCTTCGTCCTTTTAAAAAGTTGATTCGGATTTACAAACCAGAATGGCTGGAAGAAAGTACTTACATCGCCGATTTATGCGAGTTTAAGCTCTCCGATTTAAAATACGAATATCCTACCGAGCTGATCCCAGATGGTTATACACCCGACTCTTACTTACGTATGTTGGTCGAACGTGGTAAAAAGCTGCGTTTTCCTGAAGGCGTGCCAGCAGAAGTCAATCAAACCATCGAGAATGAACTGGCGCTTATTCAAGAGCTTAAATACCACTACTACTTCCTTACTATTCACGACATCGTAATGTTCGCGAAACAGCAAGGCATTCTTTACCAAGGGCGAGGTTCCGCTGCAAACTCTGTGGTGTGTTATTGCCTGGAAATTACCGCCGTCGATCCTCGACAAATCGCTGTCTTATTCGAACGATTTATCAGTAAAGAACGTAAGGAACCGCCGGATATTGATGTGGACTTTGAACACGAGCGCCGTGAAGAAGTTATCCAGTATATTTACAAAAAATATGGCCGTGAGCGTGCAGCACTTGCTGCAACAGTGATCAGCTATCGCTTTAAAAGTGCCGTGCGTGAAGTCGGTAAAGCACTAGGGATTGAAGAGACCCAATTAGATTTTTTCATTAAGAACGTTAATCGCCGAGATCGCAGCCAAGGCTGGCAAGCTCAAATTATTGAACTTGGCTTACAACCAGAATCTCTCAAAGGGCAGCAGTTCATCCAATTGGTCAACGAGATCATTGGCTTCCCACGCCATTTATCTCAGCACGTAGGTGGCTTTGTAATTTCATCTGGCCCTTTATATGAGTTGGTACCTGTTGAAAATGCCTCGATGGAAGAGCGCACTATCATTCAATGGGATAAAGACGATTTAGAAAGCTTGAAGCTACTAAAAGTCGATGTACTCGCACTCGGCATGTTAAACGCCATCAAAAAGTGCTTTCAACTGGTCGAGAAACATCACCAGCGATCCCTCTCGATTTCCGAGATCACTCGCCGACAAGATGATCCACTCGTGTACCGCATGATCCAAAAAGCTGACACGATAGGCGTATTCCAAATTGAATCTCGTGCACAAATGAGCATGCTTCCTCGCCTAAAGCCTGCTTGTTATTACGACTTAGTGATTCAAATTGCAATTGTTCGTCCAGGCCCTATTCAGGGTGATATGGTGCATCCTTTTCTAAAACGACGAGATCACAAAGAGCCTGTCAGTTATCCATCGGAAGAAGTAAAAAGCGTTCTGGAGCGGACTATGGGCGTCCCTATTTTCCAAGAGCAAGTCATCAAGCTAGCCATGGTAGCCGCAGGGTTTAGCGGCGGCGAGGCCGATCAACTCCGTCGAGCGATGGCATCATGGAAAAAGAATGGCGATCTCGCTAAATTCAGACCAAAACTGATCAATGGTATGCAAGAGAGAGGCTATGACTTAGCGTTTGCTGAGCGCATTTTCGATCAGATTTGCGGCTTTGGTGAGTACGGCTTCCCTGAAAGTCATTCAGCGTCTTTCGCAGTGCTGGCATATTGTTCTGCATGGTTAAAATATTATTACCCAGCCGAATTTTACACTGCATTGTTGAACAGCCAACCAATGGGATTTTATAGCCCATCGCAATTAGTACAAGATGCTCGCCGACATGGCATCGAAGTATTGCCGGTGTGCGTCAATCATTCAAAATATCAGCATCATCTCGTCTCACGTCCGAATGGCAGGCTCGGCGTGCAACTTGGTTTTCGCTTGGTGAAAGGCTTTAACGCAGAAAGCGCACAAAGGCTTATTGAGCGCAAACCACTTAATGGTTACCGAACGATTCAAGAAGTAAAGCAGATATTAAGAAGCCGAAGTGACATTGAATTATTGGCTTCAGCCAATGCATTTCAGGCCTTATCGGGGAATCGTTATAACGCTCGCTGGGCAGCAATGGATTCCTTATCTGACCTACCATTGTTTCACAAGGTCGAAGAACCCAATGTTAGCTACCAGACTCAACCCTCTGAATATGAAAATTTAATTGAGGATTACGCAAGCACGGGACTATCTCTTAGCCGCCATCCAATTAAATTATTAGAAGAAACGGGCAAACTCCCTCACTTTACTCGCATGATGCAACTGGCAGAGAAGCCGCATAAGTCACTGGTCACAGTGGTAGGCGTGGTAACAGGAAGACAATCTCCAGGCACCGCCGCTGGCGTGACATTTTTTACGCTAGAAGATGACACGGGCAACATTAATGTGGTCGTTTGGCAAGCGACAGCACGAGCCCAAAAGCAAGCGTATTTAGGCGCTAAAGTATTAATGGTGAAAGGCATTCTTGAAAGAGAGGGAGAAGTCACGCACGTTATTGCTGGCAAGTTGATTGATTGCACGCACTACTTGAACAATCTACAAAGTAAATCTCGGGATTTCCATTAGTACAGAGGAATTAAGGAGAGAGATGTTAAAAATCAGAGAGAGGTGCGCTCCCTCTGATTTCACTAGATCTAATCATGCACTTTTAGAAAGCATCTGGCGTAATCGGTCTTGAGCAACTTCAACCAGCAGATCCGGTTGGAATTTAGATATAAAGCGATCACAGCCTACTTTTTGTACCATGGCTTCATTAAAACTACCGCTCAGAGAAGTGTTCAATGTGATAAACAACTTAGACATACGTGGATCTTGGCGCACTTCATGGGTCAGTTTATAACCGTCCATTTCAGGCATTTCAGCATCCGTAATCATCATCAACAGCTCTTTTTCTACATCTTTACCTTCATCACACCAACGTTTTAAAACCGTTAACGCTTCTAGCCCGTCACGACACTCGATGATATTCATACCCAATTGAGAAAGCGTATCGCGAACTTGATTACGAGCTGTAGAGGAATCATCTACAATCAGAACATTACGCCCGACCATTGCTTGGGCCAATTCTTGATCGAGAATGTCCTCCGAGATAGTCACGTCGTAATGTACAATCTCTGCTAAAACTTTTTCAACGTCAATAATTTCGACAATTTGAGAGGCATCCCCCTCTTTGATTTGCGTGATAGCCGTGAGGTAATTCGAGCGACCAGACGTGGAAGGAGGCGGCTGAATTTCAGTCCATGCCGTATTAATAATGTTTTTAACCGGACCGACTAAGAAGCCCTGCACCGTGCGGTTGTACTCTGTCACGATCAAATTTTCTTCTTCCGCTTCGCCACGCAAAGCAGGAAAACCAATTGCGCCTCGTAAATCAATCACTGGTACCGCTTCACCTCGTAGAGAAGCAACCCCACGAATATTGTAGTGCGATCCAGGGAGCTTGGTTAACGGTGGAAGCTTGATGACTTCTTTCACTTTGAACACATTAATCGCAAATAATTGGCGACTATTTAAAGTGAACAGCAGAAGCTCTAGTCGATTTTCACCAACCAAGTTTGTACGCTGGTCAACCGTATTTAACACTCCGGACATACTACTACCTAAATTATGGATAATTCTTATTTTACTCGAAATCAGTACAGACACAGCAAGGTTATATAACCAAATAACCTTAAAATATTTGGCTTTTCGAGCACAGCTTTAAAGTACAACAGTTTTAGCGTATTACTTCTCTTTGCATCAGACGCAAAGTCACGCAGCACATTGAAAGCCATTTTGTTTATTTACTTGAGCTTTTTAGGAAATTACATGAATGGCGCAGATATAGCAATGCAACATAACTCAAATTCCCTTTCTAGTAATAGGCGATCAAAAAGGGTGAGCCGTTAAGTCTCACCCTAAATCACCTACAAATGCAGTCTCAACAGCCAGGCACATCATCATGTTAAAAAGTACTTAACCTTCCACAACCTTCATCAATAGTTGACCATCGTACAACGCTTGCTTAATCAACGCGGCACCAGGCATTGTGGCTTGCTTATAGAAACGAGACTCCACCAGCTCAAGATCTTGGTGATAAACAGGTAAACTCTGCTCTTCGATACAGCGACGAACCGCAGGATAAAGCACATCTTTTGCTTGGTTAATCACACCACCGATCAAGATTTTCTCAGGGTTAAATAAGTTGATCACAATAGCAATTGCAGAGCCTAAGTAGCGTCCAAGTTTTTCAATCACATCGACGGCCAAAGGATCACCGTTTGCAGCGGCTTCACAAATGCTCTCAATACTCATTTCTTCTTGTTTAGCAAGAATAGAGTCTTCGCCATCAGCGATTCGTCTTACGACTTCTTCACGAATTGCTTGAGAACTGGCAACGGTTTCCAAACAGCCAATATTGCCGCAATGACAACGTTTTCCATTTGGGTCAATTTGAATATGCCCGAGTTCACCAATGTTACCGTGACGGCCTTGCAAAACGCGCCCATCCAGAATGATGCCCGCACCTAAACCGTGGTGGATAGAGATAAGAACGGAGTTGTCATTATCTTGAGAATGACCAAAAAGCTTTTCTGCTAATGCCCAAGCTCGCGTGTCATTGGCAATGAAAACTGGCAAGCCTGTTGCTTTGTATATCTCTGGTCCAAGAGCAAGATTTTCGACATTGTAATGAGGCATCTGCAAAACGACACCTTGCTCTGAGTTCACGAGACCAGGCAGCGTAAGGGCAATACTGGTAACCCGATCAAGTTGATCCGCGTAAGTCTGAAAGAATTCATCAATTTCGTAAAGCAGGCGCTCAAGCACATCGTCTTGATCAAGCTCGTGTATCTCGATTTTAGTATCGATCAGTACATCACCGCCTAACTCATGCAAAGCAATGGTTAAATAACCTCGCCCCAAACGCATTGACAAAAATTGCCAGCCTTCATTATTGACCTGCAAACCGACAGCAGGTCGACCACGACTCGTCGCTTCTTGTACTGTCGTTTCATGAATCAAGTGCGCTTCAATTAATTCTCGAGTGATTTTGGTGATACTAGCAGGAGCAAGCTCACTCTGCTTGGACAAATCAATTCGAGAAATAGGACCTTTTAGGTCAATTAGTTTATATACACGACCAGCATTGACCTGTTTGATATGATCAATATGGCCCGGTTGAGCCATGTACATCTTGCACTCCGAAATTCTATAACGGGACAATTTTTTTACTTTGCGAACTAATTGTGAAGTGAATTAATAAATCCCCGTGACAAGCATCACGTATAAACCTGTTTGTTTGTGTATTCAATCAAATAACGAAGAATCTACTCCTGTTAAATTGTTTGAAAAATAACTTATTTTTATTCACTAAATTATGAAGTAGTGCCTTTAAAGCAGCGCATTTTTATCAATAAGGCCATTGCCTGTCGAATATCTGTCTGTTTTACCGGGGTTACTCTTAATGTAAACATTATGTGCATATACTTATATCCAAGTAGCTTTAAGGTGTGGGCTCAGCAACGAGGCTAACCTTGAGAGCGATTGCGTAAAGTAAGGATAGAGTTCAAGTTACCTTTACACACACATTCATCGGAGAATCTATGACTTCCAAATTAAGACGAACAAAAATTGTCACTACGCTGGGTCCTTCAACGGATAAGGACAATATACTTGAGGAGATCATCAAAGCCGGTGCAAACGTTGTCCGTATGAATTTTTCACATGGAACCAGTGAAGACCACATTCAACGTGCGAACAAAGTCCGTACCATTGCAGCAAGACTTGGGCGTCAGGTTGCAATTCTTGGTGACTTACAAGGCCCTAAAATCCGTGTATCAACGTTTAAAGACGGCCAAGTCATTTTGAATGTGGGCGATAAATTCACATTAGATAGTGATTTACCAAAAGGTGAAGGCAATCAAGAATCTGTAGGGTTAGATTATAAAGAACTACCGCAAGATGTTTCACCAAATGACATTTTATTACTCGATGATGGACGCGTTCAGCTGCAAGTTACTAAAGTAGAGGGTAATAAAGTTCATACCCGTGTGATTGTCGGTGGTCCATTGTCCAACAATAAAGGGATAAACAAAAAAGGCGGCGGATTGTCAGCAGATGCGCTCACAGAGAAAGATAAAGCTGATATTCTTACCGCCGCAGCAATTCAAGTGGACTACCTTGCTATTTCATTCCCGCGTAACGGCGAAGACATGCATTACGCTCGACGCTTAGCCAGAGATGCAGGCCTTGAAGCCATGTTAGTGGCTAAAGTCGAACGAGCAGAAACCGTCGCGACCAATGAGTCTATTGACGACATTATTCTCGCATCCGATGTAGTGATGGTTGCACGTGGTGACCTTGGTGTAGAAATCGGTGACCCTGAGCTCATAGGTGTCCAGAAAAAACTGATTCGCCGCGCACGCAGTTTAAACCGTATCGTGATTACTGCGACACAAATGATGGAGTCCATGATTACTAGCCCAATGCCAACGCGTGCTGAAGTGATGGATGTGGCCAATGCGGTTCTAGACGGCACTGACGCGGTGATGCTTTCTGGAGAGACCGCTGCAGGTAAATATCCTGTAGAAACGGTCAAATCCATGGCCGAAGTATGTGTGGGGGCTGAAAAAATGTCGGAGGCAAGTCTATCAACCTATCGCTTAGATAGAACCTTCGAAACCGCTGAAGAAACCATCGCAATGGCAACCATGTACTCTGCGAATCACATGGAAGGAATTAAAGCGATGATCTCGTTAACTGAGTCCGGCAGGACTGCGTTGATGATGTCTCGCTTAAGCTCTGGCTTGCCAATATTTGCCTTATCACGGAATGAATCGACACTAAATCGAGCAGCATTATACCGAGGCGTGACACCTGTATATTTCGAGTCAAAAAGTGATGCGGGTTTACCAACGGCTCAAGCAGCGATTACTAGCCTTAAAGAGCAAGGGTTCTTGCACAAAGGTGATTTAGTCATTATTACTCAAGGCGATGTAATGGATGTTGTTGGCTCAACCAACTGCATGCGCATTCTACAAGCGTAGTAGTTATACCTAACCGGAGTTAACCACAAGAACCCGCAAATAAGGCTCCGAAAATGGAGCCTTATTTATATGCTTTGTATATTGCGCACATCGTGAACGTAAGAAGGTTTATGCACTCTCTCTACCATCAATTTCAACATCCAGCTGGTCATAGAGTTGAACTAGGTTAAACCCAGCTTGAAGCCCAAGTTGATAGTCATGCTCTAGTGACTCTTGGTCACTTAACAAAGAAGAAGAACGAAGTCCCTCTTTAGGCGCAACTTGTAAAATAAAAGTGTCGTCAGGTGGAGCAGATATAAAGGCCTGAGTGAGCTCAAATGTTTGATAATGAATCATCAGCATGTCGGCTAAACCTGAATCAAAATTCTCACCAATCAGATGACTTAAACGATACAAGTTATCGGCACCGAACAACCAACGACCTCCATTTAACAGCATTTTCCCTGCAAGCTTCGATTGATGTGCTGCATTAATTTTTTGTTGGAAGAACGACGCCCAATCCAGCTTCCACTGATTCACTTTTTGCTGCCATGATTGCTGTACTGAGTTGATAGACTCCCGATACCATTCGACAGGCACATCCCCCACTTCACTTTGGGCTCTCGCTTCAATCTCTGAAAACGGCTCTGTGCGAATGACAATAATGTTGCGAGCATTCTGACGCCACGCTTCTTGTACAGGGATAGAGGCAGACACGCCGCCATCAACAAACTTATTGCCATTTACGTCGACAGGTCCGTGGTACAACTTGGGAATCGCACATGTCGCTAGCATAGTGTTAAACCACGAGTCATCCAAGATTGGTAGATATTGATCTGATAGCGTCTCTATATTCGTTACCGCAGCAAACGCTCCTCGTTTTCCCAATGCACTGCGACCTAAATCAAGGTCAAGCTTGTATGGGAAATCTTGAATCCGTTCTAATGCCCACTCTAAACCTAAGTACTGCTGCTTTCGGATATAGCGAAACAGATTAAAAAATTCAGGAGACGTTGTCAGCTCGGTAATAAAAGCTTTGCCCATGCCATGTTGACGACACAAGTAAGAACATAAGTTAAGTGCTCCGGCAGAGGTGCCATAGAATTCATCGAAAGGATCGAAGTTGGAAAGTAAAAAGGCGTCTAAAACGCCAGCGGTAAAAATCCCTCTCTGCCCTCCACCTTGCGTGACTAAAGCAGTTTTACCATGCCTAAAGTGCTCATAAACTTTTACATCAAGCTCTGCATGGCTTTCTGTGATTATACCGCTGTTACGTATCATAGGCTCACGCCATTTTGTTAAAACGTTTGGTAAAAGTGGTTATCTTAAGCTGTTGTAATAGCAATGATGCCAAATGACAAAAGCACTGCAAAAACAGTCACCACAATGATTAATGCGGATTTTAGATCGTGTTCCATAAACACCTCCTTAATATGTAACAAATTAATAACACCGGTGTGAAATATGTTCAAGATTTGCTTAATTTAGTCGCGCAATTTTGACTAACCCATCACAATTAGCTTAGTCATAATAAGGAGATAGGGCATGAACCAAAAACTCAGCTGGCTAGTAGGAATCATGATGATGAGTACTGCTATCAATGCACAAGCGAATATCATCGTTACACCATACATAGGCTATACAGGAGGCGGCCAAGTAGAGGATGAAAGTGGTAATACATACGATCTCGACCCCGCAGTGAATTACGCTCTTTCAGTCGAGACTCCCTTAGAAAAAGGAAGGATCGGATTGTTTTACTCCAATCAATCGACGGAACTTGAAAAGCTGTCCAACTCGGCAGATATCCATTATCTGCACTTCCAAAGCAGCATGTACTATCCTGTCGCAGAAAAATGGCAAACCTATATCGGTGTAGGTTTGGGCGCTTCTTACGCCGATGTGGATTGGGTAGACAAAAAATACGGATTTTCGGCTAGCGCTTTTGCAGGGCTGGAATATGAATTTTCAAAGAACTTTGCATTAACAGCCCAACTGAGATGGTTAGGAACGGTCGTTGATAACGATACATCTGGCGCCTGTACTCTACCTAATGACGGCTCAAACTGTATCATTAAGTTCGATACTGATTGGATGAACCAATTCCAATCAAATGTCGGTTTTAGTTTCCGCTTCTAATTTTTATGCATGTTCCTTTATAGGACTCGTCACAAAGAACGCTGAACGAGTCCTGCACAGAGCCGATAAAGGATATCGTCTAAACACCATTGTTTGGCAAAGTAACGAAGCATCATCTAGATAGGTGCACAAAAGATAGCCGTACGCCCTAATTAATCAAAATAGTCTTAAACACCAAAGCAATTATTAGATCCCAGTCATTTATTCCAGACAAACAACCACACACCCACATAAAACCACAATCAAACTCAAATTTAACAAGATTAAAACCAGACAACGCATCTGAATTAACATTTAGATTCTATTGCGCTAAGTATTATTAGAAGTTAGTCTGATCAGTGAAAACAGATAAATATTTCAGTTTTATCAAACACACATCAAAATTTTAAGATTAATAATCTACTTTCTCTTACAGTAGCCAGAATATAGCTCTATAAAATTATAAGAAGTTAGAATTAAGGATAGAAAAGCTGATGGATAACAGCGGTCCTTTCTTCCAACTATTTGCGCAATTATTACTGTGTTACGTAGAGAGCTTCATTCCTCAGGGAGTCTTATAGGAGTCAAATATGAAGCGAGAACAATGGGGATCCCGGGCGGGATTCATCTTAGCAGCAGTTGGGTCTGCTATCGGTTTGGGAAACATTTGGCGTTTCCCATACATGGCCTATGAAAACGGTGGCGGCGCGTTTTTTATTCCTTACATTTTTGCCATGATCACTGCCGGTATTCCATTTATGATCCTTGAGTTCAGTATGGGACAAAAATACCGAGGCTCGGCACCAAAAACACTTGCGAAAATTCATTCTAAATTTGAATGGCTTGGCTGGTTCCAAGTTGGTGTGGCTGCAGTTATTGCCGTTTACTATGTGGCTGTTATCGGTTGGTCGATTTCTTACTTTGGGTTGTCGTTCACTCAAGGTTGGGGAACCGATACCAACGCATTTTTCTTTAGTGAATACCTAAAGCTAGGTGACAACTCACCAACAGACTTAGGCAGTATTCAATGGAAGATTGCTTTATCCATGGTAATTGCTTGGGCAATTACTTACACCGCCATTGCCAAAGGCGTGAAATCAGGAATTGAACGAGCATCTAAAATTATGATGCCAATCCTATTCTTGATGGTGATTTTCTTAATCGGACGTATGATTTTCTTGCCAGGAGCTCTAGATGGCGTGAACTACATGTTCGAACCCGATTTCAGCAAAATTTGGGATGTGAAAGTATGGGCAGCGGCATATGGTCAGATCTTCTTTACGCTAAGTATCGGCTTCGCCATCATGCTAGCTTACTCTAGCTACCTACCAGAAAAGTCAGACATAACGAATAACGCGTTTATGACCGTGTTGATCAACTGTGGCTTCTCGATCCTAGCCGGCATCATGATCTTCTCAGTATTGGGTTACATGGCTCAAGAGCAAGGTAAGCCGTTAACAGAGGTGGTATCTGCAGGCGTTGGCTTGGCTTTTGTTACTTTACCTGCGGCAATTAACCTACTACCTGCCCCATATATTCTTGGTCCACTGTTCTTCTTTGCACTGGTGGTTGCTGGTCTAAGTTCGCATATTTCAATTATGGAAGCCGTAACTTCAGCCATTATCGACAAGCTGAAGTGGAGCCGTAAAAAAGCTGCAAATGTTGTGATTGGTATTGGCTTCGTTGTCTCTATGGCGTTTGCTACCAATGGCGGTCTGCTGCTACTCGACCTAGTAGACCACTTTGCAAACAACGTTGGCATCATGGTTGGTGGTCTGGTTGAGATTGTCTTGATGGCGTGGCTATTGAAGCGCGTGCCAGAAGTACGTAATTACGTTAACGAGCGCTCTGATTTCTCTGTTGGTCAATGGTTCGAGATCTGCTTACGCTTCGTTACACCAATCATGCTCGCCATTATCTTAGCGACCAAGCTATACGCCCTAATTACTGAAGGCTACGGTGGCTATGATCTAACTTTAGGCTGGGCACTTATCGCCGCACTCTTTATCTTTGGTCTAGTGATCAACGCAGTGAACCGCAAGGAGACAGCAAAATGACAATCAGCGCAATTATTATGATGGTTATTGGTTTAGGTATCACTTGGGGCGGCGCTGCCGTTTGCATTAAGCGAGCCATGAATAAACAATAGAACGTTAAGTTCTGACCCGTCCTGATATGGGTTGACACTTTTTAACTAAAACGCTCGATGTACTTCATCGGGCGTTTTGTATTTTAAAGCCGTATGAGGCCTCATTTG
>NZ_JADDYH010000018.1:36160-90440 GCF_015163595.1 Vibrio sp. OPT41 | reverse complement strand
TTTTCCTTTTAGCTCCAAACGAACCGACTCAATTAATCCTTTGACGGCCCATTTCACTGCACAATACGTAGACTCTTGCGCTTTAGGTTGTTGCGCGGCTGTGGACATGATCATGACCACTTTTATTGGATGATCTTTGTAACGCTTTACTAACTCTCTTAGCACATGAATCGCAGAATTCAGGTTGTTATCAATCAACTTTTGAATCTCTTTCGGCTCCTGCTCTTCCAGTAAGCCAAAATAACCACTTCCCGCACTATGAATGACCATTTCAGGGGACTGTTTCACCCCATCAAAGAGCTGTTTCACATTTTGGTGCAATGAGAGGTTGCAAGCTTGATAACCAACGTTATGAGAGAGTTGTTTTGCTAGTGCGGATAGTTTTTCTGTATTTCTTCCTATTACATACGTCTCTTTGCCTTCCGCATCATAACGCTTTGCTAGTTCCGCCCCTAAGCCGCTACTTGCACCTGTAATTACAATCATGCGCTACCTCTTTTCAATCACATACTTTTAATTCATCTATCAATTAAGGTAACAGAATCGTGGTAATTCACACCTCAAGAGCACCATTCTTTGAAGCAAGCAGCTTTCTTACTTTCGTGATGCATGAAATATCAAGCAGAACGACGGGCATTTAACCTATGCTTAAGCAAGAATAACTTTCTGAATTTTCTATCGACTTTCTAGTGAGAACTGAATAGGAGCAAAGAATGACTGGGTCAAAATGGCAGTGGTTACTGAAACAGATGACACGAAAACTGTGGGTCCGGACGTCACTCTACGCATTACTAGCTGTTGCTACCGCCTTAATGTCGATTGTTTTAAACCAGTTCATTACTCTGCCCCCTGCCATCAACGTCAGCAAGGATTTGTTGAACAACATATTAAATATCCTCGCAACCTCCATGCTTGCAGTGACTACATTCTCTCTCAATATTATGGTCTCAGCGTACAGTGCCGCTAGTGCAGGGGTAACGCCGCG
Source organism: Vibrio sp. OPT41 (assembly GCF_015163595.1). Taxonomy (NCBI): domain Bacteria; kingdom Pseudomonadati; phylum Pseudomonadota; class Gammaproteobacteria; order Vibrionales; family Vibrionaceae; genus Vibrio; species Vibrio sp. OPT41. Next base: position 89,455 of record NZ_JADDYH010000018.1, on the reverse strand, counting down.
AGCGACAAAACTGTTGATGGAAGACAGCACAACACAAAATGCCTTAGCAACCTTTCTTGGCTCTTTTCTATTTAGTTTGGTAGGAATTATCGCGCTAGGTATTGGGGCCTATCATCAACAAGCACAAATTTATCTATTCATCGTGACTATCGCCGTAATCGTGATGATCATACTCACTCTGCTACGTTGGATTCAGCACCTTTCCGTACTAGGAAGGGTCAGTGAAACCACTTCATACGTAGAGCAAGCCTTGTTAGATGCGATAAGAAAACGGGGCAAAGAGCGCTGGCTAGGTGCTCACCCATGGAGCCACCCAGAGCATAAGCCCAGAGGAAGTAAGCCTATTTTGAGCCAAGAAATTGGCTACTTACAGCATGTTGATATGCATCACCTCGATAGTATTGCTGAAGCAAACCAATGCACCATCTACCTTGAGCGACAACCGGGAAGTTTTGTGTACGTAGGTCAACCATTGGCTTGGGTTTGTGGAGAATTGCCAGACGAAAGCGAAGTAACGGCAGCCTTCACGATTCGAACGGAGCGTTCATATGATCAGGACCCTCGCTTTGGTTTAGTCGTTATGGCGGAAATCGCCTCACGAGCACTATCTCCGGCTGTAAATGATAATGGCACCGCGATTGACGTTCTTGGGCGTTCTGTACGAGCACTTTCATTATGGGGAGACCTACTCAGTGAGCCACCTACCAAAACTCGATATCCTAGACTATTTGTGCCCGCATTGAGCTGCCAGGATTTGTTTGATGATGTCTTTTTGCCGATAGCACACGATGGTGCAGCGCAACTCCAAATACAGATTCGCCTACAAAAGGCCTTGCTAGCTCTCTCTAGTATGCACCCTAAGTTATTTTTGTCACCAGCAATCAAGCTGTCAGAAAAAGCTTTAGAGCTTTCATTAAGCCAACATTATACCGAAGATGAGAAACACCAACTCTCTCAGCTATCTAATCTGGTCACAGACCAAAAAGCCAATGGTTAAGAGAGTCGAATTCAGTTGAAACATATTGCTGCACGGCCTCGTGTATCATGACATGTGCTGATAACGTAGGGCAGAAAAGTCTCTTCGTTTATACACAATTAAAGACTCTGTGCGTTAGGTCTCTTTTCTCTTGGTGAGGGAATCTATATTCTGACGCACAATTTTTAAGGTAAGTGATGGAATAATGACAACGTCTACAACTCTTCCACCTGCAGGTCTCTTTCGTCGACTTGCAGCGTTGATTTACGACACATTGATTATTATCGCAATTGAAATGATGGCCGCAGGTATTGTTATGGCCGTTGTGTTTGCACTAAATGCAGCAGGATTGTTGAGCTATGGCGAGTACGCTGATGCCGCAGATATGCTCGGAAAACACCCTGTATTGAGCCCTCTATTTACACTTTATCTTGCGGGTGTGTGGATATATTTCTTTGTGTTCTTCTGGACGCGAGCAGGACAAACTCTTGGGATGCGCGCTTGGAAGCTTCGAGTTCGCAATGCCAAAGACGGTGCACCAATTACGGTAACTCAAGCTCTGATTCGTATTTCGACATCTGGCTTTGGCTTGGCAAATCTGACTGTACCGATTGATCCGAAGAAACGTGGTTTCCACGACATTTGGGCCAAAACAGAGGTAGTTGTATTACCCAAGGCAAACTAACTTGTCTAGGAACACAAAAAAGGAAGGCGTAATGCCTTCCTTTTACATTTGGTTCGGTAAAATTTGGTTTATTCGATGATGCTTCAGTTATAGCTTTCTTCGTAGCAATGCAATCGCAATAGCTAAGAACACCAAACTCGGGGCCAAAGCACCAAACACTGGGGATATGCCATACACCAAGCTTAATGGGCCAAAGAACTCACTGGATATGTAAAAAGTAAACCCGGCAACCACGCCCGACAATACCCTTGCCCCCATGGTCACGCTTCTGAGTGGGCCGAAAACAAAAGATAGCGCCATTAACATCATCACAGCAATTGAAAGCGGCTGAGTCAACTTACGCCAAAACGCCAACTCATAGCGAGATGCATCTTGTTCCGATGCTTTTAGGTAAGTCACATAATCATACAAACCGCTCAGTGACAGTTCTTCTGGCTTCACGGTCACCACAGCTAGCTTATCTGGTGCCAAAGAGGTGTGCCACTCCATCTGTTCGATGTCTTGCTTTGAAATTACGTTTTCATTTTCCATGTCCGTAATTTGTACGTAACGCATCAGCCAGTTGTTATCTTGTTGGTAGTCGACTTCTTCGGCGAAAATAACTTTTTGTAGATTCTTATCATCATCAAAACGCCACATATTTAAAGCATAAAGTTTGTCGTCTTCGACTTTACCGATAAAGATAAAGTCGTTTGCATCACGAGCCCACACACCTGAGCGCACAGACACAATGCTACCACCTGATATCGCAAACGCACGTAAGTCACGGGCCATCTTCTGGGCCTCAGGAGCGCCCCATTGACCTAACGCCATAACAACAATCATGAGCGGGACGGCCGTTTTGAGTACCGATAACCCGATATCCAGCTTAGAGAAACCAGCAGCTTGCATCACCACAAGCTCAGAGCTTGAAGCCAACATACCTAAGCCGATCAGGGCACCGAGTAATGCCGCCATTGGAAAGAACATTTCGATATCACGCGGCACACTGAGTAACACAAAGTACAACGCATGAGTGAGGTCGTACACACCTCGCCCTACTTTACGTAGCTGTTCTACATATTTGATGATGCCCGATAAGCCAACAAACGTCGCTAAAACCAAGGCAGTGGTAGAGATGATGGTTCTACCGATGTAAAGGTCTAAGATTTTGAACACAGCTTACGCGAGCCTCTTCTTGCGGAATTTGTCTTTTATTCGTCTAGCAGCAACGCTGTCCATCATATTCGCCATGATAGCAACAATCAGCAACATCGCATTGATTGGCCACATACCAATAGCAGCCGGGATGTCACCATCTTCTAATGCAGATTTGGTTGCACTGATCGCCAAGAAATACGCTAGATAGATCAGAATCGCAGGCCCCATTTTGGCAAACCGTCCCTGACGCGGATTCACCGCAGACAAAGGAATAACGAGCATTGTTAAGAGTGGAATACACACAAATAACGAAATTCGCCATTGTAGCTCCGCTTGCGCCTCTGGATCTGGGTGACCTATCAAGTCAACCGTTGGGTATGCTTCCCAGTCTCGCCCTTTCTTTTTGACCTCACGTTGGCCGATAACACCTTCGTATTCATCGAATTTCGTGATCATATATTCAACGCGAGTAGGCACACCTTCATAACGCGTACCTTCTTTCATAGTGATGATCTGACGACCGTCCGAAAGCTCTTTTACTTCACCAGAAGATGAGAACATCACACTCGGTAACACCGAATCTCGAGGGCGCATCTGCGCAACAAAAACGTTGCTCAAGGTATTGTCTTTAATGTCATCGATGAACACAACCGATGAACCGTCTGGTGTACCTTGGAACTGACCTTTTTTAAGTAGGTCAACGCTGTTTTCTGACGCTACCTGCTCATAAAGCTGCTCAACGCGGTCTTGAGACCACGGCGATAGCCACAACGCATTGAAAGCCGCCACCGCTGAAGTAATCAACGCTAGGTATAAGGCCGCTTGAACCAAGAATTTATTACCAATACCTGTCGCGTTCATTACGACAATTTCGCTCTCTGCATACAGACGACCAAATGTGATCAATATACCGATATACAGACTTAAAGGCAGCATTAACAGACCCATTGCTGGCATGTTCAAACCAACAATCGAGAAAATCAATCCAGCAGGAATATCCCCATCAGAAGCATCAGCAAGAACACTTATGAATTTCTGGCTTACAAACACCAAAAAAAGTACGAAAAAAATCGCAAATTGGCTCTTGAGTGTTTCGCGGATCAAATATCTAACAATAATCACGCTGAAATTACCTATACAAAACTTGTTTTTTTGGTCGAATCACTATAGTTTCCCGTTGAACCATTTATTTTTTTAAAAATTATAAACTAGATGTTAGTCGCTTAATCAGCTCTGCATGTAAGCCTGGAGCTAAAATTCAACAAGTAAGCGATCATTATCTAACATTTAGAGCAATTTGTCTTCAGGATGTAGGAGTACGCATGGAGTTCAGTGTAAAAAGTGGCAGTCCAGAGAAACAACGTAGCGCATGTATCGTTGTTGGTGTGTTTGAACCACGTCGCCTTTCTCCAGTAGCCGAACAACTTGATAAAATCAGTGACGGTTACATCAGTTCACTACTTCGCCGTGGTGATCTAGAGGGTAAACCTGGTCAGATGCTGCTACTGCATCAAGTACCAGGTGTTTTGTCAGAGCGCGTTTTACTTGTCGGTTGCGGCAAAGAGCGTGAACTTGGCGAGCGCCAGTACAAGGAAATCATTCAAAAGACGATCAGCACACTTAACGAGACAGGCTCAATGGAAGCGGTATGTTTCCTAACTGAACTGCATGTTAAGGGTCGTGATACATACTGGAAAGTGCGCCAGGCTGTAGAAGCGACTAAAGATGGTCTATACACATTTAATCAATTCAAGAGCGTGAAACCTGAGACTCGCCGCCCACTGCGCAAGCTTGTTTTCAACGTACCAACGCGTCGTGAATTGAACTTGGGTGAAAAAGCAATCACTCATGGTCTTGCTATCGCATCAGGTGTCAAAGCCTCAAAAGACCTTGGCAACATGCCGCCAAACGTAGCTAATCCAGCTTACCTTGCTTCTCAAGCTCGTCGTCTAGCGGACGATTACGAAACCGTAACCACCAAAATCATTGGTGAGCAAGAGATGGAAAAACTGGGTATGACCTCTTACCTAGCAGTAGGCCGTGGTTCTAAAAACGAATCTATGATGTCTATCATCGAGTACAAAGGTAACCCTGACTCAGATGCAAAACCGATTGTGCTCGTAGGTAAAGGTCTAACCTTCGATTCAGGCGGTATCTCTCTAAAGCCGGGCGAAGGTATGGATGAGATGAAGTACGACATGTGTGGTGCGGCATCGGTATTCGGTACAATGAAAGCGCTGGCGAAGCTAAACCTACCAATCAACGTTATTGGTGTTCTAGCGGGTTGTGAAAACATGCCTGGCAGCAACGCTTACCGTCCAGGTGACATCCTAACGACCATGTCTGGTCAAACTGTAGAAGTTCTGAACACGGATGCTGAAGGCCGTCTTGTTCTTTGTGACGCACTGACTTACGTAGAGCGTTTCGAACCAGACTGCGTGGTTGACGTTGCAACGCTAACTGGTGCTTGTGTTATCGCACTAGGCCACCATATCAGCGGCGTAATCTCTAACCACAACCCTCTTTCTCATGAGCTAGTAAACGCTTCTGAGCAAGCGAGTGACCGTGCATGGCGTCTACCAATGGCAGACGAGTACCACGAACAGTTGAAAAGCCCGTTTGCGGATATGGCAAACATTGGTGGTCGCCCTGGTGGCACAATTACTGCGGGTTGCTTCTTATCTAAGTTCGCGAAGAAGTACAACTGGGCACACGTCGATATCGCAGGTACCGCGTGGAAATCAGGCGCAGCGAAAGGCTCAACGGGCCGTCCTGTCTCAATGCTTGTCCAATTCCTTTTGAACCGCAGCGGCCAAGAGACAGAAGAGTAATTTCTGAACAGAATCTAAAAGGGCCGCAAGGCCCTTTTTTATTTTCCTAATTTTCTAAAATGAAAGTGGGACTTAAGATGGTCTTAGGAAGAGACCCAAGGCAAGTGAGAGAATGATGCAAACTGCAACCTTCTACATCATTAACGAAGAGAGCCCGCAAGCAACGGTGGCTGGCTTTGAAGAATACATCGTGTTTTTGGCTCAGCACTTTGCTCGCCAAGGCGCTAAAGTGTATTTAAACTGCCAAGACAAACCACACGCCGAGCAGCTCGCTGAAGCCTTTTGGCAAGTTGATGCAGACAAGTTCATGGCACATAACCTCGTAGGCGAGGGACCGAAATACGCCACCAATATTGAGATCGGCCATAACGGTGTAAAACCTAATTGGAACCGTCAGCTGGTAATTAATTTGGCGGAAAATGAGACAACCTTTGCGAACAAGTTTGCTCAAGTGGTAGACTTCGTGCCCTGCGAAGAAAAAGCTAAACAACTCGCAAGAGAAAGATATAAAATTTACCGTCAAGCAGGTTACCAGCTGCAAACGATCGAAATTCAATATCCTTAACGGTCAATCCTTATAGTTAAGGCGATCTTGTTAAGATCCCTCACTTATAAAGATTGACTAAGATTCAACCATCAACGTATCCATTAAAAGAGCGCTATGGAAAAGACATACAACCCAACTTCAATCGAACAAGCTCTGTATCAGACTTGGGAAGAGAAAGGCTACTTTAAGCCACACGGTGACACTACTAAAGAATCATACAGCATCATGATCCCGCCACCGAACGTCACTGGTAGCCTACACATGGGCCACGCGTTCCAAGATACGATCATGGATACGCTTATCCGTTGTGAACGTATGAAGGGTAAAAACACCCTTTGGCAAGTAGGTACTGACCACGCTGGTATCGCAACTCAGATGGTTGTTGAGCGTAAGATAGCTGCAGAAGAAGGCAAAACAAAACACGATTACGGTCGTGAAGCTTTCATCGACAAAATCTGGGAATGGAAAGGCGAATCTGGCGGCACTATCACTAAGCAGCTTCGTCGTCTTGGCGCATCTGTAGACTGGGATCGTGAACGCTTCACGATGGACGATGGTCTATCTAACGCCGTTCAAGAAGTGTTCGTACGTCTATACGAAGACGATCTAATCTACCGCGGTAAGCGTCTAGTTAACTGGGATCCAAAGCTACACACAGCGATTTCAGATCTAGAAGTAGAGAACAAAGACACTAAAGGCCACATGTGGCACTTCCGCTACCCACTAGCAGATGGCGCTAAAACAGCGGATGGCAAAGACTACATCGTTGTTGCAACGACTCGTCCAGAGACCGTGCTAGGCGATACGGGTGTTGCAGTTAACCCAGAAGATCCACGTTACAAAGATCTTATCGGTAAAGAAATCATCCTTCCTATCGTTGATCGTCGCATCCCAATCGTGGGCGATGAGCACGCAGATATGGAAAAAGGTACTGGCTGTGTGAAAATCACACCTGCGCACGACTTCAACGACTACGAAGTAGGTAAGCGCCACCAGCTACCAATGATCAACATTCTGACTTTCGACGCGAACATCCGCGACTCAGCAGAAGTATTCAACACTAACGGCGAAGCAAGCGACGCTTACAGCACTGAGCTACCAGCTAAATACCACGGTATGGAGCGTTTTGCCGCTCGTAAAGCTATCGTTGCTGAATTCGACGAGCTAGGCCTACTTGAAGAAGTGAAAGATCACGATCTACAAGTTCCTTACGGCGACCGTGGTGGCGTGGTTATCGAACCAATGCTAACTGACCAATGGTACGTACGTACTGCGCCTCTAGCGAAAACCGCAGTTGAAGCAGTAGAAAACGGCGACATCCAATTCGTTCCTAAGCAATACGAAAACATGTACTTCTCTTGGATGCGTGACGTTCAAGACTGGTGTATCTCTCGTCAGCTATGGTGGGGTCACCGCATCCCAGCTTGGTACGACAACCAAGGTAATGTTTACGTAGGTCGCACTGAAGAAGAAGTTCGTAAGAACAACAACCTAGAGTCTGTCATTGAACTTCACCAAGACGAAGACGTACTGGATACGTGGTTCTCTTCTGCACTATGGACGTTCGGTACTCAAGGTTGGCCAGAGCAAACTGACGATCTGAAAGTATTCCACCCTTCAGACGTTCTAGTAACTGGTTTCGACATCATCTTCTTCTGGGTTGCGCGCATGATCATGATGACCATGCACTTCGTGAAAGACGAAAACGGCAAGCCACAAGTACCATTTAAAACGGTTTACGTTACTGGTCTAATCCGTGACGAAAACGGCGACAAGATGTCTAAGTCGAAAGGTAACGTACTTGACCCAATCGACATGATCGATGGTATCGACCTAGAGTCTCTCGTAGAGAAGCGTTGTGGCAACATGATGCAGCCTCAACTAGCGAAGAAGATCGAGAAGAACACTCGTAAGACGTTTGAAAACGGTATCGAAGCATACGGTACAGACGCACTGCGTTTCACTCTTGCAGCAATGGCATCAACAGGTCGTGATATCAACTGGGATATGAAACGTCTTGAGGGTTACCGTAACTTCTGTAACAAACTATGGAACGCAAGCCGTTACGTAATGATGAACACAGAAGAGCAAGATTGTGGCTTCAACGGTGGTGAGATTGAATATTCACTAGCAGACAAGTGGATTGAGTCTCAGTTTGAACTCGCAGCGAAAGCGTTTAACAACCATATCGACAACTTCCGTCTAGATATGGCTGCGAACACGCTTTACGAATTCATCTGGAACCAATTCTGTGACTGGTACCTAGAGCTAACTAAACCCGTTCTATGGAAAGGTACTGAAGCGCAACAGCGTGGTACTCGCCGTACACTCATCACGGTTCTTGAGAAGACGCTACGTCTAGCTCACCCAGTGATTCCTTACATCACTGAAACTATCTGGCAAAGCATCAAGCCATTAGTTGAAGGTGTAGAAGGCGAGACAATCATGCTGCAAGCACTGCCTCAATTCGACGAAGCAAACTTCAACCAAGAAGCGCTAGACGACATTGAATGGGTGAAAGCGTTCATTACCAGCATCCGTAACCTACGTGCTGAATACGACATCAACCCTGGTAAGCCGCTTGACGTTATGCTGAAAGCAGCAAATGCAGAAGATGCCTCTCGTCTAGAAGCAAGCAAGCAAGTACTGATGTCACTAGCGAAGCTAGAAGCAGTACGCGTGCTTGAAGCTGGCGAACAAACTCCAGCGTGTGCAACGGCACTGGTTGGCAAGTCTGAGCTGATGATCCCAATGGCGGGTTTGATCGACAAAGATGCAGAGCTTGCTCGTCTAGATGGCGAAATCAAGAAGACGCACGGCGAAATCAAGCGTATCGAAGGCAAACTTGGCAACGAAGGCTTTGTAGCGAAAGCACCTGAAGCTGTTGTTGCTAAAGAACGTGAGAAGCTTGAAGGCTACAAAGAGACACTAGCTAAGCTAGAAGAGCAGAAGACAACGATCGCTGCACTTTAAGCCTCAGTGAAAGAGAAGAACTAACACTTCTCACTTTGAATCCAAAGGTTGGCCATCATGGTCAACCTTTTTTGTATATCTTTCACCAAAAACCATCATCAATAGCTTTCCCCTATCGCAACAATACTCATCATCCATTAGCATTAATGAGAATTATTATCGATAATGAACTCATCGAAACAAACACGATTGAGTAATTATCATGAAAAAGACACTAACTTTCGCAGCACTGCATTTTACTATCGCATTTAGTGTCGCTTACGTACTCACAGGCGACATTCTAATTGGTAGTTTAATTGCCATGATTGAGCCTTCAGTGAACACCGTAGCCTTCTACTTTCATGAAAAGGCATGGGCAAAAGTCCCAGCACTTAAAGCTCGTCAGTGGATGACCAAATTAAAAACCGCAAGCTTTGCGACCGTGCACTTCAGCGTCGCTTTTACCGTGGTTTACTTACTAACAGGTGATGCATTTGTCGGCGGCGTAATGGCGATGCTAGAGCCGAGTTTGAACACGGTGGCTTACTACTTCCACGAGAAAGTATGGATGCGTAAATCATCAGAAAAAGCTCCAGCACCGCAGTTTTGTTTACATCACCACGCTTAAACATGGAGGCTCACTACGTCTCCTAACGAGAAAAATGACATTTACCATTGACAAGGTTGCGCACCGCAATTAATTTAATTGCGGTGCGCAACCTTATTTTTAGAGGTAAGTGATAATGAACGCTCGTCAACTTCGACACTACTCCCGTCAAGCCGTCCGATTGCTTGGTATGCTTGATAAACAATGCGGCGATGTCGCTCTCACTCCAGTGCAAGCGCACGCATTGGGTGAAATCCAATTGCAGCCATTGACCATCAATCAGCTGGCACAGCAGCTTAATGTCGACAAGTCCAACGCGAGCCGAACCGTTACTGGTTTGATTAAATTAGGTTTGGTCGAGAGCATCGAAAACCCAAAAGACAAACGTAGTCAACTCGTAGCGATTACAGAGCAAGGCCAACAGGCGTTATCGCAACTGGACCAACAGCAAAACCACTTCTTTGAACAGCTGCTTACCCAACTCGATGACAGCGAGCAAGAGCAACTCAAACTTGGTCTAGAGACTTACCTAAAAGGGCTAACAAAAGTGTGTCAGGCTGAGGAATACGTTCTTCGACCTCTTACTAAAGCAGACAACCCGCAAGTCGCAGATGTGATTCGTAAAGTCTCTGCAGAATACGGCTTAACCGCAGACAAAGGTTATGGTGTGGCCGATCCAACGCTTGATGATATGTATTCGGTTTACAATCAATGCGGGGCCGCCTACTGGGTCATTGAACATCGCGGAGAGATCGTTGGTGGCGGTGGCTTTGCCCCTTTAGCTGGCGAGCCAAATGTGTGTGAACTACAAAAGATGTACTTCTTACCTCAAACACGAGGGCACGGTTTAGCCAAACGCATCGTCGCATTGAGCTTACAATTGGCGAAACAATTTGGGTATCAGCAGTGCTATTTAGAGACAACTGAATGTCTGAGAGAAGCGGTAAGCTTGTATGAAAAGCTAGGCTTTGAGCATCTCGATGCCCCGCTTGGACAAACAGGGCATGATGCATGTGAAGTCGTAATGCTTAAAACACTGTAATAAAGAGCATTACTAAGAGTTAAAGCACAACATGGGTAACACAAAGCTCCTGGCTCAAGGCAACAGTGAAGTTTTGGTGCTGCCCATCCAACTCAACAGACAACTGGTAGAGATCACTTGGATCAGGATCAGTAAGATCGGCATACTTTGGCGCTTCGATCTGGAATAAAGCGCTCGCATGCTCCGCTCGGACATCAATAGGAATATGGTAAGTCATACCATTAAACTTAACCGATGCAGAGACCAGACCCGGCGCAAAAGTTTGATAGTACAAGTCTACTTTAAACTCGCAACCACCACCGTGGTGCCAAATCTGCTCGGTTGCCACGCGGTCTAAACGTACATTGCGAATGAACTGCAGATACGGTTCTTGCCATACCCCTAAGCGCTCGTCACTCTTTTGGTATTCATGATCTGCAAGTGAACACAACTCCGGTTTATCCTCATCCAACAGAAGATCTTCTTCTTCCTCAAGGAATAGGATCTCAAAACGGTTACGCCCCATCTGCATGAACGGGCGAATGTCTTTCTTGTAGACATTTTGAGAACCGTCACAGTCGAACAATGCTACTCCGTTCAAACGCACTTCTGCATGGTAATCCACACCACCCAACACCATTTCTACCGCTGGGAATGCCATCATGGATTCGTCCACTTCAATGTCATGCATCAGGTGCCACTCTTGCTGACGAATTGCTTCTTCTGTCAGTTCAGCTGGCAATACCTGACTCAAAGGAGCAGGGAAAGTAATGTCATCCTGTGGGATAGAAAGGTCCGTCAGTGGAGAGACTTGCCATAAACCGGCGAGTGAGAGTTGCATATACACCTTGAGCTAGATCAATTTTCACGCATTATAGGGAGAAATCCCCTATAAACTCAATGTGAATTATTTATCGCCTCCACATTCGTCAGTTTTTCAAGGAATAAAAAAACCAGCGTTAAACGCTGGTTTTTCCAAAAGTAGTGAGCTTTGATTACTCGTCGTCTTCATCTTCTTCAGGGTAAAGCGCATCTTCGCCTTCGTAGTACGTACCCCAACCGTCATAGATGATGTCGTATTTTTCTGCCAAGTGAATCAATTTTTCAACTTGCGCATCAATCGCTTCTGCGTCTAGTGCGGACTCCATAGTCGCATCACAGCAAAGCAACTTGTTACCATCTTCATCTTCAGTTTCTTCTGCTTCAAGAACTTCAAAGCCCATCTTGAATGCTTCAACTACCGCTTTTTCTAGCGTGTCAAAATCTTCTGCAAACAGGTGGTGCTCAATTTCGTATAGCGAATCTGGATCGCTGCCATCTTCTAGCAATGCTGCAATGATATCGCGAGTCTCTTCCTTTTGAATCTCAATTAATTCTTCTACTGATAGATATTCATCTTCGTGAGACATGTTTTGGCTCCAGATTAGTTACTTGATGGAAACACAATACCCGATACTGAGTATGCTGATCCGGTGAAATATGGCATGGATTGCGATGAAAAGCCACAAACAAACATCATACCACTGCGATTCTTATCGGTTATTTGAATCTAAATATTAAACCAACCACACAAAGAAACAAAAAATTAACAAAGAATGGCATTTTTTAATATTCAGAACATCCTAATTGACACTTAATGTGGTTATTTTCTCTTTCTATGCGTGTTTATGATGCTTTCTTGAATACACTCACGTGTAAAACGAAGAAGCATAACGAATAAATTCACTTTAATAATGCATAATTTAGAATAAAAATGCACGTTTTATGCACTGTGCGTGTATTCTTTCTCAACGGGAAAATTAGAATAAAAACGCACGCACTCTAATTTTAGTAAAATAGCATTTATATCTAATAATAAATTTCATAAGAATCAAAATAAAAATAAAAAACTCACAAAACCAGAAACACCAGAGTATAAACAAAGCTTGATAACTTGCATCTTTCTAGGAAGCTTGTCATAACTAATGGCTGGAAAATTTGTAAGGATACAAAATGAGCAAGCTGTACGTTGGATCAGAAGTTGGTCAACTTCGACGAGTTCTATTAAATCGCCCTGAACGCGCCCTAACCCACTTAACTCCGTCAAACTGTCATGAGTTGCTATTTGATGACGTTCTTGCTGTAGAAGCGGCAGGTGAAGAGCACGATGCATTCGCACGTACGCTGCGCGAGCAAGACGTTGAAGTGCTTCTCCTCCACGATTTACTGGTCGAAACCCTCGCCGTTCCAGAAGCAAAACAATGGCTGCTGAACACTCAGATTTCTGACTTTCGCTACGGGCCAACATTTGCGCGAGACCTACGCCAATACTTTTCAGAAATGGATGATGAACATCTTGCCTGCATCTTTTTAGGTGGCTTAGCTTACTCAGAGCTGCCGATCTCCTCATCTTCTATGCTGCCAAAAATGAAGCGTCCTCTCGACTTTGTTATTGAGCCACTGCCTAATCACCTCTTTACTCGTGATACCTCATGTTGGGTTTATGGTGGTGTATCGCTCAACCCAATGATGATGCCTGCACGCCAACGTGAAACAAACCACTTACGTGCGATTTATCGTTGGCACCCAATTTTTGCTGGCCAAGATTTTATCAAATACTTCGGTGACGATGATCTGCATTATGATAATGCGAATGTCGAAGGCGGTGATGTGTTGGTTATTGGTAAAGGTGCAGTTCTTATCGGTATGTCTGAGCGTACGACTGCTCAAGGTGTAGAGAACCTTGCAGCGAGCCTATTTAAAGCAGGCCAAGCTACCGAAGTTATTGCAATTGATCTGCCTAAACACCGCTCATGTATGCATTTAGACACTGTGATGACCCATATGGATGTAGATACTTTCTCTGTCTACCCAGAGATCATGCGCAAAGATCTCGACACATGGCGCTTAACACCAAAAGGCAACGGTGAAATGCATGTTGAAGCCTCACATAACTATCTGCACGCGATTGAGTCCGCTCTTGGCTTAGATCAGCTGAAAATCATCACCACTGGTGGCGACAGCTATGAAGCGGAACGCGAACAATGGAATGACGCCAATAACGTTCTAACTGTAAAACCGGGCGTAGTAATTGGTTACGAACGCAATGTATACACCAACGAAAAATACGATAAAGCTGGCATCAAAGTACTGACAGTACCTGGTAATGAGCTTGGTCGTGGTCGCGGTGGCGCTCGCTGTATGAGCTGTCCAATAGAGCGAGACGATATATAACTTACTCGTCCCTTTACATTAGGTGAATCAAAACTAAGGTTGATGTGAATACATCAACCTTTTTTAGCTTTAGTTTAAAATAATTATTCACAATAAAAGCATTTGTATGTTTTAATGGATTCTATTAATCTAATCACATGTACTAAGGGACGAGCTATGGCTTTCAATTTACGTAACCGCAACTTTTTGAAGCTATTGGACTTCTCAACCAAAGAAATCCAGTTTTTGCTCGAACTGTCTGCAGAGCTAAAAAAAGCTAAATATGCAGGAACAGAGCAGAAGAAACTTCAAGGTAAAAACATCGCACTAATCTTTGAGAAATCTTCGACTCGTACCCGATGTGCGTTTGAAGTCGCTGCCTTTGACCAAGGTGCTCAAGTCTCTTACATCGGCCCTTCTGGCTCGCAAATCGGTCATAAGGAATCGATGAAAGACACTGCTCGTGTTCTTGGTCGTATGTACGACGGGATTGAATACCGAGGCTTTGGCCAATCCATTGTTGAAGAGCTTGGTACTTATGCTGGTGTTCCAGTGTGGAATGGTTTAACGGATGAGTTCCACCCAACCCAGATCCTTGCTGACTTCCTGACTATGCAAGAGCACGGCCGTGGTAAACAGCTACATGAAATAACCTTCGCTTACCTAGGTGATGCGCGCAACAACATGGGTAACTCACTTATGGTGGGCGCAGCGAAAATGGGCATGGATATTCGCCTTGTCGCGCCAAAAGCGTTCTGGCCTGAAGAAGAGCTCGTGGCAACTTGTCAAACTATCGCGCAACAAACTGGTGCAAAAATCACGTTAACAGAAAGCGTTGAGGAAAGTGTGAAAGGTTGTGACTTCCTATACACCGACGTTTGGGTGTCTATGGGTGAGTCTGCCGAGGCATGGGATGAGCGTGTAGCGTTAATGACACCTTATCAAATCAATATGGACGTGATTGAGCAAACGGGTAATCCACATGTGAAATTCATGCACTGCCTTCCAGCTTTCCACAATGATGAAACCACCGTCGGCAAAGAAGTCGCTGAAAAATACGGTATGAAAGGCCTTGAAGTAACAGAAGAGGTATTTGAATCGGAATACTCCATCGTATTCGACGAAGCAGAAAACCGTATGCATACCATCAAAGCCGTGATGGTTGCGACGCTAGGAAGCTAAACCAGTGCGCAAAAACAGCCGATAAAAACCATGATGTAATCGCTTGCGCTCACGAAAGTTAAGCGTATAATGCTCGGCAATTTGTCTGAGGATTAAGAAATGACCACGCTGATTGCTGACGTAAAAACGCGATTTGCTCTCGCTAAGCGACTACGCTTACGTGGTGTTATTTTCGTTAATTCTATTGAATTTTAAAACCTCCCCATTGGGGAGGTTTTTTTATGTCCAAAATTCCTTTCGGTTATTTGGATGTAGTCATCAATGTTATAGGGAAGAAGATCATGGCGAACTCGCTTTACCAGAAGCACATCATCTCTATTCCAGAGCTTTCACGCGAAGAACTGGAACTTATCGTAGAAACAGCAGGTAGCCTTAAAAAAGCACCTCGACCAGAACTGATTAAAAACAAAGTCGTTGCAAGTTGTTTCTTTGAACCATCAACACGTACACGTTTATCGTTTGAAACAGCGATTCAGCGCATTGGTGGTGACGTGATTGGCTTTGATAATGATGGTAATACCTCTCTGGCGAAGAAAGGCGAAACACTCGCAGATTCAGTACAAGTCATCTCTTCTTACGTCGATGCCTTTGTGATGCGTCATCCACAAGAAGGCGCCGCTCGCTTGGCATCTGAATTTTCAAATGGCGTGCCAGTGATCAACGCGGGCGACGGTGCAAACCAACACCCAACTCAAACGCTACTCGACCTATACACCATCGCGGAAACACAAGGGCGTCTAGACAACCTGAACGTCGCATTCGTAGGTGACCTAAAATATGGCCGCACAGTGCACTCACTGACTCAAGCCTTAGCAAAGTTTAACAACATCCGCTTCTTCTTTGTTGCACCAGATGCGCTGGCAATGCCAGATTACATCTGCGAAGAACTAGACGAAGCTGGCATTCAATATAGCCTACACACAGACATGGAAAGTGTGATTCCTGAACTGGATATTCTGTACATGACACGCGTACAGAAAGAACGCTTTGACGAATCGGAATACGCACATATTAAGTCGGCTTACATCCTAACAGCGGCACTACTAGAAGGCGCGCGCGAGAACTTGAAAGTACTGCACCCACTACCACGTGTGGATGAAATCACAACTGATGTTGATAAAACGCCTCATGCCTACTTCTTCCAGCAAGCTCAAAATGGCGTGTATGCTCGCCAAGCACTGCTGGCGCTTGTTCTAAACGAAACACTGTAATCGAGGGGAAAAATCATGGCTAAAGAAACTCAATTGCAGGTAGAAGCAATCAAAAATGGTACGGTCATCGACCACATCCCTGCGCAAATCGGCATCAAAGTATTAAGACTGTTCGATATGCACAATTCATCACAACGCGTAACGATTGGACTGAACTTGCCATCATCAGCACTCGGTCATAAAGATCTACTCAAAATCGAAAATGTGTTTATCAATGAAGAGCAAGCGAGCAAGCTAGCGTTGTATGCTCCTCACGCGACCGTGAATCAAATCGAGAATTATGAAGTGGTGAAAAAGCTAGCGTTAGAGCTTCCTGAGCGCATCAATGATGTATTTGAATGCCCGAATTCAAACTGTATTTCTCATAATGAACCAGTAGAAAGCAGCTTTAGCGTGTTCGAGAAGAAACAAGAAATCCGCCTAAAGTGTAAATACTGCGAGAAAGTGTTCTCACGCGAGATCGTAACCGAGCGATAAACACGCCGCACGACTAGGCTTTGATACGTTTAAAATACCCTGCAATGTCGGGGTATTTTGCTCTTTACCTACCGAGGGTTTAGAGGCAAACTGAGAATCTTTATTCCCTACAACTGATGGAAAAAATCAAATGACGAAAGTACTTCACACTGAGTCTGCACCAGCAGCAATCGGTCCTTACGTTCAAGGCGTAGATCTAGGTAACATGGTTCTTACTTCAGGCCAAATCCCAGTAAACCCAGCGACAGGTGAAGTGTCTGCTGATATCGCAGAACAAGCTCGTCAGTCTCTAGAAAACGTAAAGGCTGTAGTTGAATCTTCAGGTCTTAAAGTATCTGATATTGTAAAGCTAACGGTTTTTGTTAAAGACCTAAATGACTTTGGCACAGTGAACGAAGTTTACGGCAAGTTCTTTGATGAGCACGGCGTAGCAAACTACCCTGCACGCTCTTGTGTAGAAGTGGCTCGCCTACCAAAAGATGTTGGCATCGAGATTGAAGCAATCGCTGTTCGCAAATAATTGCACTTGCTGACAAACATAAAAAAACGGGTAGCTCAGGCTACCCGTTTTTTATTGTTTTCTCGTGATGATATCGCAGTAAAACTTAAGCAGCGTTGCGCTGTTTGACTTCTTCATCTAACGATTCAAGCTTCTCTTTCATCTGTTCACGACAGATATTCGCTAACTCGCGAATGCCCTCTTTACCATAGCCTTCAGTGCTGATTGGAGGTAGCATTTCAACAATCACATGACCATTGTTCCAACGGTTCAGCTTAATTTTATTCGTCGAGCTACATACGATAGGAATGATTGGCACACCTGCACCAATTGCCGCATGAAAAGCACCTGTTTTGAATGGCAGCAAACCACGCCCACGAGAACGCGTGCCTTCTGGGAACATCCACACCGAAACATCACTTTCTTTCATGCTGCTCACGACCTGATCGATAGTACCTTTTGCTTTAGAGCGATTCGCTCGGTCAATCAGAATGTTACCCGTAAGCCAGTAAAGCTGACCAAACAGTGGCATCCAAGCCAAGCTCTTTTTACCTACTGTCACAACTTTCGGAGTCACAGCCGCAGAAACAGTAAACATGTCCCAGTTGTTCTGGTGGTTAGCAATGTAAACATGTTGGCCGCGTGAATACGCATCTTCAGGGATACGCAACTCTAACTTAATCCCAAACACACGAGACATCTTGGCAAACAAACGGCCAAAAGTGAAAACGTGCTTAGGGTTTCTAGGGCTTAATAGGCAGTAACCACAACCACCAATAAACATAACAATCGCAAAGATAGCGACAGCAAATACACGTAACAGTGCAATCATTCTTGTTCTCCAGGAACCGGCTTTTGCCAGATACAGCTATTAATATCTCTCTTTCCATAAAGGGAAAATATGGTCATGAGAGTGATATAAAAAAGCCGAAACTCAGGTTTCGGCTCTCTTGATATCCAAGTTACCTGCGGTGCAGTTTAACTTGCCTAGCTCACTCGCTCAATATTTGCGCCAAGTGCAGCCAGTTTATTTTCGATTTTGTCGTAACCACGGTCGATATGGTAAATACGATCAACGACGGTTTCGCCTTTAGCAATGCAACCTGCAATAACCAAACTAGCCGAAGCTCGTAGATCGGTTGCCATCACTTGCGCACCGCTGAGTGACTCAACATCACCACAGATAACCGTATTGCCTTCGATCTCAGCTTTAGCGCCCATACGCATGAGTTCTGGTACGTGCATAAAGCGGTTTTCAAAGATAGTCTCT
Source organism: Vibrio sp. OPT41 (assembly GCF_015163595.1). Taxonomy (NCBI): domain Bacteria; kingdom Pseudomonadati; phylum Pseudomonadota; class Gammaproteobacteria; order Vibrionales; family Vibrionaceae; genus Vibrio; species Vibrio sp. OPT41. The sequence continues at coordinate 70,865 of NZ_JADDYH010000018.1, read as the reverse complement.
GTGATCACGCCGCCACCTTTCGCCATCATGTTCAGTAGCGTAAATTGAGCTTGCATATCCGTCGGAAAACCAGGATGTGGCGCAGTACGTACACTTACCGCTTTTAGCTCGCGGTCGGTCATATCAACGGAGATCCAGTCTTCCCCCGTTTCGACAAGCGCGCCAGCTTCTTCCAGCTTGGCGAGAACCGCTTCAAGCAAATGAGCATTAGTGTTGCGACATACCACTTTACCGCCAGATACTGCTGCTGCGACAAGGAATGTTCCCGTCTCAATACGGTCAGCAACCACGTTGTGTTTACAACCGCCTAGGCGCTCAACACCTTCAATCGTAATGGTATCTGTGCCAGCGCCAGAGATTTTTGCGCCAAGCTTATTTAGGAAATCAGCGGTATCGACGATTTCAGGCTCACGCGCAGCGTTATCTAGTGTTGTTGTGCCCTCCGCCAGCGCTGCGGCACACATGATGGTGATCGTCGCGCCTACGCTGACTTTATCCATCACGATGTGTGCGCCTTTTAGCCGACCATCCACTTCTGCTTTCACATAACCATCTTCTAATGTAATGGTTGCGCCAAGCTGCTCTAAACCAGAAATATGCAGATCCACAGGACGGGCACCAATGGCACAACCGCCTGGTAAAGAAACCTGACCTTGACCAAAGCGCGCCACCAAAGGACCTAAAGCCCAAATAGAAGCACGCATGGTTTTCACTAAATCATAAGGCGCGCAGTATTCTGTAATACTGCTTGGATCAACATGAACAGAGCCATTGCGGCTTACTTTCGCGCCTAAACGCTTAAGCAATTCCATGGTTGTGTCGATATCACGAAGGTGTGGTACGTTTGCCACTTCTACTGGCTCTTCCGCCAAGATAGACGCAAATAAAATCGGCAGTGCTGCGTTTTTTGCACCTGAAATGGTCACTTCACCAACTAGTGGTTTATCTGACCCAATAACTCGAAACTTTTCCATCAATAAACCTTAAAGCGACATCAATTTCTTATCACGAGCCCACTCTTCTGGTGTGAACGCTTTGATTGATAATGCGTGAATGTCGTTACGCTGGATGTATTCCATCAGAGGAGCATAAATTAGCTGCTGCTTCTTAACGCGGCTCATTCCATCGAAACAAGCATCAACAGCAACCACTTCATAGTGGCTACCTTCACCTTTCACATGCACTTCTTGAAGGTTTAGTGCTTCTTCTAATAACTGTTGTACTTTTGCGCTATCCACAATTTACCCCTGATAATTCTGTATGTGTTTGGCCACTAAAGATTCAACATTGCTCAGTTGAAACAAAGTGCGCAGTTGCGCCGGCACGAAACTGAGCATTATATGACAGTTTTGCTTTTTTGCATGCTCTAATAAGTGGATTAACATCACCATTCCTGCAGAGTCGACGCGCTCTATCTCTTTTAGCGAGCATTCCAGCTCCGATTGAGCAGGTTGCCATTGCTGTGCATACGCCCACAATGAAGGCACTGTATCTCTATCAAGTGCCCCTGTTAGCTTAAGAATGTTTTGATCCAATTGCCACTGAGCGGGAGTCTGGGCCATTATTTCTTCGCCTCGAAGCGGATCGGTTCTGCGGCCAATTTTTCTAGGTCTTTAGCAACAGATAGAATACCTTCTTGACGAATTTTACTGTTCCATTCGGATTGTTTACTAGAAAGCAAACTAATGCCCTCTGCAATCATATCGAATGCTTCCCACTCACCAGACTGGTTGTCTTTACGCAGTTTAAACTCAAGTTTGATGTTTGGACGCGGAGTATCGATGATATCAACTTTAATGCTTGTAATACGCTTAGAGTCATCAATGCTAGGCTCAGGACCAAACTCAATTTTTTGGTCAGAGTATTGCGTCAACACTTGTGCATAAGACGCAATCAGGTACGCACGAAATGCATCGATAAACTCAAGTACATCTTCACGCTTAGCACCTTTTAAGTTTGGACCAAGAAGTTTTAACCCTGCATAGCGGTAGTTGACGTAAGGCATTAGCTCTTCTTCAACGATCACTTTAAGTAAATTTGGATCTTGTTTGATTTTCGGCTGTTCGGCTTTCAATCTTTCGAACGTGACTTCAGCTACCTGCTTCATCATCTTATAAGGTTCAGTTTTATCCACCTCTGCTGCTGTTGCTCCAAAGACGCTAAACACAGCACAAACTGAAAGTAGTAATCTCGCTAACATAGTTATTCCTTACTTGAGTCGTCTGAACCACCTACGCTGTATAGTACTTGACCAATTAAGTCTTCAAGCACAAGCGCCGATTTGGTGTCTTCGATGGTATCACCATCCACTAGCATGACTTCATCATCAAAAACGAAGCCAGGTACTAAACCAATGTATTGCTCACCAATCAGGCCAGATGTCAAAATTTGTACGCTCGACGTTTCTGGGAACTGATTGTATTTGCTATTGATAGATAGTGTTACAACTGGCAATAAGTTGTCTGGGTTAAGCGAAATACTACTTACTCGACCAATCACAACGCCCCCCACTTTTACGGGAGAACGAACTTTTAAACTGCCAATATTATCGAACTCGGCTTTGAGGGTATAAGTATCACCAGAGCCAATGCTTTTTACGTCAGCAACTTGAAAAATTATCACAAGAATCGCGCAAATTCCCGCTAATACAAAGCTGCCAACCCATAATTCAGTTTTACGTGTTTGTTGCATGATTAATTCCCAAACATCAATGCGGTCAGTACAAAGTCTAATCCTAGTACTGCTAAAGAAGAATGCACAACAGTGCGCGTAGTTGCTCGGCTGATCCCTTCCGATGTTGGAATAGCATCATAACCGTTAAATAGAGCGACCCAAGTAACCGTAATTGCAAACGCAAAACATTTGATCATACTGTTACCAATGTCTTGCCCTAGCTCAACAGAGGACTGCATCGCTGACCAAAAACTGCCGTGATCAACGCCTTTCCAGTCAACACCAACAAGCTGAGCGCCCCAAATTCCCACAGCCATGAAAATCATAGCCAGTAAAGGCATTGAGATAACCCCAGCCCAAAACCGTGGTGCAATCACTCGTTTCAATGGGTCTACCGCCATCATTTCAAGGCTAGACAGTTGTTCCGTTGCTTTCATTAGACCTATCTCTGCGGTTAACGCAGAACCGGCACGACCAGCAAACAAAAGTGCAGTAACAACGGGTCCTAATTCACGGAGTAACGAAAGCGCTACCATTTGCCCCAAACTGCCTTCTGCGCCGTAATCCACCAACACAACATAGCCTTGTAGACTCAAAACCATTCCAATGAACAGACCAGATACGACGATGATCGCCAGCGACTGAACACCAACAGAATAAAGTTGCTTAACAAGCAGAGGAAAGCTTCTGATCGGTTGTGGCTTAGAAAATAGCGCCCCAATCAACATGAAAGTCGCACGACCAAATGCTCCGCAAATAGAAAGCGTGCGTCGACCCAGCGAGGCGACAAAGTGAATGAAGTTATCGACCATCAAATAAGTCCTTTTCGATACTTTGAGAAGGGAAACGAAACGGTACAGGACCGTCGGCATCACCTTGTAAGAACTGCTGGACACGAGGATCAGAGTTTTGAGTCAGCTCTTCTGGCGTACCATAGGCGATGATTTTTCCATCGGCCATCAGGTATACCCAGTCAGCAATACTCATGACTTCAGGTACGTCGTGAGAAACCACAATAGAGGTCAAACCTAACGCTTGGTTTAGATTGCTAATTAGCTCAACCAAAACGCCCATAGTGATTGGGTCTTGCCCCACGAACGGCTCATCGTACATGATCAGGTCAGGGTCAAGTGCGATTGCACGAGCCAAAGCAGCGCGTCTTGCCATACCACCTGAAAGCTCACTCGGCATTAATTGCGCCGCGCCGCGTAGACCGACAGCTTCGAGCTTGAGTAACACCATGGTGCGAATCAAATCTTCCGATAAATCGGTATGCTCTCTCAATGGAAAGGCGACATTATCAAAAACATTCAAATCAGTGAATAAAGCCCCTGACTGGAACAACATGCTCATTTTCTTTCGAGCATGGTAGAGTTTTTTACGCGAGAGAGAGGGAATATTGTCTCCATCAAACCAGATCTCTCCTTGCTCGGGATACAACTGACCACCAATCAAACGCAGCAGTGTTGTTTTACCAATTCCCGATGGTCCCATAATGGCCGTCACTTTGCCCTCAGGAACATGCAGATCAATATCATCAAAGATCATGCGTTCTCCCCGTGAAAAAGTGAGGTTGTTCACGGTGACTAAATCGTTGTTCGACATATCATCTCTTCTACTGTAGGAGCGTTGCAACTCACGGAATCATCAAGCAGATACTCATCGGAGTTGAATTCTACGTTTAATAAAGTAACGTCGGTACATTTATTAGGCTGCAATCATAAGCACATTGGCGTTGAATTTAAAGCACTGTTCAATTAAATAAAGTCGACTATATCCCTGCAATTTCTCATGGTTTATGACCTAATTAGCACGAAGTGTTTAAATCCTAGACCAGAATTGCTCATTTAAATGAGTGAGATTTACATACATTTTCGTTACTAACCTTTAATTTATTCTTCGTTTATCTTCCATTTTAGGCCGCAAAAGGTCAAAATTAGCGGTTATTCATTTTACTTATTTAATACTTAGGAATTCTCATGCTCGAAGCCGTTGCGTTGCTTATAGTCGGTCTTGTTTTGCTTGTTTGGAGTGCAGATAAACTTGTTTTTGGCTCTGCAGCGATAGCCCGCAACGTCGGTATTTCCCCGCTTGTCATCGGCATGACAATCCTTGCGATGGGCTCATCCGCCCCTGAGATGATGGTATCTGCAACCGCTGCTTGGGATGGCAAAACAGATACAGCGGTGGGTAACGTATTAGGCTCAAACATAGCGAACATTGCGTTAATCCTAGGTATTACAGCGCTGATCAAGCCTTTGTCGATTAGCTCCGCCGTCATCCGCCGAGAACTTCCACTCATGATAGCCGTAACCGTACTCGCTGGTATTCTGCTTTGGAATAGCCATCTCGGTTTTTATGAGGGTGTCTTATTGTTTGTACTCTTTGGGGCATTTTTATTTGCTATGTTGCAAATCAGCCGCAAAGAGCAAAAATCAGGTGATGTTTTTCTTGATGACCAAGAGTCAGAGATCCCAGAAGGCGTCAGTAACCCTAAAGCAATCATGTGGGTGGTTATTGGCTTGATACTGCTTCCTTTGGCAGCCAGCATGCTGGTTGATAACGCGGTAATTATTGCTAAACACTTTGGTATGAGCGACCTTGTTATCGGTCTAACTATTATCGCCATTGGCACTAGCCTGCCAGAACTAGCCGCATCACTTGCGGGAGTTTTAAAGGGTGAAGACGACATGGCTGTCGGTAACATTATCGGTTCGAATGTGTTTAACATTCTGGCGGTAATGGGGATTCCTGGCATCATTAATCCATCGGTGCTCAGTGAGTACGCGATGGGACGTGACTTCTGGGTCATGTTAGGCGTTTCATTGTTACTTGTCGCGATGTGTTTGGGTAAATCACGCAGTATTAACCGTATTGAAGGTGCCATCTTGTTTGTGTGCTTCTTAGGTTACCAAGTGTACTTATTCGCAAACATGACCGCTTAATTACCACGATCAATAAGTAGAGATCTGATATGTCCAATCAATTTGATTTTCGCGCTGCTGCTAAACAAGTTCTTGATATCGAAGTTGCTGCTCTGCAAGAGCTAGATACCTACTTTGATGATCAATTTGAAAAAGCGTGTGAACTTATCCTTTCCAACAACGGCAAAGTTGTCGTTATGGGTATTGGCAAGTCAGGCCATATTGGTAACAAGATTGCCGCCACTCTGGCAAGCACTGGGACTTCGGCGTTTTTCGTTCATCCAGGCGAAGCCGCACATGGTGACTTGGGTATGATTAGCCCTGGTGACATTGTGCTGGCAATTTCTAACTCTGGTGAATCAAACGAAATTCTGTCTCTATTTCCAGTATTAAAGCGCCTGAATATTAAGATCATCAGCATGACAGGTAAGCCAGAATCAAATATGGCCAAGCTGTCTGACTTACACCTGCAAATTACGGTACCTCAAGAAGCTTGTCCGTTAGGCCTGGCGCCAACTAGCAGTACGACTGCCACATTAGTGATGGGAGATGCATTAGCCGTAGCTCTGCTTCAAGCTCGTGGTTTTTCTGCCGAAGATTTTGCCCTATCTCACCCAGGTGGTGCACTGGGGAGAAAACTGCTACTTAAGTTGTCTGATATTATGCACTTTGGAGAAGCGTTACCTAAAGTTTCTCCTGACGCATTAATTCGCGATGCCCTGCTTGAAATTTCAGAAAAGGGGTTAGGCATGACAGCCATCGTCGATGAGCACGATGCTATGCTTGGTATATTCACCGATGGTGATTTACGTCGTACCTTAGACAAGCGTATCGATATTCATACGACGGCAATTGGCGAGGTCATGACGACAAACCCAACCACAGCACACCCTGATATGCTGGCGGTTGAAGGTTTGAACTTGATGCAGAATAAAAACATTAACGCTCTGATTTTATGTAAAGACGAAAAAATTGTGGGTGCACTGAACATGCACGATTTACTAAAAGCTGGCGTGATGTAATATCAGCACAAACATTTAAATCATTTATTAGACGAATAAAGGCAATGGTCAGGGAAGTACTGAGCTAAACGATAGGCCTTCATTATATGAGTTTTACTCGCCTTATTTATTTGCTCTTGATCTTCGTTGTAGCGTGGTGCGGTTATTACCTACTAACCCCTAAAGGCAACGACGCAATTCAAGTAGCACCAGATTCTGAACTGCCCATGTTCAGTGGTTCTGGATTAGAAAACATCACCTACGGTGAAGATGGTGTCCGCAGTTACATCATTCGCTCCACTAACTTAGACCATTATGCTAAGAGTGGAGATACTATTTTTAATAACCCGACTTTGATGGTTTACCGTGAAGGTAGCGTCATTGAATGGAAGGTGACTGCCACAAGAGCAGTGTTAGATGAAGACCAAGTTTTGACTTTATATGACAAAGTCTTAATGCAAAATCTTCTGCCTGGTGCGAGTTTTGATACCATGGCAACAGACAAATTGGTCATTAATCTAACCAATCGTGATTTTAAAGCTGACCAACAAGTGATGTTGGTTGGACCACAATTTGAAACTACTGGAGGCGCAATGCAAGGCAACTTAAAACAGCATACTGCGACTCTGACAGATGAAGTTCAAGGTCGATATGAAACCGTTACACCTTAGCCTACTGGCACTGGTATTGGCGGCGCCTCAAGCGCTGGCACTCAAGTCGGATACTCAACAGCCGGTTTACATAAACTCTGACACCCAACAGGTGGATATGAAGAGTAACCAGGTTGTTTTTGAAGGCGATGTATCTCTTAAGCAAGGGAGCATCAATATCGATGCTGATAGAATCGTGGTAACTCGCGATCCTAAAACCGAAGCAATTAAACAGATTCAAGCATTTGGTAAACCTGCGAAGTTTTCTCAGCTGATGGACGATGGTAAAACACTTAGTGGTCAAGCTACGGAGTTGGATTACCGTATTTCTACAGACGAACTGACCATGAAAGGTCAAGCGCAGCTGGCGCAAGACAACAACACCATCAAAGGTTCTTCGATTCGTTACCAAATTGGTAAACAAAAGCTAGTCGCAGATAGCTCTAAGGAAGAGCGCGTTACGACCATTTTGCAACCCAATCAGATAGAGAACTAATATGGCAGTACTGAGCGCGAAAAACTTGGCGAAAAGCTACAAAAAACGCAAAGTCGTCACTGATGTTAGCTTAGAAGTTGAATCTGGTCAGATTGTTGGGCTACTCGGTCCAAACGGTGCGGGTAAAACCACCTCGTTTTACATGATTGTCGGCTTAGTACCTCGTGATGAGGGCACCATTACCATTGACGACAATGACATCAGTATTTTACCGATGCATAGCCGTTCACGCCTTGGCATTGGCTATCTTCCGCAAGAAGCGTCGATTTTCCGTAAGCTTTCAGTAGAAGATAACATCATGGCCGTACTTGAAACTCGTCAAGAAATGACGAGGGAAGAGCGCCAAGATAAACTGGAAGATTTGTTGGAAGAATTCCACATCCAGCACATCAGAACCAGTGCTGGTATGGCACTATCAGGGGGTGAACGACGCAGGGTGGAAATCGCTCGAGCTTTAGCGGCCAACCCTCAGTTCATTTTATTGGATGAACCTTTCGCTGGTGTTGACCCAATTTCGGTTAATGACATCAAGAAAATCATTGAGCATCTGCGCGATCGTGGTCTCGGAGTGTTAATCACTGACCATAATGTACGTGAAACACTGGACGTATGTGAAAAAGCCTATATCGTGAGCCAAGGGCACCTAATTGCATCGGGAACTCCGGCAGAAGTTCTCAATAATGAACAGGTGAAACAAGTTTATCTCGGCGAACAATTCCGTCTATGATTATATTAGGAACGGTAAGATTCTGAGCATTACAAGGTAAGTAACACTGAATGAAACCTTCATTACAACTCAAGCTAGGTCAGCAGTTAGCCATGACGCCACAGTTGCAGCAAGCGATTCGCTTATTGCAATTGTCGACACTCGATCTTCAACAAGAAATCCAAGAAGCGTTGGACTCAAACCCATTATTGGAAGTTGAAGAAGGCCAAGACGAGCCTCTAGCAAACGGTGAAGATAAGTCAGCGGTCGAGGCTGCTGATAGCAACAGTGCTAGCGAACCAACAGAAATTGACGTTCCAGATAGCTCCGATGTGATAGAGAAATCAGAAATTAGCTCTGAACTTGAAATCGACACGACTTGGGATGACGTCTACAGCGCGAATACTGGTAGCACTGGCTTAGCTCTTGATGATGATATGCCCGTCTACCAGGGCGAAACCACTGAATCATTACATGATTACCTCATGTGGCAGCTTGACCTAACACCATTCAGTGAAACCGACCGCACGATTGCATTAGCGATTATTGACGCTGTTGACGACTACGGCTATTTAACTTTGTCGCCTGAAGAGATTCATGAGAGCTTCGATAATGAAGAGATAGAGTTAGACGAAGTAGAAGCCGTTCGTAAACGCATTCAACAATTCGATCCTCTTGGCGTTGCATCGCGTAACTTACAAGAATGTTTGTTACTGCAACTGACGACCTTCCCAGAAGACACGCCATGGCTTGCTGAAGCCAAAATGATACTTGCGGATCATATTGATCACCTAGGCAACCGTGACTACAAGCTCGTCATCAAAGAGACTAAGCTGAAAGAAGCCGATCTGCGTGAAGTCTTAAAGCTTATCCAACAGTTAGATCCTCGTCCAGGTAGTCGCATCACTCCTGATGATACCGAGTACGTAATTCCAGACGTATCCGTTTTTAAAGACAATGGCAAATGGACCGTTTCTATAAACCCGGATAGCGTGCCAAAATTAAAAGTAAATCAACAATATGCTCAATTAGGCAAAGGTAATAGCGCGGATAGCCAGTACATCCGCAGCAATTTGCAAGAGGCAAAATGGTTAATTAAGAGCTTAGAGAGTAGAAACGAGACGCTACTCAAAGTTGCAAGATGTATTGTTGAACATCAACAAGATTTCTTCGAGTATGGTGAGGAAGCCATGAAGCCAATGGTACTCAATGATGTCGCTTTGGCTGTGGACATGCATGAATCCACGATTTCTCGTGTAACAACGCAAAAATTTATGCATACACCACGTGGTATTTTTGAATTGAAGTACTTCTTCTCTAGCCATGTTAGTACTGACAACGGCGGAGAATGTTCGTCAACAGCAATTCGTGCACTCATTAAAAAACTGGTCGCAGCAGAGAATACTGCCAAACCACTGAGTGATAGCAAGATTGCTGCTCTTCTGGCTGACCAAGGGATTCAGGTCGCAAGACGTACGATAGCCAAATATCGCGAATCCTTGGGAATTGCCCCTTCAAGTCAGCGTAAACGCCTATTATAAGGCACTAACTGAAAAGGAAAGTCTATGCAAATCAATATTCAAGGCCATCACGTTGATCTTACCGATTCAATGCAAGACTATGTAAATTCTAAGTTTCAGAAGCTCGAAAGGTTCTTCGACCATATCAATCAAGTGCATGTTGTACTAAAAGTTGAAAAAATTACTCAAATCGCGGAAGCTACGCTTCACATAAATCAAGGCGAAATCCACGCATCAGCCGATGACGAAAATATGTATGCCGCGATCGATTCGCTGGTAGATAAATTGGTTCGCCAACTTAATAAGCACAAAGAAAAACTAAACAGTCATTAATCATGCAACTGAGCGAAATACTGTCATTGGACTGCACCAAAAGTGCGGTCCACTGCACGAGTAAAAAACGCGCCCTTGAAATGATCAGCCGTATCGTGGCTGATCAAACGGGCCAAGATTCTACCGAGCTGTTCGAATGCATGCTCAATAGAGAAAAAATGGGCAGTACCGGTATCGGAAACGGTATTGCGATCCCTCACGCGAGAATGCAATCAAGCGACAAGGCCATTGCTGTCTTACTGCAATGTGATGAAGCAATCGAATTTGATGCGATTGACAATCGACCTGTCGATCTTCTTTTTGCGCTCCTTGTACCAGAAGAACAGTGCAAAGAGCACCTCAAGACTCTATCCTCTATGGCAGAACGTCTGAGCGATAAGCAAGTATTAAAACTACTGCGTAATGCTCAGAGTGATGAAGAACTTTACGACATCATGATTCACCAATAAGCAGGACTAACTCCATGCGACTAATCGTTGTTAGCGGGCACTCAGGTGCCGGTAAAAGTATTGCGCTTCGTGTACTGGAAGACTTAGGTTACTACTGTGTTGATAACCTGCCAGTTAACTTGCTGGACGCATTTGTTCATTCTGTTGCTGACAGCAAACAGAATGTTGCAGTCAGCATTGATATTCGTAATATTCCTAAAAAGCTAAAAGAACTGACGAGTACACTAGAACAGTTAAAAACTGAGCTTGATGTGACCATGCTTTTCTTGGACGCCAATAAAGAAACGCTACTCAAACGCTACAGCGAAACACGCCGAATTCACCCGTTATCTTTAGGTGGCACCTCCCTCTCGCTCGATCAAGCCATCGAGCGTGAGAAACAAATTTTGACGCCACTCAAAGCGCATGCAGATCTGGTCCTAAATAGTAGTGGGCAGTCTTTGCATGAATTGAGTGAAACCGTGCGTATGCGCGTTGAAGGCAGAGATCGCAAAGGGCTCGTTATGGTATTTGAGTCTTTTGGTTTTAAATACGGCCTGCCTTCCGATGCCGATTACGTATTTGACGTTCGCTTCTTACCTAACCCACATTGGGAACCAGCACTACGCCCGCTTACAGGTCTGGATGCTCCTATCGCCGCATTTTTAGAGCAACACCAATCGGTGTTAAGTTTGAAATATCAAATTGAAAGCTTTATAGAGAATTGGTTACCTCTGCTTGAGAAAAACAACCGCAGCTACCTGACCGTTGCAATCGGTTGTACTGGTGGTAAGCACCGCTCGGTGTACTTAACTCAGCAAATCGGTGAATACTTCGCCAACAAAGGACACCAAGTACAAATTCGCCATACCTCACTAGAGAAAAACGCTAAGGAGTAGCCGTGGAGTTAAGTCGTAAAGTATTGATTCAAAACCGCCTTGGCTTACATGCTCGTGCAGCAGTCAAACTGGTCGAACTGGCACAGAGCTTTGAAGCGGTCATCACCATCGACAATGAAGAAGACAAAACCGCCACAGCAGACAGCGTAATGGGCCTGTTAATGCTAGAGTCCGCTCAAGGACAATACGTCACGATCCACGCAACGGGTGGGCAAGCGGAAGAAGCACTGGATGCCGTTTGCCACTTGATCGAAGATAAATTTGATGAAGGCGAGTAGTTTACTCGCTTTTTTCTTACCTCCCATTATCTTTCTCTTCCCTGACCTAATAAATAAATTTGCTTAGTATCATAAGTTGTTATTAAAAGGCGCCTAGAATTAAGTTATTATTCAACGCATTGTAAATATCAGGAATTGGGAGGAATGAATGGCAGAGCAAATTGAATTCGACCAAGCTCACCAAGCCCTCCAAGAAGTCACAGAAGCGCTAGAAAATGGTCGCTTCGTCCATGTTCGTCGTCAATTACAGGACATGGAACCTGAGGATATCGCTCACCTTTTAGAAGCCTCCCCACGGAAGAGCCGTGAAGTTCTTTGGCAACTCACCGACCCTGAAGATTATGGTGAAATCCTTGACGAGCTGAACGAAGACGTCAAAGACAGCCTCGTATCCAAAATGGCACCAGAAGCGCTTGCAGAAGCGACAGAAGGCATGGATACCGATGACGTGGCTTACGTACTGCGTAGCTTGCCTGACAACCTGTCACGCGAAGTCCTGTCGCAAATGGACTCCTCTGACCGTCTACGGGTCGAAACCGCCCTATCCTACCCAGAAGACACTGCGGGTGGACTGATGAACACCGACGTCATCACAATTCGTGGTGACGTCGATGTGGACGTAGTTTTGCGTTATCTACGTATGAAAGGCGAGCTTCCAGAAGCTACGGATGCCCTGTATGTGATCGATGAAGAGAGTAAGCTCATCGGTGAACTGCCGATCACGACGCTTATTACCACTCAGCCAGACGTAAAAATCATTGATGTAATGGAAGACGCGGACGAGGCCATCACCGTCGATACTAGCGACTCAGATGTTGCGAGTCTGTTCGAACGCCGTAATTGGGTATCTGCACCTGTTGTTGATGAAAACTTGCATTTGGTCGGTCGTATCACCATCGATGACGTGGTTGATGTTATTCGTGAAGACGCGGAACACTCGATGATGAGTATGGCGGGTATGGACGATGACGAAGATACTTTCGCGCCTGTTGTAAAATCAGCTCGCAAACGCAGTATCTGGCTTGGCGCTAACGTATTAGCCGCCCTTGCTGCTGCTTCCGTTTCTAATATGTTTGAGGCCACATTAGATCAAATGGCGGCCATTGCAGTATTGATGACGATTGTTCCGTCCATGGGTGGTGTCGCTGGTAACCAAACCGTCGCACTAGTGATTCGTGGTCTTGCTCTTGGTCATATCGGTGACTCAAACAAACGCGAACTGTTAATGAAAGAAGCTTCGATCGGCTTACTCAACGGTATCATGTGGGCGCTGATTATTGGTGGTATTGTTGTTGCTTGGAAAGGTAACTGGATGCTCGGAGGAATCATTTCCGCCGCCATGCTGACCAACTTATTGGTCGCAGGTATTGCAGGAGTAACGATTCCAATCCTATTGAAAAAAATGAACATCGATCCTGCTTTAGCTGGTGGTATGGCATTAACAACGGTGACGGATGTGATTGGTTTATCTGTCTTCTTAGGGCTTGCCACAATACTGATTACCTAACAGAAAAAACGAAAAAGCCTGATGAACACATCAGGCTTTTTTGATTCTGAATTGCTAGAAAAGCTTATTCACCCGCCACTTTCATGGTATCCAGTAGGATAGAGCCCGTTTGGATTTGTGAGCGCGTTTCAATATCACTACCAACCGCCACAATCTTGGTGAACATGTCTTTTAGATTACCTGCGATGGTAATTTCTGATACTGGGTATTGGATTTCGCCATTCTCAACCCAGAAGCCTGCGGCACCGCGAGAGTAATCCCCCGTTACCACGTTCACACCTTGTCCCATGACTTCTGTCACTAGAAGACCAGTACCGAGCTCTTTAAGCATTTGTTCGAAGTTTTGGCCTGTCGACTTCACGTACCAGTTATGAATCCCACCAGCGTGACCTGTCGGCGTCATCTTCATTTTACGTGCGGCATAACTGGTTAACAGATAAGTTGCTAGCACACCGTCGGTAATGATCTCACGGTCTTGAGTGTACACACCTTCACTATCGAATGGACTTGATGCCAAACCACGCAATACATGCGGACGTTCTGAGATATTGAACCATTCAGGAAGCACTTGTTTGCCTAGATGGTCAAGTAAGAAAGAAGATTTTCGGTACAGGTTACCACCGCTGATCGCCATAACGAGATGGCCAATCAAGCCTGTCGCAACATCAGCCGCAAACATGATTGGGTATTGACCTGTTTTTAGACGCTGCGCATCTAAGCGGTTAACCGTATTCTCTGCCGCCTTACGACCCACCGTTTCTGGGGTCCATAAGTCATCACGATGACGTGCCACGGTGTAGCTGTAATCACGTTCCATCTCGCCGTTTTGACCAACGCCAATTACACAACAGCTAGTACTATGGCGGCTAGACGCATAACTAGCTAATAAGCCATGGCTATTGCCATACACTTTCACGCCGTAATGACTATCATAACTCGCGCCATCACTTTGTTTGATTGCACTGTTATAACTTAGCGCCTCTTTTTCTGCTGCAATCGCCACATTGGCAGCATAGTCTGGATCGGGTGCGTCAGGGTGGAAAAGATCAAGCTCAGGGATATCTTGCACCATGTATTCTTTTGCTGCAGGGCCTGCAAATGGGTCTTCAGATGTGTAATGTGCAATATCTAGCGCCGCAATAACGGTTTGCTCGATTGCCGCTTCACTTAAATCAGACGTGGAAGCACTGCCTTTGCGTTGACCTCGGTAAACGGTAATGCCCAGCGCACCATCGCTGTTGAACTCGACATTCTCTACTTCACCCATACGAGTTGAAACACTTAAACCAGTGCTTTTAGTAATTGCGACTTCGGCGGCGTCAGATTTTGCCGATGCAAGCTTTAAGGCTCTTGCGACGGCTTGCTCTAGCTCGGTACGTTGCTCAGCAACCTGCTGTTTAATATCCATTGTCTTTCACATCTTGTCTTTGATGAACAATAGGATAACAAGAATTTCGCTTTCTCCCCATGATTCTTGTTAAAATAGTCATAATATTAATCAAAACACAGGCAACTGAAATGGCACGTAAGAATCAAAAAGCGCCATGGGAACCAGAAGAAGAGATCATCTGGGTAAGTAAATCCGAGATGAAGCGAGACATGGAAGAACTGCAAAAGCTAGGTGAGGAGCTTGTCGGCCTCAAACCTTCAGTTCTAGAAAAGTTTCCATTGAGCGAAGATTTGCGAGAAGCAATTGCTGACGCGCAACGCTTTAAAAATGAAGCGCGTCGTCGCCAATTACAACGTATTGGTAAATTGATGCGTTACGAAGATCCAGAGCCAATCCAAGCCGCACTGGATAAAATTCGTAATAAGCACTCTCAATTAACGGCGGTATTCCACAAACTTGAAGCGTTGCGTGATCGCGTAGTGGAAGAAGGTGACAAAGCCATTGATGACGTAATGGAAATGTACCCAGAAGCGGATCGTCAGCGTCTACGCCAACTTGCTCGCCAAGCAGCGAAAGAGAGAAAAGCTGGGAAACCAGCAAAAGCGTACCGCGAAATCTTTCAGATCCTTAAAGGTCTAAACGAAGAAGAGTTTTAATTCGAGGGCTCACGCAATGAGCATTCGATTTAAACGCAAAAAGCAGACGTCAATGTCTGCTTTTTTTATCTTTGGTTTTACAGTCAGCGTTACACTAAGCGATTAACGCGGTCTCCGCGATCGAAAGCGTTAATGTTATCAATCAGGATTTCCGCTAAACGTTGGATAGATGAGTCGCTGCCCCATGCAACATGCGGTGTCAGTAACAAATTAGGTAAACTCATATTGGCAATCAGCGGATTGCTCTCATCAGCCGGTTCTTGTGTAAAAACATCAAAACCAGCCGCTGCAATTTCTTGCTGTTTTAAGGCATCCACCAGTGCGCTCTCATCCACCAAACCTCCACGCCCTGTATTAATCAAAATGGCGTTGGACTTCATTTGTTTCAACTCTGCTTGACCAATTAAATTCTGAGTATGATCGTTGAGCGGGCAATGCAAAGTCAGCGCATCGGAGCGTTTTAATACTTCCTCAAACGACACATAACCTGGTCTACATTCTGCCGCCCCTTTACGCTCAGAAAACAACACGGTCATTCCTAACGCTTGAGCCAGATTCGCCGTCGCTTGCCCTAGTGCCCCACTACCAACAACACCTAACGTGCTACCACCAATATCCCCGATTGGGTGAGTAAAAAAACAAAACTGCTGGTTACGCTGCCACTCACCTGCGGCAATATCTTGGTGGTACCCAAATAAATTTCGTCTTAAAGCGAATAACATTGCCATCACGTGCTCGGGCACCGAACGCGTCGCGTAACCACGTACATTAGCAACCGCAATACCATTATTAGCACAGTAGTTCACATCGACGTTGTTAAAACCAGTTGCGGCAACCGCGATCATCCGTAATTTTGGTAGTTGCTCTAATACATGTTGGTCAAGCACGACTTTATTGCTAATCACGATATCGGCATCTGCTAACCTTTCTATTACCTGCCCAGGCGCAGTTAGGTCGTACTCACGCCAGTGGTGCGGAAAGCCAGGTCGTGGGATCTCAATATGTTCTGGGATGGTCGCTCGGTCTAAAAATACGATGCTTGGCAAAGACATAACAACTCCTTGTTCACGGCTGAAAGACAGGATACATCAACCACAGTAACGAAATAGCCAAAAATAGCGAACTAGAAAGAACCGTTGTTGAGTGCAATTGGCATTAAGGGTGTGGCAACGTTTTATAATCAGGCAATGTACGCTCTGGCGAAAAATAGTTAAAGATCATCGCCTCGGCTTCAGAATAAAAGTCACAGGGTACAAAAATACTGCTCAGCTGACCCGTAGCTGGATGATAAAAACTTAGCTCCGCAGCGTGCAACTCTAAACGTTCTGAAAACTGATACGCCTCTTCGCTTGCATAAAACTCATCACCCACAATCGCATGACCAATCGCCATCAAATGCACGCGTAACTGATGCGATCGACCAGTAATGGGCAGTAGTCGCACAACGGTCGTATGGGTGCCATCAGGGTGCACTTCACGCTTCACTACTTGGAATAAAGTTTGAGATGGTTTGCCGTCGTCAAAACATACTTTTTGTCGTGGACGATTTGGCCAATCACAAATTAATGGAAGATCAATATTCCCTTCTTGCGGCTCAACATGCCCCCACACACGTGCGTAATACACCTTGTGAGTGAGGCGATATTGGAACTGCTTTTTTAATGCTCGCTCCGCGGGTTTGTTTTTCGCCAGCAACATCAACCCTGATGTCGACATATCCAAGCGATGCACAACTTGAATTTCTGGGTGCAACTCTTTGAGGCGGCTCCACATGCTGTCGTAATGCTCTGCAAGGCGACCAGGGACAGACAGCAGCCCTGATGGCTTATTCACTGCCAGAATGTCGTCATCCTCAAAAACGATATCAACCCAAGGGTCGGTGGGAGGGGTATATTCAAGCATTGCCATGGGAGATCTCTACAAAATAAAAACGCCGCGATTATATACCCAAATAGCACCCAGATGCAGGATTCTGAAGAAAAGTTCAACCCAATAAAACAAAGTCAATCCTTTAGCATAAAAACTAAAAATAGCACGTTGTAAATTTAGTTTGACAACAAGACGCATAACTGAATAGAGTGCTAGATGCACACAGCATGGTATTCGCAAAGAATACTTAAAATAAATACACCAAAACACAGCATTTAAAAGACATTACCGTTGCGCAGTATAGGGCGATCGCTCAGCTTGTCATGTACTGCGGTATGTATCTCTTTAGAAAGATACATAAGATAAAAAGGACAATAAGCAATGGACTCCGCCGTTATAGATAAACCCCAATCCAAACTTTCCTTATTTTTTCGTTCGCTAGGCCCCGGCATATTAATGGCATCTGCTGCGGTCGGTGGCTCTCACCTCGTGGCATCAACCAAGGCTGGTGCGATTTATGGTTGGCAATTGGCTGCACTGATTCTGCTCGTAAACCTGTTTAAATACCCTTTTTTCCGAGCGGGCGTACAGTACACCATGGGGACAGGGCTGACCTTGGTTGAGGGCTACGCGAAATTAGGTCGGCCTTATCTATGGCTATTTCTATTTCTGAGCGTGGTATCGGCCGTCATCAATACCGCCGCTTTGTTGATGTTTAGCGCTAGCTTGCTGGGCTACTTCATTCCGTTTTCACTATCAATGGCATCACTCAGTATCATTGTGATTGTCACCTGCCTGATTATATTATTTGCTGGCCATTACAAAGCGCTCGATACGCTATCTAAGGTGATCATGTCGGTGTTAACCATCGCGACTTTACTCGCTGTTTCTATCGCCGTTGGTAACCCTGTTGAGCAAGTAGCCAACTTCGAGCCGCCATCACCTTGGTCTATTGCGGCTATTGGTTTTATCGTCGTGACAATGGGGTGGATGCCTGCACCGATTGAGATCTCCTGTTTAACCTCAGCGTGGCTAAAACGCCAATCAAGCCAGCAAGAAGTAACATACCGCTCTGCTCTATTTGACTTTAATGTCGGTTATATTGGCACGGCGTTTCTTGCCATTATCTTTGTATCGCTAGGCTCTTTGATGCTTTATGGATCTGGCGTTGCGCTTGAAAGTTCTGGTGTTGGCTTCTCCCACCAATTGGTTGGCTTATATGCGGCAACGATTGGCGAATGGTCTCGTTACTTGATCGCGGTAATTGCGTTTTTCTGTATCTTTGGCAGCACGATTACCGTTATTGATGGCTATTCGCGCGTTATTTCGGATTCTCAACGCCTACTGCGCTCGCAACCAGACACTAACCCTAAAACCACTTCAGCGATCATGCTGGTAGTCTCCTTACTTGCATTGGGTATTGTGGTTTTCTGGGCTTCTGCGTTATTGCCTATGCTGAACTTTGCGATGATCCTCGCCTTTATGACCACGCCATTCTTTGCTCTGCTAAATTACACCTTAGTGAGCAAAACTGAGTTACCTGAGCCTTTGGCTGTTGGACCTAAACTAAAGTGGTTGTCGATTGCAGGCCTGATTTACTTGTTTGGCTTCTTGGCTGTATTTATCTGGTGGAAGTGGTTGATGTAAATGAGATAGCTATCAGTGATTAATGCATTCCGCATAAAGAAACTAAACCGTAAATAAAGAAAAAGGTCTTCAACTGAAGACCTTTTTTTAATGAGCAATAAATACTTACTTAGTTGTGGCTCACCACAATCAAACGCAGCGAGTCGAGCTGAACCTGAGCTTGGTTGATGTAACCAGTGAGCTCTTTAATTTGTGCGTCGATAGCTTCAATTTCTTCGTCACGAATATTTGGGTTCACCGCTTTCAGTGCTTGCAAACGCTCAAGCTCTGCATTCAAACTGTGCTGCATATCTTGATGAGCTTGTTTGCGTACTTCTTCGACCTTCTCTTCAATAAGAACATCACCGGCTTCAATTAAGCGGTGTACGTCTTTCTGTACCGACGTAACCAACTTGCTACCTAAGTGACGGTTTACAGGGCTGAGCTGGCGGTTAAAGCTTTCAAACTCCACTTGAGCAGACAAATCATTACCACGCGAGTCCATCATTAAACGGATTGGCGTTTTCGGTAAGAAGCGCGCGATACCACTGCGTTTTGGCGCTTGCGCATCTACCGCGTAAATCAACTCAAGAAGAATAGTCCCGACTGGTAACGCTTTGTTTTTCAATAGAGATACCGCAGACGTCCCCACCCCTTCACTCATAAGAAGATCGATACCACCCTGGATCATTGGGTGTTCCCAACTGATAAAGTGCATATCTTCACGAGATAACGCTGTATCACGATCAAACGTGATCGTCGCTCCTTCGTATGGCAGACCTGGGTAGCTTGGCACCATCATGTGCTCAGATGGGGTCACAATCAGGGCGTTTTCACCTTTATCGTCTTGATTCAAGCCAATCGTGTCAAAAAGAGAAAGTGCGAAGGTGACCAGATTGGTATCGCCGTCGGTTGATTCAATTTTCTCAACGATTTGTTGTGCTTTTTCCCCGCCATTTGAATGCATTTCTAATAGGCGATCACGGCCTTGCTCCAATTGGGATTTCAGCTCTTTATTCATTTTTGCTGACGCTTCAATGATCTCATCTAGCGTGCTGGTATCACCAGAGGCAAGAATTTCAATCAGATCATCGGAGTACTTATCGTAAACAGCACGGCCTGTTGGGCAGGTTTCCGCAAAAGCGTTCAGGCCTTCATCGAACCAACGTGCTAGGATCGCTTGCGATGTGCCTTTCAGGTAAGGAACATGAATGTCGATATCGCGATTTTGACCGATACGGTCCAAACGACCAATACGTTGCTCAAGCAAGTCTGGGTTGAATGGCAAGTCGAACATGACAAGTTGGTTGGCAAACTGGAAGTTACGACCTTCAGAGCCGATTTCGCTACAGATAAGAACTTGTGCTCCACCTTCTTCTTGCGCAAAGTAAGCCGCCGCTTTGTCACGTTCAAGAATCGACATACCTTCGTGGAAAACGGTGGCGCGGATACCTTCACGCTCACGCAGTGCTTGCTCCAATTGCAGTGCGGTACTCGCACGAGAAGCAATCACGAGGATTTTCTCGCTGCGCTTCTCTTTTACTTTTTCAAGCAACCAATTCACACGCGAGTCAAACTGCCACCAGCTCGCGTCATCGCCTTCAAATTCTTGGAAAATTTCTTCCGGGTAAAGGTTCTTCATCGCACGTGCTTCAGAACTCATCTTACCGCCAATCATCCCAGCAACACGCATTGATGTAGTGTATTGCGGTGGAATATCCATTGGCATCAGATGCACGTTACGCTTAGGGAAGCCTTTGATGGCCGCGCGCGTGTTACGGAACAGAACACGCCCTGTACCATGACGATCCATCAAGTTATCGATCAGCTCTTGGCGTGCCGACGCTTTAGCTTCTTCGTCCGCTTCACTTTCGATAATGCGGAAAAGTGGTTCTACGTCTTGTTCAGACAACAACTCAGTGATCTGGTTTTTTGCTTCATTAGGTAGCTTTTCACCGGAAAAGAGTGAAGTAATCGCATCTGCTACGGGTGCGTATTGCTCTTCTTCCTCAACGAATGCTTCGTAATCATAGAAGCGGTCTGGATCCAACAAACGCAGACGAGCAAAGTGACTCTCACGACCAAGCTGCTCTGGCGTTGCAGTCAGTAGCAACACACCTGGAGTACGTTCAGCCAAGCCTTCTACCACTTGGTATTCACGGCTCGGTTTATCTTGGCTCCATTCAAGGTGATGCGCTTCATCGACAACCAGTAGGTCCCATTCACCTTCCAGTGCTTGTTCAAAACGCTTGCGGCTCTTGCGTAGGAAATCCAAAGAACACAGCACATATTGCTGAGTATCAAATGGGTTTTCTGCATCCGCAAACGCTTCGATACAGCGCTCTTCGTCAAAGATAGAGAAATGCAGA
This sequence comes from Vibrio sp. OPT41, assembly GCF_015163595.1. Taxonomy (NCBI): domain Bacteria; kingdom Pseudomonadati; phylum Pseudomonadota; class Gammaproteobacteria; order Vibrionales; family Vibrionaceae; genus Vibrio; species Vibrio sp. OPT41. Next base: position 49,540 of record NZ_JADDYH010000018.1, on the reverse strand, counting down.
TTGAAACGACGCATCATCTCAACCAGCCATTGATGCTGCAGTGTTTCAGGCACCACAATCAAAATGCGTTCGGCACGACCAGACAGAACTTGTTGGTGGATGATCATGCCCGCTTCGATGGTTTTACCCAAACCTACCTCATCCGCCAACAAGACGCGTGGCGCGTGACGACGGCCAACTTCGTGCGCGATGTAAAGCTGATGAGGGATCAAACCTGCACGCATACCACATAGGCCACGCATTGGGCTCTTATGCTGCTCAAACTGGTTAGTTAGCGCACGGTAACGCAGAACAAAGTTGTCCATACGGTCGATTTGACCGGCGTACAACTTATCTTGAGGTTTGTTAAAACGAATTTGGTTGCTAAGGAAAATCTCACGCAGAACAACAGCGGTTTCTTGCGTGTCTTCACGAGTACCGAAATAGGTGTAAAGACCTTCATCTTCCAGTACTTCTTCTACTTTTAGAGACCAACCTTCTTGGCAATCGATGACATCCCCAACATTAAAGGTGACTCGGGTAACAGGTGCATCGTTACGTGCGTAAACTCGGTTTTCCTCTGACGCTGCAAACATCAATGTCACAGTACGAGCATCCATTGCTACAACGGTACCTAAACCTAAATCGCTTTCCGTATCGCTAATCCAGCGCTGCCCCAAAGCAAATGTCATGAATTGACTACCTCGTTATTAGTTCTTGATTCGTGTTTCTTGTTGGTCTACTCATGCCCGTGGGCATGGATAATAGTTTAGATCTGATTCTGGCTTCTGCTATGCCGATAGCATTCGTCATTTCAGTATGAACTGAGTATTTTTTAAGCCAGCTCAACATGATAAATCGGACGTAGCCTATACGCAGAAAAAGGTCGCTAATCTTACTTGAAGCTGTGATTTAGGTCACGCCGAAACCGCACCAAGCAGAAACTTTTTTTCCCAAACTCTAAATGCAATCAAATTGTAAAATACTCATGCCAATTATTAAGTTGTAGAACGTAAATATTACGTATACTTCTAATGAGGGGCGTTTAAAACCATTGCATATGATTTAAGCGCGTTAGTACACGATTAGGATCAACACGGGTTTGCAGTAAGTTGTCTTGCTACTCGGTTGCACACTAGCCGACATCAGCCCGACAACCTCTATTGCAAGCAATCAGAGTTAGGTCACTTCACACCTATTTGGAAACGACCTAACAACTCGCATGCAGAGCCGTACTACGGCAAGGAGACGCTATGGGCGATACCGATCGGAAACTGTTTGTACTCGATACCAACATTCTTCTTCATGAACCCTTTGCCATCTTCTCTTTCCAAGAACACGATGTCGTTATCCCCATGACCGTGTTGGAAGAACTCGACCGAATCAAAGACAGTAAGCGCGACGTTGCAAGAGATGCGCGCGTGGCTATTCGCACCTTGGAAGATTTGTTTAAAGAAGCAACGCCAGATGAAATCTCTGAAGGCATTCCTGTTTCTAAAGACAACCCCGACCAAGGTACTATTTCCATTTTGGCGGATTTTGAACTGCAGGAAACTGTCAAAGCCTTCGCCGACAAAGCCGGTGACAACCGTATTCTCAACGCGGTGCTTTATCTGCAAAATAAACGTGCACCACGTGAAGTGGTACTGATCACGAAAGACATCAACATGCGTCTGCGAGCCAAAGGGGCTGGTGTACGCTTTGTTGAGGACTATAGAACCGACCAACTGATTGACGACATTCAATACCTAACCAAAGGCTTTCAATTGCGTGAAGGTGATTTCTGGAGCGGTATTGAGGAAGTAGAAAGCTATGCTCTGGGCGGAAAAACTTACCACAAACTCAGTCGCGAACCCTTCGACCCAACCTTTATCAACCAATACGTTATTGATGAAGACAGTGACTTTGCTGGTCGCGTAGAAACCATCAATGAAGACAAGCTAACGCTTCTCGACCTGAGCCGCGAACGTCTAATGCATCGTAAGGCTTGGGACATCACACCTAAAAATATCTACCAGGGAATGGCGTTAGATGCCTTACTCGATCCAGAAATTGACTTGGTGATTCTAACGGGTGCGGCGGGTAGTGGTAAGACATTACTGGCAATGGCAGCAGCATTGGAGCAAACCATTGAAAAAAGCATGTTCGATAAAATTATCGTAACACGTAACACGCCAGATATCGGTGAATCCATCGGCTTCTTACCCGGCTCCGAAGAGGAGAAAATGATGCCGTGGTTAGCGGCGGTGACCGATACCTTGGAAGCACTACATAAACACGATCACTGCACTGAAGGCTCATTGAAGTACATCTGCGATAAAGCCAACATTCAATTTAAATCGATCAACTTTATGCGTGGCCGTTCGATTCAAAATGCGTTTGTACTGCTTGATGAGTGTCAAAACCTCACTGCATCACAAATCAAAACCATCATTACCCGCTGTGGCGAAGGAACCAAAATCGTCTGCTCCGGTAACTTGGCGCAGATTGACTCTCATTACCTCACCCCAGTGACATCAGGATTGACGTACATGGTTGAGCGCTTCAAGAACTTTGAAGGCAGCGCAAATATTCACCTCAACGGCGTGGTTCGTAGCCGCTTGGCGGAATTTGCTGAAGAAAACCTGTAATTGACACCGACTCACAAAGCAAAAGAGCGCTCTAATGAGCGCTCTTTTTATAACGATTCGACTGAGTTACTCCGTGCCACCCACTGTCAGTGAGTCCAGCTTCAAGGTCGGCTGACCAACACCAACTGGCACACTTTGACCTGCTTTACCACATACGCCAACGCCCTTGTCGATACTTAGGTCGTTACCGACCATAGACACTTGCTGCATTGCTTCGATACCTGAGCCAATCAACGTCGCACCTTTAACAGGGCGCGTAATTTTACCGTTTTCAATCAAGTACGCTTCCGATGCAGAGAACACAAACTTACCCGAAGTAATGTCCACCTGGCCGCCACCAAAGTTTGGCGCATACAACCCTTTCTCGACCGTCGAGATAATTTCTTCTGGCGTATGTTCACCTGGAAGCATGTAGGTGTTGGTCATACGAGGCATTGGCAAGTGTGCATACGATTCACGACGACCGTTACCCGTTGGATTTACACCCATTAGCCGCGCGTTTAGCTTGTCTTGCATATAGCCTTTCAGCACACCATTCTCGATAAGCGTGTTGTACTGACCGTTTACCCCTTCATCATCCACATTCAGTGAACCACGAAGGTCTTTTAACGTGCCATCATCGACGATGGTACACAACGAAGACGTCACTTGTTGACCCATTTTGCCAGAGAAAACCGAAGATTCCTTCCGGTTAAAGTCACCTTCTAGGCCATGACCTACCGCTTCGTGTAGCAACACGCCAGGCCAGCCAGAACCCAATACCACTGGCATCATGCCAGCTGGTGCGGCTTCTGCTTCAAGGTTGATTAACGCCATGCGAATCGCTTCGTCTGCGTAATGAAAAGCTTGTTTCACACCATTGCTTTCCGTTAAAAAGAAATCGTAACCGAAACGGCCGCCGCCACCAGCACTACCGCGTTCACGTCGTTCACCTTTTTGTGCGAGCACGCTAATAGACAAACGCACCAAAGGACGAATATCGCCTGCATAAGTACCGTCTGTTGCCGCAACAAGCATCTGCTCATGCACACCGCTGATGCTGATCGAAACTTCTTTAATCAATGGTTCTTTAGTGCGGATGTAAGCATCTAGAGATTTGAGTAATTCTGTTTTTTGCTGCTTTTCCCATTCAGCTAGTGGATTCACAGCCGCGTAGTACGCTTGGTTTTCGGTGCGTTTAAACGCTTGGACTTTGCCATTTTGCCCTTGCTGAGCAATACCGCGCGCCGCCATTGCACTCTGCTTCAGGCCTTCAGGCTGGATTTGATCAGAGTAGGCAAAGCCTGTTTTCTCGCCAGTTACTGCACGGACACCAACACCACAATCAATGTTAAAAGAGCCATCTTTGATGATGCTGTCTTCTAGAACCAGAGACTCATGCCAGCTGGACTGAAAGTAAATGTCCGCATAATCGATCTGGCGCGTCGCAATGCTGGCAAGCGTGTCAGCAATGTCTTGTTCTGTCAGACCATTTGGGGCAAGGAGTGCCTGTTCTATTTGGTTTGTGCTCATAGTTAGCTCTTTTATTTCCGTCTCAATTCATTTTGAAAGCGACTGTGTTGAGTCAGCGGCATATTCTGCCTTACTTGTTGGCTTTGTGACAAATCTATCTCAGTCACCAATAAACCTACTTCATCCTGAAGCTGTTTATGGATACGTCCCCAAGGGTCAACGACCATTGAGTGTCCCCATGTTTTTCGTCCACATGGATGCGTTCCAGTTTGTCCGCTTGCCAAAATCCAACATTGTGTCTCAATCGCTCTAGCTCGCAATAATACTTCCCAGTGAGCTTGCCCCGTCACAGCGGTAAACGCAGCGGGCACCACAATGATATCCGCCCCTTCTTGACGCAATACTTTATAAAGTTCTGGGAAACGTAAATCATAACAAATACTCAATCCAACACTGCCGATATCAGTTTCCGCAACGACTATTTGATTACCCGCCATAAACGTATCCGACTCACGATAACTACCATAACCATCGGCTACGTCGACATCAAACATATGCAGTTTGTCATAGTGAGCAATGCATTTACCGTGCGGCGGAAATACAAGTGTTGTGGTGGTGACACCTTTTGCGGTTTGAATGGGCATGCTTCCGACAATTAGCGTTAACTGGTTCTTTCTAGCGATTTCACAGAGCCGCTGTTGAATCATGCCACTGCCAAGTGGCTCTGCATGTTGATGATAAGCTTCGCGACTGGAAAATAGCACTGTATTTTCAGGAGTAAGAACAAGTTTGGCACCTTGCTTGCTCGCTAAAGCACACTGTTTTTCAATGAAGTCCAAATTCGCGTTAATATCCGGACCCGAAGTCATTTGAATAATGCCAACACGCTCCATGTGTTTCCTCCCTATTCCATTATATTCGGTGAGTTATTTGGCCTGTTCACGCAGTTTTTCTGGCAGCTTATATTCACCTTTACTTCGCGAAATTTCTTTCACCGTTGGTGAATCTAGTGGGCCTTTCACTTCATAATTGACTTGAGTGAAGACCTCAACCACCGGAGATATCACCGTAGAGATGGCCAAGACATACAAAGCAGTTTGAGGCGCAACGGCAAACGCGGTCAGCATTGGTAGGCCTGATGTGATGTCTGGTGTGAATTTCACTTCCGCATCAACCATTCTGCTGTTCATATTAGCGATGCCGCGGATTTGCATTTCCCCTGCTAACGCATCCATTACGATATCATTGGTGATAAACACACCGTCTTGGATTTTGCCCGTTCCCGTGATCGAGTTGAATGCCATGCCTTTATCGAATACGTCGGTAAAGTCGAGCTGCATCTTACGGATGATAGAATCCAAGCTAAACAAGCCTAACAAGCGTGCCGCACCACTAACTTCACTGATCACGCCTTTACCAAATTCCGTTGAGACGTTTCCTTGCAAGGTTTGTGTCTTCATTGACCAAGGTGCGCCGTCCCATTCCATATTGGCATTGATCTCAAATGGTGCTTGTTGAATGCCTGATGTAATACCAAAGCGCTCCATAAGATCGGTGTTGTTATCACCTTTCATTTTCATGGTTAAGTTGGAATGACTGCTCTCTTTCGTCAGGTCCCACCAACCACTCATATCAATGCGGTTTTTGCCGCTACTAAAGGTGATATTTTTCCACTCCAAGCGGTTCTGGCGACGCTGCAAATCAACATTCACTTTGCCCACTTTGTAGCCTTGCAGCCAAAAATCATCAATGTTCAAAGTTAAGTTTGGCATCTCAGCGTGAAACTTGCGGTCAAAATTGGTAATCAAAGGTGCGTTTTGATCTTCACTCGCAAAGATTGAGCTGCGCTCTTTGGTCATCTCTTCAAACCCTGGGATGTACAGATGCAAGTGCTCTAAAGAGACCGATAGATCATAGGGTTTCAGATAGTTAGCTTTCCCTTTAACCTCTTGACTGTCCACATCGAGTTGCCAACTCAAATTTTTCTTGCTTGCTGAAAAATCCACATCATGAAACTCAATCCCACCGAGCTGTAAGTTTGGCGTTTCAACTTCAATGCGTGTCGGCAATGGAATGGTCGGCGTTTTCATGCTTGCCAAAACAGACGATGAAGGCTTGCTCTCAGAGACCTGCGCAAGCTCCGCCCATTGGTCTAAATTCAGTTCTTCGACACGCACCGAAGCATCGTACCCGACAATAGGACTAATCCGGAAGCCACCTTTGCCAACCATTAAATGAGTCGCAGTCAGAACCGGGACATCGCCAGCGATATCTATCTCAGTTTGATACTTCACATTTGGGATCTGTAGTCGTGCTGAAATACTCTCTTGGTTGCCGGATGCTTGCAGTTTCGCTTGCCCAGACTCACCAATTTTTTTCGCTAAAGGATAAGGATATTGACTAGCCAGACGATTTAGCTGCGCCAGCACTTCAAGCTGATAAGTGAAACCAACATCATTGAGTTGCAAGTCAATATCCATTTGCCACGGCGCATGGCCAGAAACAAGGTTTAACCAACGCTCACCGACATAGGGTTTGAGCGGCTCGACATCCCAATCTCCTAGTGTATTAATTGTCACGTTGTAGCCTTGCTCCGCACTCTCTCCATGGAAATCAAGAGAGATAGGCTGTTGTAATAATTCGGCCGACAAACCCGATGTGGTAACCACATCATTGTCGAAGGTGATACGTCCTGTGGCGTTTTCAAGCGTCATTGGCGGCGCTTCAATATCAACACGATTTTCTGTTAAATCGGCATAACCCCAAGCGCGAGAGTCTTTCTCAAAATCAAACGGTATGTTGAGTTGAAACTCAGAGTAAACGGGCCCACTCACTTGCAGCGCTGTCAATGCGGCACCGACTGAATCCACTAATGGCGTCGCCATCATGTAGTCACGGACTTCATTACCCGGCGCGCTTGCTTTCGCTTCAATCTCGATGTGTCCACCTTCTGCCACCTCAGGGATTCGCCCAGTGATACGCTTGGCATGAACGCCATTTAGTGTGGCTGATTTTGAATCCAAATACATGGCATCATTTTCAAACAGCAAGTCTAGCTGCAAATCCGTGATGGTTGGCCATGCCGTATCAAAGCTAAATTTCGCGTCTTTTAATCCAACCCAAGCTTGGAACATGCCATTATGTTCTTTGTAAGGAAAATCACCTAACTCGCCATACCACAACAATTTCGCTGTGTTCACTTTACCGCCCTGAATCGCGGTCGAAAGATAGTCGGTCAAGTCTTGTCCAAGTGCCAGAGTCGGTAGATAGCGCCATGTCTCACCCGCGTTGTAGAGATCCGCTTCGGCATAGAACGATAAAAATGGGCTTTGTTCTTTTGGAAAATCAAGACGGAATGCCCCCAAGACTTGAAGATCAGGCGTTGCTGCCGTCACTTTATCCGCCCACAAACGCCAACCCGCATCATCTTGCTGCCAGATAATATCGACTTCACCTTGTTTGATATTCAGCGGAGCTTGGAATACATCGCCGTACGGAAAGACATCATCAATGACGGTGACTTTTGCTTTAGCTTGATTCACATCCCCCGATACGCTGCCCTGTACGTGATGAAACCCGGGTAGGAGCTCCCATTGTGTCATCGCGAGTTCATCCAGTTCAGCCGAGTAGCGTAAGGTGTCTAAACCACCGTTCATTGACAATCGGACATCTTCGACCCGACCTTTCGGTGCTAGTTTGTTAATAAGGTCACTGGTCGACTCTGACTCTGGAGCCAGCTTGATGAGCGGAATGAGTGCTTCTATGTCGAGTTGAGAGAGATTAAGCATCCAGCCGTTTGGTTGCCAATCAAACGCGACGTCTAGCTCTGGCCAAGGGGTATTATCGGTTCTGATCTGAAGTGAGTGACCATTTACTTTCCAGCCTTGTTTATCTGGTCGAAGATTGAAAATTCCAGACTCAATAAACAGCTCATGATGTCCATCTTCATTCCACACCAACTCGGAAGGCAGCAATTCAACATAAGCATCATGCGGTTGGCTATGTTTGAGCGTTAGCCAAGTATTTAAGCTGACTTTACCCGACTCTGCTCCTGACTCTTCTTGCATGTAAGTGGTCAGCCAAGGTGTGACCGAGACATCTTGAGCACTCACGTAAAACTCACCAGATACATCGCGCAACGAGCCATGATCTTTAAAGTTAGCGCTTACTAACAATGAGTTCAGGCGAACATCGGCAATGCTAACCGTGCCTTCGGCTACGTGACGTTTCCCTTGATTACTCCAACGAAGCTGCTCAATATCTAAACGGCGAGTTTCACCAGACACCGACTTATACCAAATCCGTGAATCGCTAATAGTGAAGTCTTCGAACTGACGTAAAAGAAGTGAGTCGAGTTGGTCAATGAGTTTCACTTCGCTCTTATCCACTTCAGGCTTCGGATCTTGACGATGAGAAGTCGGCAGAATGTCTACCGTGTGAATGTCTAAAGCGAGGTTATGAATGGTAAGGTCTGCAACTACAGGTTTAAGTTGAAAAAGAGATTGAATAAGGTCGAACTCAATTTGGACTTCTTCAACAGCGAAGCGTGCATCTTGCACGTTTGGTAGATTTGCCTCTAAACCCAGTAACGCAATTGAGGGATGATTATTGCGCCACGTCCCTGCGACATTAGCAATAGAAACGTCAAAACCTGTGCCTTGTTTGACCCAGGTTTTGATCTCATCTTGGAAATGGTTAAGTTGCGGCAGTGTGACGCGAAGCGTGGTTACTAATATGGCTAATAACACCAATACAGTAACTAAACTCCACGCACAAAAACGCCCAAAACGGTTAACACCAGAATTCACAAATGTTCCAAATTACATCATTACGACGTCAAACTGTTCCTGAATGTACAGGGGTTCAGCCTGAACTCGCACTTGCTTGCCAATAAATACTTCGAGCTCTGCCAACGCATGAGACTCATCGCCCAATAGCGCTTCAGCAACAAACGGCGATGCGTACACGACAAAATTATCGGCGTCGTAAGCACGGTTCACACGAGTAATCTCGCGTAATATCTCAAAGCATACGGTTTCGACCGTTTTCACGCTGCCACGGCCTTCACAAGTAGGACAGCCAGAACACAAGATATGTTCAATACTTTCTCGTGTGCGCTTGCGCGTCATTTCAACTAAGCCAAGCTGGGTAAAGCCGTTGATGTTGGTTTTTACTCGGTCTTTCGCCAGCGCCGTTTCCAGTGAGGTAAGTACTCGCTGACGATGCTCTTCGGATGCCATATCGATAAAATCAATAATGATGATACCGCCGAGGTTACGTAAACGTAGCTGACGCGCAATAGCTTGCGTTGCCTCTATATTGGTATTGAAGATAGTCTCTTCGAGATTACGACGACCAACAAATGCACCCGTGTTGATGTCGATGGTGGTCATGGCTTCGGTTTGATCGATGATCAAATAGCCGCCCGATTTTAGCTCGACCTTGCGCTCTAAAGAACGCTGAATTTCGTTTTCGGTGTCGTACATGTCAAAGATTGGCTTGTCACCTTCGTAAAGCTCAAGCTTATCTGTTAACTCCGGTACATACTCAGAAGTGAATTCTTTCAGGTTCTCGTATTCAAGGCGGGAGTCGACCATGATCTTATCGAGCTCTGTGCCAACAAAGTCACGCAGAATGCGTTGAGCTAAGCCGAGTTCACCGTAAAGTGTTGAACGCGTTTTGTATTTTGAGCGACGCTCCATGACTTTTAGCCACAAACGCTTTAGAAATGCCGCATCTTGAGATAGCTCTTTTTCATCAGCGCCTTCTGCCGCGGTACGAATGATAAAACCACCGTGCTCATCGCAGTAATGGTTCACCACCTTTTTCAAACGCTCGCGCTCTTTTTCACTTTCAATACGCTGCGAAACACCGACATGGCTGGCCCCCGGCATAAAAACAAGATAACGCGAAGGTAAGGTGATATCCGTCGTTAAACGCGCACCTTTTGTGCCGAGCGGATCTTTGACCACTTGCACAACAATGTCTTGTCCCTGGCGTACCAGCTCAGAGATATCACGGACTTGAAACTGCTGTTTTTCGTTTTCTGCCACACATTCGGTATGAGGAACAATATCTGACGCATGTAAAAACGCCGCTTTATCTAAACCAATGTCGACGAAAGCCGCCTGCATACCTGGTAACACTCGGCTTACTTTGCCTTTGTATATATTGCCCACAATACCGCGACGCGATTCGCGCTCGATATGTATTTCTTGTAGTACTCCACCTTCAATCATGGCCACACGAGTTTCACTCGGGGTCACGTTAAGCAGCAATTCTGCACTCATGTGCACACCTCAAAACAATTATAAAAATTCTTGAATTAGCTGATCGGTTTCGAACAAAGGTAAGCCTACTACAGCGTGATAACTGCCTTCGATTCGGGTGACAAATCGCCCTCCGAGTCCCTGAATACCATAACTTCCAGCTTTATCGCATGGCTCTCCTGACTGCCAATATTGTTCGATTTCTTCGTGAGTCAGTGGTTTGAACCACACGTCAGTGGTAACGACCACTGAATGTTGTTGTTCCGATGATACAACGCTCACCGCAGTCATCACTTGATGACGACGACCCGATAAGTCAGTAAGCATACGCTTTGAATCTTCAAAACTTTTTGGTTTTTCTAGCACACGGTCATCGCATACTACGACCGTATCAGAGCCCAATACAACGGAATCAGGCTTAGCCAACGCTAAGCCTGCCTGAGCTTTTTCCAAAGAAAGACGCAACACGTAATCTCGTGCTTGCTCATGAGCCTGTTTGGCTTCCTCAATATCAGGCAATACGATCTCAAAATCATAACCCAGTTGAGCAAGCAGCTCTTTTCTTCTCGGAGAACCCGATGCGAGAACGAGAGATAAGCTTTTCTTCACCGCTTTACCTTACGTGCCATGCACGACGAACTCGTCGCATTAATAAAAACATCCATGGCCAAAGTATACAGTTTATTGCCGCCGTCCACAGAGATAATGGATTAAATACTACGTCCTGGTTCAAATATTCCCCACAGAATATCAAAACTTCCAATAACGCAGTAAAAAAGGCAATTAAAATCGACTGTTGCCACAATGCCATGTTGCGAATCAACAGGAAATTCAGCGCCACAAGGTAGATAACGATCGACATCATCATGCCACGAATTCCAAGCGTTGAGCCGATCAAGATATCCCACAATAAGCCCAACACTAGCGCAGTTCCGACGTTCACTCGGTGCGGTAGTGCCAACACCCAATAACACGTGACAAGGAACAACCATGACGGACGTAACACATCTAACACACCTGGCCATGGAATGGTTTGCAGTACCAGCGCAACGAAGAAACTGACGCCAATCACCATTCGGCTACTCAATACATTATTGGCCATCGGTTACCTCTTGTTCTTGCTCTAACCCTTCATCTACATTGGACCGCAGTACTTTGTGTTGACGGTCTTCATTCGGCCAAATCAGCAGTAGGTAGCGTAAGCGATCAAACTCCACAACCGGCTCAGCCTTGATTGAGGCGAACTCTTGACGCGTATCGTGATCCACATTGGTAACCGTCGCGACTGGATATCCTTCAGGGTAAATACCACCTAAACCGGATGTCACCAATAAATCACCAACCTGAATATCTGTGCTGGTTGGAATGTGCTCCAGTTGGATTTCATCCATTTCACCATTGCCCGATGCGATCACTCGGATATCATTGCGGATCACCTGGACAGGAATTGCATTTTTCGCGTCCGTTAGCAGCAGAACACGTGCGTTGTGCGCTGCGACAAACGTGACCTGACCAACGATGCCTTTCTCATTGATAACAGGCTGACCAACGTAAACACCATCAATACGGCCTTTATCGATCACCACTTGATGACGATAAGGTGAAGTATCAACCGCCATTACTTCTGTCACGACTTTCTTTTCATCACGGACAAATGAAGATCCTAACAACTTACGTAAGCGTTGGTTTTCTTCTTTATATTGGTCGAGCAAGATAAGCTCGCTTTTCAGGCGTAGCACTTCTCGCTTTAAGCTGCGATTGCCTTCAACCAATGCCTGATGAGAATTAAAACGTTCAAATACGCCATCGAACATACTACGAGGCAAATTCGCTGCGTACTGAATCGGTGCAACCATACTGTTTAGTAGGTATCGAACGTTGGAAAACGTATCTAGACGACTATCGGCCAGCATTAAGCTCGCCGACACGATGACAGCAAAAAACAGACGTAATTGCAGAGACGGACCTCTGCCGAAAATCGGTTTCATCTTGTTTTTGACCTGATTGCTTCCATGATTATTGAGCCTTACTTGGCAACCTAAAAATACTTAACTAAATACTTTTAGGTATGGAGCATGTTTGAATTACAGAGAGAGCAGAAATGAAGGTGAAGCCCGACATGAGCTTCACCTAAACCTTTATTCTTCAGAGAACAGATCGCCACCGTGCATGTCGATCATTTCTAGTGCTTTACCGCCACCACGCGCAACACACGTTAGTGGATCTTCCGCGATAACCACAGGAATACCAGTTTCTTCCATTAGTAGACGGTCTAGGTCTTTAAGTAGTGCACCACCACCGGTTAGTACCATACCGTTTTCAGAAATGTCTGAAGCAAGCTCTGGTGGACACTGTTCTAGTGCAACCATGACTGCTGATACGATGCCAGATAGCGGCTCTTGAAGCGCTTCTAGGATCTCGTTTGAGTTCAAGCTAAAGCTGCGTGGCACACCCTCCGCAAGGTTACGACCGCGAACTTCAATCTCTTGAACTTCATCACCAGGGTAAGCAGAACCGATTTCGTGTTTGATCTTTTCAGCCGTTGCTTCACCAATCAAGCTGCCGTAGTTACGACGTACGTAGTTGATCACCGCTTCATCAAAGCGGTCACCACCGATACGTACAGACGATGAGTAAACCACACCGTTTAGAGAGATAACGGCAACTTCAGTTGTACCACCACCGATATCGACCACCATTGAACCTGTCGGCTCAGATACGCGTAAACCAGCACCAATTGCCGCCGCCATTGGCTCGTCGATTAGGTAAACTTCACGCGCACCAGCACCAAGTGCTGATTCACGAATTGCGCGACGCTCAACTTGGGTAGAACCACAAGGAACACAAACAAGAACACGTGGGCTTGGCTTTAGGATGCTGTTATCGTGCACTTGCTTGATAAAGTGCTGAAGCATTTTTTCGGTTACGTAGAAGTCAGCGATTACGCCGTCTTTCATTGGGCGAATAGCGGAAATGTTGCCAGGTGTACGACCAAGCATCTGTTTTGCTGCGTGACCGACTGCAGCAACGCTTTTTGCAGAACCTACACG
>NZ_JADDYH010000018.1:0-36106 GCF_015163595.1 Vibrio sp. OPT41 | reverse complement strand
ATCTTGACGAATAGCAACTACAGAAGGTTCATCAAGGACAATTCCTTGCCCTTTTACGTAAATTAGAGTGTTGGCTGTACCTAAATCGATAGATAGATCGTTAGAAAACATGCCACGAAGTTTCTTAAACATACTCTTCGCTCATCCTGCAAAAATATAGAAGACAAAAATTGCTCTAAATGTACCAATGCCTCGCTGTCACAGCAAGGTATTGGTACACAAACATGAGCAGAAAGCCTCAATTTCTTGCAGTTTCCTAACTTAAGGGCAAAAACCTAAGTTGTTACTGTCCGGTTAACCCTGGCTCACCACGGTAAATCACGCGATCGTTACCTCGATGAATACCAAAGGTGACGACGGAGGATGGGTTTTCTTCACCAGCTTTCTTATTGTCCCAGTTGTACTTGAGCCAAGGTAAGCCATTTTTTGAATCATCAAGATCTAACCAAACTTGTGATTGCTGTCGAACTTCATTATCACAACCTTGTACAGCGGTTAAACGCTCTCTATTTGCATTTGGTAATATGCCCCCGGTAACTTTAGCACTGGATGTTTCACTGTCTGCTGAATCAAGAACTTGAATATCGATATCACAGGCAGTAACACCATCTGGACTGCTCCAAATCAGTTTATCATCGCCTTGCTCTACAGCAGAAACGGCCGTTCGGTTGTCCTTAGAATTGACGACAAATCGGTTCTTATTCCAGTACTCAACTTTAAGAGGAATGCTGAGTGTATCCCCTTGTCTTCCGCCAATATCATCTAAAACCATACGCCCATACCTAACATCAGGTTGAGATAACAGTTGTTGCTCTACGGTACGAGATTGTTTGCCATCATGACCTTCTGTCAGAAATAGAGTTGGGTCAATATGTGCTGTCTTCGTACTCGCTGTATTATTGAGAGACAACGCAATTGATGACTCAGTAGAACTATCTGTTGATACTTTGGAGTTAAATGGACCATCTAAATTAACAGCTTTGCTCCAATCAACAGAATTAACCCAGGTTTTACTCCAAATCGCACCAGACCAGTTTTTACTGGTTAGATCAGAGTTCAAGATACTAAGTCGGTCAGAAAAGCTTCCAGCTAAGTGCAAGTCTGCTTTCAAAGAATCAGCAAAACTACCATAGTTCTGCGTAGCATACCCATCAGCGTTGTACGCAGTGACTTCAAACTTAACTGACGCAAAGTTTTGCCCCATATAAACGGAGTCATTCTGATTATCAGGATAAGTCCACTCGGTTCCTGTTACTTTAAAATAATCAGGATAGAAACGACCAACGGTGACGTCATATTCATCTAGTTTCTCTCCCAAATACGTTGCTTTAGTTTTAAGGTTTAAAGAGCCAACTTCATCCCAAACGTATTCAACTGTTTTACCCGCTTTAGCTTCTTCAGAGCTAAAGTCTAAACTTGAACCTTTACTTGGGTCTAAGTTGGCGATATCACCACCCGATGGGTACAAGACAGAAAACTCAGCATCAAGTGGTGCAGCCGTATTTGAATCAGAGAAATAGTTTTGTGTCAGTGGGTATTCACAAACATTGGTAGCATTACCACGTGAGTCGCTATGAACGACTGGTTTATAGGTCACATTAAAGCTTTCAGCAGAGGCAATAAAGCCATCACCAGTAGCTTGTGTCGCAGGGTTAGCTTTTCCACCATTTTTCGCCACAATATTACATGCGGCAATTTTCCATGGTCGAGACTTAACGCTGAATGAGCCATTGAGAACCACTGATTCTTGCTCACCTTTATCTTCATCCGGAGCTATTGGACACTCATCTGAGTACTGAGGATCACACGTGAAATTCGCATCTTCGAGTTTGATTGTGTACAAGCCCGACTCCATTAGCTTAAAGGTATCTGATGTCTTACCTTGCTCTGAGTCAATAAATTTAGGCTCATATGTTAATAAGCTCGCGTCACTGCGCCCGTCAGCTGGTGTTTCGATTTCCAACTGAACACTTGGTGAGCCCGTGTAACTTTTCACTACCGTTTGCTGACCATCGCTACAAGCTAATATTCTTGTTTCTATTTGATAATTTTTACCAGCTACGATTGCTTGGTCATCTACGTCAAACTTGAATGGTACAAATTTGAAGGTAGACGTCTGCGTTTTTGATGGATCATTGTCCACCGTAACCTTTAACGTATATTCGTCATTAAGCTCAATACCATTTTGATCTGTAACGGTAACTTGTAGCTTCAACTTACCAAGCTTCGAAGACACATTGCTTGTAGTAAAGCTTGGGTAAGTGCCTGTACCAGTGCTATCAGCGACTTCTACAGAGAACTTATCGGCATCAGGATAAACCTGCACAGTAACCCCTGTACTTTCCGCATAGCCATCATTCTTGGTTTCTATTTCAAAGCTAGGTTGCTCTGTCCCGCACATCAACGCATATTGTGCTGCTGGTGATAGCGTTACTTCATAATCATCTGAAGGTGTAAAACAGTGGTTGTCTGTAGCAATGATACTTGCCGAGTTATCCATCGAAATACTTCGAGCAGTAACCGCACCATAAACTACTGCATTGTTTTTTAACTCTACACTTGCTTCTGTATAGAGCAGTCCTGTCAATTCAGCACTGTTATCAAGAGTAATTTTATCGTTACCATGACCAATGATTATCAGCTCGGCTTTTCCGACTGTATAAAATTTCGCATTGTTTTTCAGCTCCAGCTTTTTCACATGAATTTGCACTTTTTGTGAGTCTGGAATATTTATTTGTGCGCTGTTATCAACCTTTAGCTCTTCTATCCAGTAAGTTCCCGTTTTAAATGTAACTTTAGCATTGTTTTTCACTTCTAGTTTTTCCAGTACCTCATAACTAGAAAATGTTTTACTCTCCTGATGATCGACAACAACCTCTTTAGAGCTAGTCTTAAAACTCTCTAATTCCAACCGTTTAATCATCAGTCCTTCATTACCAAAACAACCTTCATCGTCACATGATGCATTATTTTCTAAAGTAATTTTCGACTGAGGAAAACCAACGTAACGCTTACCGTTCACATAAGGGGCCCCTGAAATCCGAGCATTATTTTTCATCTTTAGAAGCGCATTAGAATTGCCAGTCCAAGTTTGAACTGGAGATGGAAACAACTCACAAATTTCACTTGTAGGAGGCTTATCGAATAAGAAGTATGAAAACGGCTCAACAACGTGACCACGTTCAGCATCTCTATCCATATCTTCTTCATTAATCAAAGCAACGCTGGTTTTAGTCACAGAACAACGCCTTAGCCAACCACCGTTATTACCATTTCGAGTACGCTTAGACGCCAATAAAACCGGAGCAGATTTGAAGCCAGTAACCGGGAAGTAGCTAAGCTGCTTACAGCCCTCAGTAACTGGTTTAATGACATTATCATTCAGAGCGCTAAGCGTATTACGGGTTGAACCATTACCTAGCCAAAATTTTCGCCCTTGAGTAAAACCTTCACCATAGCCTGCCACAAACGCCACTTCTTCAGGTTGATCAAGTACCGCATTTTTTGTCACTTCAGAGCGGTCAATGATTAATGAAAAGCCTGTACGAGTAGGATCTAGAGCGATCGTATTTAGCCAAAGTGGTTGGCTACCAACCATATTGTTTCGAGTTTGAATTTGAACCAAAACACCTGGTGGCTTTGAAAAAGCAGTGTTCAAACCAAAGTTAATAAAATTAACCTGCTTGCTGATGTTATTTGTCCCATCAGGCTTATTAGAAAATGTATGTTTAGAGCTCACTTTGCCTGCAACAAGCATGGCACCACTATCAAACTTAATAACGCCTGGTTCCATTACCAAGTAGTCAATATCATTCATAGGTGCATCAACATAAGTTATTCTCTCGCCAGTGTTTTTACATTGCCATTTATCGTTTTTACGATTGTATTTTAGATAGCGGCAAGCGGCTCTGTGAGGAGGTAATAACTGCTTTATTGTTGCTTTGGATGAACTGATAGACCAGATTTTCAAATCTGAAGGGTATTCTGTGGTCTTGCTATCAAAGTTAGAGCGACTCGCATCGATCGTCGGCATAACAAAAACCAGAGGAGGTTGTGAGTAAGAATTCTGAAACTCGATGTCACAAGTCACACTTGGCCCTGCTACAGTACATTTATCTGCTGGCACAGTGCCAAATTCAAACTGAGGGTTGTTATTTACTGCAGCAAAACTGATTGACGAAAAAAGGAAAAGCGCTACCGTAAGTAACGATGTTATTATTTTTTTCATTGTATTTTACTCCCTTACCCAAACTTCTTGCTGACGTTGAACTTTAGACACTCCAGAACCACAAACAGCCACACTTTTAACCACATATAGCTCCACTTCTTTACCAGGAAAGTCACCTGGTAGCTTACCTGCCTTCTGACATTCAATCGTTGTCACTTTGCATGCCTGATCGAACAAGCCGCTGTCGGGCTTAACGCTTTCTGCCTCGATAGCATCGCAACGGGTTGCAACAGCAGCAGATTCATCTAAAGGGAAAAACTGAGTTAACACCCAGTCATTACTCGATTGAGCAGTAAACCATGCCTTTGTACCCAAAAACTCACGCGTTAAACCACTTTGATTAGACCAAGTCACTTTCATTAGTGACGCAGCCAAATACCCCATTACGATAATGACAAAGAGCGTCACAATTAACACATTGCCTTTTTGCTTATTATGGAACATTCAGCACCTGCACATCTTGTTGGTACACACTACTTTCACCGGACTGTTCAAACACGAACCTCAGATGCACGAGCCCGCCTCGATGAAGCAATTTATCGTCATATTTGAAATAACTCTGAGATTGATCATCAACATAAATAAGATTGTCGGCAATTATTTCGCCGTTACGCTGTATCTGTGGGCCTACAAAGCAATATTTCACTGACTTAGATGGATCATAGAGATAGTGTCGATTAGAAACGGAGCGACTGGTTACTAAACTAGCGCCATCAATAATCTTATATGCTTTATCCGAATCTGGAGAAAGCGCTCCAACATCAACACTATGAGTGGATGAGGTTAAATCACTTAGCCGTGTTGGGTTAATCACCATTTTCAAGCCACTATCAAGCTCGGGAGCATTGTCACCAAAAAAGCCAACCACAAACTGTATATCATTTCCAGAAATCGCATAAAAACCAGAATGCTCTATCGGCATAAACATCAGGCAGTTTTTTTCACTCTCATCAATAAAAAAGCTATTCGGCACCGCATGACGAATTTCTCGAGACATTTTCTCAATAACGAACTGAGCCTGAGTTTGTAGTTTCTGCCTATCGATAGTGTCGGCATAGCCCTTTGCTCCTAACTGCAAATAGCCAGCAATTCCGAGCATGATAAAACTACCAACCACAATAGTGATGACCATTTCTATTAAAGTGAAACCACGATTTTTCATTAGTAGTTTCCCCTTATCGCAGACAGTGTTAAAGGCTGTGTTTGTCCGGCGTAAATAGTCATAGTGACTCGTTTATAAGCCGTGATCTCTTCCAGTGAAGGATTATTTACACCCGTACCGTCTGATTCAACGTATTGCACTTTCACTTCTACTCGAAAGTTCTTGTAATCACTTTCCATAGACGTACCAAGAACGTTACTCAGCTCATATAACGGCGTAGAGTTACATTTAGCCTTTGTGCTTTTCGTATACCAGCAACCGATATAGTCATCGACATCATTAAAACTAGCTGGGTTTGATTCATCGCTATCTGCCCCAAGACTTGTGGAACAATCCTTACCACCAAGGACAGTCTCACCACAGCGGACTAAACCACCATCAAAGTCGCTGTTTTCATCGAAGCCTCGCGACAATATCTGAGACATGAAACCTTGGCCTAATGCGGCAGCGCGGGTTTGATAATGAGGGATGGCGGAATCTCGAATCTGAGGGACAAGAAAAGAAGTAAACGCCACCATCGCAATGCCCATCAAAACAATCGCGATGATCATTTCTATTAAAGTCATGCCACTAGATTTCTTCATGAGCATGTACCTTTAGAAACATAACCTTGAGAATTAATTTCAACTTGGCAGCGGCTTCGACCATGCTTATCTTCAATTAAGATGTTTACAGCACCACTTACAGGATTGCCGAGAAGGTTAAAATTAATTGTATTTGCGGCACCGCTGATAACGGAAAACCTTGCGGACTTATCGATAACCACGTCACTACGAGCATCTCGTGCACTGCCTGTTAGTGCACAGGCAGCAACCGAACCAACACATGAGCTAGAAACTTGTAAACGAAAGTTGTTATCAGGACTTGTAGCATTCGACTGCATACGATTCACCTGCACTTGGCGAATCACAGAAATCACGCGTTCTTGTAATGCATATGCAGAGAAATTGCCAGATCCCATAAAACGGCTGGCTGCAAAAAGTGAAAGGATAGAGAGGAGAACAATCATGAGGATTAACTCCATTAACGTGAACCCTAATGCAGAGCTGCGAATTTTCATAACCCAACCTTAGGCTTAGAACAAGCGAGATAAGTATACGATGAAATTATGAGATTAATGATAGGTTTATAATTTTTCGATTCGAAGTGTGAACAGACGAACAAATAACCAATGTCTAGTTATTTTGCCCTTTTGAACGACCAATTTCTTCTTCAATTCGATCGTATGTTTCTTTGTTGCTTAGCGTTTCAGAAACGTGCTCAGCGGTTTGCTTGGTTTGCTCCCACTTTGCTTCATAAATTTCTGGTTCAAAGCTTATGTATCGAGGTAGTACGATATACCCTGCGGTAGCGATAAAAACGAGTATTACGACAAATTCAATTCGGGATAGACCCTTTACTATTCTCACCTACGTATACCTTAGAGAAGGGGTCGTTATGACCCCTTTAAAATCAAACAAATGATTATTTGGTACAAGAATTTGTCATCACGGTTTTAGCAGGAATGAGCGCACCATCTGCATCATAGTATGATTCAGAGTACTGAACACACTCTGAAGCTTTGTCCTCAGATGCATAAATAACTGTGCCTGCAGTACCATTTTTCTTATCTGTAGCATCTTTACGAGCTGTTTTTTTAATTTGAACCCAATCATCACTCAAACCTTGCACAGCCTTACCTAAACCATTTTCGTCAGCCGTTGGGTAACCTAGGTAGATCGTAATATCTTCTACTTTCGTGCTTGCGTCAGCCAAAGATTCTTTGCCTTCTACCGCAGCTTTACCATAAGTAATACCTGCAGCACCATCAATTGCACCTTTAAGGCCTTGATTAGCAGCTGCACGAGCATCATCTTGCAGGTTAAGGAAACGTGGTGCTGCAGTGACCGCTAGAATACCTAGGATTACAATTACCACTACCAATTCGATAAGGGTGAAACCACCTTGTCTTTTCATTGTTTACTCTCTCTATGTAAGCATGCAGTACAACTGCAAAGTTTTGTTTAGGTCACGCGACCATTTTGGATATTGTCAAAACGGTTTGGGGCAGCAACGTTCACTAAAACTGACCGTGAAGTGGATACTGTATCTACCGCTTGAGCAGAATGACGATTCGCCATTATTCAGTTCATGCTGCAATGAGAAAAACACATTATTGTTTACCCACTATTACAGCCTGTTACTTATGGTAATGATTGCATTATACCGACTTTCATTACCAATTATAGTGCTTAGGTGTCAAAAAATTCACTCCGCCGACATTTCGACGTCTATTTTCAGTTGATTAGCAGTTGAGATAACTACAATCGACTGACCATTTTCATAAGTGTATTGACAGACATAACGATCAGTTTTGATGGCTCCACTGATATCTATTAACTTGTTGGTCATTATTTTACGTTGGGGGTAATGCACCGCTAGCCAATAACCACAATCTAATACACCTTGCTGAGTAAAGGGAGACACTAACCCGCCCTCAGTCATAGTAAGGTTTAAGCCATCCATCAGCATATGTTCTGGCTCGCCTTGTACTAGCCAAGCTTGACGATAACGCTGAACACTATCTTGCATCCAAACTCTCGCTAACTTCGCTCCAGTTACTTGTGCTTGCTCGGTCACAGGACGTAATTTGACCGCCAAACCCACCGCCATAATCGTAGCAATAACCCCAAACACAATAAGCGTTGCTCGGCTTTGATTTTCAACCACCTATTAGCCGCCTTTGATGATATCGAGCATTCCCCACATTGGTAAGAAGATACCCAATGCCAGCACCATGACCATGCCTGCGACAATCACCAAAAGTAATGGTTCTATTCTTGCGGTCAGTGTTTTTAGATCGTAATCGACTTCTCGATCGTAAAAGTCCGACACTTCCAGCAGCAACTCATCAATACGACCAGTTTCTTCACCTACTGCAATCATCTGAATCACCAATGGGGTGAATATTTTGCTGTTGATGGCCGTCACTGAAATGGTGCTACCCGCTTCAATCGCGGACTTCATCTCAAGAATTCGGTTTTCTAAAAAACGGTTCCCTAAGGCTTCCCCGGCCAAAGCCAAAGACTGGTTAAGTGGCACCCCTGATTTCAGCATCAACGAGAAGGTTCTGGCAAAACGAGAAAGCTGCGCACGATTAACGATATCGCCTACAATTGGCAGCCGAAGCCGAAACTTATCGAACTTCTCCCGACCATCAGCCGTCGCCACCCACGCTCTGAATACAGTAAACGCGCCAATCATTGCCACAACCAGCAACACCCAATAATTAACAAAGAAATTAGAAGTCGCGATCAAAATACGCGTCGGCAATGGTAGCTCAACCCCAAAGCGCGTGAACATCGATGCAAACTCAGGGATCACCAAGATATTCAATACAAACATGGCGATGGTGATAAAGATAATGACAAACGTCGGATAACGCATCGCCGCTTTGATGCGTTTGCGAGTCTCAAGTTCCTGTTCGTAGTAATTCGCCAGTTGCAATAGCGCTTGGTCAAGCCGACCCGTATTCTCACCGACGTTGATCATAGAAACGAACAGTGGGCTGAATACTTTGCTGTGTTGCTGCATCGCAGAAGACAAACCTCGGCCATTACTCAGTTCAGAAACGACATCTTCTAGCGCCTCTTTGAGCTGTTTGTTTTCGCAATTTTGCAACAAGCCACGCATAGAGCGCAGCAAAGGTACGCCAGCTTTAGTCAAACTAAACAACTGGCGAGAGAAAAGAATAATTACTTCCAACGGAATAGCAGGCACAAACAGCTTAGACAAGCTCACTTGGCTTTTTGCCGACTCTTTCTCTAACCGTACATTGAGCGGGATGACCCCTTTGTTCATCAATGCTTCCGCCGCAGCTTCTGAGTTCACTGCTTCGATTTTGCCGTTAGTGGATGAGCCGTCTAGCGTGCGGCCTTGATAACGAAAAGTTGGCATTCACTTACCTATATGAAAATGGGATCAGTCTTACCAGAAGCATCGCCCTCACCTAGGGTCATCACTTCGTCCAAACTGACGGTGCCTTGTAGCGCCAGTTCCATTGCAGAAGCAAGCAGTGGCTTATAGTTTTCTGAGCGGCGCGCGGCTTGCGCAAAGCCAACCGCATCATTGGCGCGCAATTTATCCATCATCTCTTGCTCAAGTTCGAGCATTTCAAACACACCGATTCGGCCTCGATAACCAGTCAAATTACAGTTTTGGCAACCTGCGCCTTTATAAAAAATGGTGCTAACTTGATTTGGGAAACGCCCAGCTAACCACTGCTGGCGAGACTCATCTAAGTGGTCTTCTGTTTTACAATCGGGGCAAACTCGGCGCACAAGACGCTGCGCCACCACAGCTCTGACTGCACTAGCAACCAAGTAACCCGGCGCACCCATGTCGATCATACGTAACGCACTGTCGACAGCATCGTTGGTGTGGAGAGTACTCAATACTAAGTGACCCGTTAGTGCAGCTCGCAGACCAATTTCTACCGTCTCTTGGTCACGCATCTCACCAACAAGAATGATGTCTGGGTCTTGACGTAAAAAGGTTCTAAGAACACGCGAGAAAGTTAGATCGATCTTGCTGTTAACCTGTACCTGAGTGATGCGAGGCAGACGATATTCAACCGGGTCCTCTGCTGTAATGATCTTTTTCCCAGGTTCGTTGAGCTCACTCAATGCGCCGTAAAGCGTGGTGGTTTTACCGGAACCTGTCGGCCCGGTAACCAAAATCATGCCGTGCGGACGCGCCAACTGTCGACGCAAGCGAGCAAGCAAGTCTGGCGGCAAGCCCGACTCTTCTAACGGACGCAAACCAGCGGACTGGTTAAGCAGACGCATTACCACAGATTCTCCGTACTGCGTTGGTAACGTCGACATACGAATATCAATTGATTGGCCACGAACTTTGATATTGAATCGGCCATCTTGTGGCAAGCGCTTTTCAGAAATATCTAGGTGTGCCATCAACTTCAGTCGAAGAACCAAAGCCGATGCAATATTCACTTCATTTAAGAGCGTTTCATGCAATACGCCATCAATACGCTGGCGCAAACGCAATACTTGATCGTCTGGCTCAATATGAATATCCGAAGCTCCAACCTGTACCGCATCTTCAAACATGGAATTAACCAGCTTTACAACGGTAACCTCTTCACTGTCGGCCTCATCAATACCGTAATCAAAGCTTTGTACATCTTTATGCTCTTCATGCAGCTGCTCAGCAAAGGAGGCAATTTCTTTAGTACGGCGGTAATAGCGGTCAAAGCTTGAAATGAGCTGACGCTCCGAAGCCACAATGAACTCAAGGTTGTATTGGCCCAACAAGTTCATCAATGATTCTTGGATGAACAAGTCCGCAGGGTCACTCATAGCAACGCGCAGTGTGTCCCCATTTCGAGCAACGACCATCGCACGTAAGCGACGTGCGTGTACCTCAGGTAAAATCTGCACGGCTTCGGCATCCACAGGCGCACGACCAAGATCGATCAGTGGCAAACCAAGCTGCTGAGACAAGAAGTCCAACATTTGCTTTTCGGTAATAAAGCCAAGGTCAATTAACGCATCCCCTAGCTTCTGCCCGGTACTGAGTTGTGCGTTTAGTGCTTGCTGGATTTGTTCTTCAGAGACGATACCTTCCTCAACCAGAAGATCGCCCAAGCGTTTTCTCAACTGAATTTTCATTGTGCGCTCTCCAACTCTTTCAAGATGCTCAAACGGTCACGGATAAATGCTTGCGATTGATTCGAAATGCCAACTTTACCCAGAGCTTGGTTGTAAGAGTTGATCGCGGCAGTAAAAGCCAGGGCGCGCTCTTGTTGAATAGCCAAACCTAACCACCAGCGCGCGTTTTCCGGCTCACGCTGAGTTAGGAGTTGATAGCTCTCAAGCGCAATGTCATTTTGCTTGTGTTTTTGTGCCAATGCCGCACGCATCGCCAAGTAATCTCGACTTGGTACTGGAGGCAAATGAACAAGCGGGCTCAGCGCCGCTTCAGGTTGATTAGCTTTCACTAACAACTTAGACAAGGCCAAGCGGAGTACTTGGTTGTTCGTATCTAGGTTGATGCCTTCTTGAATAATCTCATATGCTTTACGCGTGTCACCTTTACCAAAGTACAACGCTGATAACTTTTGACGCGTGTCTGCATTCATTGGCTCATAACGCAACGCCTCGGCATAAGCCGATAACGCCGTTTGCATATCGTTAGCATCGAGTGCCTTTTCCGCTCGGCTAACCGCTTTAAGAGATAATTGGCGGTGAGTAAGCTCAACCTGCTCAATACGCATTGAGCTGTTTTCTGATGTCGTGTGGGTTACGTGATCGTATTGCTCCTCGCTCGGCATCGTTGCTAACTGTGCGAGTAAAACTGCATCTTCAGAGGCGATATTTATCTCAGATCTTGGCGTGAACCTATCAGTCTCTTGTATGTGAGGCTGTTGCACTACCTGCTGTGTGGCTGGTTTAGTGTAAACCACTTGAGTTGTATCGGGCGTCATTTTACTCGTTGGCGAGTGAGTGCGCTCCGATGAAACAATTGGTGAGACATTCACAGACGACAGTGGCATAGCGTCGGTTTGAAACTGTGATAGCTCGCCTGAAGGGACAGGACCGCGAGAGACCGCCCAGCTACCAACCGCAAGGCTTA
Source organism: Vibrio sp. OPT41 (assembly GCF_015163595.1). Taxonomy (NCBI): domain Bacteria; kingdom Pseudomonadati; phylum Pseudomonadota; class Gammaproteobacteria; order Vibrionales; family Vibrionaceae; genus Vibrio; species Vibrio sp. OPT41. The sequence goes on along the minus strand of NZ_JADDYH010000018.1, from coordinate 24,083 downwards.
ACGAAAAACCGGCGACAAGCCAAAGCCAAGGTTTACTGCGTGAGACTCTTGGAATCTCCGCACGAGTAAGCTCTGACGGCGATGTTTTTTCAGCAAGTTCTGATAATGCTTTATTGATGGCACTCAAGGTTGACTCCATCCCCAAAATACGGGTGTTTTAAACTTAGGTTTACGGGCATCAAACGTATCGTGCATAGCGGCGTAAACGTGATGATTTTTCAATAGTGTGCAACGCTCATTAAATGCAGCAAGCAACGACTTGTGGCTAATTTGGTTTATCAAGCGCGGAATCCCCATGGATGAACGCCAAATCGCTTTTTTCTGTTCAATAGAAAAAATGTGCGCCCCATTGCCTGCTTTATCTAAACGATTATTGATGTAAGCCACGCCTTCATCGATAGAGAGAGGACGTAACTGGCAGCTAAACGTAATGCGTTGACGAAACTGCCTTAGCTCATGGTTAGCCAATCTTTCATCCAACTCAGGTTGTCCGAATAACACCAATTGAATGAGCTTATCTTGTTCCGTTTCTAGGTTGCCAAATAGACGCAATGTTTCTAAAGCTTGTGGGGAAAGAGCTTGCGCTTCATCAACGATCAAGACGGTTTTCTTTCCCAAGGCATGTACTTGAATCAAGTGCTCTTGAATGAGGGAAACGATGCGCAGCGGATCATCGTTCTCGATACCTAACTCTCTGGCGACAGCAAACTGCAACTGTTCCCCATTCAACACTGGATTGGGTAAGTAAATAAGCTCAACTTCAGATTCAATCTGCTCGATCAGCTTACGGCATACCATGGTTTTTCCAGTGCCGACTTCTCCCGTCACCTTAATCACCCCTTCTCCCATTTGCACGGCAGCTAGGATGGTTTGGATCGCCTCATAGTGAGGGACTAACCCCAAGAACATTTCTGTATTTGGGGTTAACGAAAAAGGCTGAACTCGGAATCCAAAGTGGGACAAGTACATACTCGAATCACAAACCTATTAAAAAACAGAACCTTTCCCAGCGCTTATTGCGCATCTGGGAACCACTCTTGCAGCAGATCACGAGAGCGCTCTAGCTCTTTCTGCCAAGAGTTCACGCCAACTACGGTCGGTTTTAGCAAGATGACCAATTCTGTTTTCTCAGTTACGTTATTCACGTTGCGGAACAAATGCCCCAGTGCTGGTACATCGCCCAAAAATGGGACTTTAGAAACAAGCTCACGATTTTGCTGTTTCATCAACCCGCCGATAACCACAACATCGCCATCTTTAGCACGAATAACCGAGTCTGATTCACGAATAGAGCTTTTCGCTAATGGCAGTTGGATGTTTTGGAAATCTCCGCCCAAGTTCAATTGCTTCACTTCTTCCGTGACTTCAATAACTGCGGGGTGAACATGCAGGAACACATTGCCTTTGTTATCAATTTGCGGAGTCACATCAAGGGAAATACCCGAGAAGAATGGCGTCAGTTCCACTTCAGGAACCGCATTTGAGTTTTCACCGTTGCCTGCATTGCTCGATAGCTCGGTAACAAAGTACTCATCGGTACCCACTTTGATAACAGATTTTTGGTTGTTGGCAGCGGTAATACGAGGGCTCGAAAGGACGTTCAAGTCACCTTGCGTAGACATGAAGCTCAATACAGCATTGAAGTTACCATCCGAAATAGTCACGTTAGTTTGACCGCCCAATAGCGTGCCAATCGCATCCAATGGTGGTAATGTCGACGCAGGGCGGTTGACTACGATACTACCCGAGTTACCAATTGATGCCGATAAGTTTGACCAGTTGATGCCTTGTTGGTAGCCATCATTCAACGTCACTTCTAGGATTTTAGCTTCAAGAATGACCTGGCGCTGCATGCGCTCCTGCGATACACCTAAGAACTCGCGTACTTCGCGAATATCATCTGGAAATGCTCGAACCGTAATAACTCCTGCTTGTGGCGTTACAACCACACTTTGCCCTTTGCCTGAACCAATTAGATTCGCAACGGCTTGCTGCAGCATAGGCCAGAAGTCACTTTCAGTGATGGTTTCGATGCGTGTACCACCCGTAGATGTGGTTGAGCTATCGTTGTTGTTTCCATTGTTAGAGTCTGACGAGTCAGAACTGTCTGAGCTACCACCAGAATTAGACGTACCAGCCGAGGTTACAGAGCCCGTAACAATGCTGGTTAATGAGCGACCAGAACGCTTGAACTGCAGGTAATCGACTGGAATGGTCACAGTACGCATACCTGCTGGGTAGATTTGAATTACTTTGCCAGACTTCACCACGTCATAGCCATACATATTCTGTACGACATTCAGAACTTCATCCAATGTCACATCTGACAAGTTGACAGTGATATTACCTTGTACCGATGGGTGAATCGCCACACTGTACTCTGTGCCTTTCACCAACGAAGCGAAAAAGCTTCTTGCATCGACCGCATTCGCTTGAATACGAAAACGCTTCGAGGTGCCTTGCTCTGATGCAACGTTCGAGTCTAAATTTGGCATCAAGTCTGCCTCAACAGAAGAAGGGATTTCTTCCAATGTGCGGCTGTTCGCTTGATTGATCGATTCATTGAGCGCTTCTTTAACTTCCACTGGATTCCGATGACCCATTGAACATCCCATTAAAGAAGCAATCGTTATTCCTACAACTAATTTGCGCATATCTGATCGGGCTCTGGTTATTATTGTTTTACGTTTAAATCAAAAAGCTCTAGGTCCCACTGACGGTTACCACGCTTTAAAGTTACAAATTCACTATTAATGCTCGCGACGCGATAACCCTTAAATAGCTCGCCTTTTTCGACAAGTTTGTTATCCATAATCGCGATACAATCAGTACTTGGCTTACACACAATACTGTTGAGCTTAGGCAGTCGGTACCGTTTAACTTTTGGTTTCGCTGACGTTTCAACCGCTGGCTTTTCCCAACCAAGTGGGGCCGTTGGGTCCTGGTTTGCCCAAGCGGTTCCTGCCGCTGCCATAACAAGCAATGAGATGATGAGTTTGTTAACCACCAATAAACTCCTCTCTAGATCCTAGTGTGTAGACTTCTAACACAAGCTTCGCTTTCGGGTACTCTTCGACTTTATAACTAAAGCTGCGCCAGTAATAACTCGCAGGAAGGCTCTCCAATTTATTCAGATAATTAGCAATAGAAAAATAGTCACCAGTCAGTTCCATACGAACAGGATGCACGTAGTAACCAGAGTATTGCGATGCTTCTTTATCTTCCGTTATTGGCTCAGATGGCAAGGTTTGCAGAGACAAAAGGTGAATGCCACTTTGCTGCTCCAACACATTTTCAAGCAGCTCAGCCATTTGCGAAGGTGTAATAAGATGCTCGATGATCTCCGCTAATTGCATCGAAAGATGCTGACTCTCAGCTAACAGATTAGATATCGCGCGATCAATCTCAGCATTTGGATCTTTCTTAAGTTGCGCCTGAATACGTAGCGTATCGATTTCAATCTTTTGATTGGCTTGCTTTAAATTACTTAGTTGCCTCTCATTACTGATGATCTCGTTAAGCTTTGGCTCCAATACCAGCGTAAAGAGCAACATGATCACGACAACTAAACCGCATAATGCGGTGAGCACTTTTTCACGCGTACTCATTTCGCCAAAGCGCCCTTCTAATGAGAGCCAGAATTCGTTCATTTCTCTTTATCCTCGCGCGTTTTTAGTTCAAACGTCACAATATCCTTATCATTTCGACCTATTTTGACGTCGTCAAACGTTCGACCAACCAAGCTAATTTCGTTTTTAAATTGGCTAACCCAATTTGGCACTGAGCTCGGTTTTTTCGCTAGTCCCTTCAGGTCTAAGGTATGGGTATTGATTCGAATTTCGGACAAAGAAATTTCTTGGTTTCCTAGCTTCGCTAATGATTGCATCACGCCAGAGTAACCCGTGCGTTGCGAGTCATCGTATTTCCCGACAGCTTTAAGCGAGTCTCGCTTCGCCTTGACTTCACGTTCTAAGCGGGCTTTAGCTGCCAGCTTATTATTGTCAGGTTGATGCTTACGTAGCTTGACTTGATAACGTTCAAGCTCTGACTTCATGATATCGCCTTTACTTTTTACAATAGCAATCTCATCTTCCAAACCGCTGCTCTGCCAAGTGACATAACCGTAAGAAAATAGAATTGCAGCCGCCGCAACGCCCCAAGATAACGCGATATTTTTTAGCGTCAGGAGCTCTTTTTTCGGTTTTAAGTAATCGGGATATAAGTTGACGCGTCGAGTATTTGAAGTAGCCGCAGTGTCAGCCAAAACATGTCCTGATAGCTCATGTTCTGGTGGTAATAACGGTGAAACCTTAGTACTTAAACGGTAGTTCAGAGCCTGAACAAGCTCGCTCTCATCCTCTTCATCACAGCACACTTTCAATTGATGTAATTGCACGTGGCGTAACTGAGATGAAAGATAGTCAATCGAACGTTGCAGTTCTAACGACAGACTGTCCATCTGTAAATCGCTAGACGGAACCCCCGTTAACGGTGGCGTCACACTGCGAATAGAGCGGTGGAACGCAATAGTATTTTCGACAAAAGCGCTTATACGGAAATGACCACGCACACTGCGTTGTAATAATAGGAAGTTTCCTAGTTCACCCGCAGTCTCTCCCCAAATATCGTCTTCAGGAAGAATTGCTTCTAGTGGTAACTGGGATCGACTGGCCAGTAACACAATCTTATCCAATATTTTTCGCGATAAGACGTATGCTTGCACTTTGGTTGAATTCGGTAACTCGACCGCATCGGCAATAATGTCGATGGCGCGCTCAGAGATCAGTTCTTTCAACAAAAACGGTAATGCGGCTGGCCATTCTTGACGCGGCATGACCGGTTTGTCGATTTGGTACATCTGGTAATAGTTATGAGAAAGAACAACCGTTAATGAATCATACGCACTCGCTGCAACGCTCAATGCTTGCTCAACGGCTTTTTCCCAATTGGACTCAGAAATATCAAATTGGTATGGACGACTACTTTTGATTGAAGATGATAAATAAACGGCGTCTGGCTGAATAACCAAAAAGCAGGAGCGACCACCACTAGATGATCGCTTAAGCTTGTCGAATAGTGCTTTGAAATCCATGATTATTATCTTTATTTTTTCCGCCAGCGATTTCGTCTTCCCAATTTAACTTGGGATTCTGATTGAGAATTCGGCAACGCTTGGGGACGAGGAAGAAACTGCTGCTCCGCAGAAAAGTAACGCCCTTGCCCACCATAAACCCCGAGCTCAATTAATGTGTTGAGCTCGTTCTGATTCTCAATTCCCACTGCTATAATTTTAGTTTTACTGTTTGCCGCCGCACCTAGCATACTGCGGACAAATAGCTGGTTTTCATGTCGTTGGTCGATTTTTGCTACTAAACTGCGATGAAGTTTAAGGTAACGAATGTCCACTTCTTTTAAATAGTGAGTGCTGACGATGGTACGCCCAGCCTGCCCAACCATTAAGTGGCACCCTAAACCGGCCAGCATTTTAGCGACTGGTCGCATAAAGTCTAAGTGTCTTACAAATTGTGCTTCAACAAACTCAAAACTGAGACACTTTCTCTGCTCACGTGACAACTGTAAGAGTTCATCACGAAACCATTTAAAGTACTCTCGGTTAGAAAATGGCGTTACATTCAAATTGAGCGCATACGATCTTGAGTTATCAAAATTATCCTTAAACTCTCTTAAGAATTTATTAATAACCGACTTATCCATTTGCGCTTCATAACCAACCTGTCTGATCGCAGAAATGAACCGAGACGCTTTAACAATCCCATTCTCAGGATCGCGAATCCGACATGTTAACTCTTCATATAATGATTTTTTATGCGTCGCGTCACTTATTGGGTGCACAGATTGTGCGTAGAGTATCACACTTTCAGGTGTAAGTGCTGTGTCAAATAACGTTCTCCACCTCACACTTCCGCGAGCTTCTTCATCGTGGTTCCATTTTTTGAAGCGACTCCAATTATTGTTATTTTGTAGTTGCGCACTACGCAAAGCAGTCTCGGCTTCATCAATGATTTGGCTGTGTCGCTCACCTTCTTTATAAGTGGTGATGCCAATATGGCACCAGTTGTCTGGATCAAGTGGCTCTGGCGGCATTAACTTTTCTAACTGGCGAATGCATTGCGAGGCAAGGTTAGCCACATCTTTCGCACTTTGGTGCGGTAGAAAAAGCGCAAAATCAGCATCGTAATAACGGGAAAATACAACATCTGGGTATCGTTGAACTAAATTGGACAATAAACTCCCAACTTCAACAATAAACTCATCCGTAATTTGCTTATCTTGCTCTTCTTCAACCAGTTTCCAGTCTTGAATACGCACTAGCAACACGGCGCCGCGAGCCCCACTTTCTAGTAACGCCGATTCCAACTTGCTATCAAATAACACTCGGTTAGCGGTACCGGTTAGCTTATCAAGGAAGGTTTGAGTTCGAATAAAGGTATCAAATCGGCTTCGCTCTTGACGCGCATCTTGTAACTCTTCGATTAATACATCGAGCGCTTCACTGGCGGTGTAAGGCCATTCTTTTTTGTCACCTTTGGCATACTGCTCCACCCTACCAGCCAGGATCATTCTGCCTCGCTCTTCGAGCATTTCGGAGCCTTCTAATTGCTCCTTAAGCCATGCCACGCCGCGCATTAAGCAGAAGATGATCAATATCACGGCAAGCGTGATCGACCAAAGCGCCTGCATTGAGTAGCTGTAACCTAAGTAAGGGGGAATTGCTTTAAAGTGAATCGTGTAATCTTGATTGTGAGTCAGCTGGTACTCTGCCTCAAACAAGACTGACGCTTCCATTTGATGAGAAGTATCTTTGAAGCGATAAACAACGGCGTTGTTAGTCGACAACGTCATTTCGACAATATTGGAAGCCTGCAGCATTTTCGGCATCCAGCGCTGCATAGAATAAGCGGCGTCAGGATCTTCCATCTCCTTGTCGACCACCTCTACGATCCCTTCTAAATAATGGTTGAGATATTCCTGCCCAAGACGTTTAAAAGAGAGGGTGCCACCGACAAACAAGATAAACATGGCGCAGATAACGATCATGGTGACAAAGGCCACCAGCCGTGTGCTTAACTTAAGAGTTGGGGTATACCTCATGAATACCAAATTCCTTTTTTATTCATCATATACCTTATTGAAATATTTATACTTGATAAGAGTTCATCAAACAATCGGATTAGTCTGATAGTGAGAGGCTGGAGCATAAAGAAAATCACACTCATTGATAAGTTTTATTGTTACGCCTAACCTTGCCAAGATAAGCCTGTGAGATCATCAGATTGCGACAATAAAAAAGGCCGCGATATTCGCGGCCTTTTCGATTCAAGCATAAGCAGAATTTAGAACGGGATATCGTCGTCAAAATCCATTGGTGGCTCATTGTACTGCTGCTGTGATTGCTGCGGAGCCTGTTGTTGTGGTTGCTGTTGCTGAGGCGCATTGTACTGCTGCTGAGCTGGCTGTTGAGGCTGACCCCATCCACCTTGTTGCTGCTGTTGACCGCCCATAGGTGCGCTGCCACCTTGAGCACGACCGCCAAGCATTTGCATCACACCATTGAAGCCTTGAACAACGACTTCCGTTGAGTAGCGATCTTGGCCACTTTGATCTTGCCATTTGCGAGTTTGCAGTTGCCCTTCAATGTAAACTTGAGAGCCTTTACGCAAGTACTCACCTGCTACTTCCGCAAGTTTGCCGAACAACACAACACGGTGCCATTCCGTTTTTTCGCGCTGTTCGCCAGTCGCTTTATCACGCCATGAATCAGAAGTCGCAATAGTAATGTTTGCTACTGCACCGCCATTCGGCATGTAACGAATTTCAGGGTCGTTACCTAGATTCCCCACCAAAATAACTTTGTTAATTCCACGGCTGGCCATGATGTGCTCCGTTTCACTCTGGATATATAAAATTTTAGCGCATTAGAATAGCACGCTTTAATGTTTTGATTAAAGTCTAATACCATTGTGATCTATTGAGTCATCCTCTAGAACCCAAATCGTATTTCAACTTACGTGTGTAGCATTTTTGATTCGCGTTGCAGACATCGTTTCGTGAAGCTTTGAATTCGAACGCATTTATTCAGTAAAGCGATGGTTATGGCCTCTCTTTAATGCCAGTTTATGGCTTCTATTGAACCCAGGGAGATTGGAACACGTGAGAAAGTCGGCTTACGCAAGAAAGCTATTTCTGATCAGTATGGAAGATAATGCGCAAAAAAAAGTGGCGGCACTCGAAAAGTACGTTGATATGAGCATCCCGGTGATTTCAACCGCAGCACTCATGGAAGCCAAGCCACAACACCGTAATAAAATTCTACTGATAGACTTCAGTGAACATAAATCACTTGTTCAATCGATCAAAAACTTGCCTCTTGTATGGAAAAACTTTGAAACCGTTGTCTTCAACGTGCCTAAAAGACTAACCACGGATGAACTTCTTTCATTTGGTCAATTAAAAGGTGTGTTTTATTCTGAAGATACGCTAGAGCAAATTGGAGAAGGGTTAAAAGGCATTGTTAACGGTCAAAACTGGCTGCCGCGTAATGTAACCAGTCAACTTTTACACTATTACCGCAATGTCATTAATACTCATACTGCACCAGCTACGGTAGACTTAACCATTCGTGAGCTACAAGTACTGCGTTGCCTACAAGCTGGCGCCTCGAACAGTCAGATGGCCGAGGAGTTATTCGTCAGTGAATTCACCATCAAATCGCACTTATATCAGATATTCAAAAAGCTATCCGTAAAGAACAGAGTACAGGCAATCGCCTGGGCAGACCAAAACTTAATGTCTTGATGCAATGTTAGCGGCTCTGATAACTGAAATGACGAGTCGCTCATCTTTTTTCCGCACCGAGTCTCACATTTTTTCCTACTTTATTCATGATTCATTGATACCTCTCGTGTTAAAGTTATGCGCAGATTCTTGATAAAAACGAGATAGGATATTCCCCCAATGATAAAAAAATGTCTGTTCCCTGCTGCAGGCTATGGCACACGCTTCCTACCGGCAACGAAATCTATGCCAAAAGAGATGATGCCAGTTGTGAACAAACCGCTTATTGAATACGGTGTCGAAGAAGCAATCCAAGCTGGTATGAACGGCATGTGTATTGTGACAGGTCGTGGCAAGCACTCGATCATGGACCACTTTGATAAGAACTACGAACTGGAACATCAGATTAGCGGTACCAACAAAGAAGAGCTGTTGGTAGATATCCGTGAAATCATTGAATCTGCAAACTTCACTTATATACGTCAACGCGAAATGAAAGGCTTGGGCCACGCGATTCTAACTGGACGAGAATTGGTAGGCGATGAGCCATTTGCTGTTGTTCTTGCTGATGACCTTTGTGTGAACGAGCAAGAGGGCGTACTGGCTCAGATGGTGGCACTATTTAAGCAGTTCCGCTGTTCTATCGTTGCAGTACAAGAAGTACCAGCCGAAGAAACACACAAATACGGCGTTATCTCTGGTGAAATGATCAAAGACGACATCTACCGCGTAGACGACATGGTAGAAAAACCAGAGAAAGGCACGGCGCCTAGTAACCTTGCTATCATTGGCCGCTACATCCTGACTCCCGATATTTTTGAACTGATTGAAAACACCGAACCTGGTAAAGGTGGTGAAATTCAAATCACTGACGCGCTGCTAAAACAAGCAAAAGCGGGCTGTGTATTGGCTTACAAATTCAAGGGCAAACGCTTTGACTGTGGTAGCGTTGAAGGTTACATCGAAGCAACTAACTATTGTTTTGAAAACCTGTATCTAAAAGATGAAAAAACCTCTGAGCTAGGTAAGCACGCAACACAAAAAGCAGTATAAAGCATCGTCGTAGTACGAAATTACTGTATCGAAAGCCCAGCACAACGCTGGGCTTTTTACTTTACTGTTTTTTTATCCAGTAATTTTCTTTGCACATTTCTCACACTATGTAATACTTGCCCCACTTGGTTATACATAGAGCAAAAACGATGGATAAAATAGAAGTTCGCGGTGCCCGAACCCATAACCTTAAAGACATTAATCTTACAATCCCTCGCGATAAACTGATTGTCATTACTGGACTAAGTGGCTCCGGTAAATCCTCTCTCGCTTTCGATACATTGTATGCAGAAGGCCAACGACGCTACGTAGAGTCTCTCTCTGCCTACGCTCGTCAGTTTTTGTCTCTGATGGAAAAACCCGATGTCGACCACATTGAAGGGTTATCACCCGCGATTTCTATTGAACAGAAATCTACTTCTCATAACCCGCGTTCAACCGTCGGTACAATTACCGAAGTCTACGACTACTTACGTCTATTGTATGCTCGTGTGGGCGAACCCCGCTGTCCAACGCACCATGCCCCTCTTGCTGCGCAAACCATCAGTCAAATGGTGGACAAAGTCCTAGAGATGCCGGAAGGCAGCAAAATGATGCTATTGGCGCCTATTGTCAAAGAACGTAAAGGTGAGCATGTTAAAACGCTTGAGAACTTAGCGGCTCAAGGCTTTATTCGTGCGCGTATTGATGGAGAAACTTGCGATCTTTCCGATCCTCCAACCCTTGAGCTACATAAAAAGCACACCATTGAAGTCGTGGTAGACCGCTTTAAAGTTCGTCCAGACTTACAACAGCGCTTGGCCGAATCTTTCGAGACCACGCTCGAATTATCAGGCGGAATTGCGGTTGTCGCGCCAATGGATGGCGACGGTGAAGAGATTATTTTCTCCGCCAACTTCGCTTGTCCACAATGTGGTTACAGCATGCAAGAGTTAGAGCCGCGACTTTTCTCATTCAACAATCCTGCTGGTGCATGTGGCACTTGTGATGGCTTGGGTGTTCAACAATACTTCGATCCAAGCCGAGTCATTCAAGATGATTCATTAAGCTTGGCACAAGGTGCGATTCGCGGTTGGGATCAAAAGAACTACTACTACTTCCAAATGCTCACCTCATTGGCCGATCATTATGGTTTTGACCTCCATGCCCCTTTTAATTCTCTGCCAAAGAAAACGCAAGATGTCATTCTAAAGGGCTCAGGTCGTACTGAGATTGAGTTTAAATACATCAACGATCGTGGCGATATTCGCGTTAAACGCCATCCATTCGAAGGTATTCTGAATACCCTAGAACGTCGCTATCGTGATACAGAATCCAACTCTGTCCGTGAAGAGCTTGCAAAATACATCTCCACTAAATCTTGTTCAAGCTGTGGCGGTACTCGTCTACGCCTCGAAGCACGTAACGTGTTTATTGCTGATACGACACTACCTGAGATTGTTGAACTCAGCATTGCTGATGCATTGGAGTTCTTCCATTCCTTGAAACTGGAAGGTCAACGAGCCCAAATCGCTGAAAAAGTGATGAAGGAAATCAACGACCGCCTGCAATTCTTAGTTAACGTCGGTTTGAACTACCTAAACTTATCACGCAGTGCTGAAACCTTATCAGGCGGTGAAGCTCAACGTATTCGTTTAGCAAGCCAAATTGGTGCAGGTCTTGTTGGTGTCATGTACGTCTTAGATGAACCGTCGATTGGCCTCCACCAGCGTGATAATGAACGCTTATTAAAAACGCTCACTCATTTGCGCGATTTAGGTAATACCGTACTTGTGGTAGAACACGATGAAGATGCGATTCGCTGTGCAGATCATGTCATAGATATTGGTCCTGGTGCTGGCGTACATGGTGGTAATGTTGTTGCGGAAGGCACCATGGAAGAGATAATCGCAAATCCGAATTCTCTGACAGGTCAGTACTTAAGCGGTGTTAAAGAAATCGCAGTACCGAAAGATCGCACGCCGCGAGATCCGAAAAAAACGGTTGAGCTATTAGGCGCAACAGGTAATAACCTTAAAAACGTTAACCTTTCAATTCCTGTTGGGTTATTCAGCTGTATTACAGGGGTATCTGGCTCAGGTAAATCAACGCTGATTAATGATACTTTCTTTAAAATTGCGCATACCCAACTTAACGGAGCGACAACGGCTCAGCCTTCACCTTATAAATCGATTAAAGGTCTAGAGCACTTCGATAAAGTCATCGATATCGATCAAAGCCCAATTGGCCGTACACCTCGCTCTAACCCTGCAACCTATACGGGGATCTTTACACCAATCCGTGAACTGTTTGCAGGCACACAGGAGTCGCGTTCTCGCGGTTACAAGCCGGGCCGTTTTAGTTTTAACGTACGCGGTGGTCGTTGTGAGGCCTGTCAGGGTGACGGTGTTATCAAAGTAGAAATGCATTTCCTACCAGATGTTTATGTGCCATGTGATGTGTGTAACGGTAAACGCTACAACCGTGAAACGCTCGAAGTACGTTACAAAGGTAAAACTATTGATGAAGTGCTAGAAATGACGGTCGAAGATGCACGCACCTTCTTCGATCCAGTTCCTGCCATCGCTCGCAAACTACAAACACTGATGGATGTGGGTTTGTCGTACATACGATTGGGTCAAGCGGCAACAACACTCTCCGGTGGTGAAGCACAGCGTGTGAAACTGGCGCGAGAGCTATCCAAACGTGATACAGGAAAAACCTTGTACATTTTGGATGAACCAACAACCGGCTTGCACTTCCATGATATCCAGCAGTTGCTCACTGTACTGCACAGACTTCGCGACCACGGAAATACTGTCGTGGTGATCGAGCATAACCTGGACGTCATTAAGACTGCGGACTGGATTATCGATCTTGGTCCTGAAGGGGGTCAGGGTGGCGGCGAGATAATCGCTCAAGGCACTCCGGAAGATGTGTCGCAAATCGAGGGGTCGCACACAGCTCACTTCCTCAAGCCTATGTTGAAGTAGAAAAAACAGGTAAAGTATCGAGACCAGCAAGTGCTGGTCTTTTTTCATTCAAAACAACGCAATAACTATGGCTACTATACATGTAAGTGGAACAAAGCTTTCTCCCGAAAAAGTACAGGTTCCCCTCAATCGCAAGTTTCTCATTGCCTTGGCAACACTATTTGTGTTGGCAATGCACTTTTTCATGCCCAACCCCGGCGGTTCGGGGCTTTCGCTTTCGTTCAATGCGACAACTTGGATTGCTTTTAGCTTTGCATTAGGCATTGGGTGTTACCAACTTGCGAATAATCGAGTACTACGTTACTCAAAACTAACCATCGGCTTGTTCATTAGTACTCTTATCATGACGGTGCCCATTCTGTACCCAAATGCGAATAGCAGTTTGGCAGCCAATAAGCTCATTGGCCTGTGGTGTGGTGTCCTGTTCTTTATTGTCTTACAACAATTTCATTTCAGTAATAAACATCGCCAACGCCTATTATGGTTCATTGTCCTTGCGGTTGTTATCGAAGCCATTTTTGGTTTGACACAATATCTGTATCTCAAACCAGGCAATCCGTTTGGTTACGACACGGTGGCCAATCGTCCTTATGGTATTTTCCAACAGCCCAATGTAATGGCCAGCTTTCTTGCGACAGGGTTGGTGATTGCCAGCTATTTACTTGCACGTCAGCCCTACAAATACGATCGTAAGTTAAGCGATGTTTACCTTCTCTATGCCGTACCAGTTTTAACTTTACCACTAATTGTGGCGTTGGCTTCACGCACTGGTTGGTTAGCCTCGGTCATCGCCGTGTTGTTGGTCATTCCATACATGTACCGCTTTGCAACCAAAGGGCGCTTTATCCGCTGGGTTGTGTCACTTGTAAGTGGGCTCTTACTCTCAGTCGTTGTCATGCATCTTGCCTTTCCTGATGGAGGTGGGTTAGCCGCAGAAAAAGTAAATATGGAGTCTCCTCGAGCGTATACTTTTCCACAAACATTAGACATGGTGATTGAAAAGCCTTTTACTGGTTATGGATATGGCAAGTTTGAATCTGAGTACATGCTGTATACGGCTCGTCAACATGCCCTAAATGAGAATTACCCAGCTGGTTTGCCAGCCATGGATCATCCGCATAATGAGCTACTTTACTGGGGAGTAGAAGGTGGCTTGCTGCCAATACTCGGCATCTTCTTAGCGATGGCACTGGTACTGTATCGAATCTATCAAGCCAAACGCGGAACTCGTCTTGCGTTGCTGGCCTTGTTTATACCTATCGTATTGCACTCGCAACTGGAATACCCTTTCTACCACTCTCTCGTGCATTGGTTGATCTTCGTTATCCTACTGTACTGGGTCGATCAGCGCGTCTCTCGTTATCGACAAGTCGGCTTTAGTAATGTGACCAAAAGCTTGCTGCGTGTTTTTAGTTTGGTACTTCCCGTTGCGTTTACGTTTTACATGGTAAGCGCATTACATACGAACTATGTATTGACGAAGTTTGAGACCACTAGACCAACTAACCCTGATATTCTGAATCAAGTCAGTAACCCTGTGGTTTGGAAAGACAGGTTTGATTGGGATGTCTATAGCACGTTTTTAAACCTTGGGCTGTACCAACAAGACGCAACCTTGATTCAGCCTTATATCGATTGGTCGCTAAAAATCATCAAAGATAAGCCTCGCCCTGCATTTTATAATAATTTGATTTTGGCCTACCAAGGCTTAGATGACTCAAGTAAAGCGGAGCAAATTAGAGCTGAAGCGCAGTTTTTGTTCCCGAAGATTGATTTCAGTGACGTCAATTACCAACCACCTTCTCAAGCAATCTCTGCCTCACCAGCCCCCACTTCAGGTGCAGAGTAATAAGTACAAAAAAGCGAAGGGATGACCTTCGCTTTTCTTTATCTCATTGCTGTATGATTTTATTCAGTGAGTGACTCTTCTAACGCTTTTAAGCACAGCGCAACGTTTTCAGATCGAGCGCCGTAACCCATTAAGCCAATACGCCACGCTTTACCAGCTAATGCCCCAAGGCCTGCACCAATTTCTAGGTTATAGGTTTCTAGCAAGTGAGCACGAACTTTTGCTTCATCAATTCCTTCAGGCACGTAAATCGCATTTAATTGTGGCAACCGATGGGCTTCGTCCACAACAAATTCAAATCCTAACTTTTGTAAGCCATTTTTGAGTTTTTCATGCATCAGTTGGTGACGAGCCCAAGCGTTTTCTAATCCTTCATTTTTCAGTATCAATAAAGCTTCATGAAGCGCATACAAGCTATTAACTGGCGCCGTATGATGGTAACTACGCTTGCCTTTTCCACTCCAATACCCCAAAACTAAACTCTGATCGAGGAACCAACTCTGTACTGGTGTTGTTCTTGCTTGAATCTTTTCAATCGCGGCAGGAGAAAACGTCACTGGTGAGAGTCCAGGTACACATGACAAACATTTTTGACTACCAGAGTAAACCGCATCCAGTTGCCATTCATCCACTTTTAACGGCACACCACCAAGTGACGTCACCGCATCAACAATAGATAATGCATTATGCTGTTTCGCCAGCTTACCCAATGCTTGAGCATCACTGACTGCACCAGTTGAGGTTTCCGCATGCACAAAAGCAAGAATTTTTGTATCTGGGTGCTGTTCGAGTGCTTGCTCGACTTTATCAATGGAAACAGGCGTCCCCCATTCATCATCGACGATAACAACTTCACCACCAGCACGGACGACATTTTCGCGCATGCGTTCACCAAATACACCATTACGGCAGACGATCACTTTATCGCCTTTCTCGATCAAGTTTACAAAGCAGGTTTCCATCCCTGCACTACCTGGCGCTGAAACCGCAATCGTGAACTCATTGTCAGTTTGAAAGGCATACTTCAATAGCTGCTTGAGCTCATCCATCATACCGATAAACAGAGGATCAAGGTGACCTACAGTAGGACGGCTTAGTGCTTGTAACACTTGAGGATAAATATCAGAAGGACCAGGTCCCATTAAAATACGGTGAGGTGGAATAAAGCTTTGGATCGACATGTCAGCTCCTTGATTATCTTTTATCCTGAGCATTCTAAAAGTTCTATTCAATAACATGGCTCAGGTGTAGGGTTCTTCACCCTAATAGATTTTTCCTCTATCAGCAATTAGCCGTAAGTATGGAGGTCAAACCAGTGTCACAAAATCGTTAATAAAAAACACCATAAAGGTTGAAATATTGATTGACATTAAGGTCTCAAAACCGTTCAATGTTTGAGCTTTATGTAGAAGAGGAGCGCTACCCAGGTAGATGATTTGTGGAACCGCAATTCCAACACCAATCATTGAGGGGGAGTAGTGCCGAGGTAAGTCAAAGTTGCAGGATTTGACTTGTCGGTTGAATTGGGCTGAATCCCATCAACTGTCATCAGCGCAGTCTGATGAAGGGCTTCTGAGGGTAAATTTTTCAAATAGCATTCTAAATACCTCTCTTTTTGCTCTGTTCCTTTTCTCACTAAACATTGGATGTACAATTTTTTAGGAAGTCGTGGGAGAACGCAGTGAGCGCATTTAACGTAGCTAAATTCGGTGGAACCAGTGTTGCCAACTTTGAGGCAATGAGTCGTTGCGCCACCATTATCGAAAACAATCCAACTACTCGCCTGGTCGTGAGCAGCGCTTGCTCTGGCGTCACCAACCTATTGGTAGAACTCGCCAACGGTGTTCAGGATCAAACGCACCGTACTGAGCTGCTACAAAATTTGGCCAACATTCATGACGCCATTTTAACTCAGCTCGAAGACAGCACGAAAACTGCTGCCGAGGTGTATGACATATTAGATACCGTAACCAGCCTGGCCGAGGCTGCATCTATCCAAGCTAGTGCGAAGTTAACCGATCATTTAGTCGCATGTGGTGAACTCATGTCGACGCACATTCTAACTCAGTTAATGTGTGAGCGAGGCATTCAAGCTGTGCGCTTTGATATCCGCGATGTGCTGCGTACTGATGACAACTTTGGTCGCGCGGAGCCAAACATTGAAGCAATTTCGACGCTTGCGCAAGATAAACTCGTACCACTTTGCCAACAATCCGTTGTTGTTACTCAAGGCTTCATAGGATCTGACGAAGCCGGTAATACAACAACACTAGGTCGAGGAGGCAGCGATTACAGCGCCGCCTTAATTGCTGA
Organism: Vibrio sp. OPT41; assembly: GCF_015163595.1. Classification (NCBI taxonomy): domain Bacteria; kingdom Pseudomonadati; phylum Pseudomonadota; class Gammaproteobacteria; order Vibrionales; family Vibrionaceae; genus Vibrio; species Vibrio sp. OPT41. The sequence goes on along the minus strand of NZ_JADDYH010000018.1, from coordinate 7,100 downwards.
GAGCGTCAAAGCGGCAGGGTTAGAAATCTGGACTGATGTTCCGGGCATCTACACAACAGACCCGCGAATTGCGCCAAAAGCCTCACCAATTCCTGAGATCAGCTTTAGTGAAGCTTCAGAAATGGCTAACTTTGGCGCTAAAATCCTTCACCCTTCTACGCTAGTACCTGCATTGCGCCACGACATTCCGGTATTTGTAGGGTCATCGAAAGAGCCTGAAAAAGGGGGAACTTGGATTCGCCACCAAGTCGAAAGCTCACCGTTATTCCGTGCGCTAGCTTTGCGTTGTAACCAAACCATGGTAACGCTACGCAGCGCCAATATGTTCCACGCATACGGTTTCTTAGCAAAGGTCTTTGAGATCCTTGCAAAGCATAAGATCTCTGTCGATTTGATCACGACATCTGAAATCAGTGTATCGTTAACACTTGATCAAACTGATACATCTGGTGGCGCGCCGCAGCTGCCGCAAGCTGCACGAGAAGAGTTAGAAGAGTTATGTAAGGTAGAAGTTGAACATGACCTATGCCTCGTTGCTCTCATTGGTAACAACATGAGTGAGAGTAAAGGCTACGCGAAACAGGTTTTTGGCACGCTAGAAGATTTTAACCTACGCATGATTTGTTATGGCGCTAGCCCTCACAACTTATGCTTCTTGCTCCATGAATCGGTATCGAAACAAGCCATACAAAAACTCCACACGGAGTTGTTTGAGAAGTAAGTTCAACTCAATAAAACAAAGGGCTGCGTATCTGCAGCCCTTTGTTGTTTCAATAGTTGTTACATTTGGACGAGGTAAACATCAATTTAACCGTTAATGTTTGGCCCTAACCATTTTTCAGCCTCGATCCTATCCCACCCCTTACGATCGGCGTAACTCTCTAGCTGATCTTCTTGGATCTGTGCGATCGCAAAGTAACGTGAGTCAGGATGAGAGAAATACCAACCAGAGACTGACGCGCCCGGATACATTGCATAGCTGGAGGTTAGAGTCATGCCAATATTCTCTTCCACATTAAGTAGCTCCCAAAGCGGTCCTTTTTCAGTATGCTCAGGGCACGCTGGATAACCTGGTGCAGGGCGAATACCTTGGTATTTTTCACGAATGAGATCATCGTTAGATAAATCTTCATCCGCAGCATAACCCCAAATTTCTTTACGGACACGCTCATGCAAATACTCAGCAAACGCTTCGGCTAGGCGATCCGCCACCGCTTGAATCATAATTGCGTTGTAATCATCTCCCTGTGCTTTGTATTCATCAGCAAGCTCTCGTTCACCAATACCACCAGTGACAGCAAATGCCCCTATCCAATCATGCTTACCCGACTCTTTAGGTGCGATGTAGTCGGATAAACAATAGTTGAATCCTTTTGGTTTCTCGGTCTGTTGTCGCAAGTTACGTAATACTTTCACAACGTCGGTACGAGTTTCATCAGCATAAACTTCAATGTCGTCCCCCACGCTCGCAGCAGGGAATAAGCCACACATTCCACGCGCTTTTAACAGGCCTTCTCGCTCAACTCGATCAAGTATCTCGTTGGCATCTTCGAATAAACGTTTTGCTTCTTCACCAACTTCTTCATGTTGGAAAATTGTTGGATACTTACCCACAAGTGACCAAGTCATAAAGAATGGTGTCCAATCGATGTATTGACGTAATATAGCCACATCAAAATCATCGAAGATATGAATGCCAGGCTTAACAGGCACTGGAGGAGTATAAGCTTCCCAATCGATAGCAACTTTATTCGCTCGAGCAGCTTCTAATGTCACTGGTTTGGTTCTCGGTTTCTTTCGATTATGTTGATCACGTACTCGTTCGTAATCAGCTTCAAGTTTTTCAACAAATTCAGGGCGACGTTCATCAGACAGAAGAGAAGTACATACGCCCACTGCACGTGAGGCGTTGTTCACGTAAACCACTGGATGCTTGTAATTTTGCTCAATCTTAACTGCTGTATGGGCTTTTGACGTTGTTGCGCCACCGATGAGAAGAGGTAAGTTAAAGTCGAGACGCTCCATCTCTTTTGCAACATGCACCATTTCGTCTAATGAAGGCGTGATCAACCCTGATAAACCAATAATATCGACGTTTTCTTCTTGCGCTACTTTTAAGATCTTTTCGCAAGGAACCATGACACCAAGATCGATAATTTCATAATTATTGCACTGCAATACAACGCCAACGATATTTTTCCCGATATCATGTACATCACCTTTGACCGTCGCTAGCAAAATCTTACCGTTTGTTTGTCCCACCTGCTTTTCTGCATTGATGTAGGGCTCCAGATGCGCGACTGCTTGCTTCATCACTCGTGCAGATTTTACGACCTGAGGAAGGAACATTTTACCTTCACCAAACAAGTCTCCGACGACGTTCATCCCATCCATTAGTGGGCCTTCAATCACCTCTAATGGCTTTGAAGCGTTGACACGAGCCTCTTCGGTATCATCAACGATGAACTCAGTTATTCCTTTCACTAACGCGTGCTCTAAACGCTTTTCAACAGGCCAAGTTCTCCACTCAAGTGCAGAGGCATCCTCCTCTTTACCTACCCCTTTGCCTGCATATTCCGCCGCGATATCTAACAATCTCTCAGTGGCGTCATCACGACGGTTAAGAACGACATCTTCCACAGCCTCACGCAATTTTTCAGGCACGTTATCGTAGATTTCTAACTGACCCGCATTCACAATCCCCATATCCATACCATTTTTAAAACAGTGATAGAGGAACACCGCGTGAATCGCTTCACGTACATAGTTATTGCCACGGAAAGAGAATGAGACGTTAGAAACACCACCCGAGATCATCGCATGTGGTAAATCACGTTTGATATCGCCAACGGCTTCAATGAAATCCACCGCGTAGTTATTATGCTCCTCGATCCCCGTAGCAATGGCAAAAATGTTTGGGTCAAAAATGATGTCTTCTGGTGGAAAGCCCACTTCATCAACAAGAATTCGGTAAGCGTTGGTACAAATTTCTACTTTGCGCTCACGTGTATCTGCTTGCCCAATCTCATCAAACGCCATCACAATCACAGCCGCACCGTAACGGCGGATCAACTTAGCTTGTTCAACGAATTTCTCTTTGCCTTCTTTGAGAGAGATCGAGTTAACAATGCCTTTTCCTTGGATGCACTTAAGACCGGCTTCAATAACCTCCCACTTGGAAGAGTCAACCATGATTGGTACTTTGGATATTTCAGGTTCTGACGCACAAAGGTTTAAAAATCGAACCATACAAGCTTGTGCATCCAACATGCCTTCATCCATGTTGATATCGATAATTTGAGCGCCATTTTCAACTTGTTGACGAGCCACATCGAGCGCTTCGTCGTACAGTTCTTCTTTAATCAAGCGCTTAAAACGCGCAGAACCAGTTACATTCGTACGCTCACCGACATTGATGAATAAAGAGTCTTTATCAATGGCGAGCGGCTCTAAGCCAGACAAGCGACAAGCAACGGGAAGTTCAGGTAATTGACGAGGGGCGATATTTTCAACCGCGAGTGCCATTTGGCGAATGTGCTCAGGAGTTGTACCACAACACCCACCAATCAAGTTTAAAAAGCCGCTTTGAGCCCACTCTTTAACATGCTTAGCCATATCTTCTGGCGACAAATCGTATTCGCCGAATGCATTCGGAAGCCCAGCATTTGGGTGAGCGGAAACAAAAGATTCTGATATACGCGAGAGCTCTTCAACATAAGGACGCAGTTCATCCGGGCCAAGTGCACAGTTCAAACCAAACGAAATCGGTTTAACATGACGTAATGAGTTGTAAAACGCTTCTGTGGTTTGACCGGATAATGTTCTACCGGAAGCATCAGTAATAGTCCCCGAGATCATCACAGGTAACTCAATACCCATATCTTCAAACACACTTTCAACAGCAAATGAACAAGCCTTAGCGTTAAGAGTATCGAAGATGGTCTCGATAAGAATAAGATCAGAACCACCTTTAATCAGCGCTCGAGTCGATTCAGAGTAAGCCTCAACTAACTCGTCGAAAGAAACATTTCGATATCCAGGGTCGTTTACATCAGGAGAGATAGAACAAGTGCGGTTCGTCGGCCCTAAAACCCCTGCGACATAACGCGGTTTATCGGGTGTTTTTGCGGTCCATTCGTCTGCAACTTCACGTGCAAGCTTGGCAGCTGCAAAGTTAATTTCTTCACTTAGGCTTTCCATCTCGTAGTCAGCCATCGCAATGGTTGTTGCGTTAAAAGTGTTGGTCTCAAGAATATCTGCACCCGCTTCTAAATATGCAGCGTGAATTTCCTTGATAAGTTGAGGCTGACTTAGAACCAACAGGTCGTTGTTACCTTTTAGATCACAATGCCAATCCGCAAAGCGCGTTCCTCGATAGTCTTGCTCTTCAAGTTTGTATCCCTGAATCATGGTTCCCATACCACCATCAATTAAAAGAATACGTTGCTTCAATTGAGCTTCAATCTGTTGTATTACGTTACTTCCCACAGTACAGCCTCATTCCTTTAGTTATCTTTCCATCCTATCACACAAACTTCAGGAGTCTAGACGTCTAAACGTAGAATTAATGATTATTTTATATCCTTCTTAACTTGCAAAATAATCACGAAAAAATGTTTGCTATTTAAGCAGCATCAGCCGAGAATTCCATTCATAAAATGTTACAAATAGAGAGCTCTATGTCGGTCTATCATACTTTATGTTTTCTATCCGCAGCTGCGATGCTAATTGCTTTTGTAAACAGCAAGATAGGAAAGATGCAAACCACCATTGCGATTACCGCAGGTTCAATGGTGCTTTCACTTCTAATCTTAATTGCGGGTCAAAACAACTGGTTCCATCTCACCGAAATTGCGACGGAGACGGTCACAAGGATTAACTTCGAAGATTTCTTGCTCAAAGGCATTCTTGGCTTCTTACTATTTGCTGGTGGACTAGGCATCAAACTCCCGAACCTTAAAGATCAGAAGTGGGAGATCACTGTTTTAGCCCTTGGAGCTACACTGTTTTCTACGTTCTTTATTGGATTTGCACTGTATGGGTTTTGTCAGTTAATTGGCATCCAATTTGATTTGGTCTACTGCTTACTATTTGGTGCTCTAATATCGCCAACTGACCCAATCGCTGTATTGGCTATTGTGAAAAAACTAGATGCTCCTAAACGTATCTCCACTCAGATTGAAGGAGAATCGCTCTTCAATGATGGCTTCGGTTTGGTTATCTTCGTCACTCTATTTACGATTGCATTTGGCACTGAGGCACCAACTGTAGGTAGTGTCACCTTGCTCTTCATCCAAGAAGCTATCGGTGGTATCATATATGGTTTCGTCCTCGGTTTGCTATTCCACTACTTGATCAGTGCCACCGATGATCACTCAATGGAATTGTTACTTACCATTGGTGTCCCAACAGCAGGTTACGCATTTGCTGAATACATCCATGTATCAGGCCCACTCGCGATGGTTGTATCCGGTATTATGATTGGCAACTGGACACGCTTTATTGGCTTTTCAAAAGAGAGTGAAGATCACCTTGACCATTTTTGGGAGCTTGTTGATGAGTTCTTGAATGGCGTGTTATTCCTACTGATCGGCATGTCGATGCTGCTATTTGAATTCCACAAAGAAGACTGGATTATGATGGCTATTTCAGTCCCTCTTGTACTAGCAGCTCGCTATTTAAGCGTATTTCTCTCGTACATTGGCTTTAAGCGTTACAGAAAATATAACCCGTGGTCAGTACGTATTTTGACGTGGGGCGGCTTACGCGGGGGCCTTGCATTGGCAATGGCACTTTCCATTCCATCTGGTATTTGGGTGATTCAAGATAAGTTAATCGATGTAAAAGAGATTATTCTTGTAATGACCTACTCCGTCGTTGTTTTCTCTATCCTCATTCAAGGCTCAACAATCACCCCAATGATTGAAAAAGCAAAAGCAGAAGAGAAGAAGATGGAAGAGAATAACCAAGCAATAACCACTCCGGAACATACGGAGCCAGTGGACTCTTAAAGACACGTTACTTAATAGATAAAAAGCAGCTACCTAGCTGCTTTTTTCATAACTAATTTTCAGACTCCCCTTCAAGGACGAATGCTCCTTATTCTTTGATATACCTTCAAATATACTAAGAATCGCTACGCTACACTTTCATAGATACTAACTATTGCCGATAGATAGTATTCATAAACGAGTCTTTTAATTTGCCCATTTTCATCTGTATCACTTCTCTTCCCTTGGCAATATAGGCTCCTCGCAAACATCAAAGTTAAACTTCCACAATACTTAGCAATGAGCGAGTTTGTGTTTTTATGAGAAAGAGACATTTAGGGTGATTGCGTTCAGAACCCAAACGGGTTAGAAACCTCACCGAGATAAAACTGAGCTAGCACCCAGGTAGCAAAGCCTTAACGGAAGTTTAAATCCCTTCCCTCTTGAACTCAGTGAGACTAAACTTGTATTCAAAGTCCTCCTGTTTTCAAATTAGAAACAAGCGACACCTCAAACAATTAAGCTCTGTCATATAACTAGATTTTCTAATATCGAATAAAAGGAGCTTTGGTTAGAGCTTGGTATCGGAATAAGGCTAAGACTAAGGCACAGAGTTACATGCTAGCTCGTTCACGACGATATTAAAACCATGTGAAGAGGGTAGCGTAACTCTAGATGCAAGGTTTCAATATGAAAGTGAGTTTCAGGTAAGTCGGGGGAACCAGAACGAAAAAAGCCTCAGTCTTTCGACTGAGGCTTAATATAAGTGGCGGAGTGGACGGGACTCGAACCCGCGACCCCCGGCGTGACAGGCCGGTATTCTAACCAACTGAACTACCACTCCGCAGTGGTATCACTCGCTTTAATAAGCAAGCGTCCAAAATTTAAAGCCTGGCGATGTTCTACTCTCACATGGGGAAGCCCCACACTACCATCGACGCTATTTCGTTTCACTTCTGAGTTCGGCATGGAAATCAGGTGGGTCCAAAACGCTATGGTCGCCAAGCAAATCCTTTAATCTGGAAAGCTGTTTTTTAATTCTCGTTCTTACACATTCAATGTTCTTTCATTGAGTCCATCAAAACCCCTTGGGTGTTGTATGGTTAAGCC
>NZ_JADDYH010000001.1:0-38562 GCF_015163595.1 Vibrio sp. OPT41 | reverse complement strand
CTGATTTCCATGCCGAACTCAGAAGTGAAACGAAATAGCGCCGATGGTAGTGTGGGGCTTCCCCATGTGAGAGTAGGACATCGCCAGGCTTTAAATTTTGGATGCTTGCTTATTAAAGCGAGTGATACCACTGCGGAGTGGTAGTTCAGTTGGTTAGAATACCGGCCTGTCACGCCGGGGGTCGCGGGTTCGAGTCCCGTCCACTCCGCCACTTAATATCGACAACCTCGCTTATGCGAGGTTTTGTCAAATCTAGAATATGAAAATTCTATAGGGGTGTAGCTCCAATTGGCAGAGCAGCGGATTCCAAATCCGCGTGTTGGGAGTTCGAATCTCTCCACCCCTGCCACATATCAGGCTCTGACTTAGGTCAGAGCCTTTTTTGTATCTGGTTTCTTCTCATTATTACAGCTTATTTCTACTCTTATCCCGTAAGTATGGCTTTCTGCTGTACTTTGGCAGCATTTAATCTACTGAACGAACGAAACTACAGTTAGCTGTAATGATCAGTGGCCCGAAATTTTAATAATAAAGGGGAATCACTATTTATATTTAGTTAAACTCAACCGATCTGGATTAATGAGTAACTATGTATGGATATATCTCGTCGACGCTTTCTTCAATCATCCTTAGCAATCTCCGCGCTTACCGTTCTACCTGCATGTTCTCTATCTAGGAGCACTAATAAGCAGAGGCAATATATATACGATATCACTGCAGAGCCTTCTACTGTAGAATTGATCCCTGGGTTTAACACAGACGTACTCGCATTTAATGGTTCGATTCCAGCGCCTACGATTCGTTGTCGCCAAGGCGAGAAAGTTATAATTAGGTTTACTAACAAGCTTTCAGAGCCGACTACAATCCACTGGCATGGCTTGCGAATCCCTATTGAAATGGATGGTGTACCTTTCTTAAGCCAGCCGCCTATCATGCCGGGTGAAACATTCGTTTATGAATTTACACCGCCAGATGCAGGCACGTTTTGGTATCACCCCCACATGAATAGCGTTAAGCAACTTGGTATGGGCTTAGTTGGGCTAATTATCGTTGAAGAGGCTGAGACTGTTCTATTTGATGAAGAACAGGAAATAGTTCTAAAGCATTGGCACTTAGACAAACAAGGTCAGTGGAAGAACCTTATGGTGCCGCGCTTGAGCGCTCGTATGGGGACTCCCGGAGAGTGGAGTAGCGTCAATGGTGTGCATGAACCTGTTTATACGCTGAAGCAGAATGCTACCACGCGATTAAGAATTGCTAATGTCGATAACACCATTACTTACCCGATCGCTATAGAAGGCGCAGAGGCTTGGGTTATTGCTATTGATGGTAACCCTGTTAAAACGCCTTATAAGCTCACTCAGCACAAAATTGGTCCGGGAATGAGGTTAGATATCGGATTGATTGCTCCAAAGGCTGGAAAACGTGTTTATGTGCGTCAAATGAAAGGACGCTTCCCATTCCCTTTGTGCGAGTTTGACGTTGTTGAGTCTGACTTGCCGAGCAACCAGAAACTGCCTTTATTACCTCTCAACCCTGTGCCAGCTCTCGATTTGAAAAATGCAGAGCAAATCGATTATGTGTTTGAGTGGGAGGGCGCGATCACTCCTGCTGATAAATCGGGCAAAGCGATACCTAAATTCTGGCTGATGAACAAACGGGCTTGGGAGGGAATGAGCAAAGATAATATTCCAGCGCCCCTTTCAACATTGGAGATGGGAAAAACCTATATCTTCAACCTAAAGAACGTCACCCAATATCATCATCCTATTCACCTTCATGGACACACATTTACGGTTCTTGAGTTAGATGGAAAAAAACTCGACGAACCGTTTCATACCGATACGGTCTTACTTGGAAAAAATGGCAGTGCGAAAGCTGCATTTGTTGCAGATAACCCAGGGCGTTGGATGTACCATTGTCATGTAATTGAACATATGAAGACGGGTTTGATGGGTTACATCGAAGTAAAGTGACTCCTGTAACTTTTAAAATCTTGATAAGTTTTAAGCGCTATACTTTGCTGAATTCTAAGATTGTATAATCACTATTGCCGTAAATTTGATTACAATGTCGCCATTAACTTTTCTGGGGGAATTATGGGACAACTATCCGTTTTGGGTTTTATTGCATTGGGTGGTGCATTTGGTGCATGTTCTCGTTACTTAATTTCTGAACTTTGTGTCATTTTATTGGGGCGTGGTTTTCCATATGGTACGTTAACCGTTAACGTTGTTGGCTCATTTATGATGGGCTTATTGATAGCAGCTTTCGATAATGAACTTTTGGCAACGGAACCTTGGCGACAAGTGATTGGCTTGGGTTTTTTAGGCGCACTAACGACGTTTTCCACCTTCTCGATGGATAATGTGTTGCTCATGCAGCAGGGCGCTTTCTTTAAGATGGGGTTGAACGTATTGTTGAATGTCGTGTTAAGTATTTCAGCTGCGTGGATAGGCTTTCAATTATTGATGCGCAGCTAGCAAAGTAGTTAAAAATTGAACAGGTCGGCTTGGTTTCACCAAGCCGTTTTTATATACTGACATCACTTGTCGGAGTGCCATAAGGCTGAGACCGTTAATTCGGGATCCGTTGAACCTGATCAGATTAGAATCTGCGAAGGGAACAAGAGAAGATATTCACACCGGAGTTCTTTCTGGTTGACCTATCAAAAGTCGAATGTTGTTACAGGCAAATATCGTAAGCTTTAACTAGCCTTAATTTGACTCCTCTTGTCGCATCTATCCGCCAAGCATTTTTATCCAATTACTTTTTATCTAGTATAACAAAGCAAGGAAAAATGCTATGTCGAGTCGCAAACAAGCGAGACTGGAAGCAAAACAGTTCATTGATACACTCTCGGTACAACCGTACCCCAATTCAAGCAAAGTCTACGTAGAAGGCTCACGTCCAGATATTCGTGTACCAATGCGTGAAATATCACTCGCTGATAGCCTTATTGGAGGCACAAAAGAAGCGCCTATATTCGAACCTAATGAGCCAGTACGCGTTTACGATACGTCGGGTGTATACACAGATCCAGAGCACACCATAGACCTCTATAATGGCTTACCTAAGCTGAGAGAAGGGTGGATTGAAGAGCGCGCCGATACTGAGCTACTTGATGAAGTAAGCTCGGTGTACACCAAAGAACGCTTAGAAGACGAAACACTAGACGATCTTCGTTACGGTAATTTACCACGTATTCGACGTGCCAAAGATGGCCATTGTGTGACTCAATTGCACTATGCTCGCAAAGGTATTATTACCCCAGAAATGGAATATATCGCGCTGCGTGAAAACATGGGGCGTGCCAAGTATCGCGATGAAGTGCTGAATCAACAGCATCCGGGTCAAAGCTTCGGAGCGAACCTACCAAAAGATATTACCGCCGAATTCGTGCGTAAAGAAGTCGCCGAAGGTCGCGCTATTATCCCTTCCAATATTAACCACCCAGAATCCGAACCAATGATCATTGGACGTAACTTTTTGGTCAAAGTGAACGCCAACATCGGTAACTCATCGGTCACTTCTTCGATTGAGGAAGAAGTAGAAAAGTTAGTATGGGCAACGCGTTGGGGTGGAGATACCGTAATGGATCTTTCTACTGGACGTAACATCCACGAAACTCGCGAGTGGATTCTACGTAACAGTCCGGTTCCGATCGGTACCGTGCCAATGTACCAAGCGCTTGAGAAAGTGAATGGTGTTGCTGAAAACCTTAACTGGGAAGTGATGCGCGATACCCTGATTGAGCAAGCAGAGCAGGGCGTTGACTACTTTACTATCCATGCCGGTTTACTACTTCGTTATGTGCCAATGACTGCAAAACGCGTTACTGGTATCGTCTCTCGTGGTGGTTCTATCATCGCGAAATGGTGTTTAGCGCATCACCAAGAAAGCTTCTTATATACCCACTTCCGAGAGATCTGTGAAATCTGTGCTAAGTATGATGTGGCACTTTCTCTCGGTGATGGTCTGCGTCCTGGCTCGGTGGCCGATGCTAACGACGAAGCGCAATTTGCAGAGCTTCGTACCCTTGGTGAGTTAACCAAGATTGCGTGGGAATACGACGTACAAGTAATTATCGAAGGTCCTGGCCATGTTCCAATGCATATGATCAAAGAGAACATGGAAGAGCAGCTGGAGCACTGCCATGAAGCACCATTCTACACCCTTGGCCCACTGACGACAGACGTCGCTCCTGGTTACGACCATATTACTTCAGGCATCGGCGCTGCCATGATTGGTTGGTATGGCTGTGCGATGCTTTGCTACGTCACTCCTAAAGAGCATCTTGGCTTACCAAACAAAGAAGATGTGAAAGTAGGTATGATCACTTATAAGCTTGCTGCGCACGCCGCTGATTTAGCGAAAGGGCACCCAGGTGCTCAAGTTCGTGATAATGCGCTTTCTAAAGCTCGCTTCGAGTTCCGCTGGGAAGATCAATTCAACTTGTCACTCGACCCAGATACCGCGCGCGCTTTCCATGATGAAACCTTACCTCAAGAGTCCGGCAAAGTTGCTCACTTCTGTTCGATGTGCGGACCAAAGTTCTGCTCGATGAAGATTTCGCAAGAGGTACGAGAGTACGCGAAAGACACTGAGCAAGTTGCTGCGGACCAAGCTATCTCGATTAAAATGCTAGATGATCCTCTTGAAGGGATGCGTCAGAAATCGCAAGAATTTAGAGAGTCAGGTTCCGAGCTATACCACCCAGCAGCACATGCCGAGGTAAGTGACTAATGAGCAAAATCCTTATTCCGTCATCGTTGATTGAACTGACAGGTTTAGTTCAGCAATGTTTGTTGTTGGCGAAAGAACAGGGTTTTAGCATAGAAGACATTGAGTTGGGTGTGAGCCCAACTCAATCTATTCAGCTTGTTCGCGGCCAACAGACCACACACATAACGACTGATCTCATTGATGATTATGACTCTGAGCATGAGAGTTCATTTGTGCTCTATTACCGTTCTGCTTTGTCGGTAGAAGCGTGTGCTAAGCAACCGTCGAAAGCGATTTATATTGGTATTGCTGATACTCAGGTATCCGATGAAAAGGAGAAAGTGCTTCAGCTTGATATCTGGCGTCACCCAATTAACAACGAAGTGAGAGCGCTTTCCGTTAAGTCCAAATTCAACGCAATGTTCGATCCTGAACATCACCTTGCTTGGATAGTAACGCTGACAGTACTCGATTTTCCTATCGAAGATGCGTTAACACTTGCTCGAGGAATGCTAACTCAACAAGCGAATGTTTCACGTGAAACACTGTTGAATGACAACCTTGACGAGGGACGATCCGCTCAGTGGGCTGACCAATTTGATGATTTCCCCACACCTGTACTAGAGGATAACCGGCTAGGTATTCAAGTTGGTTGGTCTGCACAAGGTGAGAGCGTTAGCTTTCCAACTCTAACTAAGCAAAGTCTAGGGCTCTATCCAGTCGTTGATGATGTTGCTTGGATTGAGCGTCTACTGCCACTAGGCATCAACACTATTCAACTGCGAATCAAGAACCCACAACAAGCCGATTTAGAACAACAAATCATTCGAGCAATTGAGCTAGGTCGTCAGTATCAAGCACAAGTGTTCATCAATGACTATTGGCAGTTGGCAATCAAGCATGGCGCTTATGGCGTCCACCTAGGACAAGAAGACATAGAAGAATCGAATTTGGCTCAGCTAACTAAAGCCGGCATTCGTCTTGGTCTTTCTACTCATGGTTATTATGAGCTACTGCGCATCGTACAAATTCATCCTAGTTACATCGCGCTAGGGCATATTTTCCCAACCACCACTAAACAGATGCCATCGAAACCACAAGGTTTGGTGCGCTTGGCTCTATATCAAAAGCTGATTGATAGCATTCCTTATACAAATACAGAGGCTGCTTTCCGTCCCGCAAAAGACAAAGCAGGTAGTGACTATGTGCTTGGCTTTCCGACGGTCGCGATTGGTGGCATTGACCAATCTAATGCAGACCAAGTTTGGCAAGCAGGTGTTTCTAGTTTGGCAGTTGTGCGAGCTATTACGTTGGCAGAATCACCTCAGTCCGTCATCGAGTTCTTCGCACAACTGATGAAGGAAAGACAGCTAACGTTTACTGATCAGAATAGTGAATTGGCGCATAACAAGAGAGGCGAGCATGCTCACGGATAAGCAGTTCCTTCGCTATCAGCGCCAAGTCGCTCTGCCTGAAATTGCCGAAAGTGGGCAAGAGCGTTTGAGTAAATCGCATGTGCTGATCATCGGTTGTGGTGGGTTAGGGAGCGCAGCGAGCTTGTACTTGGCGTCAGCGGGTGTTGGTAAATTGGTTGTGGTCGATGACGATGAAGTTGATAGCAGTAACCTACAACGTCAGATCATTTATCGTGAACAAGACCTACAAGTTGCGAAAACAAAAGCGACTGTAAAGCAACTGACTGAACTTAATTCTATGGTTCAAATTCGTGCTCTCAATAAGCGATTAGACAAAGCACAGCTGCAGCTTGAGGTGATGCTAGCGGATGTGGTGCTCGACTGCACCGATAACATGCCAACGCGCCAGCTAATTAACCGAGTTTGTTTCGAGCAAAATACGCCGCTCATCTCGGCGGCAGCTGTTGGTTGGCAAGGGCAATTCGCAGTCTTTGATTACCAAACACCAAGTGAACAAGAAGCGCAGAGTAAAGCCTGTTACCGCTGTTTGTATCCGTTCGACGAATTACCACAAACTCAAAAGTGCAGTGACAGCGGTGTCGTCGGTCCGGTGGTGGGCACACTTGGCAACTACCAAGCGATAGCGGCAATTCAAAAACTGGCGACGGGAAAGTTTCATGTCGAGACTGCCAAGTTACACCTGTTCGATGGATTGAAGCTGCAATGGCAAACCATCGCGATAAGTAAAGACAAACAGTGCCAAGTGTGTGCTCAGATTTAGCTTATGAGTAATGGCCAGAATTAAGAGAGTTGGAAGCAATGACGTTATCAGAACAACAAACAACACAAATGACCGCTGCTGACTTAGATGTGATCACTATTGTCATCAATGACCAGTCACATCAAGTTGCCAGTGAGTCGAATCTACAGCAAATCATTAGTCAACTTGCGCTGCCTGAAATGGGCTGTGTTTTTGCAATTAATAACAATGTTGTGCCGCGCAGTGAGTGGGCTAGCACAGTTCTTTCACAGGGAGACAGCATCTCTTTGTTTCAAGCGATCGCAGGGGGTTAAAGTCGATGCTTAAAATTGGTGATAAACAATTCGAATCAAGACTGTTCACGGGAACAGGGAAGTTTGCCAACAGCCGATTAATGGCAGAAGCGATTCAAGTATCGGGTTCTCAACTTGCGACCATGGCGTTGAAGCGTGTGGATGTGAACGACCAACAAGACGATATTTTGTTGCCGTTAGTACAAACGGGTGTGAACTTATTGCCGAACACCTCAGGTGCAAAGAATGCTAAAGATGCTGTGTTTGCAGCACAATTGGCGAGAGAAGCGTTGGGTACTAACTGGTTAAAACTAGAAATTCATCCAGACCCGAAGTACTTGATGCCCGATCCAATTGAGACACTAGCAGCCGCTGAGCAACTGGTTCGTGAAGGCTTCATTGTCCTTCCTTATTGTCATGCTGACCCGGTTCTGTGTAAACGATTGGAAGAAGTAGGCTGTGCTGCAGTCATGCCATTAGGTGCGCCGATCGGTTCTAACAAAGGGATAGTTTCTCACGATTTCCTAGAGATCATCATCGACCAAGCTAATGTTCCTGTCGTTGTTGATGCGGGTATTGGTGCTCCTTCACATGCCGCGCGTGCGATGGAAATGGGCGCGGATGCCGTGCTCGTCAATACAGCGATTGCAGCTTCGAGCGATCCCGTTGCGATGGCGAAGGCATTTAAGTTGGCGGTAGAGTCCGGGCGTATGGCTTATGAAGCTGGACTTGCCGGTAAGGTTTCTCATGCGGTTGCGTCGAGTCCACTGACGTCATTCCTAGATGAGCTTTAGTCCTAGATTGGTTTAGCTATTAAGCGAGGAAAACATGAGCTTCGTTGAACAATTTAAGCAGCTTAATTGGGATGACATCTCGATGTCGATCTACGCGAAAACGGCACAAGATGTCGAGCGAGCATTGAATAAACCCAAGCGTGATTTGGAAGACTTTAAAGCGCTAATTTCACCAGCGGCTGAAGCGTACTTAGAGCAAATGGCGCAGCTGTCATACTCGGCAACTCGCAAGCGTTTTGGTAATACCATGTCGCTTTACATTCCACTGTACCTTTCTAACTTGTGCGCCAATGCTTGTACTTATTGTGGCTTCTCTATGGAGAACAGAATCAAGCGTCGTACTTTGAATCGGGACGAAGTGGCTGCAGAAGTTGAAGCCATTAAACGCATGAAGTTTGATAGCGTATTGCTGGTGACTGGCGAGCACGAAACTAAAGTGGGTATGAAATACTTCCGCGAAATGGTGCCGATGATTAAGCAACGTTTTAACTATTTGGCGATGGAAGTACAGCCACTTGATCAAGACGAATACGCTGAGCTCAAGACATTGGGTTTGGATGCGGTGATGGTTTATCAAGAAACGTATCATCCTTCGACGTATGCCGAGCACCATTTGCGTGGCAATAAGATGGATTTTGAATACCGATTGGATACACCCGATCGTCTTGCAAAGGCGGGCATCGATAAGATCGGTATTGGTGCTTTAATAGGGTTGGAAGAGTGGCGTACCGACTGTTTTTATGTGGCAGCGCACTTGGACTATCTTGAGCGCACGTATTGGCAGACTCGTTACTCGATTTCTTTCCCACGTTTGCGTCCTTGTGAGGGTGCGCTCCAACCCAAATCAGTCATGACGGATAAGCAACTTGTTCAGCTGATTTGCGCTTATCGTTTGTTGAATCCAGAAGTGGAGTTGTCATTATCGACTCGTGAGTCACCGAAGTTTAGAGATAACGCATTGCCTTTAGGCATTACCAGTATGTCTGCTGCATCGAAAACTCAGCCGGGTGGTTATGCGATGGATGATGTTGAACTCGAGCAGTTTGAGATCAGTGATGAGCGAAGCGCAGGTTCTGTGGAAGATATGATTCGAGCCAAAGGCTTTGACCCTGTATGGCGAGATTGGCACTCGGCGTATTCTGGTTAAGTAGCAAAGAAAGCCACTGGTCATCGTTATGTTTCACGTGAAACATAGGCAAAAAAAGAGGGCTGATGCAAAACATCAACCCTCTACTTTTTTCTAGCTTCTAGCTTCTAGCTTCTAGCTTCTAGCTGTGTGCTACTGGTAGCGTTGCTTGACGAAGCCACTCTTTCACATCACCCTCAACAAGTGGGCTGATCTCATCCCATACCTTCTGATGGTAATCATTCAACCAAGCAAGCTCTGGACGAGTTAGCATATCAACGTTGATATTGCGCTTGTCGATTGGACAGCGTGTTAGCGACTCAAATGATAGAACAGGGAAGTCACCGTTAGTTGGGGTTTCAACAACAAGCTCTAGGTTCTCGATACGGATACCAAACGCATCCGCACGGTAGTAACCTGGCTCGTTGGATAGCACCATACCTTCTGTTAGAGGCACGTCGATTTGCTTCTTCGAAATGCTCGCCGGACCTTCATGAACACTTAGGAAGTGACCGACACCGTGACCAGTACCGTGATCGTAATCGTAGCCCTCCGCCCACAGGTGCTGACGAGCTAGCGTATCGATTTGGTAACCACGTGTGCCTTTCGGGAAACGTGCACGTGCAACACCGATGTGGCCTTTTAGCGCGAGAGTGAATTGTTTAATCATCTCTTGTGAAGGCTGACCGATCGCGATGGTACGCGTAATGTCTGTCGTGCCATCTAGGTACTGACCGCCTGAATCCACTAGGTAAAGTGTGTTCAGTTCTAGCTTGCCAGGTTCAGGTTGGTTCTCGTGATTATAGTGACACATCGCCGCGTTGCCACCTGCTGCCGAGATAGTATCGAAGCTAAGATCCATAAGTGTCGGGTCTTCGCTACGGAACGCTTCCAGTTTGTCTGCCAGCGTCGCTTCATCATGCAGGTTACCCGCAACGACTTCAGCATCTAACCAAGAAAGGAACTTACTCATCGCTACGCCATCGCGGATATGACATGCTTTCATGCCTGCGATTTCAACTGCGTTCTTTGCTGCTTTTGGCATTAGGCATGGATCAGCTTTACTCACCACAGATGCGCCAGCGTTTTGAAGCACCAGCTTAAACCACGCGTTACTTGTTGCAGGGTCAACCAGTACATTCTTGCCAGTTAGGTTTTCTAGTCGTGCTTGCAATGCTTCTGGGTGATGAACCGTCACGCCGGCACCAACATGAGCGTCAAACTCAGCAGGTAGGCGAGCAGGATCTAGGAAGTATTCCACGCTTGAGTCTGAGTGCAGAATCGCGTGAGAAAGCAGAACTGGTAGACGTGATACATCTAGACCACGAACGTTGAGCAACCAACAGATAGAATCAAGTGCTGTGATCACTGCGCTGTCTGCACCGGCTTTTTTCACGAGCTCTGCGATTTCTTGGCGTTTGCTTTCACTTGATTGTCCAACTGTTTCTGTTGCCATTAGGCGAACATCAGAAACCACAGGAGCAGGGCGGTCGTGCCACAGTTCATCAATTGGGTTGCTATCGAGAATCTTAAGCTCAAGGGTACCTGCAAGTTTTGCTTGTGCCATGTCTAGCCAAGCAGAGTTGTGCATGCGAGGGTCGATTGCCACAGACGCGCCATTTGCAAGATGGTCTTTAATCCAATCTAGTGCAGGCTCTTCAATCAAGTGACGGTATTCGAATAGATCAGCAGGAACCTGCTTTGTTACTTGTACTGTGTAGCGACCATCAACAAAGATAGCGGCTTTGTCTTTGGTGATTACCGCAGCACCAGCAGAACCAGTAAAGCCAGTTAGCCAATGTAAACGCTCGTTGTGCGCTGGTACGTATTCGCCCAAGTACTCGTCTTCATGTGGGACAAGTAGGGCATCAATATTATGTTGTGCTAGCCATTCGCGAATTGCATTCACGCGGCTTTGGGTATCGTTGTGCATCTGTGTTATTCCTTCAAATTACCGCTCCTTCATGCTCAGGTGTGGGAGCTGTTTCCATCTGCTTCATGCAGTTTACGATTCCATTGAGGTTCGCAATCACTTCAATAGAGTCGGAGTACAACTAGGCCATAGATGAGCCAAAAAGGACTACGACAGTTAAGCTACTCATTTTAGCCGCTAAGCGCAAATTGAGTGCGGTGTTTTTATCTAAGGTGATCGGTTTTTTGTGTGATCATCGTACGTAGCCAGCCTAATGCAGGGTCGTTTTCTCTATCTCGGTGCCAGAATAAAGTGTAAGCCATAGGTGGGAATTCTAACGGTAGTGGCAGCACGACCAAATCAAGCTGTTTGGCCGCAAGTTGCACAAAATGACTTGGCGCAGTAAAGATAAAGTCGGTGTATGAACATAAACTTGCGGCACTGTTAAAGTCGGGCACGGTGACGGCAATATCGCGGTCGGCGCCAATATCTGCAAGGCGATAATCTAGCAACCAACGGTCGTTGCCATCACAACGTACTTGTACATGGCGTAGGGCGAGATAGGCTTCCAGATTCCAAGGTTGTTTTAGCGCAGGGTGGTTTTTGCGAATGATGCACATTTGGTAATCACGATAAATTTCCAACTCGCAAATGTCATCGGGTGGTTGAAGAGTCAGCTTGGCATCGTTTATATCGATATCTTTTCCAGTTAAGCCTAAATCCAGTTCGCCGCGTTGAAGCATTTTAAATGTATTATCCGACCACGGGTGTGTGCTTATGGTCACGCCAGGTGCTTGTTGAAAAATCGCCGGTAAGAAATGGGGTAGAATGAGAGGGTAGACACTCTCTACCGCTGCTATTTGAAAACGGTATTCGCTGCTTTGCGGAGAAAACTCTTCGGGTTGAGTCAGCACTTCTAACTGATTTATCAACAGATCCAGTTTCGGTTTAAGAAACAATGCGCGCGGCGTAGGTGTTAATCCATGTGAGTTTCGAGTGAAAAGAGGGTCATCAAATTGAATGCGCAGTTTAGCCAGTGATTTACTTACGGCGGATTGGCTTAAGCACAATCGGTGGGCTGCACGAGTAACGTTTAACTCTTCAATCAGCACTTTAAAGCAGACCAATAGATTTAAATCGATACGAGCCAGTTTTTCGACGTTCACAGTGAATTTCCTCTGAGGAATAATGCTCATGATTATACATCATTTCCATTCATATCATCAGATGATTAAGCTTTATCCAAAGTTCTTTATCCAATTCGGAGTGTTGTGTGTCTAGCCAGTTTTCTAATAGTAAAAAACAGATGGCGTTATTGACCCTTTTGGTTCTTTTCAGTCCTTTAGCGATTGATATTTATCTACCTGCTTTACCTCTTATTGCTTCCACTTTTCAGGTCGATAATGCGCTAGCACAAGACACGATCACTTGGTTCTTATTTGCTATGGGTGTTGGTCAGCTATTCGCAGGTCCCCTAGCAGATAAACTCGGACGTCGAACTGTTGCATTGGGCGGTATCACCATTTACGCGATGAGCGCTTTATTGGCGTGGAGTGCTCAAAATATTGAGTGGATGTTGGTTTCCCGACTGCTACAAGGCTTAGGTGCGTGTGCGACATCGGTAGCAGCCTTTGCAACAGTTCGCGATATCTTTGGCCCGGAAAAAAGCGGCAAAATGATCAGCTACCTTAACGGTGCGATTTGTTTCATTCCGGCTTTAGCTCCAATTCTAGGTAGCTGGTTAACTCAGCAATTTGACTGGCGTGCTAACTTTAGCTTTATGGCTGGTTTTGCTGTGGTGTCTGGATCATTGATGTTTTTCATGATGAAAGAGACTAACCCGTCAACAGAAAAGCAAGCCGTGTTTAAGCTTAGTCGGTATTGGGCAGTGCTTAGCACACCATCTTTTGTTTTCCATGCGTCATTATGCTTGATGGCGATGGCGGTTATTCTTGCTTACGTTACCTCAGCACCGTCGGTATTGATGACGGGGATGGGGCTGTCGATGAATGAATTCACTTTCTGGTTTGGTGTAAATGCGGTGATAAACATTGCGGCATGTATGCTGGCGCCTAAGTTTATGGAGCGCGTTGGAACTCACAACACCTTAGTCACCGGGATCTCAACTCTGGGTCTCGCAGGTGTGATCATGCTAGTGATGAATGGTCAGAATACCGCGCTTTCTTTCATGTTACCTATCTTTATGTCTTCTGTAGGTTTTGCATTCATTCTGGGTGCAGCGGCAGGGAAAGCGTTAGAACCGTTTGGTGATAAGGCGGGCACGGCAGCTGCACTGCTTGGATTGTTCCAAATGAGTGGCTCTGGTTTGTTGGTGGGTACACTGCAACGCTTATCTCTGGATCCACAAACCTTGATCGCAATTCATATGTGGGTCCTATTACCTGCGTTGGTCGTTCTGTTTACAAAAGCAGGGAAGAACTGGCACTCGAGCTTTGCGAAAGCGTAAATCAGTGTAATTTAGTATTTTCCAATGTAAGTAAGGCGTGTATATTTGTCACTCAGACTTTTCCTGACACCATAACGGAACTCAAAAAGTAATGTCGTTAACCACGTATGAAATGGCTCGTATTCTAGAGCAAATGGAAGATTCACCAGAAAAGGTGATGTTTGGCAAGTTGCTTAATGAGCTGGGTAATCAAAGCTCCGAGCGTATTCGTAGTGCGGCTAAACAAGTACCTCTGCCAATTTTGCGTGATATCGTGTACCAATTTCAGCAAGTGATTGAGTCACGCAAAGATGAACAAGTCGAGCAGATGGCAAAAGACCTCGCTCAGCAAGGTATCTCAGCAGAAGAGCTACTGGCTTACTTGAATAAATAATAAAAAATCCCCGCATGATGCGGGGATTTTTTTAGCTCGTCATTTTCTTTTTCAGGATGTGGTCCAAAGACAGCGGTCCTGGCCCCCATACGATTACGATAAGAATCATCAATCCCCAAAGTTGGTGGTCATAAAAACCTTTCTCCCACAACAGTGGGTAAGAGATCACTGCGATGATGTTGAACACAAACAGCATTGCTGCCATCGGGCGGGTAATCAATCCCAGTGCCAAGAACACCGGTAGAACCAACTCCGCAGCCGTACCTAAATAAGCCGCCAATTCCCATGGCAAGATTGGCACTTGGTATTCCAGCTCAAATAAGTACAGCGTGCTATCCCAAGATGAGATTTTGATTAGTCCTGAATTGAAGAACACCCAGGCTACCCACAAGCGACAAAAGAGAAGTAGTAAAGGGACAAAGCCAGCTTGTAGGGTACTGATTAAATCGTCGTACCGATTCACTAAGTTTTTAACCGTATCCGTC
Organism: Vibrio sp. OPT41; assembly: GCF_015163595.1. Taxonomy (NCBI): domain Bacteria; kingdom Pseudomonadati; phylum Pseudomonadota; class Gammaproteobacteria; order Vibrionales; family Vibrionaceae; genus Vibrio; species Vibrio sp. OPT41. The sequence goes on along the minus strand of NZ_JADDYH010000001.1, from coordinate 24,212 downwards.
ATAGAGTGCTCCTTAGATTGATTGCAATGTAAAGCCGTCAACAATATCGAGTGCCATGATGCGATTGAGATGAGCGAGTAAAACTTCAGGTATTTCGCTCAAACTCTGCTTCTGCTCTAAACATTGCAGCAGTTGGAACACATCGGCATCGAGTGCGTGACACAAGGCTTCTCCATTGGCTTGAATCGAGATGACACCTTGCTGTAATTGGTTGATATTAAGTTGTTCGAATTGGCCAGTTTGAATCGCGCTGAACAAATCAAATACTGCGTAGCTGGAGTCAAAGCTGCGGCAGCCTTGTTTAAGGTGCAAAACCAAAGCGGGTTGTTGCTCCTCACTCACTTCGCCAAGTAACGCAAGCGGTTTTAATGCTGCCGCATTGGATTGTTCATACTGTGCTTGACGAGCGAGGTCGATATGCCATTCGAAGCGTGCGACTTCAGGGCTGTAAGGTGCTTGTGCGATCACCTGACTAAACTGCATGATGGTGTCTTGAAAGCCGTCGCCATAATGCACCACATCTCCTTCTTCTAATGGGTAAGAAAGAACATGCTGGCGAGCTATCTGTTCAAAGCATTCTTCACCAAGCAGCGCTTCAACCATCGGGTAGGTCGCGGATAACACCTCGCTTAAGCTGACGATAAAGTTATTGCGGTAAATCTGCATGCGTTCATCAGCGGTAAACGTATCACTGGCAATATCGCAATCTTCACCGAGTGCTTGATAGTGTAGGGCTTTAGCAAACTGGCTTTGTAAGGTGGCTAGATTCATGATGCCTTCCTTGGTTCGCTTTGTTCACTTGGAAGTGTGCCTTGCAACAGTAGTTGCGATGCTTTCTGTGCTTCTCCTAATAAGACTTCTGGCGCGGGGATATCCAAATCCCATTCAATCAACGTATGACGTGGACCGTGTTTTTTTGTCCACTGTGAAAACAACTGCCAAACTTCATCGCTAACTGGGCGGCTATGGGTATCAATCCATATCTCACCTTTGTCGAGTTGTTTAATGGTAAAACCTGCCAAGTGAATCTCATCCACTTTGTCGGCTGGAATCGCATCTAGGTATGTGTCGCAATCAAAACCGTGGTTGAACGCCGAAACATAAACATTGTTTAAATCGAGCAATAAACGACAGTCAGTGCGCTTTTGCACTTCGGTAAGAAACTCCCATTCGCTGATGGTCGAATGTTGAAACTTCACATAACTAGATGGGTTCTCTATCAAGATCTCGCGTTGCAAATATTCCTGCACTTCATTCACGTTACGAGTGAACACGTTGAGCGCTTCTTCCGTATACGGAAGTGGAAGCAGGTCATTAAAGTAGTGACCGCCGTTTTCACTCCAACTTAAATGGTCAGAAACAAGGATTGGGTCGATTGAGTCAATCAGTGCTTTAAGTTGCGCAAGATGCTTTTGACTAACACGTTCCACCGAACCTAGCGACAAACCAATACCGTGGCAGCTAATTTGATATTGCTCGCGAAGCGTTTGTAGCTGATGGCGCTCTGTTGCATTGGGTTGGAAATAGTTTTCACTGTGGATTTCTAACCAAGACAACTCGGGTTGGTTTTGGCTAAAGTAATCGAGGTGAGGGGTTCTTAATCCAACTCCAACAAGGTCGTGGAAGGTGTGGTGTTTCACGTGAAACTCCTTTTCAAATCGTGCGGGAAGAGAAGGATGCGTCTTGGCTTTGCGTTGGTTGAGCGTCAACGCATCCTCACAATAGCTAGCGATAAAAGATTATGAAGAAGAAGTGCTACCGCCAGCGAGCTTGTCACAAAGACCTTTTGGTACGACTACGAATGCGTCTTTTTGGTTATCTTCTTTAGAAGTACCAGCGCATGAGCTGCTTTTTGTTGCACAGTCGTTTTTACCTGCTTTAGAAACGCCATAGCACTTTTCTTTTTCAGCAGCGACAGCTGGAGCTGCAGTTAGCATTGTGCCACCAAGAGCTAGAAGACCAGTAACAGCAGCAGTAACAGCTAGATTCGACTTTTTCATAATAAATTCCTCTGAATGATTTCCTTTACTTTAAGTTGGCAAGATGAATCGCCTGTTTTGGCGTTTTTGTTATCAACTTGCTTAACTTAAAAGATAGGAAACTGGCTAAAAAACTTTCAGAAAAATTTCTGAAGTAAATAGGTTTGTAGGGTCAAATAGGTATAACTAATTGATGTGTTGGGCAAAAAAACATCAATTTTTTTATCAAGTTTTGTCTAAACAGCACCCGGTTGTTTAGGTTATAATCGGTTTTTATGTATAAATAACCAGTAGCTCTCATCATGATGGATCCATCTCTATTACTCGACGGTTTGAACGATAAACAACGTGAAGCCGTTGCAGCACCTCTAGAAAACTTGCTCGTTCTTGCTGGCGCAGGAAGTGGTAAGACACGCGTTCTTGTTCACCGTATCGCTTGGCTGATGTCGGTCGAGCAAGCTTCTCCGTTTTCAATCATGTCGGTAACCTTTACCAATAAGGCGGCGGCAGAGATGCGTGGACGTATCGAAGAGCTAATGATGGGCAGTGCAGGCGGTATGTGGAATGGTACTTTCCACGGCATTTGTCACCGTATTCTGCGTGCACACTATCTTGATGCGAAGCTACCGGAAGATTTCCAAATCATTGACAGTGACGACCAACAGCGTCTACTAAAGCGTTTGATTAAAGCGCAAAACCTCGATGAGAAGCAGTGGCCGGCACGCCAAGTGGCATGGTGGATTAACGGTAAGAAAGACGAAGGTCTGCGCCCGTCGCACATTGATGCGTACCATGATCCAGTAACCAAGACATATCTGCAGTTGTACACCGCTTACCAAGAGGCGTGTGACCGTGCTGGTTTAGTCGATTTTGCGGAAATCTTGCTGCGCGCACATGAGCTACTGCGTGATAACAAGTTCGTCCGTGAACACTACCAAGCACGCTTTAAGCACATCTTGGTCGATGAGTTCCAAGATACCAACAACATTCAATATGCTTGGCTACGTATGATGGCGGGTCCTGAGTGTCACGTGATGATCGTAGGTGATGACGACCAGTCGATTTATGGTTGGCGTGGTGCAAAAGTCGAGAATATTGAGAAGTTTACGCTCGAATTCCCAAGCGTAAATACCATTCGTCTTGAGCAAAACTACCGTTCAACCAAGACCATTCTGGAAGCATCTAACACCCTGATTGCGAATAACACCGAGCGTATGGGTAAAGAGTTGTGGACGGATGGCGTGGTCGGTGAGCCTATCTCGGTTTACAGCGCTTACAACGAATTAGATGAAGCCCGTTTTGCGGTGAACAAAATCAAAGAGTGGCAAGACAAGGGCGGTGCTCTGAATGACGCTGCGATGCTTTACCGTAACAACGCCCAGTCGCGTGTTCTGGAAGAAGCGTTAATTCAAGCCGGTCTGCCTTACCGTATCTACGGCGGCATGCGATTCTTCGAACGTCAGGAAATCAAAGATGCCTTGAGCTACATGCGTCTGATTGCCAACCGTAACGATGATGCGGCGTTTGAACGTGTGGTGAATACGCCAACGCGTGGTTTGGGCGATAAGACGCTTGAAACCATCCGCTTTGCGGCTCGTGATCGTGGTTGCACCATGTGGGAAGCGAGTGTGGCAATGTTGGACGAGAAGGTGCTTGCTGGTCGCGCTGCTGGTGCTCTGAGCCGTTTTATCGAGCTTGTCACCGCGCTAGAAGACGACACCTTAGAGATGCCGCTGCATCACCAAACTGACCATGTGATTAAATACTCGGGCTTGTTCGCGATGTACGAGCAAGAGAAAGGCGAAAAGTCTAAGGCACGTATTGAGAACTTGGAGGAATTGGTGACCGCAACTCGCCAATTCGAGAAACCAGAAGAAGCCGAAGACATGTCACTGCTGACGGCATTCCTAACCCACGCAGCACTAGAAGCGGGCGAAGGACAAGCGGACGAATTTGAAGATGCGGTTCAGCTCATGACATTACACAGTGCGAAAGGTCTAGAGTTCCCATTGGTGTTTATGGTCGGTGTGGAAGAAGGCATGTTCCCAAGCCAAATGTCGGCAGAAGAAGCAGGGCGCTTAGAAGAAGAACGTCGTCTGTGTTACGTAGGCATGACCCGTGCAATGCAGAAACTGTACATCACTTATGCTGAAATGCGTCGTTTGTACGGTCAGGATAAATACCATAAACCGTCTCGTTTTATTCGTGAACTGCCAGAAACATGCTTGGATGAAGTACGAATGAAGGCGCAAGTTAGCCGTCCTTCAAGCAGTGGTCGATTTAGCCAAACTGTTGTGAAAGAGAGCTTTAATGAAACCGGCTTTACGCTAGGTTCTCGTGTGATGCATCCAAAGTTTGGTGAAGGCACCATCATCAACTTCGAAGGCAGTGGTCCACAGAGCCGTGTACAGATTGCCTTTAACGGTGAAGGCATCAAATGGTTGGTAACTGCTTACGCACGACTAGAGAAACTGTAAGGCTTGACCAAAACTCATCAACTTAAGAGCTGCTTCGGCGGCTCTTTTTGTTTGTGCAGTTTTGGTGTCGCTAACGCAGGAGAAAATGGAATGATAAATGGAGTACAAAAGCGCGACTTAACGATGCCGTTTGAAGTGAAAGGTGGGCGTTGTGGGTGAATGCCTGTTTTCAGCAGATCTACTGAGAAAAACTTTAGGCAAAGAAAAACCCCGAGGGCTTGCGCCCATCGGGGTTATAGTCTTACTCGCAGCAATCCAGCTACTAAAAGTGCTCCATGCATCTAATCCATGATAGTGTGCTGAATCCGTCAGCTTAATCCTTACGTCGCCTTCCTAGCGGTGTCCTTAGTGACCTTATCCTGGTCTGCTAACTATCCTCGTTAGCTCTCATCACTTGTTCCCTGAGCGGTGTCCCTGACATCATCCTGATGTTCAAATCCTTGCCTCGTCCAGAGGTGTCCATTTCCCGTCCTTAGTAGCAACCATCCTAGTCACTATTGATTCCGTTCAATGTCCAATTTTGCAATCCATGCCCGACTATTCATCCTGAATAACCGTTTCTTCTTCCTGAAGTTCACCAAGTCCGTGGTGTTTCCTGTTCCGTGTCAGCATCCTTCCGACAGGTTTAATATTACGTGTTTAACGATTTCCAACAACGGGCTAATCTCACATTTTTTAACTCTCTTAGCGTTCAAAAAAGATACATGAGTATTAAATTCAATGGCTTATGCTCTTTTCTGTACGGTTTTACCATTAAAAAAGAGAGGTTTGCTCAACCCTTTGTGAGAGATCTCGCACAAGGGGTCGAGCGAAAGACTCTTACTGCCCGATAGCGGCACCTTCACGTCTTGGATCCGCAGCGCCTTCAAGACCGTCTTTTGTTATTCGTATCGCATGCAGACCAGAGTTCAAATCCCGAACATCGGTTTTAAAGCCCATCTTCTCCAGAGCAGGCTGTAAGCCCTCTGCGGCGGTACCTTGCTCAATATCTAAGGTGCCAAAACGGTTCAGCAATCGTGGCTGATTAATCGCGCTTTGGATGTCCATATCCCATTGCGTGTGGGCGATAATGGCTTGTGCGACGTAACCAATAATGCGGCTGCCACCCGGTGAGCCAATTGCCATGTAAGGCTTGTCATCCTTCATCATAATGGTTGGTGCCATAGATGAACGTGGGCGTTTGCCCGGTTCTAATCGGTTTGCGATTGGCACACCATCTTGATGCGTGCGGAAAGAGAAATCGGTCAGTTCGTTATTGAGCAAGAAGCCGCGCACCATCAAGCGTGAGCCAAAGGCGTTCTCGATGGTTGTTGTCATTGAAACCACATTGCCTTGCTTATCGACGATATTGAAATGGCTGGTGGAAGGCAACTCGATCGATTGGTCCATGCTTAAGTTCATGGCGTGCGACCAAGGAGGATTACCGGCTTCAGCCTTACTCAAGGCTTTACCGACTTGAATGAGCTCAGCACGTTGTTTGAGATAATCTTTATCAAGCAAGCCTTCGGTTGGCATTGGCACATAATCTTGGTCAGCCATGTATTTACCACGATCCGCGAACGCAAGGCGCGATGCATCGGCGATCACTTGCCATGATTTCGCGCTTTCGGCTCCCCAACCTTTAAGATCGTATTGCTCGGTGATCGCGAGAATCTGTCCAACCGTCAATGCGCCAGAGCTAGGTGGTCCCATGCCGCAGATATCATAGCTTTGATAAGCCGCACAAACCGGCTCACGTTGCTTGATTTGGAACGCATCAAAGTCAGGTTGTGCCAATACGCCAGGATTGCCCGGTGCATTCTGTACGGTCTTGATGATGTCTGTAGCGATATCGCCTTGATAGAAAGCTTTTGCCCCTTGCTCTGCAATTGCCGTCAGAGTTTGCGCGTATTCAGGGTTCTTCAACAACGTGCCTTCGGTTTTTGGTGAGCCGTCTGGATTGAAGAAGTAAGCCTTAGTCGCAGGGAAGCGTGATAGGCGCTTAGTATCTTTCTCAATCAGACTCGCGAGGCGAGGACTGACTTCGAAACCTTGCTCAGCCAAGGTAATCACGGGTTGGATGATCTTCTTCCATTCCAACTTGCCGTATTTCTGGTGCGTGTCCCACAGCAGTTTCACTGTACCAGGAGTGGCAACGGAGCGCCCGCCGACAACCGCATCGTAAAATTGTAGGGGTTGTCCTTTTTCGTCTAAAAAGAGTTTCGGCGTCGCGGCGAGCGGTGCGGTTTCGCGTCCATCATACGTAGTTAGTTTTTGTTTCTCACTGTCCCAATACACTAAGAAGGCGCCACCACCAATACCTGATGATTGCGGTTCTACCAAGCCCAGCATCAGCTGCACGGCAACCATAGCATCAATAGCATTACCACCTTGGGCAATAACATCCGCACCAGCTTGGGTTGCAATTGGGTTAGCAGCGGTAACCATATAATCTTTCGCTTTGACCAGTTGTTTTTGCTTGAAGCCAGTGCTGTGCTCCGGCGCAACCGCATCTGCTGCTTGGTTAGCAAAGACTGAGGTAGATAAGATTAGTGGGGAAGTAAGAAAAAGACCCGTGGTCACGAGTCGGTTGAACGTCCAATGCATGATGACTCTCCATGTTGCCAGTTTTGTGCTTTGAGCTTGGCAGTTATGGAGAGTCACGTCGAGTCAGCAATCTTAGAAATGTCGATTGTGCTACGCTTTTAAATCAGTACTTTATCCGATAAAAGTATTGATAGTTTGGTATAGAATACTGCCGCCCACTAGAGTAAATACCACGCCGCATAGACCGTCGATGTAGATACCCGCTTGTTGCAATTTACGCTGTAAGCGCTGTGTCGACAGCATCCATGCAAGGCTAGAGAACCAGAATAGCGACAAGCCAAACAGGATGACCAGTGCAATACCTTTGCCAGTAATCGACATACCTGCTGGGACTAAACTCGACATCAAACTGACAAAGAACACCAGGGCTTTTGGGTTAAGAATGTTGGTCGCAAACCCTTTAGCAAACGCTTGACGCTTATTGCTGATCACTAGGTTATTTTGCTTCTTAGGTTGATCCGTCTGTGGTTTTTGGATCATCGAGATCACGGCACGCAATGCGCCAATTCCCAAGTAGAGCAGGTAACTACCACCGAGCAGTTGTACCACGGAATACAGCACTGGGTGCTGGTGGACGACAAAACTCACACCTGTCAGGCTGAACAAAGAGTGCAGCAAAATACCGACGGACAATCCCAACGCAATGTACAAGCCAGTTTGACGACCATGACGCGTCGCATTTTGTACGACCAGCGCAAAGTCCGGACCTGGACTCATTAGGGCAATAAAGTGAATGCTGGCGAGTGTCAGCAATATGGTGGATTCATTCATAACACATCTCAAATTTAACCAATGCGGCTATTGTCGTGGTAAGTCACCCGTGGCGCTTGTAAAAAACTGACAGCTTTCTCGGTAAATGAAATTAACGAGTCACTTGAGAAGGGGAAACGCCGTAGGTCTGCTTAAACGCTTTGCTGAAATGCGCTTGATCGTAGAAACCGATTTGATGGGCGACGTCGGTACTACATTGGCCAGCTTGCAGTAACTTCATGCCTTGTTCGAGGCGCAGGCGTGCGAACCATGCATAAGGCGTCATGCCAGTTTGCGCTTTAAAGTGGCGCTGGAACTGAGTTGGGCTCAGTTGGCACAGTTCTGATAGCGAATCCAAACGCACCGCTTGGTCGAGGTTCGCCATTAGATAATCTTTTAACGTTCCAAGTGATTGATTTCCTAATGGCACCACTTTTTGTCGCTCAAGCGATCCGTAGCGATCAAAAAGCTGGTTAAATCCTTCAAAAGGAAGGCAATCTTTGGTGAGTTGGCTGAGGTTTTCACGACGAAGTAGCCCGTGTAAGTTACTAAGTTGTGAAAATATCTGTGGATCCGAGATGATCAGCTCGTTGAAGTGTATTATTTGACCGTTTTGCTTAAGATCAGCCAGATCGCTCAATAGGTGAGGTTCGATCGCAAACACATTCACTTCGTAGCCACTTTCGAGCTTAGATTGCCCGTCGTGCAGCTCATCCGGCGGCATAATCACAATTTGCCCGTGACCAACTTGGTGGCTGTTACCTTGGTATTGGAACTTCTGCGCACCATGCGTGATCAGGCCGAGATGAAAATCCAGATGGTAATGCCTTTGAAAAGCAAATTTCTGGTATTTCGCCTCTATTAGACTCAAGTTGTCATGGTCGGTTGCGTAGTACTGAATATGTTCCATTAAATAAAAAAGCTTGGTCACATTATGACCAAGCTTATCTGGCAATTTCTAACTTGTCTTGTAAAAAACGATCACTGTGGCTGAACGATTCGGCGTGAGCGACGGTTATTACGTAATCCATCAAAGCTAAACACGACTAGTGCTCCCCAAATAAAGACGAAAGTGATCGCTTTATCCATGGTAAAGGGTTCGCCATACATCAATACTGCAAGTAAAAACATTAAGCTTGGGCCTATATATTGGAAAAAGCCCAAAGTCGATAATTTGAGTCTTGTTGCTGCACCCGTAAAGCACAGCAGTGGCAGGGTTGTTATAACCCCAGCCGCGATCAACAAACTATTTAACGTAAGTGGATTCGTAAGCATATTTGAGGTTGGTGTATCGGCAACAAAAAGCAAATAAACAGCGGCCACTGGCAGTAGAAGTAATGTCTCGATAAACAAGCCAGTTTTTGCATCGACACTGACTTTCTTTCTTAATAAGCCATAAAAGCCGAAGCTCATTGCTAACGCCATCGCAACAACAGGTACGGAGCCAAATACAATCAGTTGAACGAGTACGCCACAACCTGCCAATACAACCGCGAACCACTGTAATTTACGCAGTCGCTCACCAAGGAAGACCATCCCGAGTAAGACGTTGATCAGTGGGTTAATGTAATAACCTAAGCTGGCGTCGAGCATATGATTCGAGTTTACCGCCCAAATGAAAATCAACCAATTGCCGCCAATTAGCATGGAACTTGCGATCAGGTAAGCGATTTTCGTTTTGTCTTTCGCGATGTGGTAAGCCGAGCGCCAGTGACGGCCAAAATGGAGGAGTGCAGCAAGCAAAAAGAAAGACCATATCACTCGGTGGCTTAGAATTTCCAAAGGAGATACTTGTGCGATGGACTTAAAGTACATCGGCGCAATGCCCCACATGGTATACGCGCCAATCGCTAGCAAGATACCTTGCCGCGCGCGTTGTTGTTCGTCTTCTGGTGTCATGAAGTGTCACCTAATTGTGTGTTTTATAGAGCAGAAAATCAGTATACGAGTCGTGATGCGAAACACCTAACAATTTGCGGTTTTATTCACCATGAAACCCCATTACAATGTGCCCTCACTTTGTGTGCCAGTGGTATGCATAAGCACCTCTTTTTTAAGACCCAATCTGAGACTTTTCATGACCTCGACCTTGTTAGCCGAACAATCTGATTTGCCTGTAACGCCTCAACGTGTGTTGGAGGATGTGTTTGGTTACCAAGAGTTCCGTGATGGTCAGCAGTTGGTGATTGACGCTGCGATAGAAGGTCGCGACAGCTTAGTTATTCTGCCTACTGGTGGCGGTAAGTCGCTGTGTTATCAAATCCCTGCTTTGGTTCGCTCTGGTATTACTTTGGTGATTTCTCCGCTTATTTCGCTGATGAAAGACCAAGTGGACCAGCTTAAAGCCAACGGTGTAGCGGCTGAATGCATTAACTCGACCATGCCTCGTGAAGAACTGCTCAGCGTGTATAACCGCATGCACACTGGTCATCTTAAGTTGGTGTACGTCTCGCCAGAACGCGTATTGATGCGTGATTTCATTGAGCGCTTGGAAAACTTGCCGCTATCGATGATTGCCGTCGATGAAGCGCATTGTATTTCCCAGTGGGGACACGACTTCCGTCCAGAATACGCCGCGCTTGGTCAACTTAAGCAGCAGTTTTCCCATGTGCCATTTATGGCGCTGACGGCGACGGCGGATGATGCAACGCGCCGAGATATTCTTGAGCGTCTGCAACTGAATAATCCAGAGGTTTATCTAGGCAGCTTCGACCGTCCTAACATTCGCTACAACTTAGTTGAGAAGCACAAGCCGGTTTCGCAAATCGTTCGTTATCTTGAAACCCAAAAGGGTAACTGCGGCATCATCTATTGTGGTAGCCGTAAGAAAGTTGAGATGGTGACCGAGAAGCTGTGCAACAACCACATTCGTGCTGCTGGTTATCACGCAGGTATGGACGCTGATGAGCGCGCTTACGTTCAAGAAGCTTTCCAACGTGATGACATCCAAATTGTAGTGGCGACCGTGGCATTCGGTATGGGCATCAACAAACCAAACGTGCGCTTTGTGGTTCACTTTGATATCCCGCGCAATATCGAGTCCTACTACCAGGAAACCGGTCGTGCAGGGCGTGATGGTCTACCTGCGGAAGCCATGATGTTGTATGACCCAGCGGACATCAGTTGGCTGCGCCGTATGTTGGATGAGAAAGACGATGGTCCACAGAAGCAGGTGGAAACCCACAAACTGAATGCGATGAGTGCCTTTGCTGAGGCGCAGACTTGTCGTCGTCAGGTGCTATTAAATTACTTTGGTGAGTATCGTGAGAAGCCATGTGGCAACTGCGATATTTGCTTAGATCCACCGAAACACTTTGATGCCACGGAAGAAGCGCGTAAGGCGTTATCTTGTGTCTATCGCGTTAATCAAAGCTTTGGTATGGGTTACGTGGTAGAAGTGCTACGTGGCATGCAAAACATTCGTGTACGTGAAAACGGCCACGATAAGATTTCTACCTACGCGATAGGTCGCGATCATAGCCACGATTACTGGGTGAGTATCTTCCGTCAGTTAATCCACAAAGGGCTGTTGTTTCAAAACATCACGCGTAACTCAACGCTGCAACTTACCGAAGAGGCGCGTCCGCTTTTGCGTGGCGATGTGACCCTAGAGTTAGCGGTTCCACGTTTAGACACCGCAGCACGTGCGGCTAAATCAGATAAACTGACCAGCAAGAACTACGACAAAAAGCTGTTTGCTAAGTTACGTAAGCTGCGTAAGTCGATTGCTGATGAAGATGGTTTGCCACCATACGTGGTCTTCAGTGACGCAACTTTGATTGATATGGCGGAAATTCTGCCAACGTCTTACGGCGAAATGCTGGCAGTTAGCGGTGTTGGTCAGCGCAAACTAGAGAAGTACGCCGATCCATTCCTTGATTTGATTCAAGAACACATTACTCACCACGGATAAGGAACCAAGATGCAAAAGGAATTTGGCTTAGCGGACTATATGGCACAAGAAGGGCGCTTAATCATTACTGCGCCGAGCTTTGACCTTGATAGCTTTCCTGCTTTAGGTGAGCGTTTAGTCGGCTTGCTTTCTGCTACTGTGGTGGAAAAGCAGTGGGATGCAGATATTCACTCTTGGCTGATCGACTTTGAAGGTTGCCGACTGTTTATGAAAGCAGAGCATTACAGCGAAGCGATTTGGTTTGAAGCGTTAGCGATTGAAGAGAGCAGGGAAGAGTTGGATTATCTTGCAGGATTGTTCCAGCGCGGCTTCTAGAAATAGCATTTTTCTTGAAAGGGTGTTTCACATGAAACACCCTTTTTTATGCTCAAACGTTTGCGTAAAACAGACGACTTGCGGCGAAAAGTGGTTAATGTATAATCGCCCACCGCTTCGCTCAGAATGAGCCAAGCCAGTTTATTTTTCATTTTACATTGTTGGTAAGAGCCACTTTATTCAGTGACTCGATTTGGGTTCCCTCACCCCCAAACCAAACTAAAAAGGTATCGCATGAGTAACTTTACCCCTGCGCAGCAGCGCAACGCCCTTATCTATCTGGTTCTATTCCACCTAGTCATTATTGCATCTAGCAATTACCTAGTTCAGCTACCGTTTACTATTTTCGGTTTCCATACCACTTGGGGCGCATTCACTTTCCCATTTATATTCCTAGCGACTGACTTAACTGTGCGTATTTTCGGTGCTCAGTTGGCGCGTAAGATCATCTTCTTAGTGATGTTGCCTGCTTTGGCAGTGTCTTACTTCTTATCGGTGGTGTTCTTCGAAGGTCAATTCCAAGGTTTTGGTCACCTAGGGGAATTTAACTTATTCGTTGCTCGTATCGCGATTGCTAGCTTCATGGCGTACCTACTTGGTCAGATCATGGATGTGCACGTGTTCAACCGCCTACGTCAAATGAAGCAATGGTGGGTGGCACCAACGTGTTCAACGCTTTTCGGTAATGCACTTGATACCATCGCTTTCTTCGCCATTGCGTTCTACCAAAGCCCAGATCCATTTATGGCTGAGCATTGGACGGAAATCGCGCTGGTGGATTACGGCTTCAAACTGATTATTAGTCTTGGTTTGTTCGTTCCTATGTATGGCGTACTACTGAATTACCTAATTAAGAAGCTGACTGCGGTGAACCCTGACTTTAAGGTGACCACAAGCGTTCAGTCTTAATATCAGTGGGAACCCCGAAAGCCGCTTGCTCAAATCAAGCGGCTTTTTTGTGCCTGTTTACTTGGGGTTAGAGGGTTTTGTACAGCATGGGGAGTAATTAGATCATGGGTGTCCAAAAGCTCCCTAAGCTGTACAAAGGTAAAAATGGAGTAATAAAAAAGGTCCCGAGTGAGACCTTTTTATCGAAGTTACGGAACGTAGAGGAAGCTAGTTGGTGAAATGGCTAACGGAGCATCTTCTCAATCAAAATGGCTTTTTTCGCATCGAAGGCGCCAAGTTGCAGGCCGTTCTCCCAACTGATGCTTTGATTGAACATCGCCAGCATCAAACCGACACTGCGTTGATTGGCGTCCTGCCAGCAATCAGATTCGCTGTACTCTCCATCATTTATCGCGTTGCCATTAACGAGAATGGGCTCGAAACGCCATTTTTCGCCGACACGGTAGTAGCCTTTACTGGTTAAGGTCTGGTTGGATTGAATCGTTAAAATGTGCTCGATGCCCGGCTCACCGGTTAATTCAAATACAAATCTTAGCTGGTGGTCGCCACATTGCAGCTCAACGATCAGTTGGCCGTTTTCCTCAATCAGTGTTGACTGAGAGTAGTCTCCGAAGCAGTGCAGCAACCAAGAAATAGGGTGACTGGCTGTTTCAAGAAACCACTCTTTGAGTGTGAAGGTGCCCGGTAGGTTAACTTGGGTGATTAGATTGACCACACAAGGTTGGGTTTGCGAGGTGAGCCATTTCTCTATCGTCTTGGCGGTCTCTAGCTGAGCAAAGGCGTAATTAACCAATAGGTTGGAGTTCGGTTGCTGCCAGTGAGTGATGTCGGAATTCAATCCCACCAATGGCTTTTCACAAATCAGCTTGGTTGAACCTAACGTCTTTATGATCTCTGCATGAGTATGCGCAGGTGTCGCGATGGTCACGACATCGAGTTGTTTGAGTGCGCTGATGTTCGTTTCTACCTTTAGGATTGCTTCCTCACTGCACGCTTGCTGAAGCGGTTCTATTTGGTTGGCGCATAACGTTGTGACCGATACACCATTGTTTCGATAGTGGGGAATGTGCGTGCGTCCCCAGTTGATTCCTATGATGCCAGCTTGTTTGATTTGCTCTGGCTTGTTGAAACGTTCACTCAATGGCGGCAAGGCAATTCGTTCATCTGTTAGACGTTGGTCATGGTGATAATCATTGCTTGGCAGCACTTGCCATGGCTTGTTGTAATGCTGCTTGAGTGCACAAACGAGTTCGTAGAAATTCCACTTATCCTTTAAGTTGCTATCAAAATGGTATAAACCTGCTTCGTTCCGCTCAATAAGCTGCAAAAAGGCGAGTGCAGTATCGTCCATATGAGAAGTCGCGGGATACCAAACTGTACTAGCGGTAATAACGCCGTTCTCTTCATATTGGCGGTCGAGATGCGCCAACATGTTATTGCCTTCTGCTTGGTGATGGAGCTGCCAACCAATTCGAGCAATCATCGCATCTGGATTTGCTTGCCAGATTGCATCTTCACAACGAACTTTGTATTTGCCGTATTCATCTTGGGTGTTTCTTTCTTCAAAGATGCCATAAGGCCCATTTTTTGTGGCATCAAATACCATTGCTGTACTGACAAAAAGATAAGGAATGTTGCGCTGTTTGCAGTGCTCACCAAGCCACGCTGCCCACGCTTCACTCCCCATCGCCATGTGGCACACCGCATCAATGTGGTGCTGTTGCCAAAATTGCTCACTTTGCTGTGGATCATCTGGTGGGATTTGGTGGTGATTCCATTCCAATACGTTCCAGCCACGGAGGTGGAACTGATGAGCAACTTTAGGGGCGAGGGTGCCAGTTAAGCCAGTCATTAAAACGGTTTTCATTATGGTGCATCTTGGTTGGCTAAATCGTGCTTATCAATAAAGCATGGCTGTTTTTCGATGTAGAGCGGAGAAGCTGAGATTTTTGCTGGGCAGCACGTTTTGTAGGGGAAGTAGAAGCAAAAAAACCCAAGCGAACGCCTGGGCTTTAGTATTGTAAGGCAGTGATATTCGCTTATTTTGCTACGATATTTAATGGCCAGCCGATGTCTGTCTGACGGTTGGATTCAATTTCCAACTCAGCCGCAGTCAGTGGGTTTTTCTCTAGCCATTGCGCATCAATGTGTAACGTTAGATTGTCGCCTTCAACCGTTAGAGTCACATTTGGCTCTAGATCAGGATTGCGACGATGGCTGAGTAGAACCGCAAGACGCAACAGTCTCAATACTCGTTTGGCACTTGAGCCTGATAATGCATGCTGCTCAGGTAAAGAAGTGAGCTGTTCGCGATAGCGACGAGCCACTTCACCAATAAAGAACTTCTGCGCGCGCGTGTAACCAGGCAGATCCAAATTCTGCAGCAAGTAAGCACTATGCTCTCCGCCTTTTTTGAAATCGATAGTTAAACCAATTTCATGCAGTTTTGCGGCGGTCTCGAGTAATATCTTGCCCTGAGGCTCTGTAATCCACTCATCGCCCCCAGCTTGCTGTAAAAGCGTGTGTGCCAGAGTAGCGACTTGTTCGCCGTATTGGTGATCGAGCTGATAGCGATTTTGTACGCTAGCGATAGTGCGGGCACGAATGTCTTCTTGGCGAAGCTCTTCAACCATCTCATACACTAAGCCCTCGCGTAGTGCGCCGCCAGCGAGTGTCATAGCATCGATTTCAAGCAATTCAAAAACGGCAATCAAAATAGAGAGGCCACTAGGGAACACTAATGCCCGCTCAAGTGTTAAGCCTTCAATATCGAGCTCTTCTAAATGGTCGGCCAACATGGCTTGCTTCTGTAGACGCTTGAGTTTGGAGTGAGTGATTACTTCGTCCATGCCTTGCGCCAGCATTATCTCTTGCAATGCCTGAACAGTGCCTGATGCACCAACACACACATCCCAACCAATTTCTGTATAACGTTCTAAAATCGGCTGAATGGTCTGTTTCGCTCCTTCAATTGCCGCGTCAAAGTTACGAGCATTCAATTGACGATCTTTAAAGAAGTTTTCAAGCCAAGTCACGCAGCCCATTTTTAAGCTGGTCAGTGCTTTGGCTTCGAAACCTTCACCGATAATCAGTTCGGTACTTGCTCCACCGATATCGACTACAAGGCGACGACCACTACCGCCAGAGGTGTGAGCGACACCTTTATAGATAGTGGCTGCTTCTTCTTCACCAGTAATCACTTCGATAGGCTGGCCTAGAATTTGGTTAGCCTTTTCTAAAAACACATCTACATTGGTCGCGGTACGTAATGTTGCAGTACCGACGATGCGAATGTTTTGTTTAGGAATGTCCTGCAAGCGTTCCGCAAATAGACTTAAGCAGTCCCATCCTCGCTGCATAGCTTCCATACTAAGAGAATTATGTTCATCTAAGCCCGCTGCTAGACGAACTTTGCGCTTAATTTTAGCCATTGTTTGAACGCTGCCATCGATGTGACGCACAACGAGCATGTGAAAACTGTTCGACCCGAGGTCGATGGCGGCATATAGCGGTGATGATCCTGCTTGACTCATAAAACGAACTCAGTTTCCTATTACGATTGTTTTGGTGCCGATTGACGCGGTTGGCGTGGACGACGTCCCTGCGGCTTACGGTTACCAGAACCAGAGCGGGTACCGCCAGTATTCGTGCGGCGCTGTTGGTTGCGTGGTGCACGCATACGAATCGGAGCCGGTAGATCTTGAATCAGTGCCGACGAATCGTACTCTGAAACTGGGATTGTATGCTCAATGTATTCTTCGATTGCTGGTAGGTTAACCGCGTACTCTTCACAAGCAAAACTGATCGAATGACCGCTCGCACCAGCGCGACCAGTACGGCCAATACGGTGAACATAATCTTCACAGTCGTCAGGAAGGTCGTAGTTGAAAACGTGCGTTACCTGAGGAATATGCAAACCACGCGCTGCAACGTCAGTTGCAACTAAGATGTCGACATCACCTTTGGTGAATTGCTCAAGAATCTTCTCACGCTTCTTCTGCGGTACATCGCCAGTAAGAAGGCCTACACGGTGTCCATCGGCAGCCAAATGACCCCAAACCGATTCACACTTATGCTTGGTATTGGCAAAAATGATAGCGCGATCTGGCCACTCTTCTTCAATTAGTGTTTGAAGCAGCGCCATTTTGTCTTCATTCGAAGGATAGAAAAGCTCTTCCTGGATACGGTGGCCAGTTTTTTGTTCTGGTTCGACAACGACATGCTCAGGAGTATTCATGTGTTCGAATGCCAGTTCTTGAACGCGGTAAGAAAGCGTAGCTGAGAACAGCATGTTCAAACGCTCTTTTGGCTCAGGCATACGACGGAACAAGAAGCGAATGTCTTTAATAAAGCCAAGATCGAACATGCGGTCGGCTTCGTCCAGAACAACAGCTTGAATGTTGTTGAGGTTAAATACGCGCTGTTTGTAGAAGTCGATGATACGGCCTGTTGTTCCGATCAGAATATCTACGCCGTCTTGCAGTTTCGCAAGTTGCTTGTCGTAGCTTTCACCACCGTAAGCTAGAGCGGTTTTTAGACCTGTGCTTTCAGTTAATGATTCTGCATCATTGTAAATCTGAATAGCGAGCTCACGTGTAGGCGCCATAATAATTGCGCGTGGCTGTGTAGGCTTACGACCTTCATGTTCCGGAGTCGTCAGAAGGTGGTTGAACGTAGCAGTAAGAAACGCGAGCGTTTTACCAGTACCCGTTTGGGCCTGGCCTGCGATGTCTTGGCCGGTGAGCAGGACCGGCAACGCCAAGGCTTGGATAGGGGTACAAAATTCGAACCCTTTTTTGTCCAATCCTTCAATAACTTGGGGCTTTAAGCCCAAATCGGCGAACTTTTGCTCTGTGATATGCGTCTTTTTCATGGCTATAGAATATCAGCTAAAGCTTGCAATACGAAAGTAAATACATTCCAATAGGGCATCTAATTACTGGTTATCATCCAACCAGTTTCGAAAAACACATTGGAGTGGAAGATGAGTGATAAGATTTTGCAGCTAACTGATGACGGTTTTGAAAACGATGTAATCAACGCTGCAGGCCCGGTTCTAGTGGATTTTTGGGCAGAATGGTGTGGTCCTTGTAAAATGATCGCTCCTATTTTGGACGAAATCGCAGACGAGTACGAAGGCAAACTCACTATCGGTAAACTAAACATCGACCATAACGCAGGTACACCACCTAAGTTTGGTATTCGCGGCATTCCAACGCTATTACTATTTAAAGATGGTAACGTAGCGGCAACGAAAGTAGGTGCTCTGTCTAAAACTCAACTGAAAGAGTTCCTAGACGCAAACTTATAATCACCAAGTGATTACAGATAAAACCGTGCAAAGTTACAATGCACGGTTTTGTTTTTCTAACTCTGGACTAGAATACTAATTAGTGCTAACTTATCGCGCGTTAATTGAACAAATTTCTCTTCTTGGTCGATCCTGAGACCAAATCCATCTTAACTAGAAAACAGATCTTATTTTGACTAAACAAGAATCCACCACCATGAACCTTACCGAACTGAAGAACAGACCTGTGTCTGACCTTGTAAAACTGGGCGAAAGCTTAGGATTAGAGAACCTAGCTCGCTTAAGAAAACAAGACATCATCTTCGCGATTTTAAAAGCGCACGCGAAAGGCGGCGAAGACATCTTTGGCGATGGGGTTCTGGAAATTCTGCAAGACGGCTTTGGTTTCCTACGCAGTGCAGATAGTTCATACCTTGCGGGTCCGGACGATATCTACGTATCACCAAGTCAGATTCGTCGCTTTAACCTACGTACTGGTGACTCTATCGCTGGTAAAATTCGTCCACCAAAAGACGGTGAACGTTATTTTGCCCTTCTAAAAGTCAATACCGTTAACGACGATAAACCAGACAACGCCCGTAACAAGATCCTATTTGAAAACCTTACCCCTCTACATGCGAATGAGCGCATGGTGATGGAGCGTGGTAACGGTTCAACAGAAGACATTACAGCACGTGTTTTAGACTTGGCATCGCCAATCGGTAAAGGTCAACGTGGTCTGATTGTTGCTCCGCCTAAAGCGGGTAAAACAATGCTTCTGCAAAACATCGCGCAAAGCATCGCGTACAACCACCCAGAGTGTGAGTTGATGGTTCTTCTTATCGACGAACGTCCAGAAGAAGTAACTGAGATGCAGCGCCTAGTTAAAGGTGAAGTGGTTGCGTCGACTTTCGATGAGCCAGCATCTCGTCACGTACAAGTAGCGGAAATGGTAATCGAGAAGGCAAAACGTCTTGTTGAACATAAGAAAGACGTGGTTATCTTGCTTGACTCTATCACTCGCCTAGCTCGTGCTTACAACACCGTAGTGCCTTCATCAGGTAAAGTACTAACAGGTGGTGTGGATGCAAACGCATTACATCGTCCTAAGCGTTTCTTCGGTGCTGCACGTAACGTAGAAGAAGGCGGCAGCCTAACTATCATCGCAACGGCACTAGTAGATACTGGTTCTAAAATGGATGAAGTTATCTACGAAGAGTTCAAGGGTACAGGTAACATGGAACTGCACTTGAACCGTAAGATTGCTGAGAAGCGTGTATTCCCAGCGATTGACTTCAACCGCTCAGGTACACGTCGAGAAGAGCTACTGACGAAGACTGACGAACTACAGAAGATGTGGATTCTGCGTAAGATTGTTCACCCAATGGGCGAAATCGACGCAATGGAATTCCTAATCGACAAGCTAGCGATGACGAAGACCAACGATGAGTTCTTCGATGCGATGCGTCGTCAATAGTCTCAAATAGTCATTCTGCGAAAAGCCACCGTATATCGGTGGCTTTTTTATTGCTTTCTCCCGATAGAAGTATCAGAATGAAGGAAATGTTATCGGGAGGTTAACATGCAACAAGGAATGTTGTCGTCATTACTCCTGAGCTTGTCACTTATCACTCTACCTGCGACATTATCTGCCAAGGAAATGCATGAGTCTGTAGTAGAGCAGTGGCTTCAGGATACTCAAATACAGACTAAAGTCTCTGAACTGCTTGATTACGCTGTCAGAGATGAAGTCGACTCGCTTAAATTCGCCCTTGATAGACTTGCTTTGCCTCAACAAGAGGTGGTGCGCTTTCAATTATTGGAAAAGCTTGAAAAGCAAGATGTGATTCTCACGCCTCGAATGGCTCTGTTTGTTGAGTCCCAGATCCGTATGACCCCGACTTATCAAGTGTTAGAGCGAGGTGATGGGTATGAATTTAGTGTACCCGCTTTTAACTTTCCCGTTATTGCGAGTCGCTTGATTAAGCGTTGGAAACAAGACCAAAGTACCTTGGACTTTGTCTTACAAGCTGAACGAAGAGAGCTTAACTTAAAGCAATGGCTTACAGGGCCATCTCAACAAGCTCAAGCACGTGAAGCGCTTTTGATTCGAGAGTTAGACAGCTTATCACCCAATGCGCTTGCTGCATTAACGGCCCAGTTAACCAAAGCAAATGTGACCAGTTGGTTACCATCGACGGCCGTGATAGTCAGGTTGGCACAAGTTAGTCAGGATGAGGAAGTGTACAACTTACTCTGGCGGATGAAAGCTGATTACAACAGCCAGTCCGAACTTGAGCGTTTAGCTGCGGTTGGAGACGTTTTTTCCATTCAGCAATTGATGAATGCCACAGTTAACCCATCACTCAAGCCAGAAGCTATTAGTCTACTTACAAAATCTAACCCTCTATCTCCGCAAGTAAAGCAGTTTCTAGTTAGAAAAATGGCGTTATCAGAAGAAGCAACCATGGTTGCTCGAGAGCTTGCTCAACAAGGGCATCAAACCTGGTTGGAAGAGTTAGTATCTTCGAACCATCAGATAAAGACTCGGCAGATTGAACAAGTATTAAAGTAATCTGGCTCACATACCCACACAAAATAGGAGGATCTTAGCGTCCTCCTATTTGTTATACTGCGGACAGTTTAATCAGCCAGCATGAAGGCCTATGAGTTTTAAGGATTTACGCGAATTTATCGACCACCTAGAACAGAAAGGTCGACTTAAACGCATCACTCACCCTGTCGATCCCGCTTATGAAATGACAGAAATCAGCGACCGCACCTTGCGTGCTGGTGGACCTGCGCTGTTGTTTGAGAACCCAATCGGCTACGACGTACCTGTTTTGACTAACCTGTTTGGTACACCAGAGCGTGTCGCAATCGGTATGGGACGTGAAGATGTTAAAGAATTAAGAGAAGTCGGTAAGCTGCTGGCTTATTTAAAAGAACCTGAGCCACCAAAAGGCTTCAAAGACGCTTTAGAAAAACTGCCTGTGTTCAAACAAGTATTGAACATGCCGGCTAAGCGTTTACGTAAAGCACCATGCCAAGACATTGTTTGGCAAGGTGATGAAGTCGACTTGGATAAAATTCCGGTAATGAGCTGCTGGGCAGAAGATGTAGCGCCGCTGCTTACTTGGGGCTTAACCGTAACCAAAGGTCCAAGTAAGAAACGTCAGAACCTAGGCATTTACCGTCAGCAGAAAATTGCCAAGAACAAAATCATCATGCGTTGGTTAGCCCATCGTGGTGGTGCGCTTGATCTGCGCGATTGGATGGAAACCAACCCAGGTAAACCTTTCCCAGTTTCGGTCGCGTTTGGTGCAGACCCAGCAACCATTCTTGGTGCAGTAACACCAGTGCCAGATACGCTATCGGAATACGCATTTGCAGGTTTGCTACGTGGAAGCAAAACGGAAGTCGTGAAGTCAGTCAGCAACGATTTGGAAGTGCCAGCGAGCGCGGAAATCGTGATGGAAGGCTATATCGACCCGAACGAGTTTGCTGATGAAGGTCCTTACGGTGACCACACTGGCTACTATAACGAAAAAGAAAAGCACCACGTATTTACTATTACGCACATTACTATGCGTAAAGACCCTATTTATCACAGCACCTACACAGGTCGTCCGCCAGATGAACCAGCTGTATTGGGTGTGGCATTAAACGAAGTGTTTGTGCCTATTCTGCAAAAGCAATTCCCAGAGATTGAAGACTTCTATCTTCCGCCAGAAGGTTGTTCGTACCGAATGGCCGTCGTCACCATGAAGAAGCAGTACCCAGGACATGCCAAGCGCGTAATGATGGGCGTGTGGTCTTTCTTACGTCAATTTATGTATACCAAGTTTGTTATTGTGTGCGATGAATCGGTAAACGCACGAGATTGGAATGATGTCGTGAAAGCCATGTCAGAGCATATGGATCCTGTACGTGATACCTTGATGATAGATAACACGCCAATCGACTCGCTCGACTTTGCTTCACCAGTGGTTGGGCTTGGCTCCAAAATGGGCTTGGATGCGACCATTAAATGGGATGCCGAGCTGGCGACGCGAACCGAGGTCACTGAGCGAGACAGCAAAGCGATTACCGAAGCAGAACTGAATGAGTTGAAACAGCAACGCCCTGAGATTGTTGACGTCTATCTTCCAGTTACAGCAAACAACCAATTTGCTGTCGTGACTATGAAGAAAGACCAAGCTGGTCAATCCCAAGAATTGATGGAACATCTATGGGGCTTCTTTGCTCAGTACACGGATAACAAATTCATCATTTTGTGCGACGATGACGTTAATGCACGAGATTGGAATGACATCATTTGGGCGGTGACAACTCGAATGGACCCAGATAGAGACACGATTCAAGTGCTTGGTAAGACTGAGAGTTCATCCCAATTAGGACTGGATGCGACCAACAAGTTCGAATCTGAAGTCACGCGCGAGTGGGGTACGCCTATCAAAAAAGATCCTAAACTTGTGGCTAAAGTCGATGAGATTTGGGACCAGTTAGGTATTCTATGAGTCATCAAGTCCACCTTCTACCAATGGACGTTACATTCCAAGTAAAAGAAGGGGAGACGGTGTTGGAAGCTGCGCTCAACAACAATATTCGCTTCCCACACCGTTGCCAAGTTGGCGCTTGCGCCATGTGCATGTGTAAAAAGCTAACGGGCGAGGTGAGCTATCACCTCGAACCTATGCTAACCGAAAAAGAGCAACAGCAAGGTTGGATATTCCCTTGCCAAGCCTATACAGAAAGTAATTTAGTGCTTACTTTTGACGAGTAAGCGAGAGGAACACCATGACCATCCAATGTAAAGTAAAGTCTATTCAGCCGTTAGCTTGTAATACTTACCAAATCCTTCTTCATCCAGAATCACCAGTGCCTTTTAAAGCGGGTCAGTACCTAATGGTGGTGATGGGTGAAAAAGACAAACGTCCTTTCTCTATCGCAAGCAGCCCTTGTCGTCATGAAGGTGAACTTGAACTGCACATCGGTGCGGCGGAACACAACGCTTATGCACAAGAAGTTGTCGAAGCAATGCAAGCGGCGCTTGAAACTGATGGTCAGATTGAAATTGATGCGCCACATGGCGATGCTTGGGTTCAAGAAGAAAGCGAACGCCCATTATTATTAATTGCTGGTGGTACAGGCTTCAGTTACGTTCGCTCGATTCTGGATCACTGCGTAGCGCAGAATAAAACCAATCCTATCTATTTATATTGGGGGGCGCGCGATAACTGCCAGCTTTATGCTAAAGACGAACTGGTCGAGATTGCCGACAAGTTTGCCAATGTTCACTTTGTGCCAGTAGTAGAAGAAGCTCCTGCAGACTGGCAAGGTAAAGTTGGTAACGTGCTACAAGCTGTAGCTGAAGATTTCGAAAGCTTAGAAAACTACGATATCTATATTGCAGGTCGTTTTGAAATGGCTGGCGCAGCACGTGAACAGTTCACTCAGAACAAGAAAGCGAAGAGCGAACGTATGTTCGCAGACGCGTACGCATTCATTTAAATACGGCTTTTAAGGCAGAAAAAGAGGGTTTTTTACCCTCTTTTTTGCTTTTTTGATGAAATAGTCATCGAACAGTCATTTTTTTCCATTTTTTTTCAAAAAAGGGTTGCGAACGGATCTGAGTTCCCTATAATGCGCATCCACCGACACGGCAGACGCGATAAGGCTTCAGCAGGGTCGGAGAGGTGAAAGCTTCTACGAAAAATAAAATTGAAAAAAGTGTTTGACACTCTCAATTATCTCGTTAGAATGCACCTCCGCTTTGAGAGAAAAACTTCTCGCAAAGCAAGCTCTTTAACAATATAGACCTATCAATCTGTGTGGGCACTCGTTGATGATAATCCAATTCGATACTTCGGTATCAAATTAGGTTTCAATGAAACGAAGTGACCATTGAATCGAAAGATTCAGCACAGTCAATTCAAACATTACTTATGTAATGTTCAGTATTCATTGAGCCGACAAAATCTTAAATTGAA
>NZ_JADDYH010000017.1:0-295 GCF_015163595.1 Vibrio sp. OPT41 | reverse complement strand
ACTTGAACCTGGACAACCGTCGCCAGGCCCACCTAGCCTTCTCCGTCCCCCCATCGCAATTGTAAGAAGTACGGGAATATTAACCCGTTTCCCATCGACTACGCCTTTCGGCCTCGCCTTAGGGGTCGACTTACCCTGCCCCGATTAACGTTGGACAGGAACCCTTGGTCTTCCGGCGAGGAGGTTTTTCACCCCCTTTATCGTTACTCATGTCAGCATTCGCACTTCTGATACGTCCAGCATGCGTTACCACACACCTTCAACCGCTTACAGAACGCTCCCCTACCCAATGCAC
>NZ_JADDYH010000109.1:0-208 GCF_015163595.1 Vibrio sp. OPT41 | reverse complement strand
ATGCGTTCATGTCGGGTTCTTTCAGCACAACTGAAGGCTCGGACAGCGTTGTTAAATACCAGCTTGATGCAACAGCAGATCCAGTAGCAGGGTTAACCTCTCACGGTGAGCCTGTCGTACTTGCTGAGACAACAAATGGTGATGGCAGCTTTACTTACACTGCCACAGCAGATGGCAATGCCGTATTTGAATTGGTGGTGAAGCCAGA
>NZ_JADDYH010000108.1:0-214 GCF_015163595.1 Vibrio sp. OPT41 | reverse complement strand
TGAAAAGCAGCAGTGCGACGGTACAAGCCGGTGGCAATTGGACCAGTGACGCGATTGATATGAGTCACCAAACCAACGGCACTTATACCGTGATTGTGACAGGGACGAACTCAGCCGGCATTGAAGTGAGTGAAAGCCAGAGCTTTACACTGGCGCAGTCTCTGCCAACGCTGACTAACGTGACGTTTACGCCTGAGCACCAAGCCATCGGCCA
>NZ_JADDYH010000107.1:0-206 GCF_015163595.1 Vibrio sp. OPT41 | reverse complement strand
CCCAGTTAAGACTCGGTTTCCCTACGGCTCCCCTAGATGGTTAACCTTGCCACTGAATATAAGTCGCTGACCCATTATACAAAAGGTACGCAGTCACAGGACAAAGCCTGCTCCTACTGCTTGTACGTACACGGTTTCAGGTTCTATTTCACTCCCCTCACAGGGGTTCTTTTCGCCTTTCCCTCACGGTACTGGTTCACTATCGG
>NZ_JADDYH010000016.1:308764-381631 GCF_015163595.1 Vibrio sp. OPT41 | reverse complement strand
AATCTGAGCCATGATCAAACTCTTCAATTTAAGATTTTGTTCGGCTCAATGAATACTGAACATTACATAAGTAATGTTTGAATTGACTGTGCTGAATCCGAAGATTCAATGGTCACTTCGTATCATTGAAACCTAATTTGAAGCCTAAGCTTCTAATTGGATTATCATCAACGAGTGCCCACACAGATTGATAGGTCTATATTTTTAAAGAGCACACTTCGAAGTTCTCTTCAAAGTGGACGGCTATTTTAGCTAGATAACTTATCGTGTCAAACACTTTTTTAAGTTATTTATCTGCGAGTTAATTTTAACTCACTAACCGTAGTTGTTTAGGTTCCGCTTCACTTGCTTTCCCGTGACAACGGAGGCGCATTATAGGGAGTTCATTAAAGAACACAAGTGCATTTTTTAAAAAAACTCACCTTTTTAGTTTATTCGTATAGAAAACAGACAAAAGACTCTAAAAAACTATAGAAAAGGGGCCAAACGGCCCCTTTAGTGTGATTTTTATCTCAATTTTACTGTATCCATACAATTATTGATGAGCACAAATTTGGTCATTAGTAACAATTAGCTGCACTGTCTTGTCTGGAACGATTTCACCAGAAAGAATTGATTTGGCTAACGGGTTCTCGACATTCTGCTGAATTGCACGTTTTAAAGGACGCGCACCATACACAGGATCGAAACCAACTTGAGCGATCAAATCGAGCGCTTTGTCGGAAACTTCTAGTTGATAGCCTTTCTCCTCTAGTCGTTTCGCCAAACGTTCCAATTGAATAGAAGCAATGGACTTAATGTGTTCTTGACCAAGTGGATGGAACACCACGATTTCGTCAACACGGTTCAAGAACTCTGGGCGGAAGTGTTTGCTAACCACATCCATCACTTCACTCTTGATACCTTGATAGTCTAATGTTGCGAAATTCTCTTGGATACGAGATGAACCCAAGTTAGATGTCATGATCACAACCGTATTACGGAAGTCAACAGTACGACCTTGACCATCCGTTAAACGCCCATCATCGAGAACTTGCAGCAGAATGTTAAATACATCCGGATGCGCTTTCTCTACTTCGTCTAACAAAATTACCGAATACGGCTTGCGACGAACCGCTTCAGTTAAGTAACCACCCTCTTCATATCCGACATAGCCTGGAGGTGCACCAACCAACCTTGCCACTGAGTGTTTCTCCATGAACTCAGACATATCGATACGGACCATCGCATCTTCACTGTCGAACATAAAGCTCGCAAGTGTCTTACAAAGCTCTGTTTTGCCCACACCAGTTGGACCTAAAAATAAGAAGGAGCCAATTGGTCGGTTTGGATCAGAAAGCCCAGCTCGACTACGACGAATGGCATTCGATACAACAGAGACCGCTTCGCTTTGCCCTACCACACGATTATGCAGCACGTCTTCCATACGAAGTAGTTTCTCTTTTTCCGCTTCTAGCATCTTGGATACCGGAATGCCGGTTTGCTTAGAAAGTACTTCTGCAATCTCGTTGTCGGTTACTTTATTACGCAATAGCGTCATTTCCTGCATTTCAGCTTGGGTTGCAAGATCTAACTGCTTCTCAAGTTCAGGAATACGACCATATTGAAGCTCCGACATACGGTTTAGATCGCCAGCACGGCGAGCAAACTCCATGTCCATACGAGCTTGTTCAAGCTCAGACTTAATATGTTGAGTGCCAGAAAGAGCTGCTTTTTCTGTATTCCAAACCTCTTCTAGTTCAGCGTACTCACGTTCTTTTTCATTGAGTTCTTCATTAAGCGCTTTCAAACGCTTTTCACTCGCTTCATCGTGCTCGTTACTTAGTGCTTGCTGCTCAATTTTGAGTTGGATGATTTTACGCTCAAGCTTATCCAAGGACTCCGGCTTAGAGTCAATTTGTAAACGAATGCTTGAAGCCGCTTCGTCGATTAAGTCGATCGCTTTATCCGGCAACTGACGGTCGGAGACATAGCGATGTGACAAGCTCGCCGCAGCAACAATCGCTGGGTCAGTAATTTCGACGTGATGATGAAGCTCATAACGCTCCTTCAAGCCACGTAAAATCGCCACGGTATCCTCAACGGTCGGCTCATCCACCAGCACTTTTTGGAAACGACGTTCTAATGCTGCATCTTTTTCGATGTACTGACGATATTCATCCAATGTTGTTGCGCCAACACAGTGCAGCTCACCACGAGCTAATGCCGGTTTTAGCATGTTGCCCGCATCCATTGAGCCTTCACCTTTACCAGCACCGACCATAGTGTGTAGTTCATCAATGAAGAGGATGACGTTGCCTTCTTCTTTAGCAAGTTCATTCAATACTGATTTTAAACGCTCTTCAAATTCCCCACGGTATTTCGCGCCAGCAACCAGTGCGCCCATATCCAGTGATAGCACACGGCGACCACGCAGACCTTCAGGTACTTCATTGTTAACTATGCGCTGCGCTAAGCCTTCAACAATTGCTGTCTTACCTACGCCTGGTTCACCGATAATCACAGGGTTGTTTTTAGTACGACGCTGCAATACCTGGATAGTACGACGGATTTCATCATCACGGCCGATAACCGGATCCAATTTACCTTGCTCTGCACGTTCGGTAAGGTCTATGGTGAACTTTTCCAATGCTTGACGAAGCTCTTCTGCATTCGGATCATTGACCTTTTGACCACCTCTGATCTTTTCGATTGCCTGGCTGACTTTTTGCTCTGTTAAGCCGATCTCTTTGAGCAATTGCCCCAATGGTCCGCGATCTTCTAAAGCGGCAAGCAGGAAGACTTCAGACGAGATATAGGAGTCTTGACGCTTTTGCGCCACTTTGTCACACAGGTTAAACAATGTGCCCATCGAGCTAGAGAGCTGAACATCCCCACCGATGCCACTGACTTTTGGTAATCGATCTAACATTTCACTCAATTTAGAGCGTAAATGCGTTACGTCCACATCCAGCATAGTAAGCAATGGACGAATTGGACTGCCATTTTGATCAAGCAAAGCCACCATGAGGTGAACTGGCTCGATATATTGATGATCGCGCCCTAACGCTAGTGATTGAGCATCAGAGATAGCGATTTGAAACTTACTTGTGAATCGATCAAGACGCATATCTACCTTCCTAACCTCAACTAAAGGAAATTCTTTTGACAGTTAGAAAGATGGATACTCGGGTGGGGAATTTCAAGGGAGTGAATGAATAAAGATAGCTTTGCAAAAATAGTAGTATGCATCTTAGCACTTTGGTGCTTATAGCTAGTCTTCGATCCAAATAAAGGTTGCTTGTCGACCAGTCTTACCATCACGGCGATAAGAGTAAAAAGAGGCTTTATCTTGGTAAGTACAAAGTCCAGAATCAAACACTTGTGTCACACCAGCCCGGTTTAGACGTTGCGTTGCCAGCACCGACATGTCAGCAAACCATTTACCGTCGATATCGAGTGGAGCAAATGCTTGATTCGCCTGTGAATCAAAATCAACAAAAGCTTGCAGAACATCTTCACCCACTTCGAAGGCTTGAGGGCCAATGGCGGGGCCAAGCCACGCTATCACTTCACCAGAAAACAACGCTAACGCATTTTCGACAATGCCATTTGCTAAGCCGCGCCAACCTGCGTGAACAGCGGCTACTTGCGTACCTTGTGTATTAGTCAATAATACAGGTAAACAATCGGCGGTCATCGCTGAACAAATAACATGGCTTGAAGAAGTAAATACACCATCCGCATCAAGCACCTGTGTTGTTGGTTCATTTGCTTGAGCCACAACGGTTGAATGCGTTTGGTTTAACCAGATTGGCGCATTTGGCATGCTTGCCTGTTGCGCCAACCAAGCTCGGTTCTTCTCTACTAAAGACAAATCATCCCCAACGTGAGCACCTAAATTTAGCCCTTGGTAAGGGCCTGTCGAAAATCCGCCTATGCGTGTTGAGGCGAAAGCTTTGACATTTTTAGGCGCTGGCCAATTCGGGATGATTCTCTTCATATTAGAACTCTTCCGGTAAGCCGTGCTCTTCTGTATCTTGACGAAGCGCTTCAGTCATCACAACCATGTCATCAGGCACTGGAGCATGAAACTCAAGAACTTCGCCCGTAATTGGGTGCTCAAAGCGCAGCATTACTGCGTGCAATGCTTGGCGATCGAAACCCCGGATCATTGCCGTTAGCTCTTCAGACGCACCTGTCGGGATGCGAGCACGTCCACCATATGCAATATCACCGAGCAACGGATGCTGAAGGTAAGACATGTGCACACGAATCTGGTGCGTACGACCCGTTTCTAGACGCAAGCGAATACGCGTGTGTTCGCGGAAGCGTTCAGCAACACGGTAGTGCGTTACTGCTGGTTTGCCCATTGGTGCTACCGCCATAAGCGTGCGCTTAGTAGAGTGACGACCAATCGGTTGATCCACTTTACCGCCCGCAGTCATACGACCAATAGCGATCGCTTCGTACTCACGAGTAATATTACGTTTTTGCAGTGCGCGAACCAGACGAGTTTGTGCAGGAACAGTTTTCGCCACCACCATCAAACCCGTTGTGTCTTTATCCAAACGGTGCACGATACCTGCACGAGGTACTTCTGCAATATCAGGGTAATGATGCAACAACGCATTAAGTACAGTGCCATCAGGCGTACCAGCGCCCGGATGAACCACAAAGTCACGAGGTTTGTTGATAACGATAATATCTTCATCTTCATAGACGATATCTAGCGGGATATCTTGCGCTTCCCAGCGTTCTTCATCTTCTAACTCGGCTTGCAATGTAATTTCCTCGCCACCCATTACTTTGGTACGAGGTTTAGTGACAACTTCACCATCAACTTGAACTTTCCCATCAAGCAGCCACTCTTTTAGGCGCGAGCGAGAGAAGTCCGCGAATAATTCGGCGATAGCTTGGTCTAAACGTTGACCTAACTGGCTATCTTTTACGGTATTTGTTAATACAATCTGCTGAGCCATATCGAACTTTTTTAAAAACTGTGAGACTAATGCTCACGACTGTGAAAAAATAGACTATTACGTCATTGTATCTGTTACTGGAAAGAAAGTAACGGCAGCTTAAGAAATATTTAGATTCAAGGAACAGACTCCTGATATGAAACGTCAGACTTTAACAGGCCTTTTAGCGGTATCCCTTCTGTTTGGATGTGCAAGCAAAGAAGAAATCGTTCCTGATGTGCCGCCTTCGGAACTGTATGCAGACGCACAGATTTCTCTTCAAAGTGGTAATTGGCTTTCTGCAATTGAGAAACTGGAAGCATTAGACTCACGTTACCCATTCGGTGCCTACTCTGAACAGGTGCAGCTTGACCTAATCTATGCGTACTACAAAAACGACGACCTTGCTTTGGGCTTGGCAACCATTTCTCGCTTTATGCGTTTAAACCCAACCCATGAAAAGATGGATTGGGTGCTGTACATGCGAGGTCTAAGCCACATGGCGCAAGATCGTAACTTTATGCATGATTTATTCAGCGTAGATCGAAGCGATCGCGATCCTGAACCGGTAAAAAAAGCGTTTGATGACTTCAAAAAACTACTTCAACGCTACCCGAATAGCCCATATGCAGAAGATTCACAAAAACGTATGGTTGCGCTGAAAAACCGTCTAGCGAACTATGATTTAGCGACTGCTGACTTCTACCTTCGCCGTGAAGCTTGGGTCGCTGCTATTAATCGCAGCCAAGAGCTACAAAAAGCGTATCCAGACACAGAAGCTGCACGTAAGTCACTGACTATCCAGCTAGAGGCCTACAAGCAACTTGGTTTGGAAGACGCCGTAGCAAGAACTGAAAAGCTTATAGAGCTCAACCCTGTGAAGTAATTGAACTTGCTTTAAACTGAACCGCCACCGTTTTTACCGTGGCGGTTTTTTATTACTCTCAATAGTGTATTCAGCCCTTTCTTGATGATCTTCCTAGCTCCACATATGCTTAAAGTTCTCCTCCCCCCTTTATAAAAAGGATGTGAACGTGACGATATCTAAGCTTTGCGCAGTTATGCTGCTCCTATTGTCTACTTCCGTTTGCGCACTGCAAATCTCGCCGCTCAAACAGCCTCCTTATACCGGAGACCTCGATGTCATCAAGGAGAAGAATGTACTGCGCGTCTTAGTTTCTGCTGATTTAGGCTTTTACTACATTGAGGGCGGCACACCAAAAGGCATAGGCGCGGAATTGCTGGCGCATTTCGAAAAAGACCTTCGTAAACTCAAACCAAAACTTAACGTACAAATTATTCCTGTTGCCCGCGACCAGCTACTGCCAGCTTTAGAAAACGGTTCAGGTGACTTAGTTGTCGCCAACCTGACTATTACCGACACGCGCAAACAGAAAGTGGAGTTCAGTTCACCCATTCTCACTGACATTCATGAGTGGGTAGTGACAAACAAAAGCACACCAACGATGACGAAAATCGAACAACTGAGCGGCAAAGAGATTTGGGTGCGCGCCAGCTCTAGCTACTTTGAAAGCATTCAGACACTAAATAAGAAACTAAACAAAAAAGGCTTACCGCCTGTTATCGTGCACTTTATTGAAGAAACACTTCAAGATTATGAGCTGGTCGGAATGCTCAACAATGGTTACGTCAGAGCCATTGTTCTCGATAGCCATAAAGCCAAGCTTTGGCTGAAAGTGATGGATGATATTCGGGTGCATAAAAAAATCCCTATCCGCAAAAATGGCAAAATTGCTTGGGCAATGCGAGAAAATAGTCCCAAATTAAAAGCCGTCGTGAATAAGTTCATCCAGAAGTCTCGCTCTGGGACACTACTCGGTAACGTTATTTACGGTAAATACATCGATAACACGGGATGGTTGAACAGAGCTCTTAACCCTAAGAAAATTGCTCAACTAGAAAAACTCGCGGCGCTATTTTCACGCTATGGTGAGAAATACGATATCGACTATTTACTGATCGCTGCAATCGCTTACAAGGAATCAGGATTTAATAACGACCTAGTTGGAAGCCGAGGTGCAGTTGGCATAATGCAAGTCCTACCCAGCACCGCTCAAGATCCGAATATCAATATCAAAA
This sequence comes from Vibrio sp. OPT41, assembly GCF_015163595.1. NCBI lineage: Bacteria > Pseudomonadati > Pseudomonadota > Gammaproteobacteria > Vibrionales > Vibrionaceae > Vibrio > Vibrio sp. OPT41. Next base: position 374,591 of record NZ_JADDYH010000016.1, on the reverse strand, counting down.
ATGTTCGACAATTAGAAAACAACATTCATGCTGGAGTGAAATACTTAGCTTTTTTGCGTAAGCAGTACTTCAGTGATCCTGATATTACTGCACAAAATAAACTCTACTTTACATTGGCGGCTTACAATGCGGGCCCCGGCAATGTAGAGCGTATTCGTAAGCGTGCAGCCCAACAAGGTTACGATCCTAATGTTTGGTTTAATAACGTGGAAGTCGTTATGCGGAAAAGTTTAAGCTCAACGGTTGGGTACGTCACAAGCATTAATCGCTACTACATAATATACAAACAACTAGAAAGTTTGGACCAAGTCAAAAGTTTAGAAGGGGTTTCACTAGCCCCAAAAGACCCCATTTTCATGATACCGCTACGAAAAGTCAGCCAAATGCCAGACAGTAAAAAGCCGCTTGTACAGCAAGCGGCTTTTTAAATGGATTCATTGGAGAGACTCAGTGATCGTCATCACACCTTACGTGTAGTTAAATTTTAACCACCTCAAATATTAGGCCGTAAAACTTCCCTAAAAACGAGGCCGTTTTCAGCTGAGTACTCTATCCAATCTACGGATTTACTAACCGATAACAAGCAATTTCACGATAAATCTCAGAAGTTCTTGAGTGAGATCACATTCATTTTTCATCATAAAAAACCCGAGCAAAATAATGATCTGAATCACATTTTTTTATGCTTAAAGCGGTAATCTGAACTCAACCCATGAGGGATGCAACAGAGGAAAAACACTTATGACAATGAATATCACTGGCAAAAACATCGAAATCACCTCTGCAATCCGAGCTCATATTGAGAGCAAATTTAAAAAACTGGAGAAATGGCAAGTAGACCTAATTGGTTGCCAAGCAACTTTCAGTGAGGAACCAAACAAACAGAAGAAATTCGAAGCGGTTATCAAAGTTCCTAAAGGCCAGCTCATTGCCTCAGCAACTCACGAAGATCTTTACGCAGCTATCAACGAAGTGGAGCAAAAACTAGAACGACAATTGAACAAGCTGACCCACAAACCTGAAGCTCGACGTGCAAGTAAGCCTGAGCTAGTGGAAGAAGAAGAGTAAACTGAACAGATTGAGGAAATAGCGCCGAAAGGCGCTATTTTTTTGCTTGACGCTCTCCCCAGCCTTGCTTATTGTGTTTAAACACTCATAAATTAAGCACTATTTATGCATTTAACCTCACTGTTTATTTTTGACTTCTTTTTCCTCCCATAGTTGGAGGGGCGAACTCGTTTGTGAAAGAAAAGTCAAAAACAAACAGAAAGCCTCCCAAATCGGGAGGCTTTTTTATAAGGAAAGAATTGATGACTGACCAACCTATTTCCCTCGAAGAAATTCGTTTACGCTTGAATGAGTTGGATGACCAACTTCTCAGCTTATTGTCTGAGCGCCGTAAACTCAGCATTGAAGTAGCCAAAAGCAAAGTACAAACCTCAAAGCCTGTTCGCGACGCCGTCCGTGAACAGCAATTATTGGTCAAGCTGATTTCTAATGGCCAAGATAAATACGAACTTGACGCGCAGTACATCACCAAGCTTTTCCATACCATCATTGAAGACTCAGTTCTGCTTCAACAAAGTTATCTGCAAAATCTCGTTAACCCACAGCAAAGCCGTAAGCCACTCGCTCGCGTCGCTTTTTTAGGAGCCAAAGGCTCTTATTCGCACTTGGCAAGTCGCGAATACTTCAGTCGTAAAAATACGGAGCTTATCGAGCTCAACTGCGAGCACTTTAAAGAAGTGACTCAAACGGTTGAATCTGGCCATGCTGATTATGGCGTTCTGCCAATCGAAAACACCAGCTCAGGCTCTATTAATGAAGTGTATGACTTACTACAACACACGACGCTTTACATCGTTGGAGAGCTAACTCAACCAATCGAACACTGCTTGGTTGCGAAAAAAGACATTCGTCTGGAAGATATTAAAACGCTGTATTCTCACCCTCAGCCACACCAACAGTGCAGTGAGTTTTTAAGCCGTATGAAAGGAGTAAAGCTGGAGTCCTGCGCGAGCACAGCAGATGCAATGCAGAAAGTCCAAGAGATGGATCGTGATGATGTAGCTGCAATTGGTAATGCATCAAGCGGTAAGCTATATGGCTTGCAAGCAATTCAAGGCAACATCGCAAACCAAACCGAAAACCATACTCGCTTTATCGTGGTTGCTCGTAAACCGGTTGAAGTTTCTACTCAGATTCCAGCAAAAACCACATTGATCATGTCGACCTCCCAAGAGGCAGGCTCATTGGTTGAAACACTATTAGTGCTGCAACGTTACGGCATCAATATGACCAAGCTGGAATCACGCCCAATTATGGGGAACCCGTGGGAAGAGATGTTCTACGTAGACTTGACATCACATCTTGCTTCTACAGAAATGCAACAGGCACTTGAAGAGCTAACAAAAATCACTAAGCACTTGAAAGTATTAGGCTGTTACCCGAGTGAGAACGTAAAGCCTACGCAAGTAAAATTGAGTTAATAGACACCAGTGAGTAAAAAGATCATGGCAACCCAAAAAGTCGTAATCGCATCGCTAAACCCAGCCAAAATTAATGCAGTTCAAAGTGCATTTCGTAATGCATTTCCGCATCAAGAATTCAACTTCGTTGGCGTCAGTGTACCGAGTGAGGTCGCAGATCAGCCCATGACGAATGAAGAAACTCATCGTGGTGCGCTAAACCGCGTTAAAAACGCAAAAGTAGAGATGCCAAACGCGGATTACTATGTCGGTCTCGAAGCGGGAATTGCAGCAAACGTGACGTTTGCTTGGATGGTGGTTGAATCAGAGACTCACCGCGGTGAATCTCGTTCTGCAAGCTTAATGTTGCCGCCAAAAGTCTTGGAAAAACTCAAGGATGCGAATGAATTGGGAGATGTAATGGACGAAGTGTTTGGTACTGATAATATCAAACAGAAAGGTGGCGCTATTAGCCTGCTAACCCAAAACCAGCTAACTCGAAGCTCGGTCTATCACCAAGCCTTGATTCTGGCTTTAATTCCATTCACAAACCCTGAGCATTTTCCTTCAAATTTATAACACTCAGCCTAGTCTCTAGATACGCAAAAGGGCGGATATTTCCGCCCTTTGTAATACGTTATCTTAGTCACTTGTAACACCAAGGCCTAAAAGCAAATTGGATATACTGTCTACTTAGATACCGCAACTTGTTCTAACAAGACTTTCAACTTGTCTTTTTCTTCATCAGATTTCGACTTTAGTTCGTTAGAGCCACGAGTAATGGTGGCAATGCCCACACCAAGCATCTGACTGATCTGACGTTGAGATAATTCTCCTTTAAGAAGTTCGTTAATTATATTAACGCGTGATATTAATGACTCTCTCTCATCACGTGACATCAGCATAGTTAACAGCATGTCATCTTGCTGGGTGCCCATACTTGTTCGAATTAGCTCAATAATCTGTTGCCAGTCTTTGTACTCGGGTTCGTGCGACATCAAGTTACCTCACTCAATACTTGGTATTGATCTCATGTTGATTCAAGAACGCGCCATCGATACCCAAAAGATCACGATAGTATGTTTCAAACATCAAGATGTTTTGTACATAACCGCGCGTCTCTTTAAATGGAATTGCCTCAATAAAGGCATAAGCATCCACTTTTCCTTGGGTACGCTCTCGCCACGTTTTTACTCTGTTAGGACCTGCATTATAAGCAGCAAGAGCAAAAATACGATTATTATCGTAATCCTCTAATAAACCTTGCAAATAATGGCTACCAATTTCGATATTTTTTCCTACATTGTAGAGATCCTGCGTACCTTGATAACTCAACTTATATTTACGTGCCGTGTACTTCGCCGTCGCAGGCATGATCTGCATAAGACCACGAGCGCCAACTGGAGAGCGGGCTTCAACATCTAACGCACTTTCCTGTCGAGCGAGAGACATCATCGTGACGGGATCAATGTTGTGCTTTTTCGCATAAAAGTTAAACCACCAGCGGTGTGCTATTGGGAACCTAAGTTCGATATTATCCCACATCTGCGCTTGAATACTCGCGGTCACCGTTAGGTGATGCCAACGTTTAAATGATGCATAAGCCGCCAACATCGCCTTTTCATCTTTTCCTACGCGGCGCAGTAAGTGTGCCCATTCACTCTTCGCTGCTGCGATTTTATCCGTCGCGATCAACTCTTCGATACGAGCTAGCGAGTCTTGATAGGGTTGAACAACTTTCTTATCCAACTTAACCGTATGCGTTGGGTATTTGATTGATTGTCCGATTGCATTGGCGGCAGCCACACTGTAGAAGTTTCGTTGTCCAAGCAGAGTTGCTAAACGCTGTTTCCCCGCGATGTCATCACCTAACGCTATTTCACTTCTTCCAAGCCAATATTGCCAGCGTAGCGTGGCTTGTTCTTCTTTATTTAGAACAGCAATCCACTCTTGTACGCCTTTCCAATCTGCATTTTGAATCGCTAAGCGGATACGTGTTTCAATCAACGGTAAGTACTGACTGGTTTTCGTTTTATCATCGCGCCATTTAGCTAATGACTCAGACTCCGTACGAGTCAATCGAAATGCAATATAGTCGGCAAGTTCTTGCGCTTTTTCTGGAGAAAACTTCTGTCCTTTAATGACAGCATCGTACGCACCTTGAGCTTGGCTAGTGTTCATACGAGCCAACTTTTCTAACGCATATTCACTTTGCGCTCGATTAAAATCATTCGCAGGTTTTTTCTTCGCGAATTCCGCAACACTTGAAGGATTATCAAACAACGCTTTCATTTCTTTGGCTTGTTGCTTTGCCTGCGCTGATTTAGGCAGTTTGAGCAAGTAACTCATCAAACCGCCATTACGAGCATCAAACGCCAGTAACATACGCTGTAGAATCAGTTCATCGGTACGCTCACCCGCCTTGTCCCATGCTTCAAATAATGGGTCACACTCATCAGCAATGCTGATGCCACGTAACCACATATGTTCAGCCCCTTTAAACGCCGCGACTTTCTTGCCTTGCTTTAATTGAGCGACGTAGAAAATACATTGGTAACGCTCACCACTAGGAATGACTTTTTGAAACTCAGTAATGGTTTTCCAATCTTTTTGCTTATAAAGATGATTGAGGTATGGAGCGCGAACTCGACGAGAAAATGGAAAAGACTCGTGCTCAGAAATAAACTCGTTCACCTGTTGTGGTGACTTTTCCGGTAACTGTCTAATAAAAGTGCGGTAATCCACATAAGGCGTTAGTGGATAGTCAGAAATTTTAGGACGAATCGAAAGGTATCCGTCGATGTCATTTTTATCTAATAAATCTTGAGCTTGCTCATATACTTCGCGCTGCTTTTCCAAACTCAGCGCGGCATTAGCACTCAAACTCATAGCACACAACGCGGCGGCGCAGCATACGTTTTTAGCCAATTCAGATACGTTGAATCTCATTTGTGTCATTTTCCCCAGACATATACTGCCCTAAAGCCTAGTTTTGTTAGAGTTCATGTGATGTTAAGGCAATTTTCACACATGCATCTATTTACACAGAATGCAGATGTCCATGTAAAGCAACTTAGTGTATTAAAAATTGTACTCGTCAAACTTTTAAGACGATGGAGACAAAGCGTTTCTAACTCGCATAGAAAACACTTCGTCATTCTTAACGAATAACAAAAGTGTATACCCTAACCGTGTAAGTTTCCGGTCAGCTCAAAATAAGAAATCCATTCGTTAGGGAAATTCTTGCAATGCGGTAACAAAAACAAAGCACTTGGTATAAAATGATGGGTTTGAATGACAGTTAATTTAGGAACGATCGGCAATGGCTGAATACGTATATACCATGTCGCGGGTGAGCAAAATTGTGCCACCTAAGCGTCAAATTCTTAAAGACATCTCTCTGAGCTTCTTCCCTGGTGCGAAAATCGGTGTTTTAGGTCTGAACGGTGCAGGTAAATCCACACTGCTACGTATCATGGCAGGTATCGACACGGATATCGACGGTGAAGCGCGTCCACAACCTGGTCTAAACGTAGGTTACCTACCTCAGGAACCAGTATTAGACGAATCAAAAACCGTTCGTGAAGTTGTTGAAGAAGCGGTTGCTGACGTTGCTGACGCTCTGAAACGTTTGGACGCAGTCTACGCAGCATACGCTGAACCAGATGCAGACTTCGACGCACTTGCAAAAGAGCAAGGCGAGCTAGAAGCCCTTATCCAAGCGAAAGATGGCCACAACCTAGAAAATGCGCTTGAGCGTGCGGCAAACGCACTTCGTTTACCTGAATGGGACCAAAAAATTGCGCACCTATCAGGTGGTGAACGCCGCCGTGTGGCTATTTGTCGCTTGCTACTTTCTAAGCCAGACATGCTACTGCTTGATGAACCTACCAACCACCTAGATGCAGAATCAGTGGCTTGGCTAGAGCGCTTCTTAGTGGATTACACTGGTACCGTAGTAGCCATCACCCACGACCGTTACTTCCTAGATAACGCTGCGGGCTGGATCTTAGAACTGGACCGTGGTGAAGGTATCCCATGGGAAGGCAACTACACCTCATGGCTGGAGCAAAAAGACGCTCGTCTACAACAAGAAGCCTCCCAAGAGAGTGCTCGCCAAAAGACTATCGAGAAAGAGCTTGAGTGGGTACGTAAAAACCCTAAAGGTCGTCAAGCGAAGTCAAAAGCACGTATGGCTCGCTTTGAAGAACTGCAAAGCTCTGATCATCAAAAACGTAATGAAACCAATGAACTATTTATCCCACCAGGTGAGCGTCTAGGTGATAAGGTTATTGAAGTGAAGAACCTGACCAAGTCATTTGACGGTCGAGTTCTAATTGATGACCTGTCATTCAGCATCCCTAAAGGTGCAATTGTTGGTATCATCGGTGCTAACGGCGCAGGTAAATCGACGCTATTCAAGATGTTAAGTGGTACTGAACAACCAGACTCGGGCACAATTGAGATGGGCGATACAGTAAAACTAGCATCTGTCGATCAGTTCCGTGACAGCATGGACGATTCTAAAACCGTATTCCAAGAGATCTCTGAAGGTGCTGATATCATTAAGATCAACAACTTCGAAATCCCAGCTCGTGCATACTGTTCACGCTTTAACTTTAAAGGCAGTGACCAACAAAAGATTATTGGTGAACTATCGGGGGGTGAGCGTAACCGTGTCCACCTTGCGAAGCTTCTTAAAGCGGGCGGCAACGTGTTGCTACTCGACGAACCAACCAACGACCTTGACGTTGAAACACTGCGTGCTCTAGAAGAAGCATTACTAGAGTTCCCTGGTTGTGCAATGGTTATCTCGCACGACCGCTGGTTCCTTGACCGTATCGCAACCCACATCATTGACTACCGTGACGAAGGCCAAGTTAACTTCTACGAAGGTAACTACACAGAGTACATGGATTGGTTGAAGAAAACATTGGGTCCTGAAGCCGCAGAACCACACCGTATCAAATACAAGCGTATTGCGAAGTAATCGCAACCCACAAAGTTTGATTGTAATTTGTACAAAGGCCGCTATCATAGCGGCCTTTGTTTTCTTTGTTATAAAAAGAGCTCATTAGCCCGTCTCGTTCGTTAAGAACATGACATAGCACTTACGTCACTCTGTAGCGACCTCGACACTTTTCAAACAACAATCGAACATTTTTTGTTCGTATTGATATACTATTCAATTCTGTTTGACGACCTGACGAGAATATTCATATGACAGAGAGACGACGCTTTTCACGTATTCTCCATCAAGCTCCAGCTAAGATAGAACAACGTGACTTGGTAATTGAAGCTAGGATTCAAGATCTTTCCTTGCATGGTTTACTCATGAAAGTGGAAGAGACTGAGGCTTTGGATCCAACCCTTCCAGTCCATGTGACTTTTTCATTTGATCAATCCGAACAAGTGATTACGTTAAAAGCGCAAATTGTGAATGTCTCTAAGTGTGAGGTGAGGTTGAAGATCGCTAAGATAGACATCGAAAGCATTAGCCAACTAAAACGATTTATAGAATTGAATGTAGGCAATAACGACCTTCTGAATCGAGAGTTAGAGCACCTCTCTGGTTTTTAGGAGAAAAATAAATGAACGCCTATTTAAGTAACAATAACTATGTCTAAAAAAATCATCATGCAGATCCCGACGAAAGACGGCGATCAGCAGTTCTATTTGGGCCGCAGTTCGGTCCTAGCAGTATTTGCTTCAGTATTGGCATTACCCGCCGTCGTTTGTGGCGCGTGGTACCTTAATCAGCAGCAGATGCACAATAAAGACGAACTAACACAAATCATCGCCAAACTGGAAAGTGAAAAGGCCGAAGTGACGGCTCTTTACGAAGAGCAGCTTGATACCAATCATTCACTTTCCCAGTCTTTGACTGACAAAAACAATCAAATTCAGCTATTGGGCAAACGGGTATTCGACGTTGAATCGGTTTTAGGTCTCGCAGACGAAGAGTTGATGATCGATGAGAACAGCATGGGGTTAGAGGAGCGAATTGACGCAGCCGCTATCGATTCTGCTGTTCGAGCGACGATGTTCCGTTTGATACCAAATGACAGTCCAGTCACATACCAACGTATTTCTTCTTCTTACGGCAGTCGTATTAATCCGATTTCAGGTAAGAGACATGTTCATACTGGTATCGATCTGACTTGTAAAAGAGGAGAAGAGATCCTGGCACCGGCTGACGGTGTGGTGGAAACCGTTCGCCCGAGCAATCGTGGTTATGGTAACTATGTCACCATTCGTCACTCATTTGGCTTTATGAGCTCCTTTGCTCATCTACAACGCTTCAAAGTGAAAAGCGGTCAGTTTGTTAGTAAAGGCGACATCATTGCTCAATGCGGTAACTCTGGCAACTCCACAGGGCCACACTTGCACTATGAAGTACGCTTCCTCGGACGAGCACTCAACCCTCAATACTTAATGGAGTGGACGCCAGAAAACTTCAATGACGTCTTTGAAAAAGAGAAAAAAGTGAAATGGGGACCTTTGGTTCAATTGATTGATAACGTTGTACGTCTACAAGTCAATTTAACCAATTCACCCTATCGCGATACCAGTATCAACACAGTATCAAGTGAAGATACGAGTAATACTGCGACGAACTGATTTGTCCATCAACACGAAAAAGAGCAGCTTACGCTGCTCTTTTTGTTTCGGACTCTGCACGGCTAAATGACCCGTGATTAGCCGCGATGAATATTATCATTCGCCTGTTTGAGTAAGTTTTGGCTCTCATTCATAAATTGTTGAGAATAAGTACCAAACCAATCACTCACCTGCTTAAAGATTTCGATGAATCGCGCTTTGTCTCTGCTATCCAGAATCGCTACCGCATCACCTAAACGCTGATGGAATCGCTTGATCATATCGATATTCTCTTGAGAAGAGAAAATGATATCACCGTACAAGTTCGGATCCTGACCAAACAGTCGTCCCACCATCGCCAATTCAAGGCGGTAGATTGGCGAGCTTAACTTCAACAACTGATCGATGTTCGGATTCTCTTTGCTAAGGTGCATACCGTAAGCAAACGACGTGAAGTGGCGCAGCGCCTGAATCAACGTCATGCCATGATCGTGCTCTTGTGCATCGATTTGGCACAAGCTTGCGCCCCAAATCCCAAACTGTTGCAATAGCCATTGGTAATGCTCGTGACCACGGCCATCACAGTACACAATAACCTGCTTGGCAAGGCTCGGAACATCTGGGCCAAACATTGGGTGTAAACCAACCACAGGACCTTGGTGCACATTCAACATTGCTTGCAGAGGCTTCGACTTGATAGAAGTCAGGTCACACAGAATACAGTCTTGCGGCAAGTTCCCCAGTTTTTCGATCACCCCTTCCGTTAGATGAATCGGCACCGTGACCACGACTAAACCCGCGTTGTCTAGAATCTCGTCCGCATGATCCCAGTCTTTACTGCCGAGAACTTTGACCTGGTAGCCCGACAATTTGAACATACGCCCAAACAGGCCACCCAATTGACCATTACCACCAATAATAACAACTGAGCGTAAATCAGGGTTCAAACACTTAAAACCGGAATCTTTCTCGCTGGCATAAGACTCACGCATTGTTCGACGCAGAATATCTTCAATAAGCTGTGGAGGAATTCCCATTTTTTCAGCTTCAGCGCGACGAGAAGCTAACATCGCCGCTTCGCGGTCTGGAGCATAAATTGGCAAACCATGTTCGCTTTTTACTTCCCCAACTTTCTCTACGAGCGCTAAACGCTGAGCCAATAGCTCCAACATTTGCTTGTCGACTGCATCAATCTGATCGCGTAATGCGTTAAGTTCAACTGCCATTGATGTTCCTTAAATCCTGTATTAATTAGCCTTTAGACGATTTTCTAAGAAAGGCACTAGCTCTTCATGTGCATGACGTAATAGTGCCTCAGTTGAATCCCAATTGATACATGCGTCAGTGATAGATACACCGTATTTCATCTCTTCAAGAGCTACGTCAGAAGATTGATTTCCTTCATTGATATGGCTTTCAATCATAAGACCGATAATAGATTTATTGCCTTCACGGATTTGATGAATCACATCCTCCGCGACTAATGGCTGGCGACGGTAATCTTTACGTGAGTTGGCGTGACTGCAATCCACCATTAATGAAGCATCAAGACCAGATTTCGCCATCTCTTGCTCACACTCAGTGACTGATACCGAATCGTAGTTAGTTTGCTTGCCGCCACGTAAGATCACATGTCCATTAGCATTGCCCTGGGTGGTTAATAGTGCGACTTGTCCCTCACGATTAATTCCCATAAAACGGTGGCTAGAGGACGCAGCTTGCATCGCGTTGATTGCGGTTGCCAAACTGCCATCCGTGCCATTCTTAAAACCGATTGGCATAGACAGGCCGCTTGCCATTTCACGGTGAGTTTGTGACTCCGTCGTACGAGCACCGATGGCTGCCCAGCTAAAAGTATCCGCCAAGTATTGTGGGCTAATTGGGTCTAGAGCCTCAGTCGCGAGCGGGATTTCCATCTCTGCCAGCTCCACCAGAAGTTCGCGTCCAACATGCAGACCGTGTTCAATATCGAAACTGCCGTCTAGGTGTGGGTCATTGATCAGGCCTTTCCAGCCGACCGTGGTGCGCGGCTTCTCAAAGTAAACACGCATAACAATATACAGTTGGTCACTTAGTTGTTCAGAGAGTGCTTTAAGGCGCTTTGCGTAATCCTTCGCCGCTTCTACGTCGTGGATAGAACATGGACCGCATACAACAAGCAGGCGGTGATCCTTCTTGTGAATAATATTAGCGATAGTTTGACGAGACTCTTGAATAAAGCGACGTGCTTTTTCACTCAAAGGAAGCTTGGTTTTTAGTTCCTCCGGAGTAATAAGAACCTGTTCTTCGATAATATTAATATTGCTCAACTCACTTTTCTGCATAACTCTAACCTGTATATTTATTTTTACACCCAACCAAACCCTTGGTGAGACAACTAAGCTTTAACGACAAGATAACAGGCTAAAAAAGAAAAACAAGCGTACAGAATAAAAAACATTTATTGTAAATTAAAGTTTACAGTTAAATAAAAAGCCAAAGCATAATTAACTTTGGCTTCTAATCGCTGTTTTGAATCTTTTACAAGAGGTTTAGCTAGTCAAGCGTTTCATCGCTTCACTCGCCGCTTTCCACTCTTGAGATAGCTTAAGTTCGCTTGGAGAAAATGACTGTTTTTTCAGTAATCCATCCGCGAGTGGCACGGTTGAAACCGGTAAGTTGTCTAATACTTCAACGTGCGCTTCTCGTTTATTACACATTAACAACATATCGCAGCCAGCTCTCAATGCTTGAGCACCTCGCTCGGCTGGGCTGCCCATAATCGCAGCGCCTTCCATGGTCAAGTCATCCGAAAAAACCAAACCTTTAAAACCCAATTGCTGACGCAGAACCTGTTTTAACCAGTATTCAGAACCGCTGGCTGGTTGAGCATCATAATGTGGGAAAATCACGTGAGCAGGCATCATGGCATCTAAAATACCGGCATCAATTTGCGCTTTGAAGATCGCCATATCTTGTTCAAAAATATCACTGCGCTCGTCGTATGGTGTTTCTAGATGTGAGTCTGCAATCACGCCACCATGTCCAGGGAAGTGTTTGCCTGTCGTTGCCATGCCAACACTCTTCATTCCTTGCATATAAGCAGTGCTATAGCGAAGAATGGTATCGGCATCTTCACCGAATGCACGGTTACCGATCGCTTTACATTGATGGCCTTGGTCAAGTACCGGGGCAAAGCTTAAATCAATATCATGGGCAATCAGCTCTGCTGCCATTAACCAACCGCCCATACGAGCAAGCTCTTCGCCATTTTGATGTTTAGCGTACTCATCAGCAGCAGGAATTAATGAGAAACCTTCACGAAAGCGCTGCACTCGGCCGCCTTCTTGATCCACACCGATCAAAAACGGGCGCTTAGCCGCCTTTCGGATGGATTGAGTAAGTGCTTGAAGCTGTTCGCTATCATGATAGTTGCGAGCAAATAGAATTAAGCCACCAACCGTAGGATGCTCCAAGATTTCTTTGTCTTCAGCGGTCAGTTCATACCCCGCAACGTCAACCCATAACGGTCCCATGTTTTCTCCTCAAAATCGGCTGAATATCTCGTATTCGATGAGGTTATTCGCTTCAGATTTGCTTTACAATAAGTGAATGAAGAATTGACGAGATCGGCTATGAAATTTAACGAACTGTACATTGGTGTGATGTCTGGAACGAGTATGGATGGTGTTGATACCGCTCTAGTTGAAATAAGCGATGAGCACGTTCGTCTGATTGCGCACGACGACTACCCAATGCCCGCAGCACTAAAAGACATGCTGTTATCTGTTTGTACCGGTCAAGCAACAAATTTAAAAGCCATAGGTGAACTTGACCACCAGCTCGGCCACCTATTTGCAGATGCCGTGTTACAGCTGCTCAATAAGTCTGGTTACGTCGCAGAGCAAATTCGTGCGATTGGTAATCACGGTCAAACAGTGTTCCATCAGCCTACCGGAAACTTGCCGTTTACCACTCAATTGGGCGATGCCAACATTATCGCGGTCAAGACAGGCATTGATACGGTAGCGGATTTTCGTCGTAAAGACATGGCGCTAGGTGGACAAGGTGCCCCACTCGTCCCTGCTTTCCATAAAAGCATTTTTGCGATGCAGGATTCCACAACTGTGGTACTTAACATTGGAGGCATTGCCAATATCTCGGTACTGCATCCAGAACAACCAGTCATTGGCTATGACACAGGCCCGGGCAATATGTTGATGGACGCATGGTGTGCGCTGCATACTGGGCAAAGCTTCGACGAAGATGCACAATTTGCACTTAAAGGAACGGTAAACGCTACTTTGTTGACTCAATTACTCAAAGAAGCTTACCTCGCCATGCCTGCCCCTAAAAGTACCGGGCGAGAACTGTTCAATATTGACTGGCTGCATCAACAACTGGCCCATCACAATTTACCAATCGAAGACGTACAACGTACACTTTGCGAGTATTCTGCAATTACCATTGCCAACGAAGTCGACAAGTTTTCTCATGGCATCACACCTCAACTATTGGTCTGTGGCGGTGGAGCAAGAAACCCACTTTTGATGCAGCGACTAGCCAAGTTATTGCCACAATGGAGCGTTGCGACAACGGCAGAAAAAGGCGTTGATGGCGATTACATGGAAGCAATGGCGTTTGCTTGGCTTGCGCAGCGCCATATTCACGGCCTCCCTAGCAACTTACCGGAAGTTACGGGGGCAAGTCGTCTCGCTTCACTGGGTGTACTCTATTCAAAAAATTAAGGGCAATAGATCCTAAACAAAAAGGCTTAATTCATTATGACAAACGATGCACTTATCGCAGCTTTATCCCATCTGGTATCTGAAGGGCGAAACCCAGACACCATGGACATCGACTTGCTGCCTTCTCTCGATATTGTTCAACGCATCAACCAACAGGACAAACTCGTTCCTCTTGCCGTTGAAAAAGTATTGCCTGAGATCGCTGAAGCCGTTGATAAGATCACGGAAGCATTTAAGGTCGGAGGTCGGTTGTTTTACATCGGTGCGGGTACCAGTGGTCGACTTGGCGTTTTGGACGCTTCAGAATGCCCACCAACTTTTGGCACAGATCCAGAGATGGTCGTTGGTATTATTGCCGGTGGAAAAGAGGCAATGTTCCGTGCAAAAGAAGGGGCGGAGGACGACCCAGCATTGGGCGAGCAAGATCTTAAAGAGAATACGCTAACACAACGCGATGTCGTCGTTGGTATTGCGGCAAGTGGACGAACACCTTACGTGATTGGTGGCTTAGAGTATGCGAACGAGCTTGGTGCCACCACTGTAGCACTATCTTGTAACCCTGACTCTCCGATTGCAGATATTGCTGATATTGCGATTAGCCCCGTTGTTGGACCTGAAGCGTTAACGGGATCCACTCGCTTAAAATCAGGGACGGCACAAAAACTCGTACTGAACATGCTCACTACCGCAAGCATGATTCGCCTAGGCAAAAGTTATCAGAACTTAATGGTAGATGTGAAAGCGACGAATGCAAAGCTAGTTGCAAGAGCGGCTCGTATTGTTATGCAAGCAACAGATTGTACTAACCAAGAGGCTAAAACGGCGCTCAAAGAAACGGACTACGACGCCAAGTTAGCGATTTTGATGATTTTAACCGGGCTGGATAGAGAAAGCGCGACTGAGCAACTGAACGCCAAGCAAGGATATTTAAGAAAAGTCGTGATCGCGCAAACTAATCAATCTTAATCAATAAAGCGCCTCACTTATTTAAAAGTCAGGCGCCTTTTTGGCTCAATTTAGTAGTTCAATCGTTCAATGTGAGTAATACCGACTTTACCTTCAAGGTCACTGAACATATGAACCATTGCTGGGTATGGTTGTGCTCCAGGGTAGACAACTTCTGCATTACAGAAAAACGCATAGTTTTGTCCGGCTACGACTTGAGTAGCCACAACCAAAGGGGAGTATTTGACACCGACAAACCCCTCGATACCTTTAGCAAATACTTCTTTATTCTCTGCTGTGAGTTCATGAAATGGACTCCAGCCACCAGCCATTTGCGTTGACATAATGTGATTCCTTTTTTTCTGTGCTCACTATCAAGCAATATGAACATAGTTTAATAAGGAAGATTTTGCCACATTTATGTGATGCAGACAGTGTAACAACGGCTTTATTGACTATTAATTTGAGTATTCATTCCAACCACGTTGCCATTCCATGCGGAATTTTTGCGCTTGCTCAGTACCTTCACAAACCCCTTCGTAATACTGACCAGATAACCCCATTTGATACGCAAAAGCAGGATTACAGTACTCACGTAAACCTTCTAAATAACCTTGGTCGTAGTCACTTTGCTTAACACTACCCAACTCACGAAGCTCGCTCATCGTGCGCGATGTGTGTCCGGTTATGCCATCTTGATATCCGATCTGATGCCAATCTCCCGACTTGGCAAGATCTGCTGTCGTTGCTGTGCATCCTGCAAGTAAAGCCAGTGCCAGACCTACCGTTACCTTTTTCATGGTTCTTCCTTAAGTAATTGTTTTCAAAAATAAGCTTACCACTAATTATTGGCGCTTGCCGCTGAGCTTGCAGATTTAACCACTGATGACTCAAATCAGCCGCTCAAGACTGTCATCAACCTTTCGCCATTTTTAAAAACCGCTCAAGCAGCATATCGACCACTCAGTGCTCTATTCGACCACTCATCTACTAACCGAATGCATTTAACACAAGTGACGCATAACATGCATCCTGAGATTAAAAAATTACCCTACCCAACTAAGACCAAGGACAATTGCTATGATGTGGTTTCTAACCTGTGTCGCAGCCCTAATCGGCGGATACTTCATCTACGGCGCTTTCGTCGAGAAGATTTTCGGCATCAATGAAAAACGCCAAACGCCAGCTCACACCAAATCGGACGGTGTTGACTTCGTTCCAATGTCAACAAAGAAAGTTTACCTAGTTCAACTACTTAACATCGCAGGTGTTGGTCCAATTTTTGGCCCGATCATGGGGGCACTATACGGTCCTGCGGCGATGCTTTGGATTGTAGTCGGTTGTATTTTTGCTGGTGCAGTACACGATTACTTCTCAGGCATGCTTTCAGTGCGTAACGGCGGTGCATCTGTACCTACCATTACAGGTCGCTACCTAGGTAATGGCGCAAAACACTTTATGAATATTTTTGCCATTGTCCTATTGCTTCTAGTTGGCGTAGTGTTCGTTTCAGCCCCTGCTGGCATGATTACTAACCTCATCAATGATCAAACAAGCTTGAGCGTAAGCATGACTACAATGGTTATTGCTATTTTTGCTTACTACATCATTGCGACGATTGTTCCTGTCGATAAAATCATTGGTCGTTTCTACCCACTGTTTGGCGCCCTACTTATCTTTATGTCTGTTGGTCTAATGACAGCCGTTGCTTTCTCTAGCGAACACACAGTAATGGGTGACTTCCAAGTTTCGGACATGTTCTCTAACCTCAACCCAAATGACATGCCGTTATGGCCTGCATTGTTCATCACTATCGCATGTGGCGCTATCTCTGGCTTCCACGCAACTCAGTCTCCACTGATGGCGCGTTGTATGGAAAATGAGAAAAACGGTCGCTTCGTATTCTACGGTGCAATGATTGGTGAAGGTGTTATCGCGCTAATTTGGTGTGCTATCGCTCTGTCTTTCTTCGGCTCTCTAGACGCTCTATCAGAAGCTGTGAAAAACGGTGGCCCTGGTAACGTGGTATACAGCGCATCATTTGGTCTGCTAGGTGTGTTCGGTGGTATCCTTGCGTTCCTGGGTGTGGTTATCCTACCAATTACGTCTGGCGATACAGCGTTCCGTTCAAGCCGCTTGATCCTTGCTGAATACTTCAACATGGAACAAAAAACGCTACGTAACCGTCTACTGATGGCACTTCCACTGTTCGTTATCGGCGGTATCTTAACTCAAGTAGACTTCGGCATTATCTGGCGCTACTTCGGTTTTGCAAACCAAACAACAGCGGTAATGATGCTTTGGACTGCGTCCGCTTACCTACTGCGTCACAACAAGCTGCACTGGATTACCACTATCCCAGCTATCTTCATGACCACGGTATGTGTCACGTTCATCTTAAACAACAGCTCGCTAGGTTTTGGTCTGCCAATGCAACTATCAACTATCGTAGGTATTGTGTTTGCCCTAGCTGTGACAGGTTACGTTATCAAAACCTCTAAGGGTAAAGGTGAAACTGAACTGGCTGACGAAGAGAAACCACAAGCCGTATCAGAAACAGCGTAATACTCGTCACATCTGAGTGACTAAGATAGGAGCCTGCCAATTGCAGGCTCTTTTTGTTTTATACCCAAGTCACTTTAAGACTCAGAAAGCACAGCGCAGCATCATTTACTTAGCTGTTCTTATCTATCTGAGCCAAGCATCTTGAGGTTACTTAGGTATACAATAACAACATTGATTCTAGGTTAGGTTCACTATGGAACTGGTCATCTCCCTTTTACAACAGATGTGTGTGTACTTAGTTTTGGCTTACATGCTAAGTAAAACGCCAATCATCTTACCTTTGCTGAGTATTTCTTCGCGCTTAAGCCACCGCCTAATTTGTTACGTACTCTTCTCTGGCTTTTGTATTCTCGGCACCTATTTCGGTCTGCACATCAACGATGCTATTGCCAATACTCGTGCGATCGGCGCAGTTATGGGCGGGCTGTTTGGTGGACCTGTTGTAGGTTTCGCCGTCGGATTTACTGGTGGCATCCATCGATACTCTCTTGGTGGCTTTACCGACCTAGCCTGTGCAATTTCAACCACCGCCGAGGGCGTAATTGGTGGCTTGCTCCACGTTTACCTTATCAAGCGAAATAAAGGCGCATTGCTGTTTAATCCAAGCGTTGTATTCAGCGTCACGTTTGTTGCAGAAGTGGTGCAAATGATTTTGCTGCTCGCCGTCGCGAAACCTTTTGATCAAGCCTATGAACTGGTGTCCGCTATTGCAGCGCCTATGATCATCGCGAACTCATTTGGTGCGGCGTTGTTCATGAGTATCCTGCAAGACAGAAAAGCAATCTTTGAAAAGTTTTCTGCGACGTTTTCGCGTCGAGCGCTCACCATTGCTGATCGCTCAGTGGGAATTCTAAGCAACGGCTTCAACACCGAAAACGCAGAGAAAATCGCACGTATTATTTACGAAGAAACCAAAGTGGGCGCTGTCGCGATTACTGACCAAGAAAAGATCTTGGCGTTTGTGGGCATTGGCGATGATCACCATAAACCAAACACGCCGATTTCATCGCAAAGCACATTAGACTCCATGGAGAAAAACGACATCATTTATCTTGATGGCGCGGAGCGTCCATACCAATGCTCCATTGCAAAAGATTGCAAGCTCGGATCTGCGCTGATCATCCCACTGCGTGCAGGGAAAGAGGTCATTGGTACCATAAAGCTGTATGAACCGAAGCGTAAATTGTTCTCGACGGCCAACATGTCGATGGCGGAAGGAATAGCCCAGCTTCTATCTAGCCAAATCCTTTATGGCGATTACCAACAACAACAAGCCTTACTCGCCCAAGCAGAAATAAAATTGCTTCACGCTCAGGTGAATCCACACTTTTTGTTTAATGCACTCAATACTATTAGTGCGATTACTCGTCGTGACCCTGACAAAGCGCGCGAGCTAATCCAAAATTTATCGCACTTCTTCCGCAGCAATTTAAAGCAGAACATTAATACCGTGACGCTAAAGGAAGAGCTTGCACATGTGAACTCGTACTTGAGCATCGAAAAAGCGCGTTTTACGGACCGCTTAGAGGTTGAAATCGATATTCAACCTGAATTGCTGGACATCAAATTACCAAGCTTTACACTCCAGCCTTTGGTTGAGAATGCCATTAAGCATGGCATTTCAAACATGCTTGAAGGTGGTAAAGTTCATATATACAGCGAAGCACACCCACAAGGTCACTTGATTACCGTCGAAGACAACGCAGGCAGTTTTGAACCGCCAAAAGAAAACCACTCAGGGCTAGGTTTAGAAATTGTCGACAAACGTCTCACTAATCAATTTGGACGTGATGCAGCGCTAAAAATTACGTGCGAGCCACATCAATTTACTAAAATGAGCTTTATCATTCCCCCAAAATCATAAAAGCACGCTGAAGCAATAAAGGTAATGTTGGATGTTAACCGCACTCGTCATTGATGATGAACAGTTTGCTCGTGAAGAGCTAGCAGAGTTACTGGATGAAACAGGCCAAGTTGAGGTCGTGGGCGATGCCTCAAACGCAATCCTTGGCCTAAAAAAAATCAATGAACTTAAGCCTGATGTAGTGTTTCTCGATATCCAAATGCCTCAAGTCACGGGGATTGAACTACTTGGGATGCTTGATCCAGAAACCATGCCTTATGTGGTTTTTGTCACGGCTTATGATCAGTATGCGATTCAAGCATTTGAAGACAATGCCTTTGATTACTTGCTCAAACCTGTCGACCCATGCCGGTTAACTAAAACGGTCAAACGACTAAACAAAGTCATTAGCCAATCCGCCCTAACGCAACAACTGTCTGCTATTACACCTGACACGTTGGATCAGATACCGTGCATCGGACACAACCGCATCGTTATCATGGCCACCGACACGGTGGAATGTGCTTACAGTGATATCAGCGGCGTGCATGTACGCTCCACCAGCCAAACCGCGAGCACCCAACTGACATTAAAAACGTTGGAAGAGAAAACCCCTCTAGTCCGCTGCCATCGTCAATACTTAGTCAGTATTAAAGCGATTAGCGAAATCAAGTTACTGGAAAATGGGTTAGCGGAAATCATCACCAAAACAGGCTTTGAGATACCAGTAAGCCGCCGCTACTTAAAGGTGCTCAAAGAGATGCTCGGCATTAGCCACTAACACAAAAACTTCACACATCATCGCTGAGTTTCCGCTAGCGTATAAATAGGACGCTCTGAAAAGACGAGGCGATGATGTATAAAGTTTTATTCATATGTAAGCACAACGCTGGACGAAGCGTCCTCGCGGAGTCAATCGCAACCAATATCCTGCCAGCAGATTTTAGTGTCACCAGTGGAGGCTCACATCCCACAGGCAAGGTGCACCCAGTGGTGCAAAAATATTTAGATGACCACCAACTCCCCATTCCGCATATCCACACGCATTCATGGGAGGAGCGAACTCAGTTTCTTCCCGACATCGTTATTATTCTCTGTGATTCTTTACATCAAGAAACCGCTCCTCAGTGGCTTGCAGGTGGTGTTCGAGTAAACTGGCAAGTTGATGCTTTTCCGACCGATGGTTCTGATGAAGACATGTACGCACATTGCGAAAAGGTTGCTCAATCGCTTGAGCGAAGAATCACGAAGGTGTCTGATATGATTATCGATGGTTTAGGAAAAGACCAAATTCGTGATTACCTAAATGAGTTAAGAGAGATGTAAAAAAGGCGACCCCACAGGTCGCCTTTTGAATATTCGATAAATGGAGACTAATCCACTTGCTTGATTTGCAGTTCTTTAGGTACTTCAAAGAACATATTCTCTTCACGGCCAAGTACTTCATCAACCGCTTCGGCACCAACGAGTTCTTTGATTCGCTCTAGAATCTGATTAACGAGCTCTTCCGGAGCAGATGCTCCCGCAGTCACGCCGACCTTTGTTTTGCCTTCAAACCACTCAGGTTTGATATCTTCCGGACAGTCGGTTAAGTAGCCAGGTGTCCCTAGCTTTTCAGCTAGCTCTTTAAGACGTGTAGAGTTTGATGAGTTTTTAGAACCCACCACAACCATCACATCTACGTCACCAGCTAATTCACGTACGGCATCTTGGCGGTTTTGTGTCGCATAACAGATATCGTCTTTACGTGGACCTTGGATATCTGGGAACACGCGGCGTAGCTCTTCGATAACATCGGCAGTTTCATCGACAGAAAGCGTCGTTTGGCTTACGTAATGAAGATCGGATGGATCTTTCACAATCGCCTTCAGTTTCTCAACATCGGCTGGAGTTTCAACCAAGTACATACCACCGGTTTCACTGGCGTATTGCCCCATCGTACCTTCGACTTCAGGGTGACCTGCGTGACCAATCAGAACCACTTCCATATTACGACGGCTCGCACGCGCCACTTCCATATGCACCTTAGTTACTAAAGGACACGTTGCGTCAAATACGGTCAAATCACGCAGCTTGGCTTCCTGACGAACCGCCTGCGATACACCATGAGCAGAAAAAATCACAATGTTGTTGTCTGGCACTTCATGCAGCTCTTCAACGAAGATAGCACCACGTTGTTTTAGCCCTTCAACCACAAAACGGTTATGCACCACTTCATGACGCACATAAATCGGTGGCTGATACATCTCTAGCGCACGCTCTACGATGCTAATCGCACGGTCTACACCAGCACAAAAGCCGCGTGGGTTAGCTAACAGGATTTTCATTTCATTGCTCATGGAAATTATCTTTATTGGGTTCGCTATTCTACTGACAAAATTTCAACTTCGAAAGTCACGTCTTGTCCCGCTAGAGGATGGTTGAAGTCCACAGTGACTGAATCGCCTGCAATCTCTGTAATAATGCCCGGGATTTCCATGCCATCAGGGCCACTGAAGGCCATGATTGTACCAACTTCCACTTCTGCATCACCTACAAATTTAGTGCGATCCATATAGTGAATATGATCAGGGTTTGGCATACCAAACGCGTCTTCTGCCTTTAGCTCAATCGCTTTTTGTGCGCCTGTTTCGAGGCCTATCAAGCACTGCTCAAAGTTTTCACTCAAGCTGCCATCACCCATAACAAATTTCGCTGGTTTACCCATGTTATGAGTACTATCTGCAACCGATCCGTCTTTCATTTTAATCGTAAAGTGAAGGGTTACTACAGATTCATTGGTTATTGTTGTCACGTTAATGCTTCCTTGTTCTTGGGTTATTACGCTGTCAGCTTGGTCTTTTTATACATTGATATGCTGATTGGCGCTCCAACATAATAAAAAGCATCGCTCGAATCAACGGACGACGCTTAGGGTTATTCGATATACCGCAAAAGATTACTTGTCAGCGTCTTTTTTACGGAAGCCATCCAGAATAATCATTGCCGCACCAATACAGATCGCCATGTCAGCAAGGTTGAATGCTGGCCAGTGGTAGTTACCCCAGAAGAAGTCTAGGTAATCAACAACAAAGCCATGAACGACGCGGTCAAACACGTTGCCCACTGCACCACCAATAATCAGTGCATAAGCAATGTTGTTCCATTTTTCTTTTGCTGGAAGCTTACTCATCCAGTAGGTCAAAAGACCCGTAACAACAAACGCGATACCTGTAAATAACCAGCGCTGCCAACCAGCTTGATCGCTCAAGAAGCTGAAAGCGGCACCGTAGTTATGAACGTAAAGTAGGTTGAAGAATGGCAACACCTCAATTCGGTTTGCCCATCCGTAGCCCATGTTGTCCATCACCACCAATTTGATGCCAATATCTGCAATAAATACCAGAATTGCTAACCACAGCCAGCGAACTCCAGATTGCTTTAACGTCAGTGCTTTTTCACTCATTACTTTACCTACAAACAGCCCCAGTAAATACTGGGGCTGTTAATTTTAAAAAAAGTTCAGTCGTTCTAGGCAATTACGCGAATTTACGTACTTCACCTTCGCCGTCTACGTTAGACACACAACGACCACAGATCTTCTCGTGACCTTCAATTGTGCCTACGTCTGGCGTGTGGTGCCAACAACGGTCACACTTCTCGCCTTCAGCTGCTGCTACTTCTACAAACAAGCCTTCGATATCTGTGGCTTGTGCTGCATCCGTCTTCTCACCTAGAGGCTTAACTTTCGCCGCAGAGGTTAGTAGAACAAAGCGCAGTTCATCTTCAAGTTTGTTGATCTTCGCCGCTAGTGCGTCATCAGCAAATAGAGTCACTTCAGCTTGTAGTGCACCACCAATGGTTTTCTCTTTACGCGCATCTTCTAGAAGTTTGTTTACCGCACCACGAACCGCTTGGATCTCAGACCAGAATTCGTTGTTCAGCTCTTCACCTTCAGCAAGACCGAATAGACCGTCGAACCACTCACCAGTGAATACGAACTTGTCGCGTTGACCTGGCATTTCGTTCCAGATTTCATCTGCAGTGAACGACATGATTGGCGCCATCCAACGAACTAGCGCTTCTACGATGTAGTAAAGTGCAGTCTGACAGCTACGTTGAGCGTTGCCGCCACGTTTTGCTGTGTACTGACGGTCTTTAATTACGTCTAAGTAGAAAGAGCCCATTTCGATTGAACAGAATTGCATTAGACGCTGAGTTACACCGTGTGTGTTGTACTCTTCGTATGCTTTAACAATCTCTTCTTGTGCTGCTAGTGCACGACCAACCGCCCAGCGATCTAGCGCAACCATCTCTTCAACAGGAACGATGTCTGTTTCAGGGTTGAAGCCGCTTAGGTTAGCAAGGAAGAAACGCGCTGTGTTACGGATACGACGGTACGCATCTGCGCTGCGTTTTAGGATTTCATCAGAAACCGCAACTTCACCAGTGTAGTCTGTAGAAGCAACCCATAGACGAAGAATGTCAGCACCTAGCTTGTTGGTTACGTCTTTTGGCGCAACCACGTTACCGATAGATTTAGACATCTTACGACCCTGACCGTCAACCACGAAACCGTGTGTCAGTACTTGTTTGTAAGGTGCTTCGTCTTTCATCGCAATAGATGAAATTAAAGAAGATTGGAACCAACCGCGGTGTTGGTCAGAACCTTCTAGGTATAGGTCTGCACTGTTGCCGTTGTACTCTTCACGAGCATCAACAACAGAGAAGTGAGTGACACCTGAATCGAACCATACGTCTAGCGTATCTAGCACTTTTTCGTATTGGTCAACGTCAGCACCTAGTAGTTCAGCGGCATCTACATCCCACCATGCTTGGATGCCTTTCTCTTCAACCAGCTTAGCGACTTTCTCGATCAGCTCTAGCGTGTTTGGATGAAGTTCTGCTGTTTCTTTATGAACAAACAGAGCAATTGGCACACCCCAAGTACGTTGACGAGAGATACACCACTCAGGGCGACCTTCGATCATACCTTCGATGCGGCTTTGACCCCACTCAGGCATCCACTCTACATTCTTGATTGACTCTAATGCTTTAGCACGTAGGCCAGCTTGGTCCATAGAAACGAACCATTGAGGTGTAGCACGGAAGATGATTGGGGTCTTATGACGCCAACAGTGTGGGTAGCTGTGCTCGTAAGCGTGGTGGTGTAGTAGTGCACCTTTTTCTTTTAGTACTTCTACTACTGCATCGTTCGCTTTAAATACGTGCTGACCAGCAAATAGCTCTGTATCTGGTAGGTAAACACCGTTTGAGCCAACTGGGTTTGCTACTTCTAGGTTGTACTTGTTACCAACCGCGAAGTCTTCTTGACCGTGACCAGGAGCAGTGTGAACAACACCAGTACCTGAATCAGTCGTAACGTGATCACCAAGGATCGCCGGTACAGTGAAATCGTAGAATGGGTGTTGGAATTGAGAAAGCTCTAGGTCCGCACCTTTAGCAAAGCCAAGGTTGTGGAAGTGCTCGATACCCGCACGATCCATTACGTCTTTCGCTAGCTCAGCAGCAACGATGATACGCTCAGCGTTGTCGCCTTCTGTTTGGATAAGCACGTACTCTAGATCATCACGTAGACATACTGCGCGGTTTGCAGGCAGTGTCCAAGGTGTTGTTGTCCAGATAACGATAGATACGTCACCGTGACCTTCATGACCTTCTGTCAGTTCAAATTTAGATAGCAGTGCCGCTTCGTCAGCCGCTTTAAAACGAACGTCGATAGATGGCGATACTTTATCTTTGTATTCTACTTCCGCTTCAGCAAGAGCAGAACCACAGTCTGTACACCAGTGAACAGGTTTGAAACCTTTTAGAAGGTGACCATTGCTTGCAATCTTACCAAGAGCACGAATAATGTTCGCTTCAGTTGCGAAATCCATAGTGCGGTATGGCTTGTCCCACTCACCCATGATGCCAAGACGTTTGAAGCTCTCTTTCTGACCTTCAACCTGACCTGCTGCGTATTCACGACATTTCTCGCGGAATTCCGCTGCTGTCACTTTTTGGCCTGGCTTACCTACTTTCTTCTCTACCATTAATTCGATTGGTAGACCGTGGCAGTCCCAGCCTGGGATGTAAGGTGCGTCAAAACCTGAAAGTGTTTTGGATTTAATAATAATGTCTTTAAGAATCTTGTTTAGTGCGTGACCAATATGAATGTCACCATTTGCGTAAGGAGGGCCATCGTGCAATACGAATGACTTTTTGCCTTTCTTAGCTTTACGGATTTCACCGTAAAGATCTTCTTTGTACCAACGCTTAAGCATTTCTGGCTCACGATTGGCCAGGTTGCCGCGCATTGGAAACCCTGTTTCAGGTAAGTTCAGGGTATCTTTATACTCACTCATCGATTCTTAATTCCGTTATATTGGGCGAAAATTAGACATTATGTTGAACGGTGGAATAAACCGCTCAACGCTTAAGCTGACGCAGCCACACCCTTGCTGCTTCAGCATCCAATTCAATTTGTTGTTTAAGTGCTTCAAACGACTCAAACTTTTGCTCATCTCGAAGTTTATGCAAAAGTTCCACTTCTAGTTGCTTGCCATATAAATTGGCATGAAAGTCGAATAAGTGCACTTCTAACTGTTGGCGAACACCATTGACGGTTGGTCTTTGACCAATATTAGCAACACCACCAACTGGCTTATTTCCTAAGCCAAGCGCTTGAACAACATAGACTCCGGAAACCGGAGAAACACAGCGTTTCAAAGGAATATTTGCAGTAGGGAACCCAATGGTTCGACCTAGCTTTCTTCCATGAGAAACACGACCGCTGATGCTGTAGTTTCTTCCCAGCATCTGTTGCGCGGAATGCAAATCGTCACGCGCCAGCGCTTGACGGATAGCCGTACTGCTGACACGTAATTGTTGTAAACAAAAGCTCTGGGTACTTACTACATCAAAGCCGTATTTTTCCCCTGCTTCCTGCAGCATTGCAAAGTTACCTGTACGGCCTTTGCCAAAGCAGAAATCATCACCAACGACAAGAAACTTAACACCCAAACGCTCGACCAACAAGTCACGGATAAACTCTTCCGCGGTTAAATTTGCAAAATGGCGATTGAAATTGACACACAGTAAGCGGTCAATATCGAGCTTACTCAATTGCACGAACTTATCGCGTAATCGAGTCAACCTTGCAGGTGCCTTGTCTTTGGCAAACAGCTCCATCGGCTGAGGTTCAAAGGTCATCACAACAGAAGGCAAGGATAGCCTGTCCGCTTGCTCAGACACTTGCTGCAATACTTGTTGATGGCCTTTATGGACACCATCGAAATTGCCAATAGTCAGAACACAACCATGATGTCGCGGGTTGATATTGTGAATGCCTCTAATCAGTTCCATTGGATACTGCTTTCTGCCTCTGTTTTACTTTACACTGTGTGAAACTGACGGATTATATACTAATCACCCTCAGTCTGTCCCAGCTTTTAGGTCTTTTAAACGCGCACCAGTTAAAAATAGAACCACTAGGTAAACTACGGCTCCTAAACCGATCAACATCCCTAGCACCGCGCTTCGGTGAGCAAAGCTCCAGCCCAGCCATACTGACATATCTTCCAGTTGCCATAAGATTGCCGCCACCATCGCCGCGCCAGCAATAGCTAAACGTATAATAAAGAAGACGGTTCGCTTAGTGATTTGGTATACCTCTGCGATGTGCAGGCCACGATACAGCAGTGCCATATTCACAAATGCCGATAGTGCCGTCGCGATAGCCAAGCCAACGTAGCCATAGAAGTACGCAAAAATTGCATTAAATACCATGTTGGTCACCATCGCAATGATGCCGTATTTCACTGGCGTTTTAGTGTCTTGACGCGAGTAATAACCCGGAGCGAGCACTTTAATCAGCATAAAGTTCAACAAGCCTGAAGCGTAAGCAAAGAGTGACAATGATGCTTGATGTACGTCTTGTGGCGAAAACTCACCTCGCATGAATAACACCATCAACATAGGTTTTGCCAGTACCATCAAACCAAGCATTGCAGGAAGGCCAAGTAAGATCACCATGCGCACCCCCCAGTCCATGGTTTGTGCGAATCCTTCATTTTGTGCGTCAACATGTTTGCGTGATAATGCTGGTAAAATCACCGTTGCAATAGCAATACCAAACAGACCTAACGGGAATTCCAACAAGCGATCTGAATAGTACAACCAACTGATCGAACCGGTTTGCAGAAAGCTGGCAATAAAAGTATCAAACAACAAGTTGATTTGGCTTACCGACACACCGAACAAAGCAGGAATCATTAAGGTTCGGATCTTCACCACGCCCGGATCGCGCCAGCCCCATTTCGGCTTAACCATAACCCCCGCTTTAATAAGGAAAGGGATTTGAAATAAGAACTGAACCAAACCACCAAGGAAAACACCGATGGCAAGACCAATCTCTGGCTGTGGCATCTGCGGCGAGATAAACCATGCTGCCAAAATGATCATCACATTGAGGAAGACAGGAGTAAACGAAGAAACCGCAAACTTACCTAGTGTATTGAGAATGGCTCCCGATAGGGCAACAAAAGTGATGAACCATAAATAAGGAAAGGTAATCTTGAGCATCACGCTAGCAAGTTCGAACTTCTCAGCCGCGGGACCACCATGCATCCAGTCTAGGAACCAACCAAAACCAAACAGTGCAGTCACCACTCCGGAACCTAGAACACCTAAGATGGTAACAATTGAGACTATCACCCCTAATGTACCCGCCGCACGAGCAATGAGCTCCCGAGTTTTATTCATGTCGCCTTGAGCATGGCTTTCCGTTAAAACAGGTACAAACGCTTGGGAAAAAGCACCTTCAGCAAACAAACGTCGTAAAAAATTAGGAATTTTATTGGCGAAGAAAAAGACGTCTGCGCTTGCTCCTGCCCCCATTAAATTTGCCACTACAACATCACGAACTAGGCCAAGAACGCGGGAAATAAATGTCATAGCACTGACGATCATGCCAGACTTGAGTAGTCGTTTACTCACTGTAACCTCGGAATATCACCATAAGACAGCTAACCCTATACTGTTTCTCTGACAGGTGCTGTAAATAGACGTCAAAAATCTATCCGCGGGTTGTAAGGAATAAGTGTGCCTTTCGCGGATAATTATTAGCATTGGTATAAAAATGCTGTTAGAATCCCCGCCATCTTAACCGCGATAACCTCTCTTACCAAAATTTGTTTTGGCTTAGATCGGTTTTTGCACAAATCATTTGACATTTAAGCGCAAATGAGGGATATTCCTCGCCCTTAAATTGTCACAGAACTAAGTTTTTGGGAGTTAGACCCTTGGCAAATAGTAAATCTGCTAAGAAGCGCGCTATCCAAGCTGAGAAACGTCGTCAGCACAATGCTAGCCGTCGCTCAATGATGCGTACTTACATGAAGAAAACTGTTGCTGCTATCGAAGCAGGCGACAAAGAAGCTGCAACTGCTGCATTCGCTGTAGTTACACCTATCCTAGACCGCATGGCAACTAAAGGCCTTATTCACAAGAATAAAGCAGCTCGCCATAAGTCTCGTTTCGCTGCACAAATCAAAGCTCTTTAATAGAGTCCTGATTTTACAGTGAAGAAAAAACCGACCTTGTGTCGGTTTTTTTATATCTACAAAGTTTTCTTAATAAAAAAAGCTGGCAATGCCAGCTTTTCTTTTTCTGAATGTCCCATTTAAAGACATCAGCTTATTCATTACCCATATAACGCTCAAACTAGAAAGCACTAATAAAACACTTGAGAACAAAGCAAATTGGTCGATGAGTAGTACCCTATCATCAAAAGTTTAACGCCACTCTCAAATATTCCAACAAGTTAGATTCACACTCTAAGATGAGCAGTATATTAGGACTATTTAATTAATGTTGAGCACTCTCAGCACAATAAAGACTATGCAGTGTTTTTATTAACGCTTTCACTTCATCACTCTTTAATGTGTAGTACACCGTCTGTGCTTCTTTCCTTGTCGTGACTAACTCATCACGGCGAAGCCAAGCAAGATGCTGAGATAATGCCGACTGGCTTAGCTCTAACTTTGCACACAGCTCTCCCACGGACAGCTCTTGGTTATGCAGCATACAAAGGATTTGTAGGCGTCTCTCGTTTGCCATCGCTTTGAGCAACACGACGGCTTTTGCGGAGTTCTGCTCCATTTCTTGTAGATTCATGTGTTGGACCTCTAGCTACAACTTACTTATTCCAACCCTGGCCAGCTTGTTGTGTTGCACTGATTTATATATCTAAGAAAATCAAGATACACTTCCAGAGTCTTCATTATTAGAACCTCTAATTTAGTTGTTAGTGATACACCAATATTATCCACCAAGGATTTTAATTGGTGCGCCATCAATAATTAATAGTTTTGCTCACTAAAACAAGTATCTTGCTTACTTAGATATTATTTAGAATTATATTTTTATTGATAGTAATCTATTTATTTACGCAACGATACGGGTTTACTCAAACATTTGACTGAAATCAGCATCACAAACATTTTTTACCGCGGGGTGTTGGATCATTCGTTCCGCAAAAATCACGTAGTACTCTTCTTTTAGCCCATCGACATGGCCAATTAGCTGTAAATTTCGGTCGTCTTCAATCTCCGACATGTATACGGTCGGTGCCAAGAAAATCACATCATCGTGGTACCGAGCAAAAGCTTTCATCAACGCAACATCATCAAACTCCCCTAGCACATTGGGTTGAAGGCCTTGACGATCAAACCATTGAATAACTTTACGCCCCATAGCCGTTCGGCTCGCGGGAATCAGAAGTTTTTTTTGTTCCAAGATCTCAGGGAATCGCACATTTTCAATTTCAGAAGAAGCAAAAAAGCTCATGCTACTTTCACCCAACTTTTTGCTATAAAGGCCAGGACTTTGAGTAGAATCAACGGGACAATCCGAAAGGATCATATCTAGCTTGTGCTGAGAAAGGCGTTCAAGTAGCAGTTCGTGGGTCGATTCATAACAGCGTAAATGAATACTGTTATCTTCCGGGACGGTCGTCATCAGTACTTTACTGACCAAGCGTTTAGATAATGCATCGGCTACACCAACTTCAAATAGAATGTTCGAGTGCTGGCTGTAATTGACGATATCTAACATCTCATAGCTCAAACCGAACATCCGGTCGGCGTACTTAAACACAAGCTGACCTAACTCAGTGGGCTCAACTGTACGACCATTGCGCTTGGTTAACTTTCCTTTCATGCGCTCTTCAAGCGCTTTAATCTGTCCTGTCACGGTTTGCGGTGTCAGGAAGAGCGCGTCAGCCGCCTTAGTTACAGAGCCCTGTTTGCACACCATCCAGAAATAATAGAGATGGTTGTAGTTTAGATGTGACATGATCGAGTCCCGAAAAGAAAGTGATACTTTTTATACCAAATGTGACAGAGACAAACAATAAACTCGACAAAACCATACAATACCTTACAAAAGCATAAGTTTTACCGAAAGTATAAAGTCAATACTGTCATAAAAGTTGAACTGAGGCGCATTTTCTCTACAAAAAAAACGCAAAAACCAAACAAAACGAAACCAAAATTTAACCACTAAAATCAACAAGTTAAAAATTAATTTTCTTCTTCTTTTACGCCATTATCAAAAAGAACAATAAAAATCTCTCACAGCAAGAAATCTGTAATATTACTGAAATATTTATTCTCTAACATCGCCCGCAGATTCAACTACAGACCGAAAAATGAACTGAAAGGTCAACGGAGAAAATTATGATGAACCAAGCTACTTCAACAGTGGCACCAATTTCGAGCACAGCTCGTTGGTTACGCTGGGCTAACTTGGCATTCATGTTATATCTGCTTCTTCTAGCAGTATCTATGGTTGGTAGTGGCTTTAAATGGGCAACTGGCGATCAAGCTAAGGTGCTATTTGAATTTGCCGCACACCCAGTTGCAGGTCTAATGATCGGCTTGGTGGCAACAGCCTTAATTCAGTCTTCAAGTACTGTAACGTCTATTATTGTAGGCTTGGTTGCAGGTGGCTTACCTGTAGAAACCGCTATCCCTATGGTGATGGGTGCTAACATTGGTACCACAGTGACCAATACGCTTGTATCTCTTGGCCACGTGCGCTGTAAAGAAGAGTTCAAACGTGCATTTGCAAGTGCAACCATTCACGACTTCTTCAACTTGCTTGCTGTCGCTATTTTCCTTCCGTTGGAAATGATGTTCGGCATTTTAGAGAAAGTTTCTCACTGGCTTGTTTCTCCACTGCTTGCTACTGGTGATATGAGCATTAAAGGCTTCAACTTTATTAAACCAATTACAAAGCCAGTCGTAGGCGCAATTAAAGAGCCACTTTCTACCTTCGGTGATACTGTTGGCGGCGTCATGCTTATTGCTTTGGGTATTGCGACTATCTTCGTTGCAATCACAGTGATGGGTAAATTGATGAAGAGCCTAATGGTTGGTCGCGCACGTGAAATTTTGAAAAACGCCATCGGTCGTGGTCCTATTCACGGCATCGTATCAGGCTCAATCGTGACCGTTCTAGTACAATCTTCCTCAACCACGACAAGTTTAATGGTTCCGTTGGTTGGTACTGGCGTGTTGAAAGTACGAGATATCTACCCTTTCACTCTGGGTGCTAACATTGGTACTTGTATTACGGCACTACTAGCAGCGACAGCGGTATCTGGAGAGTTCGCAGTATTCGCACTACAAATCGCTCTAGTCCACTTAGTGTTTAACATCATGGCGACGCTGTTTATCTTTGGAATTCCATTCCTACGTGAGATTCCGGTTAAAGGCGCTGAGATGATTTCTGAAATGGCTATTAAGAATAAAGCTGTTGTTGGTGGTTACCTAATGTCAGTATTCGTTATTCTACCAGGTGCAATTCTAGCCCTAACAACGTAACAACAACGACATACCATCGCTTATTGTTTAGGCTCCACATCGTGGAGCCTTTTTTATGATAATTAAACTGTTCAAATCGATTGTCCGGTGATAATTTGAGCCACATCAGCATGCTTATGCTGAGCTATCTCATTTGGAGTCGACAACATGACGCAGCTTAATGACGCTATTTCTGATCAGCTACTCGCAATAGACGAAAACCTAACCCAACTGGTTGCTGATATTGATATCCTCAGTAGCGTGAATCCTCTTAATTATGCTCAAGAAAGAGAACGTTTCATTAAAAACAAATATTCTCAAGAGCCTAATTTTCAATATTCAATTACTAACGTAGATACCCACAGCGCAAAGCGACGCCTATATGAGCTACCTCTAGAAAACATTCAAGACACCCAACTGCAGAGGCTATACGCGGATGTAATTCAGTCTTATGCAGATAAACTGGATCAAGTGAATACCATCGGCACGCAAGAGTTTCTTTATAACTCCTTACGCTATTATGGGGAACCGAGCGCCAAAGATATTGCCAACGCCCATTTCATATTGCACCTTCCTACAGAAGAAGAAAAAGAACCTCAGCACGATAGCCGTGCAATAGCACGTTTCATGCAAAATTTTGCTCAACGCAATGGGTATGAATGTGAAATACAGGTGTTGGACGGGATGTTAGCAAACGCACTAGTTTCAGGGTCTCGAGTCAAAATTAACCACGCGGCGTACATCACCACTGATGAGCTGGAGGCTCTTGCACATCATGAAATGGGAGTACATCTCCTGACTACGCTTAACGGTCGTCAACAACCGCTAAAAGTCCTGAGCTTAGGTTGTCCTGCCAATACCAACACTCAAGAAGGGCTGGCTATATTATGTGAGTATCTGTCAGGACATTTCAGTATCAAGCGCCTAAGAACCTTAGCCTTACGAGTTCTGGCAGTAGAGTCGATGATCAAGGATCGCGATTTCCGCCATACGTTCATGCTATTAAAAGAACAGTATAAAGCTTCTGATCTTCAAGCATTTACAACGACTGCCCGAGTGTATCGAGGTGGAGGTTTAACGAAGGATTACTTGTATCTTAGAGGATTCCGAGAGGTGCTCAATGCCTATGATAAATTGGGCGATGACTTTTCACTATTGTTGTGCGGGAAAACGGAGCTGAAGTACTTTGAGCTTATCCGTTCATTAGTGAGTAAAGAAATATTCACTCAACCTAAGTTTATTAGCCCGGCACTGTCCAAACCGATGCAGACCAACCCAATTCACCGTTATATTGTCAGTGCACTAAAATAATACCTTCTAAGTACAAAAAAGAAAAAAGCTCCATTCGGAGCTTTTTCTATATCTTGAAGAACGATACTCGTTACACTGAGAATGGGTAACGAATAGGATCGTGATGCTCGTACCCTTCAACCCAAAAGTCATCCAGTGTGACCCATGTTTCCAAATCTTCTAGAGATTTAATCTCTGGGTTGATATGGAACGTCGGCGCTTTTAATGGCTCACGTTTCAACTGAACATCGCGCATCAGTTCAAGCTGGTCTTCATAAATGTGAGCATTCACAATCTTATGAAATGCCTGACCAGGTTTCTTGCCCGTAATTTGCGCAATAATCGCCAAGAACACGTAAACTTGAACCATATTGAAGTTTAAGCCAAGCGGTACATCACACGAACGCTGAGTACTATTCAGGTAAAGCGTATCATCCAGCAATGAAAAATGGTGACTGTACATACAAGGACGCAAGCACCCCATGTGGAACTCACCCGGGTTGTAGAAGTTCAAGATTTCACCGCGGTCATCAACGCCACGCGTTAAGTCATCCACTATCTTACGTAGCTGGTCAACATGACCACCATCAGGTTTCGCCCAGGCGCGCCCTTGAACCCCATAGACACGGCCCATGTCGTCTTCGCCTTTACGGTATGGGTTATTCAACCAGGCATCATTTAGGTTGGCATTGGCATCCCAGGTTTTCGTGCCCAGCTTACGAAAATCTTCCGCATTATCGTAACCACGAATGTACCCTAGTAGCTCTGCAACGGCTGCTTTCCAAAAACTTTTACGTGTGGTGACCAACGGAAATTGATTGTTCGCAACATCGTAGGTTAAATCCGCGTTGATTACGGTCAGGCAGCGCTTGCCTGTACGCTCATTTTCAACCCAAACACCTTGGTCAACGATGCGTTGACACAAATCTAAATACTGTTTCACACCAATACCTTACTTCGTCTTTTGTGGTAATTCGTCTTTGTAATGACCACGTTTGTATGCCCAAACCATCATGAGGACACCGATAACCACCATTGGCAGGGATAAAATCTGTCCCATGGAAATAAAGCCACCGAATAAACCCAAATGAGCGTCTGGTTCGCGCACGTACTCAACTAAGAAGCGGAATGTACCATATCCAGCTAAAAATAGCCCTGAAACAGAACCTAGAGGACGAGGTTTCTTGATGAACCAATTCAAGATGAAGAAAAGTACGATACCTTCAAGCGCCATTTCATAAAGCTGCGATGGATGACGTGGCAGTGGACCGCCATTTGGGAAAACGATCGCCCAAGGCACATCCGTTACTCGGCCCCACAACTCGCTGTTCATGAAGTTACCTAAACGCCCCATACCCAAACCAAATGGCACAAGCGGCGCGATAAAGTCAGCAACACCGAAGAAAGTTCGCCCGTTTTTGTGTGCATACCAGAACATCGCAGTAATCACACCCAGTAAGCCCCCGTGGAAAGACATACCACCGGTCCACACTTTAAATAGATACAAAGGGTCAGCCAGGAAGAGCTCAAAATTGTAGAAAAGCACGTAGCCTACACGGCCACCAATCACCACGCCAAGGAAGCCTGCGAACAACAAATCAGAAACCTGCTCTCGTGTCCAACCACTTCCAGGCTTATCCGCACGTCGGTTCGCTAACCATAGAGCAAACATAAAGCCCACAAGGTACATCAAACCGTACCAACGAACCGAAACAGGACCAATAGAGATTAAAACCGGATCAATATTGGGAAATTCAATATATCCCTGAGACATAAATCATTCTCTTCTTATCACAACAAAATAAATATACCCAAGTAACCTCTAGATGCTTGGTTCAGCGAGAATGACTTGGGTACAAACTTAGAGCAGCATGGTCGCTGCAACAAACATTAAGAACACCGCGAATATCTTTTTTAATACCGCAGTTGGAAGGTTAGTTGCCAGCTTCGCACCCACTTTTGTTGTGAGCATCGAGGCCATAGCAATCGCTAATAAAGCGGGAAGATAAACATAACCAATACTGTATGAAGGTAAGCCTTCCACTTTATAGCCATGTAAGATGAAGCCGATCATACCAGAAATAGCAATCACGCAACCACAAACGGAGGATGAGCCCACCGCTTTACGCATCTCTATCCCATGTTTATTTAAAAATGGTACCGACAGTGAGCCACCACCAATACCAGCAAGGCTTGATACGACACCAATTCCCGTGCCGTAAACTACAGTCACAGGGCTGCTCGGCATAGGTTTACTGCTCGTAACTTTAATGGAACGAAACATTTGTACTGACAGGCAAAGAACAATGACACCAAACACTTTCGGCAAATAGTGTGTAGGGATCCACTCAGCAATATTGGCACCAACAAAGCCACCAATGACCACACCAGGCATCAACCATTTTACGACAAACATATCGACATTGCCGAGCTTAAGGTGATTCATCGCCGATGAGCCAGACGTGACAATAATACTCGCTAACGAAGTGGCTAAGGCCATGTGCATACTCATTTCTGGAGAGATCCCAGCAAGAGGAAGCAAATACAACAAGGCAGGAACAACAATCAAACCACCACCGATACCGAGTAACCCCGCCATCACACCCACAAAAGCGCCTAGCGCCAACAATAACAAAAATAAAGAGACGGTCACGATTTCCTACTTTTTACCTGCACGGATAAAGCCCGCAAAGCCCTGTTGAATGAAGAAGTCATGCATCATTTGATGAATGTCCTCCCCATAGGACTTTGTCATTGCTTGCTCCGCTAATTTTTCTAATTCTTCTTGTTGGCTATGACGAATCAAATATTTCACCTTAGCCACATTGGAGGTGTTCATACTCAAACTGGTATACCCTAACCCAAGTAAGAGAAGAGCGCCAAATGGATCACCCGCTAGCTCACCACAAATACACACGGGCACCTGATATTTATCACACACCTCATGGATTTGCTTAAGCGCTAACAGTACCGCAGGATGCATAGATTCATAGACATCCGCTACGCGCGAATTGTTCCTATCTACCGCTAATAAATACTGAGTTAAATCGTTTGTCCCGACAGAAACAAAATCAACACGGTGAGCAATCGTTGGCAACAGATACACCATCGATGGTACTTCAATCATGACCCCAATTTGTGGGAATTGAATTCTATCATCAAGCAAAACGGCTTCGCTGTGAGCTTGATTAATCAAGCTAATGGCATCGTCTAGCTCTTTTACCCCTGACACCATTGGCAATAAGATACTTAAGTTTCCGCTTTCTGCACTCGCTCTTAACATTGCACGCAGCTGGATCAAGAAAATGTCTGGATGATCCAATGTAAAACGAATGCCACGCCAGCCTAGAAACGGATTATCTTCTTCGATGGGCAAATACGGCAAAGGTTTGTCACCACCAATATCCAAAGTACGCATCACTACTCGTTGATTCGGATAGCTGTTAAGTATTGCTTGGTATTGATGATACTGCTCATCTTCCGAAGGAAAGTGATGCTGGAGTAAAAATGCAATCTCAGTTCGGTACAACCCAACACCATCAACACCTGTGTTGATGGCAATATTACTGTCTGCACTGAGTCCCGCATTCAGCATAATTTCGATATGGTGATTATCTTGCGTAACCGCAGGGAGTGCGAGGTCCTTGTTTACCATGGCAAACAGTTCAGACTCTTCGCTTACTAAGCTGCGATACTCTCGCAACAACTGGCGGTTTGGCTCTAAGAAGATCTCACCCGTATAGCCGTCGACTATCCCGAGTTTGCCATTCACCACATCCGGATTAATGTTGGCGCCCATGGCTGCAGGGACCCCAAGAGCTCGAGATAAAATGGCAGCGTGAGAGTTTGCGCCTCCCTCTAATGATACGACGGCTAACAAAAACTCTTTAGGTACAGAAGCGAGCAAGGTGGCAGTGAGTTCGTTCGCCACCAAAATAATGGGACGATCAATTGCAGAATTTTCTTGCTCACTGTTGTGCAGAAAATAGAGCAGCCTTTGCCCTAACTCTCGGATATCTTGCGCTCTTTCACGCATGTATACATCCGACATTCTGGCAAATCGATTCGAGTATGACTCTACAACTTGGCGTAACGCCCAGTCTGCCCTGTCTCCTTTTTCAATCTGCTTCTTCAAATCACCGCGAAGCATCGGATCATTCAGTAAGTGAGTAAACAGATCGAAGATCGCCAGCGCATCTTTGTTGATTTCACTGTCCAGCTTTTTCCGCATACGGCGAAAGTCATTTAACGCTCGCTCTATGGCCACCAGTAATGTCTCGTGCTCGCGTTCCTTATCTAACGTGGACGAAGGGAAAACATCCGATAAACTCGGCTGGGTATTGTCGAACCAAAACTCTCCAATCGCGACACCAGTAGACGCAGGCAAACCTTTTAATACCGTGGGTTTAGATGCTAACTGCCAATGCCCAAGATTCTGCGCATGTGCAATGAGCACCGCTAACTGAGCGGATAAGGTAACAAGAAACGATTCTTCCATTTCACTAAACAAGCGCGGCGTTTTTTGTTGGATCACCAACACACCTAAAACTTGTTTACGATGAATGATTGGAGTAGCTAAAAAAGAGTGGTAAATCTGTTCGCCGAGTTGAGGAAAGAATTTGAACTCGGGGTGTTTTGAGGCTTCGGCAAGGTTAAGGGGTTCAGCGCTTCGTTTTACCAACCCAACCAAGCCTTCATTGAAGTTGATATGAATACTATCACCTTCAAAAATAAGGCCTTGAGTTGCCATTAACTCAAGGCGCTGCATTTCTTCATTAGCAAGATAGATAGTACAGCACTCAGTACTAAGGGCAGCACAAGTCTCTTTCACCAATATATCGAGTGCCAGATGCACATCATCGACCCTGGAGACTTTCTCAACTATTTCCCTTAGCTGACTGAGCATGATTATCCTCTACGTTGCTTTTTTCTTTTCCCTTTCGCTTTTCTCTCTCGAAAAGGCATGGCTAAGGATGCAAATTCTTTCATCGCTCGTCGATAAACATCTCGCTTGAAAGAAACAACTTGCCTAACTGGATACCAGTAACTTACCCAGCGCCAACCATCAAATTCAGGGGATTTTCCGCGTTGCATATTAATGCGAGACTCATCGCATTCTAATCTCAGCAGAAACCATTTCTGTTTTTGGCCGATACAAACAGGCTTGGAGTCCCAACGCACCAATCGCTTTGGTAGCTTATATCTTAACCAATGACGACTTGTTGCAATGATCTTAACGTCTTTTTTCGTTAAACCGACTTCTTCGTATAACTCCCTGAACATGGCTTGTTCAGGGGTTTCACCTTCGTCAATCCCACCTTGTGGAAATTGCCATGAGTGTTGCCCGTATCGTTTAGCCCAGAAGACCTGACCATGGTTATTACATATCACAATACCAACATTAAGTCGGTAACCATCGCCATCTATCACTGGCTAACCTCTATGAATAAATTTTTTATTACCGTGATTTTTCCACATATCCCCATTACTAGCAAACTTACTGATGTGATATGAGCAAGATTTATTACCTTTTCAGCATTTTTGGATATCTTTTAATCAAACCATACCTTATCAACACAAGAGTGAGACATTGCCCACATTTATTCACCTTTTCTGTGAATAACTTTGTGAAGAATTCAATTCAAATGAGTAATTCAGTTCAATCCCATCAAAAGCAAAACAGATGAAGAAACAAAAAAATAAACATAAAACATTGATAAAAAAGTATTTATTTTTAAAAACAACGATAATTCGATCTTCAGTTTCTTGATGATCTTTTCACCAAACTCAGATCGGTCAAAGATCCACCAACAGGCTATTTATCCACACTCACCTGCTATTCGTTTAGATGATTACAACAAAATCAACCCCAAAAATGCATTTTAACCCCTGTTTATTCATACAGACCTCGTCAGGATCTTATCAATACCTCCTCCACCTGTGGATAAGTTATGAATTGATCGTTCTTACACCGCCTCGGTGAAATCTTAAACAGTAGATTTGGTCGGAGTTTGATAAACTATATTTTTTGTAATACCACCTTGTAACTATGAAACCAGAACCACAAACAGAAGCAGAGCTATTGGAACGAGCGCATGATATGGCAGGACTCAGTTTTGCTGAGTTGGCCGCCGAGGCGAATATGATTGTTCCTGAAAACTTAAAACGTGATAAAGGTTGGGTGGGTCAATTACTCGAATGGCACTTGGGCGCTCCAGCTGGCAGTAAACCTCAACAAGATTTCGCAAAACTAGGGATCGAGTTGAAAAGTATTCCGATCAGTTACTCTGGCAAACCTTTAGAAACAACCTTTGTTTCTGTGGCCCCCCTCACTGGTGTTCATGGTCTTACATGGGAAACAAGTCATGTTCGAAACAAGCTATCTCGTGTGCTTTGGGTACCCGTAGAAGGAGAACGAGAAATCCCACTCGCTGAAAGACGTGTGGGCAGTCCACTCATTTGGTCACCAGATGAAGAAGAAGAACGGATTTTGCGAAATGACTGGGAAGAGTTAATGGAGATGATCGTCTTGGGAAGATTTGATCAAATTTCCGCCAGACACGGAGAAGCGCTGCATCTTCGCCCTAAAGCCGCAAATGCAAAAGCGCTCACCGAAGCATATAACTCAAATGGTAAGCCGATGAAAACTCTGCCCCGAGGCTTTTACCTTAGAACACAGTTTACTGAACAGATCTTACTCAAGCACTACATTAACACTCAACCAGAATAAAACTATATCAGCTATTTAGTGCGTCACGAGCGATAACTCAATATCGCAGTACGAGGCTGCCTCTTCAGTGCCACATTCGTCATACGCATTACGCAGCCTTAAATACGCTTTATCGACCCCTAGCCTCAATAATTCTTCTTTTACTAAGTCTAGAGAGCCAAAATGTATCGGGTCTTCACCGTCTTTAATCGGCTCAAGTTGATGCTTGTACTCCACAGCTAAAAGATAGTCAGAGACATCAGAACACCCAATCACAAATACTTTGGGAGTTTTATAAGTATCTTTATGTGGACCATGTAGCCACATGTCCAATTGATGCTTCTGCATAACATACCTCCTTCACACGATTATTTAAGTGTAGTTAGGCTAACTGTAGCTTTCGAGTTTGCTCTCTCTTTATACGTAAATCATTTGCGATTGCGGCTAAAAATCCCCTATATTGGAGTCACTTATTTAGTCGGTAACTCTTCAAGGACGTGATATGCAATACACAAAACTACCGCACTCATCACTTGAGATCAGTAAAATCTGCCTCGGCACTATGACGTTTGGCGAGCAAAACACAGAAAAGGACGCCTTTGAACAGCTCGACTTTGCCCTCGATCATGGGGTGAACTTCATCGATACCGCAGAGATGTACCCTGTACCGCCAAACTCGGAAACACAAGGGCTCACCGAGCAATACATCGGTAATTGGTTAGCAAAAAGCGGCAAAAGAGAGAAAGTAGTACTGGCAACAAAAGTGGCAGGCCCTCGCAATGTTCCTCACATTAGAGACAACATGAGCCTTAATCGTCGCCACATCCATACAGCAATTGATGACAGCCTTAATCGTCTACAAACCGATTATGTCGATTTGTACCAACTACATTGGCCGCAGCGTCAAACCAACTGCTTTGGTCAACTCAACTACCCATACCCTGACAAACAAGAAGAAGTCACGTTAATTGAAACGTTGGAAGCGCTTACTGAATTAGTGAATGCAGGTAAAGTGCGCTATATCGGCGTATCCAACGAGACGCCGTGGGGTGTGATGTCGCTATTGCGTTTGGCAGAAAAACACGATTTGCCAAGAATTGTCTCCATTCAAAACCCATATAACTTATTGAACCGCAGCTTCGAAGTTGGCTTGTCTGAAATCAGCCATTACGAAGGCGTTCAGTTACTTGCCTACTCTCCTTTGGCATTTGGCTGCCTGAGTGGTAAATACCTAAACGGGGCAAAACCTGAAGGCGCTCGATGTACTAAGTGGGAGCGTTTTGCGCGCTACTTCACTCCACAAGGTGTTAAAGCGACCGAAGCTTACGTCAATTTAGCTCAAGAGCATGGTCTAAACCCTGCACAAATGGCGCTCGCGTTTGTCAATCAGCGTCCATTTGTTGCTTCTAACATTATCGGAGCAACAAACCTAGACCAATTAAAAGCCAATATCGACAGTATTGATTTGCAACTTAGCGACGAACTACTTACTGAAATTCAAGCAATAGGTACCACTTACTCGAATCCTTGCCCTTAACAGTAAAGCTCCCTTCAAACGAAAACAGCTGATCTTCAAGACCAGCTGTTTATCCAATGAAGTCATACTTCATATAAAAAGTTAAGCGTGTTGAATGACTCGTTAACAACTCAGTCAGTCCAACACGCTAACGATTACGTCATTATTCGCGACGTTAAAACTCGACGAAGGTGACGAACTCGACGTTCAACTTTAACTGCATCCGGAACATTGGCACGTGTAGAACGACCATCGCGATCTAAACCAATATCTCTCAATAGATGAACATTCGTCCATGGAATATCATGAGCAGTTCGGCGTATGGTGCGCTGCCATTGCTTTTCTTCGCGTTTAAGGTCTGCTTTCAATAGCAAAGTGGCCAATTGTAGGTAAATAGAGTGACGCATAATATTTTCTCCGATTATCGATGTATTCGACTGGGAAAAATAGTGCGTAAAATGAACAGAAATATTCTGTTGATACTAAGCCGCTACTTTTCCGCAGCCTAGTAATAAATATGATAGGTTACGGATTAATTTTTATCTTGTGAGCCAGTGGTATTGGTATCATCCGATTTAAGGGTTATCGGAGCGATAGGCATACGATCAGCGCAAGCAGTGGTGTTAACAACGTAATGTTTCATCTTGCGCCTCCTAGCTAAAAATTAATCCGTTTATGAAAGGTATAACTCACTGAGTTACGGTTAAATTGTAAGCTTTGATGAATATATATCAAACATTTTTTGCCTTTTTGATTAAAAACAAATCAATACACCGCAATTTAGTTTCATATACTTTTATGTATAACATATTCACCTGAGGAATATATAAATTTGCGGATTTTATAAATCAAACCAAACAAAAAATAAAAAGAGCGGCTCTGTGGCCACTCTTTTATTGTATTTATTCGCCTATTTGACACAGGGAAAGGCCAACTACATGGCTTGTTCGGAAATCAAATTATGTTTATTAAGTAGTCGATACATGGTTGCACGCGAAACTCCTAGCTCTTTCGCCGCGTTTGAAACTTGACCAGAATGAGATTCCAAAACAACTAGCAACGCATCACGTTCACTCTTCTCACGGATTGATTTCAAGCTGCGCTTTGAGTCATTACGTTGAGGTAAATCTAAGTGATGCTCTTCAATCATTACGCTGTCGGACATTAATACCGCTCGCTTCACTTGGTTCATCAGCTCACGCACATTTCCAGGCCAGAAATAACGTGTCAGTGCCTTGAATGCATCCTCAGAAAAGCTTTTTGCTTGCGAGTTGTACTCTTTTGAGAACTCTTGTAAGTAGAAACGAGCCAGCAATGCGATGTCACTCGCACGTTCTTTCAAGCTAGGGACATTGATGCGCAAAACGTTGATGTAATGGTAAAGCTCTTCATTGAAGTCACCGTCAATCAAAGCTTTTTCAACATCTGACGAGTTAGCAGCAAGAATACGCACGTTAACCGCTTTTACGCCATCTTTGGTATCAATGGTGCCTTCTTGCAAGAATCTCAGCAGATTCATTTGCTGCTCTTTTGAAATGGTAAGAATGTCGTTAAACAACACGGTGCCGCCATCTGCTTGTTCAAGCAGGCATGCTTCCATATCTTCATCGGCGTTAATACCAAATACTTCAGCTTGGAAACGTTGTTCATTGAGTGCGCGACAGTTAATTGCCATAAACGGTTTATGAGAGCGTGAAGAGACTTTATGGATGGCCCTAGCAACCGCCTCTTTACCAGTCCCACTTTCCCCAGAAATCAGAATACTGACGTCCGTTGGACCAATGCGCTTCACTTGATCGCGTAAACGTTTCATCGGGATAGATTCACCGATCAAACCCATATCTAAACTGCTACCAAAACTAGGCCAAACTTTTTTCTCCAACTTAAGCATGCCAAGCTGGTGACCTATTGTGCTTAATAACTGTGCATCTGGGATCGGCGCTGTGAAAAAATCGATACAAAAGTTAACAATGAACTGGCATATGGTGTCAGTGCCAAGCTGAGATTCACGAATAAACGCTAACCAACGTACGTGTTTGTGAGAGCTGACTAAGTTCGCCAAACCATTCAAGCTGAACTCGTCATGGCTGAGATCAACAATACCGATACATGGACCAATATCTTCTAACAGCGTATTAGCTTTGCGTAAGTCACCTACTTGGTGACACTTCCAGCCCACTTGCTCCAGTACCGATAACCAAGGCTCATAAGTACCGCCAACTACCACAAGCGATCCCGGGATGGAATCCATCTTAAACTGCCCAGCCATTCTCTAACCCTTTTTCATTGTTAATAGAAATTTTGTGCCACAAACTTATCTTTGCGAGCGGGTAACATTATCGAGACTCCGCCCCCTCACGTCTGTCTCAGTATTAAGACTATGCAATAGATTGAGATTTGGCGAATGTTTATTTGCATATCCCATTAAAAAGCAAATGCAACAACTTGAATCAGCTTAACTAAAAGGCAAAAAAAAACCACCCGAAGGTGGTTTTTACTCATCCTATCGAATTACGCTTGCGGGC
The DNA here is from genome assembly GCF_015163595.1 of Vibrio sp. OPT41. Lineage (NCBI taxonomy): Bacteria > Pseudomonadati > Pseudomonadota > Gammaproteobacteria > Vibrionales > Vibrionaceae > Vibrio > Vibrio sp. OPT41. The sequence continues at coordinate 330,555 of NZ_JADDYH010000016.1, read as the reverse complement.
GCATTGCAGGGAATAAGATCACGTCACGGATAGTGTGCGTGTTAGTCAGTAGCATAACCAAACGGTCGATACCGATACCTTGGCCTGCTGTTGGCGGTAGGCCGTGCTCTAGAGCAGTGATGTAGTCTGCATCGTAGAACATTGCTTCGTCGTCACCAGACTCTTTCGCTTCAACCTGTGCTTTAAAGCGTGCATCTTGGTCTTCAGCATCGTTAAGCTCTGAGAAACCGTTCGCTACTTCACGGCCACCGATAAAGAACTCAAAGCGGTCTGTAAAGAACGGGTTATCGTCGCTACGACGAGCCAACGGAGAAATATCTGCTGGGTAACCAGTGATGAACGTAGGCTGCATTAGCTTAGGTTCTGCTGTTTCACCAAAGATCTCTTCAAGAAGCTGACCACATGTCCAGAAAGGTTCTACTTCAACGTGAACAGATTTCGCGATAGAAACCATTAGATCACGGTTTTGTAGGTCTTCTTCTGTTAGCGCTTGGATTTGCGCGTGGTCTGGGTTGTAGTGCTTGATTGCTTCGAACATGCTCATACGAGTGTAAGTACCACCAAACTCAACCGTTTCATCACCGTAAGGCATTGACGTTGAACCTAGAACTTCTTGCGCCACTGAGCTTAGTAGTTCTTCAGTTAGGTCCATCAGATCTTTGTAGTCTGCGTACGCCATGTAGAATTCCATCATTGTGAATTCTGGGTTGTGGCGTGGAGAAAGGCCTTCGTTACGGAAGTTACGGTTGATTTCGAATACGCGATCAAAACCACCAACAACTAGACGCTTCAGGTATAGCTCTGGCGCGATACGTAGGTACATTGGCATGTCTAGTGCGTTGTGGTGCGTGATGAATGGACGCGCACTCGCACCGCCAGGGATAACGTGCATCATTGGCGTTTCAACTTCCATGAACTGCTTAGAGATCATGAAGTTGCGGATTGCAGACATTACTTTAGAACGTACTACGAACGCTTGACGAGATTCTTCGTTAACGATCAGGTCAACGTAACGTTGGCGGTAACGCATCTCTTGGTCAGTTAGACCGTGGAACTTTTCTGGAAGTGGACGTAGTGCTTTGGTTAGCAACTCGTACTCTTCCATGTTCACGTATAGGTCACCCTTACCAGACTTATGAAGTGCACCTTTAACACCGATGATGTCACCGATATCTAGACCTTGGTATTTTTCTTTAAGTACTTTTTGAACCGCTTTGTCAGCGTAAGCTTGGATACGGCCAGAAGTTTCTTGAATTACCAAGAATGGACCACGTTTAGCCATGATACGGCCAGCGATTGCTACTACGTGGTTAAGCTCTTCTAGCTCTTCCTTCGTCTTTTCACCGAACTCTTTCTGAAGGTCGCCCGCTAGTGCGTCACGACGGAAGTCGTTTGGATGGCCGTTCGCTTTGCAGCTCTTTCGGATTGCATCCAGTTTAGCGCGGCGTTCAGCAATCAGCTTATTTTCTTCTAGTACAGTTTCGTTTTGAACAGCATCAGTCATTTTCGATGTATCCTGTTTTTGTCGGTGAAAAGCTTTATAGACCTGATTTCAGGCTAGCTTCAATAAATTTGTCCAGATCGCCATCAAGAACCGCTTGAGTATTACGGTTTTCAATGCCCGTACGGAGGTCCTTAATACGTGAGTCATCCAATACGTAAGAACGGATCTGGCTACCCCAGCCAATGTCAGACTTAGCGTCTTCATTAGCTTGTTTTTCCGCATTTTGCTTTTGCAATTCAAGCTCAAATAGCTTCGCTCGAAGCTGTTTCATTGCCTGATCTTTGTTCTTATGTTGAGAACGGTCATTCTGACACTGAACCACTGTGTTCGTAGGTACGTGCGTAATACGTACCGCAGATTCTGTGGTGTTTACGTGCTGACCACCTGCGCCTGACGCACGGTAAACGTCAATACGTAGGTCGGAAGGATTAATGTCGATGTCGATGTTTTCATCAATCTCTGGATAGATGAACGCAGAAGCAAATGACGTATGGCGACGACCGCCTGAATCGAACGGAGATTTACGAACAAGACGATGAACGCCCGTTTCAGTACGTAACCAACCGTACGCATATTCACCAGAGATGCGAACTGTTGCCGACTTAAGACCCGCGACTTCACCTTCAGAGACTTCAATCACTTCAGCTTTGAAGCCCTTCGCTTCTGCCCAACGTAGGTACATACGCAGCAGCATGTTAGTCCAGTCTTGTGCTTCTGTACCACCAGAGCCTGCTTGCAAATCGATGTAACAATCAGAGCCATCGTGGTCGCCAGAGAACATACGACGGAATTCAAGCTTTTCTAGCTTCTCTTCCAACTCAGCAAGTTCTGGTTCAATTTCGTCAAATGTTTCTTGATCTTCTTCTTCTACAGCCAGCTCAAGAAGACCTTCTACATCTTCCACACCTTGCTCTAGTTGATCAATGGTTTCAACAACCGCTTCTAGTGATGCACGCTCTTTGCCCAGTGCTTGCGCACGCTCAGGTTCGTTCCATACATCTGGTTGTTCAAGTTCTGCGTTGACTTCTTCTAGACGCTCTTTCTTCGCGTCATAGTCAAAGATACCCCCTCAGGACATTTGTGCGCTGAGACACGTCCTGTAGACGGTTTTTAATTGGATTGATTTCAAACATGTTTACTCAACATTTTAGAATAGAATTTAACCGAGAAATTCTACTGAAAAATGTGACCGAGATACAGGAAAATTTCGGATGAGAAATCAGATTGCGGTGAGAGAGAGCACGGTCATAAAATTTTACGCCCACTTAGGGGCAACCGTACTCTATAAGAAAGGTTAATCTAGGTATTACTTAGCTTCGATATGGTCGATCATCAATTGCAATGATTGATTACCACGAAATTCATTCACATCCAGCTTATACGCGAGACGTACTGTTTTAACCGATGCATCTGGCCATCGGCGTAGATCAACATTGAATGCAATGCCGTCGATCATCACATTGGTAGGGTGACCTTTATAAAGCGGCTCTAACATCAATTTAAGATGCTTCTCACCCACCAGCTTTTGATGCAGTACTTTAAACTCACCATCAAAGATTGGCTCTGGGAAAGCTTGTCCAAAAGGGCCACCCGATCGCAGCTGTTCAGCAACATGCATAGAGAACTCTTCCGGCTTAAGTTCACCATCTGACATGATCACGCCTTTTAGCGCCGCTTCATCGAGTTCCTTTTTTACCACTTCATCAAACAAACGACTGAAACGCTCAAAATCCTGCTCTTTAATCGTTAAGCCTGCTGCCATGGCGTGTCCACCAAACTTGATGATCAAACCCGGGTTTTGCGTGTCGATGAAATCCAACGCATCACGCATGTGTAGCCCCGGAATAGAACGACACGAGCCTTTAATCGTCCCTTCTCCGCCATCAGCAAATGCAATGACTGGACGGTGAAACTTCTCTTTAATACGCGAAGCCAAAATACCAATCACACCTTGATGCCAATCACGATGGAACAAGGCTAGGCCATAAGGAAGCTCATTGCCTTCACCAAACTGAAGGCGCTCACAGAAAGCCATCGCTTCTTGCTTCATGCCTTCTTCAATCTCTTTACGAGTTTGGTTCAAGCCATCCAATTCACTTGCCATGCGACGAGCAGCGTGGATGTTGTTACACATCAACAGTTCAACACCGAAAGACATGTCATCAAGACGGCCTGCTGCGTTAATACGTGGACCTAAAGCAAAGCCAAAGTCAGACGCAACTAAACGACGCGCATCGCGCTTCGCGACCTCAATTAACGCTTGGATACCGGGACGCGCTTTGCCCGCACGAATACGTTGCAAGCCTTGGTGTACAAGAATGCGGTTGTTTTCATCCAATGGAACGACGTCGGCGACGGTACCCAGTGCAACAAGGTCAATCAGTTCCATCAACTTGGGTTCTTGCATCCCCTGTTCTGCAAACCAATTGTGTTTTCGCATATGAACGCATAGTGCCATCATGAGATAAAACGCGACCCCCACCCCCGCAAGCGCTTTAGATGGAAAGCTACAGCTCTCAAGATTTGGGTTCACCATTGCATCCACATCAGGCAACACTTGTCCAGGCAAGTGGTGATCGGTAACGAGCACGGTAATGCCATTTTCTTTTGCGTAACGCACACCTTCGATTGATGAGACGCCGTTATCCACCGTCATGATCATCTCAGCGCCAAGCTCTAAGGCTTGGTCAACGACTTCTGGACTTAACCCATAACCGTCTTCAAAACGATTTGGCACTAAGTAATCCACATTGTGACTACCAAGCATACGCAGCGCGAGTACTGATAATGCTGAGCTTGTCGCACCATCAGCGTCAAAATCACCGACAACGATGATGCGTTTTTGTTCTTTTATCGCCTGAAACAAAAGATCGACAGCTTGCTCAATCCCCCCGAGTTTTTGATATGAATGCAACCCACGGGCCGACGTTTCTAATTGTGAAAGATCCGTTATCCCACGGTTGATGTAGATACGTTTAAGAATCGGAGGAATGGAATCAGGAAGAAGGGAAAGATCAGGTTCAGGACGTCGTTGAATTTCTATCATGCTTAAAAGAGCCGACAACTTTGCCGGCTCTGCTCCTAATGGATTATAGTTGCTTTAAACGTTTCAATAGCTCTGCAGGTGGTAGGTAGCCACCAACCATTTCGCCATTCGGTAAGAAGATTGCTGGCGTACCAGAAATACCCAATTGGCGACCTAGATTGTAATGCGCCTGGATGGTTTCTTTACACTGTTTTAAGTCTTTCGCAGGGTTATCAAATGTACGATTCACTTTCGCGTTGTGCATTGCCGACGCCGGATCTTCAGCACACCAAATCGTTGCCATTTGCTCTGCCACAGGGCCAGTTGCACCTTGGCGAGGGTAAGCCATGTAACGCACTGTGATACCTAGATCATTATAGCCTTGCATTTGGCTATGCAGACGCACACAGTAACCACAGGTGATATCAGTGAATACGGTCACAACGTACTTTTCATCGTCGGCTTTGTATTCGATCATGCTATCGGAGAACTGCGCAATTTTCTCGGCGTTAAGCGGCGCTTGACGCTCTGCTATGACATCTTTGTAACTGCCATCATCATTAATGGCATAAAGCGTACCGGCGATAAAGTGGCTACCATCATTTGAAGCAAACAGGATCCCGCCATTGGTTTGAATTTCCAATAAGCCAGCGACGTCTGATGGTTGAATATCAACGATAGATAAACCAAGCTTTGAGAACTTAGTTTTTAATGCTGCTTCATCAAAGCCGCTTTGTGCAGCTGGCGCTACTTGTTGCGCAGGAGTCTCCGTTTGAGCCTGACTTTCTTCTGCACCACAAGCGGTAACAAAAAATGGTAAAGTCAGCAGAGTTAGTCGGCGTAATACGCTCATGAAATTCACCTTAATGTAAAATCGTTTTTCCAAGAAGACATGGATGAATCTAACCATTGTTACGCTCTTGGGTGGTGTTGACTGTGGATCTGCTTCAATCGTTCAGTCGCCACGTGAGTATAAATTTGCGTGGTCGATAAGTCACTATGTCCTAAAAGCATCTGTACGACCCTGAGATCTGCGCCATAGTTCAATAAATGCGTGGCAAAGGCATGCCGCAGTACGTGCGGCGACAGCTGATCAGTATCAATCCCTGCTATCAAAGCATAGTACTTAATACGGTGCCAAAACGTCTGACGAGTCATCTGTCTTGCGCGTTTACTAGGAAAAACAATATCAGATGATGTATCACCAAGTAACGCAGGGCGCCCTTGTTGAATGAACGTCTCGATCCAATCGACCGCGTTTTCCCCCATAGGAACCAGGCGTTCTTTACCACCTTTACCAGTCACGCGCACCACCCCTTGGCGCAAGCTAACATTTTCCATGGTCAAACTGACGAGCTCTGTCACACGCAACCCTGTCGCGTAGAGTAGCTCTAGCATCGCTTTATCGCGCAATTCTATAGGGTCATTCGGGTCTGGCGCTTCGAGCAACGCGTCAACTTGCTCTTCACTAATATCTTTGGGTAAACGTTGTGGCAGTTTAGGGCTAACCAAGAGCGCACTCGGGTCATCAGCACGCACCTTCTCACGATGCAGATATTGGAATAAACGGCGAATCGCCGACAACATACGCGCACGAGACGTCTGTTTGTAATCTAAATCTACAAGGTGGCTTTGATATTCTTGCAAGCCAGACAAACTGATAAAATCAAGACGGTATCGATGTTTTTCCATCCACACGAGCAGCTTCATTAAATCGTTTCGGTAGGAAGCCAACGTGTTCTCTGATAGACCACGCTCCATCCACATCGCATCTAAGAATTGCTCAACAAGCGAAAAATCTTGTTGATTGACAGGCTGTTGTGCCGTCATGAATGCTTCCTTATCTGTTTATATTTACAGTATTTAGATTAAAGCACCTGTCAATCCAATACCATAAAAAATCATCCCACATAGGATATTCGCTGCAATCTTCCTCAATTTATGGTTAGAATCTTCCACAACAGCAACACAAATAACGACGAATATAATGAAAATCGGACTCTTTTACGGCTCAACGACCTGCTACACCGAAATGGCAGCAGAGAAAATTCGTACCCTTATTGGTGAAGACCTTGTCGACATTCACAATGTGAAAGAGACACCGTTATCACTAATGGCGGACTACGACTTATTACTCCTTGGCATCTCAACTTGGGATTTTGGTGAAATTCAAGAAGATTGGAACGCGATTTGGCAAGACATCGCGACCACGCCACTGAAAGGCAAAGTTGTAGCGCTGTTTGGTCTGGGTGACCAAGAAGGTTACGGAGAGTGGTATTTAGATGCGATGGGCTTACTTCACGATGAATTGCAAGCCACAGGCGCAACCTTTATCGGTTACTGGCCAAATGAAGGCTACGAATTTGAAGCATCGAAAGCATTGATCGAAGATGGCAGCAAGTTTGTTGGACTTGCGTTAGATGAAGACTCACAGTACGAACTGAGTGATGAACGCATCGAAAAATGGTGTGAACAAGTTCTTGTGGAATTCCACGACACGCTTTAATAGCGCAAACACGTCATCATTAAAAAGTAAAAAGCCCGATGAAGTAATTCATCGGGCTTTTTATTATCTTGATAACGCGAAGTGATTACGCGGTTTCTTGTGCTAGCTCTGGGCGAGGTTTCGCGATGAAGAACATGCACACGATAGCCGCAAATGTTGGAAGCACCCAACCCATGCCGACTTCGAATAATGGCAACATGTTAAACGCAGAAACATCAATACCCGATACTTTTGCCGCATCAACCAACGCAAACAGCAGAGATACAAGCAGTACTGCACGGTAAGCAAAGCGTGGATTCGGCAGTTTGCTGCGCACAAATGTTAGTGCAACCAACGCAATCGCCACAGGGTACAGCGCAAACAATACTGGCACTGACAGAGAAATCAGCTGCGCAAGACCAACGTTTGCAACCAATGCACAAACAGAACCATTAATCAGTACCCATTGCTTGTATGACAGTGGTGTTTTCGAGCTGAAGAAATCTGAACACGCAGAAATCAAGCCAATCGCGGTTGTCAGACACGCTAGCAATACGATGACAGACAGAACGATTTGACCGTATGGACCAAACAACGCTTGAACGTATTGGCTAAGCACTAGGCCACCATTATCAGCACCAGCAGCAACCGTTGCACTCGTCGCACCTAAGTAAAATAGTGAGATGTAAACAAACGCAAGACCAGCAGCAGCAATACAACCTGCATAGATCAGATATTTAGTAGTTGCAGAGCGCTCAGTAATGCCTTTACCGCGCAGTGCATCAACCATCAGCATGCCAAACATCAATGACGCGAACGTATCCATTGTGTTGTAGCCTTCTAAGAAGCCTTTGGTCAGAGGCTGCGTTAGGTATTCACCGTGCGCGCCAATCATATCGCCCTGAGGATCAAGGAAGACAGCGACAGCAAGAATGATCAAACCAACGAACAATGCTGGTGTCAGTACTTTACCGATGAGATCGATCAAACGGCCTTGGAACCATGAGAACATCATTGCTGCGATAAAGAAGATCACTGAGAACGCTGTCAGATGCGTTTGTGACGCCTCAAGGAAGAAAGGTTTCACCGCCATCTCGTAAGCCACTAGGCCAGTACGAGGCGCTGCAAACGCAGGACCAATGATGATGAAAATCAGTGCAGCCATAAGAACTGCCGCTTTTTTCGGAAGATCTTGCGTCAAGTGATCCCAAGAACCACCAGCAACAGCAATAGCAACGATAGTAATAAGAGGTAGACCTACCGCTGTTAGCAAGAAACCAAACATAGCTGGCATTAAGTTTTCACCCGCTAACTGACCCGCTAGAGGTGGAAAGATAATATTGCCCGCACCTAAAAAGAACGCAAATAGCATAAAGCCTACTGCGATAATATCTGTTAGTTTTAACGTCTGCTTCACAGATAACCCTTGTCTTTTAATTAATGAATGTTGTGTATGCTTAGACCACTTTTTGTATACCTAAAGTCAATAAGTACACGTGGTTCAATCTATAAAATTTTCGCCGCATAATGACGAAAGACTCATCATTTGGCAACCTTTAAGAAAAAAACACCATATTAATTTAGTTTTCAAACTTAAAAGCAGTGGATATAACCAGATCCAAATAACAGACCAGTTCTTTATCTCGATCAATTAACAATACAATTTAGTAACCAACAAAACAACAATCTATACAATTAATAAACAATAGAGCAATCCACTTAATTATTGAGCAAATATAAAACAATCATGAAGAACAAAAAACTGAAAACTAAAGGCTTCAATTTTAAGCAATTTTGTATTGAGGGCGGCGAGAGTGGTATGCCAGTCAGCACAGATGGGGTAATGCTTGGTGCTTGGATTCAAAGCCCTAACGACGCTAAAATTCTCGATATTGGCACTGGCACTGGCCTGCTTGCCCTGATGTGTGCTCAACGCTTTACAGAAGCTCAAATAACCGCGGTCGATATCGAATTAACAGCCGTTGCTGCCGCGCAAAAAAATATGGCCCAGTCTCCTTGGTCAGATCGTGTAAGTGTGCATCACACCGACATACTGCACTTTACGCCGACACATCCATTCCAACGCATCATTTGTAACCCGCCCTACTTCAACAGCGGCGAGCAATCGAAACACAGTCAACGTGCAACCGCGAGGCACACTGATACGCTAGGCCATAACGCATTGCTACAGCGTTGCTATCATTTGCTTGATGACGAAGGGAGAGCTAGTTTTGTGTTGCCAATCACCGAAGGCGAGCAGTTCATTGAGCTAGCATTAAACCAAAGTTGGTATCTATCGCGGATCTGTCGTGTGCAACCATCAGAAAAGAAACCAGTACACCGACTGTTATTTGAACTGTCAAAACGACCTTGCGATTTGCAGACGTCACATTTAATTATCCGTTCAAATGACGGCTATAGTGATGATTTCATCCAGTTAACCCGCGAGTTTTATCTTAAGATGTGAAATAACATGTGATCCTTATCACCAATCACTTTATAATGTGCGACCTTTTTGTATTCTATGCTGTTGTGGCGAACCATTAACCAAGCTTTGCTTGTGGAGAACTCATTGTGATCAGAACCTTTGCTGAACTTGATCTAGACCAAAACCTACTTGAAGCCATTGAAGAGATGGGTTACGAACGCCCAACAAAAATTCAGGCAGAAGCGATTCCACAAGCGTTGGACGGTCGTGACATTCTAGCGTCAGCGCCAACAGGAACTGGTAAAACGGCCGCCTTCGTCCTGCCAGCATTGCAATACTTGCAAGACTTCCCTCGTCGTAAGCCTGGACCTGCGCGTATTTTGATCCTAACGCCTACTCGCGAACTGGCGATGCAAATTGCCGATCAAGCACGTGCTTTGGCAAAAAATACCAAACTCAACATTTTCACCATCACTGGTGGTGTTCAGTACCAAGAGCACGCCGACATCCTTGCAACAACACAAGACATTGTGGTTGCGACACCTGGCCGTTTAAAAGAATACATTGATGCAGAACGTTTTGATTGTCGTGCAATCGAATGGTTAATCCTTGATGAAGCAGACCGTATGCTAGATATGGGTTTTGCTCCTACAGTCGATCGCCTATCTAACGAATGTCGCTGGCGTAAGCAAACCCTTCTGTTCTCAGCAACGTTAGAAGGGAAAGGCGTAGAAGGCTTTACCGCTGATCTGTTGAATGACCCAGCAGAGATCGACGCAAAATCGCCGCTGCGTGAGCGTAAGAAAATTGCTCAGTGGTACCACCGAGCTGATGATGCTGAACACAAACTGGAATTACTAAAACACATTATTACTCAGCAAGCTGAGCGCACTATCGTCTTTTTAAAGACTCGTGAGCGTTTGGCTGAGCTACGAGCGCAGCTTGAAAGTGCACAGATTCCATGTTCTTGGATTCAAGGTGAAATGCCGCAAGATCGTCGTAACAATGCGATTTCTCGCTTCCGCGATGGAACTGTGAACGTGCTGCTCGCGACGGACGTTGCTGCGCGTGGTATCGATCTTCCGGATGTATCACACGTTATCAACTACGACATGCCGCGCACGGCTGATGTTTACCTTCACCGTATCGGCCGTACGGCTCGCGCAGGTAAGAAAGGTAACGCTATCTCAATCGTAGAAGCACACGACCAACCAATGATGGATCGCGTTGCACGTTACGTGAAAGAAGACATCAAAGAGCGTTTCGTGAAAGAGATGCGTCCTAAACACAAAAAGCCTGTGTTTAAGAAGAAAAAGAAAAAAGACGACAAGAAAAAAGTAGCGAAAAAGAAAACCGCTAAGAAGAAGTAATCTTGTTGGGGCCAAGTAGCTCAAGCTAGAAAATAACAAAGGGTTGGCAATGCCAACCCTTTTTCGTTTGTGCTGATAGAGATTAACGTAGACTACGTCTCAATCAGCTTTATTTTTGCTCTTCGCGTTTAAATACTAACTCTGTTGGCGTCGATTCATCTTCCACAAAGTAGTAACCCGCCGTATCAAACTTAGTCAGGTCTGCAACGCTCTCAACACGGTTTTCAATGATGTAACGCGCCATCATACCGCGCGCTTTCTTCGCGTAAAAACTGATGACCTTGTATTGACCATTCTTACAATCTTTGAATACTGGCGTGATCACTTGCGCATCTAAATTCTTTGGCTTAACCGCTTTAAAGTATTCATTTGATGCAAGGTTGATAAGGACATTATCACCTTGAGCAGAAATCGCTTCGTTAAGCTTGTCCGTAATTACATTGCCCCAAAACTGGTACAAGTTCGTACCCTTGTCGTTTGCAAGCTTGGTACCCATTTCAAGACGGTATGGCTGCATCAAATCAAGTGGTTTTAGTAAACCATAAAGACCCGATAGCATACGCAGATGATCTTGAGCATATTCGAAGTCCGCTTCAGATAAACTTTCGGCGTCTAGCCCTGTGTAAACGTCACCTTTAAATGCAAGAATGGCTTGTCGTGAGTTTTCCGTGGTAAACGTTTCACTCCACTCTTGGAATCGGCCCACATTTAAATCGGCAATCTTGTCGCTCACTTTCATTAAAGAGGCAACATCAGCAGGAGTCAGTTTGCGGCAAACATCGATAAGCTCTTTTGAGTATTCGACCAACTCAGGTTGAGTAAATTTTTCTGTCGCTAACGGAGACTCGTAATCAAGAGTCTTCGCTGGAGAAACTACGATAAGCATGACTTTCCCTTCTCTAATTTTGTTTTTAATAGGGTACAAAAAAAGCCATGCATTGTCTGCATGGCTTTTTACATCGTACTAATAGCTTTCAACTATGAGTGATAGCTCACTTAGTCTTTTTTATCGTTGTACCAAATGCCTTCTTCAAGCTGAGATTTCAGCTCCGGGAAGTCATTCGCATCAAATGTTGGCACTTTGCCTTCACCAAGCTGGCGGTTGTAATCTTTTGCCAGTTTAATCACGATGCCAGATAGCAAGATGATCGCCACTAAGTTGACTATCGCCATCAGACCCATAGAGACGTCAGCAAGCGACCATACGACTGGTAACGAAGCTAGTGCACCAAACATCACCATACCAAGAACAATAACGCGGAAAATGCTTAAGCCCGCTTTATGATTGTGCTCTAGGAAGATTAAGTTCGTTTCAGCATACGAGTAGTTTGCAATGATTGAAGTAAACGCAAAGAAGAAGATTGCCACAGCAACAAAGATGCCGCCCCAATCGCCAACTTGTGAGCTCAATGCACGCTGAGTTAGCTCGATACCCGTCACTTCTGTTGCTTGACCGACATACTCACCAGACATCAGGATGATAGCCACTGTTGCAGAACAGATAACGATCGTATCCATGAACACGCCTAGCATCTGTACGTAACCTTGAGACGCTGGGTGTGGTGGGTAAGGTGTTGCTGAAGCTGCCGCGTTAGGTGCAGAACCCATACCTGCTTCATTCGAGAATAGACCGCGCTTGATACCGTTAATCATTGCCTGTGCAATTGCGTAGCCAAGACCACCTGCTGCTGCTTCTTGCAGACCAAATGCACTCTTAAAGATAAGCATCAATACATCAGGTAATTTCTCTAGGTTAGAGAACATGATGAACAGCGCTAGGGCTAGATAAAGTAGTGCCATGATCGGAACGATCATCTCAGCAACTCTTGCGATACGCTTGATGCCACCGAAAATAACAATTGCAGACAGTAGAACAACGGCAATACCGACATACAGGTTATTCCAACCAAATGCGTTGCTCATTGCATTGGCAATTGAGTTAGCTTGTACGGCGTTGAATACCAAACCAAAAGCGATGATTAGGAAAACTGAGAACAACACGCCCATCCAACGCATGCCCAAGCCTTTTTCCATGTAGTAGGCAGGGCCACCACGGTAGTTGCCATCATCATCTTTGGTTTTGTATAGCTGCGCCAGTGTGCTCTCAGCAAACGATGTTGCCATACCAAGCATTGCAATCAGCCACATCCAGAAGATCGCACCAGGACCACCCGCAGTCAATGCCACTGCAACGCCCGCCATGTTACCTGTACCAACACGTGCAGCAAGACTAGTACAAAGCGCTTGGAAAGAAGAAATACCAGCTTTGTCTGCTTTACGGCTGTTCTTAAGAACAGAGAACATGTGGCCGAAATGGCGGAACTGAATGAACCCTAATCGAACGGTGAAGTAAATACCAACACCAACAAGAAGATAAACCAGAATCGAGCCCCAGAGGAGATCGTTCATCAAATTGATTAAGTCTGTCATGTGTACCTCAAAGTGAGTTGCGCCAGTCTATGCGTCCTAGCCATCCACCAAATTGCCTGCTAAGTGTCAAAGTGTGCTTAGCTTTTTAAGTAATGTTTATGGGCAATCTAGAATCGTAAACGTCGCTTCATGCATCCATTTTACGTACCAGCGTATTTTTTGACGGGCGGATAATGCAACCTAGGAGCGCAAAAATCAATATGCAATAATAAGAATAACATTGTTATTTTTCACTATAAAGTCACCAAAAAATAACATAAATAGAAGACTTAACACTCAAACTGCGCAACATTTCAATTACCAAACACCAACATAAATAATTATTCTTCATTAAATGGAATGGCAAACCGTATAAACAAGAACAAGCTAGTATTCACAAGGTGTTACATAAATTTACGCTAGTGACTTACCATCTAATTGAACACTATTTCATCAAACTGATTTTATGCAACTTTAACCTTTGCGCAGTGCACCCATTCATCAAATCGAATTAACATAGAAAATCTCTCTATTTAATCGTTTTCTTGAGATCGTTTGTGCATTTTTTATCCACATCGTTGCAATAAAAAGTGTGATTTTGAGAATATTTTTGCACGAAAATGTCATGCTACCGACACAAATGCGAAATATATCATGGTTATTCTCACGGCTATTGTGGTACTTAAAAAACTCCACAAGGACTGGTTACAACAGTTTAGCTTAAGAAAGGTAAAGGTGGCTTATGGAAGGCTTTCAACTAGATGACATTTTTAATCTGGATACTACCTCAACAACCAAATCTCGTGCCAAACCAGTAAAGCGAAAGTGGCGTGAAATAGAAGAGATGAACGACAGACGCAATTTGCTTAAAGAGCTGCGCGAACTTGATGTCTGTACCGATTATAACTTGGAAGACATTAAACTCTAATTCAAACAAAAGGCACCTTACAGGTGCCTTTTGTTTTTTGTTTACAGTGACCGTAAACACCGTGAGTTTATGTACCAAGGTTTAAGTATGAATACCATTATTACTCAATGAGAATCTTCCGTACTTTTTGCCGAGAAATATGCACACTAAATTTTCGGTTGATTCCCAATAAATAAGAAATGTATCTCACAAACCCGAGAGACGGCTTTCGCTCGCTCAGGTTTCATCACTCAGGCTTAAACATACTCAGTATCACTTTGACGAACACGTTCGGCCAACTGCTTATAACGATCAGCAATCGTGTCACCAAACACAGGATCATCCTCACTGACGCTCCATAAGCTCTCGACATGCTGCCAATCTTCTGTGGTAAATAACTCTTCAATGAGAGGCAAAATTTTTCGCTCTTCTAGCTCCAAGTGGCGCCTTTGCGATTCAATGAAATCTTCTAGGTGAGCGACGAACATGTCTTGTGGCACAACAGCATCCTGAAGGATCATCTCTATCACGGATGAAAACTCTCTGGTTTTACTAGCTAACTCTAGATGTTCTTTCTCTAAATTTTCCATGGTTTGTTGCTTACCATAGTGTTCAAGAAAGTGGTGATAGAGGATATCTTCTTTCGGGTGGTGTACTTTCTCCGAATGATTAGAGAGGTAATCAACAATCTCGCTTACTAACGCATAGTTGATTACACGTTCTTTTTTTATCTCATTAAGCTTATGGCGCAGTATCGCCAACAGACGAACCATATAACCATGTTCGCGTCGAATTCTTTCGATCATCATAGCGTCTCTCCTTAACACCTACTTTTAGTAAGTGTACATGAGAAATTTACTATCAGCCTCGAGCATGCTCAAAAAAACAGCGATCATAGCATCCATGATCGCTGTCTCTTCATTTATACCGTTAATGGCAAATGCCAGTTAATTGGTGCTTTTTCTTGTGATGTAAGCAACTGGTTTGCTTGAGAGAAATGCTTACAACCGAAAAAGCCTCGATGTGCAGAAAGTGGCGATGGGTGTGGGGCAGCTAACACATGGTGCTTATTGCGATCGATAAAACGACCTTTCTTCTGTGCATGTGAACCCCACAGCAAGAACACTACACCTTCTTGATGCTGATTAATGGCTTCAATCACTCGATCAGTAAACGTTTCCCAACCTGTCTTTGAATGTGAATGCGCTTTACCTTGCTCCACCGTTAATACCGTATTGAGTAACAATACGCCTTGTTCAGCCCAGCTTTGCAAAAAACCATGCTGAGGGATTTGGAAACCTTCAATATCTTGCGCCAGCTCTTTATACATATTAACCAGTGACGGTGGCGTTTTAATGCCAGGAAGTACAGAGAAACACAGGCCATGCGCCTGATTTGGGCCGTGGTATGGGTCTTGTCCTAGAATCACGACCTTAACGTCTTTGAACTCGGTAAAACGAAACGCGTTAAAGACATCTTTTGCGGGAGGAAAAATAGCTTTGCCTGCGGCGCGTTCGGCTTCAACAAAATTCAAGGTGTCTACAAAGTAGCTCTGCTTTTTCTCTTCGCCGATCACATCGTGCCAAGTGGGTGACTGATTCATGGAAAGTTCCTGTCCTAAATTTTGCTTCTATTCTAACGAGCGAAACTCAAACAAACAAAAACTTACCACGAACTTGAGACAAGTAATAAAAGACTAATGCTTCTGTGGCGTTCGAAAATGCCCCCGTCCGGTAATGTGACGATTAGGCATCGGTAAGCGAAGCACGCGACGAGTGTAAGCATAAGGAGTAAAAGAGAGTGGTCGAGACATGTTGGCATCCTTCTTTGCTAATTCAGAGATTGATGTTCAATGACTAAGAAAGAAAGGTGCCAACTTTGTGGTTACGCCATTAACTGGCAATGGCCGCTAAATGGAATTGACGCAACGTGTCGATCTCTTGCTGCCAAATATCTGGATCAATTGTTTCTAAAATCAGAGGGATACCATCAAAACGAGGGTCTTTTGCGATGTACTCAAAGCAATCCCACCCGATCTCTCCTTTACCTAGAGAATGGTGGCGATCTACTTTGCTGGCAAACTCTACTTTTGAATCATTTAGATGCATTGCTCTTAAATAGTGCATACCTACGATACGGTCGAACTCTGCAAAGGTGCGCTCGCAATCTTCTTTTGTACGTAAGTCATAACCAGCCGTAAAGGTATGGCAGGTATCAATACAAACGCCGACACGATCTTTATCTTCCACTTGCTCGATGATTTCAGCAAGGTGCTCAAACTTCCAGCCTAAGTTAGTGCCTTGACCTGCCGTATTCTCGATAACAGCGATCACATTCGGCACCGCTTTATGCGCAAGATTGATCGACTCGGCGATCGTTGCGAGGCACTCCTGTTCAGAGACTTTCTTTAGGTGACTACCCGGGTGGAAGTTAAGCAAAGTCAGCCCTAACTGATTACAACGCTCCATTTCATCAATAAATGCCGCGCGGGATTTATTCAGCTTTTCTTCTTCCGGCGCACCCAAGTTAATCAGATAAGAATCATGGGGAAGAATATGTTCTGCTCCGAAACCCAGCATTTTACAGTTCGCTTTAAACGCACTGATGGTTTTTGCTTCTAAAGGCTTCGCCACCCACTGGCGTTGGTTTTTTGTAAATAGTGCGAATGCATTCGCGCCAATTTCACGAGCTCTCAACGGAGCTTGATCGACCCCACCAGCAGCAGAGACATGTGCACCAATGAGTTTATTCCCAAGCTTGTTTTTCATGTTTGTCATTTAATCACTTTAGACTTTCAGTATTGCTACCTAAATACAGATAGTTGCGTTAACCAGTTTAAACTTTAATCTCAATTTGTAGTAAATTTACAACGAAACTAGTTATTAAATATTTTTTATATTATCAAATAAATTGTAATTAGTTTGTTTTCAAAGGTTTTATTGATTTAACTCAATAAAATTACCTTAATAAAAATAATGTTTTTGGTTGTTTTTTGACTTAAATCAATATTAAAATAGTGGATATTAGCTATATAATACTCAGCTCAACGAAAATTCGAAAATTAACACCAATAATCACCACGTAAGTGGTCTAGGAGATAGTGATGATCCAAGGTATCCAAATTACAAAAGCGGCAAACGACGACCTACTAAACTCTATCTGGCTATTAGATAGCGAAAAAAATGAAGCTCGTTGTGTTGCTGCAACTGCTGGCTACGAAGCAGACCAAGTTATCGCAATCAGCGACCTAGGTGAATACGAAAGCCGTGAAGTTGCAATCGAAACTGCTCCTCGTATCGAAGGCGGCCAACACCTAAACGTGAACGTGCTTAAACGCGAAACACTAGAAGATGCAGTTGCACACCCAGAGAAATACCCACAACTAACTATTCGTGTTTCTGGTTACGCAGTACGTTTTAACTCGCTAACTCCAGAGCAACAACGTGATGTAATCGCTCGTACTTTTACTGAGACTCTATAATCTCTCAGTAAACTAGCTCGCTAGAATTTAAAAAGCTTGGTCAGCAATGACCAAGCTTTTTTGTTTCAGAATCCTTCTAACCCCTTTCTATAATGGAAAGCAACTCGCCTCTGAGGTGCATTTCTTTGCGAAGGATCTTTCTGAAACGCTTGCGCTACAGAGGTTGGATCAAGCCTATCTCTTTGCAGTGACGCCCCTTCTGCCCACCAAATCAATTGATGCATAGTGCGATTCATATAGTTGTCCCACTGCGTCTGCTCCGACTCATCCGCAGCAACGCCCTGTTCATCAAAGACTTCTTGCGCTTTCGGAATGTGGATCATCGCAGAGACAGGTAGACATCCAAGTTCAGATAAGAAGGTACGCATAGAAACGGCAGCTCTAACACCACCCCATTGTCCGGCAGAATAGGTCACGATAGCACTCGGCTTGTAAGAAAACAGCGAACTGCCGAAATGGTTAAGCGTGTTCGCCAGAGCAGGACTCATCGAATGGTTATATTCCGGGCTAACCATCACATACCCATCCGCATGTTTGATTTTGCCTGCCAGCTCACTTAGGTTCTGCGGAACTTTAGAGCGGTGATAAGCAAACTCGGGCTTAAACACATCACCAAAGTCGTAATTCAAAGGGTCGATGATTTCGACCGTATGTTGCGAATGTTGACTCGCGATGAGTTTTTCACACGCTTTACTGACTCGCATTCCTAAACGGGCTGGTCGTGGTGGCGTGCTGTCTCTCACTGAGCCAAGAAAAATCAAAAAATGCATGCTTCTCTTTCCATCTCATTTAGTTAAGTTCGTTTCTCAATCATAAAGAGAGTCAAAACTTACCGACAATAAAAAAGGTGAATGATTACTCATTCACCTCTCGTTATTTCTGTTTTTGATACTTACTATACTTTGAAGCTTACTGCACGCGGCGCAGTACTTGTTTCAATGCGTCAAAGTCTGCGTCGAGCTCTTCCGATAGCAGCTCCATCGCAGCGTGCTTCGCTAGTGGCGCAGGAAGCTCGATATCGGATTCTAGAATATCATCCACGACTTCTTTGAACTTCGCAGGGTGAGCAGTACATAGGAACAGACCGGTTTCACCGTCTTGCAATTGTTCTTCAAGCACTCGGTAAGCAATCGCACCATGCGGTTCGCATAGGTAGCCTAGAGCATGTAAATCTTTCACTGACTGTGCGCTTTGCTCATCAGATACTGCGCCTTTACCTAACGTCTCCAAGCCCCACTCTTTCACGCGGCACAGCTCTTCAATACGAGGCCAGTTGTTTGGTTGGCTCACGTCCATCGCGTTCGATGTTGTTGCGACTGTTGGTTTTGGCTCCCACTTACCTGTTTCTAGGTAGCGAGGAACAGTGTCATTGGCATTAGTTGCCGCGATAAAGCGTTTGATAGGCAAGCCCAGCGCTTTTGCCAGTAGACCAGCAGTTAGGTTACCAAAGTTACCACTTGGTACTGATACCACTAGGTTTTCACGCTCTTGCTTGCTCATTTGCGCAGCTGCTTCAAAGTAGTAACAGATTTGCGCCATCAAACGGCTGATGTTGATTGAGTTTGCAGAGTTCAGACCGATCTCTTCACGCAGTGCTGAATCATCAAAAGCTTGCTTAACCAGTGCCTGACACGCATCGAAGTCGCCATCGATCGCGACAGTGTGAATGTTTTTACCAAGCGTACAGAATAACTTCTCTTGCAGTGGGCTGATTTTTCCTTTCGGGTAAAGAATCACAACATTGATGTCTTCCATACCGTAGAAAGCATGCGCAACGGCTGCGCCAGTATCGCCAGACGTTGCCGTCAGAATGGTGATCTTGCCGCCGTCCGAAACCGCAGCAAGAGATTGCGCCATAAAGCGACCACCAAAGTCTTTAAACGCAAGCGTTGGACCATGGAACAGTTCCAGTGCATAAACACCGTCTTTTACTTGGTTGATAGGCGCAGGGAATTGAAACGCAGCATCAACAAGGGCATTCACTTGCTCCTCTGTAAGTTCATCTCCAATTAACGCCGATAGAATCTTAGTGCTACGAGAGACAAAGTCTTCTGCAAGCAGCGCATCGATATCTTCAAATTTTGGTAATTCCGATGGAAAAAATAGACCTTGGTTACGGCCTAACCCTTGGCGAACGGCTTGGCCAAAGGAAACTTGTTCATCATTTTCTTTTATATTGTAAAGCTTCATAGCTCACTTCCTGTTACTTTCGAACCCTGCTTATCTAGACGACAAACGTGGACGAATCCTTCTTCGTTTTGTACGTAGTTTTGTTCTAACCAGCGAGCAACTCGCTCAGCGACATCTTTCTCTTTGCAAATACTGAACAGTGTCGGACCACTGCCAGAAATACCGGTTGCCAATGCACCCGCAGACGCTGCGTATTGACGTGCATTCGCAAAACCTGGAAGCAGTTTCTCACGATACGGTTCTGCGATCACGTCTTTGATCATTTTTGCAGCAAGTTCTGGCTGACCAGAATGACACGCATGAATAAAGCCCGCAAGGTGGCGACCATGAGCGATGATATCTTGTCGGCGGTATTGAGATGGTAGGATCTCACGCGCTTCCGCCGTTGATACCTTGATACCCGGATACGCCATCACCCAGTACCAATCATCAAAGCAAGGCACTTCTTGACTGATGATACCCAACTCTTCAAGCATCAGTTGCACACCACCAAGGTAACATGGCGCAACGTTGTCGTAGTGAATACCACCAGAGATCTTGCCTTCCATCTCTCCCATCAGCGCCAATAATTCTGTCTCGTTAAGTGGCTGTCCATGGAATCGGTTCAATGCATCTAATGCAGCGACGATAGAACATGCACTTGAGCCTAAACCAGAGCCAATTGGCATGTTCTTTTCTAGCGTCATCTCAAGTGGTTTTAGCCCAACGCCTTTTTTGTCTAACTCACGAGCAAACACGAGCCAACAGTCGTAGACGATGTTCTCTTTTGGTTCAGTTGGCAATTTCTCAACAAAATCACCCGCCGTTTTAAGGCTGAACGGATCAGCCCCAGATTTCACCAATACACGGTCACCCAATAGTGTGCCATCCACTGGAGACACGGCAGCCCCCAGCACATCAAAGCCAACGCTTACATTACCAATTGATGCTGGGGCATAAACCACTACATCCATATCACTTGAACTCATTATTGTTATACCCCTAGTTTCCAACCTAAAGTACGCATCACGTCAGAAAATACACCCGCAGCCGTTACTTCGGTGCCTGCACCATAGCCACGTAACACTAGTGGGATTGGCTGATAGTAACGGCTGTAAAATGCCAGTGCGTTTTCACCGTCCTTGATTTTATACATTGGATCGTTTTCATCCACCGCTGCGATGCTTACTGTGCACTTGCCCTCATTAATCTCACCAACGTAGCGCAGTACTTTGCCTTCTTCCGCTGCCTTTGCAGATAATTCTTTAAAGTAGGCGTCTGCTTCAGGTAAACGCGCCATAAATTCATCAACGCTACCAGAATCATCAAAACCTGGTGGCAGTGCTTGATCAACCACAACGTCTTCTAGTTCTAGAGACATGCCTGCTTCACGAGCTAGGATCAGAAGCTTACGCGCAACATCCATACCAGAAAGATCATCACGAGGATCCGGTTCAGTAAAACCATTTTCTTTTGCGATATTAGTTGCTTCACTTAGGCTCATACCTTCATCTAACTTACCGAAGATGTATGACAGAGAGCCAGAAAGAATACCGCTGAAGCGCTCTAGCTCATCACCCGCTGAGATTAGGTTTTGCAGGTTTTCGATTACCGGTAGACCCGCCCCCACAGTTGTTTCGTACATCAGCTTGCGACGAGAGCTGCGCGCAACATCGCGAAGCTGATGGTAGTAAGCCATGCTTGCTGTGTTTGCTTTTTTATTTGGTGTAACGACATGGAAACCAGCAGCTAAGAAATCAGCGTATTGGTTCGCGATATCTTCACTTGATGTACAGTCAACCAATACTGGGTTGATGATGTGGTTACGTTGAACCAAAGAAATCAAACGCGCTAGGCTGAACTCTTCTGTCGCAGCCGACATACGATCACGCCAATGATCGAGTGGCAGACCTTCACTATCAAGCAGAAGACCTTTGCTGTTTGCCAAGCCACACACGCGAATAACGATGCCTTTTTCCGCAAGCTTCGCCTGTTGACGCTCGATCTGATCCA